>JAHFTB010000051.1 GCA_023269545.1 Verrucomicrobiota bacterium | reverse complement strand
CAGCGAAAAAAGAAATTCGATTCGAATCCAACCAAACATACTTACGGAGAAGAAAAATCATGAAAAAACCAAAGAAAGTTACAACCGATGCCCTCGAAATTATGCATGGTAAATTTTTCCGAGGAAAACCGGAAATGATTGCAGAATTAGAAAAAGCCAGAGCAGATGATGCTGTGGCCCGTAAGATTTATAACTTACGTATCAAGGCTGGGTTGACTCAACGGCAATTGGCAAAAATGGTTGGAACAACAGCCTCAGTCATCTGCCGTCTTGAGGATGCTGATTATGACGGTCATTCCCTTGCTATGCTCAATCGCATTGCAGATGCTTTGGGCCGTCGTGTTGAGATTCGCTTTGTTTCCATTAAAAAAGGGAAACTGATAGCTGTACACGCCTAAAATCTCTGGCTGGAGGGATAACCTTCAGACAACGAAGTCATCCCGTCTTCATTCCATGAAGCGTGACCGAAAAGTATGTAAATTTTGTAAAACCTACAATTTGCCAAATAGCCTTTTTTGCGATGTTCTTAAAAAGTTATTCTATGGGTTTTCCTATTCATCGCCTCTTTCCGTTGGCCTTTTCTGCCGCATTCTTTTGTTGCGCATCCTGCGTAACAAATTTTAGCCCCACTCCTACCATCCAGGCTCCATCTAAAAACGAAACATTTAGAGGTCCTGTCACTCAAGTCAGCTCTACCACAGTTACCATTATAGACAAAGCTTCAAAGGAGCCGAGGACATTTAAAATTTCTCCTAAAACTACTGTTTTCGGAAGTGCACACAATGCCTATGCAACTATCAAAGATCTAGCCGTAAGCCAGTATATCTCGATAGACACTTATCAAGACAGGTTGCGCATTTTCATCTTGCGTTGGCAGCACTGATTGGGAGGAAGCTTATACAGCATATTTGGCTCCAATTCATCTCTCTTGCAGCATTTTTGCAAATTAATTGGTAGAGGTTTATTCGATCTGCTCGATTGGCTGCGCAAGCTACAATCTGTGAATAGAATCTGTGAATGTACTCTGTAGGTGCATTATTGACACGGTAGGGGTCACAGGTTCGAACCCTGTATCGCGCACCATCTTACTTCCATATCGGTCGATATCCTTCCTTATTTTGTGAGAAATGTGACAATAAAAGTGTTACATTTTGAGGATGAGCAAAAATGTGAGGCAAAGTGTTCGTGGCATTTATCTGAGAGGAAATACATACTGGTACACTCGTCAAATTGCCAAAAAACGGCATTTTGTCAGTCTGGAAACTGGTGATTTGCCTGAGGCAATCAGACGGGTAAAAGAACTTTCGGATGCTCATATCTTGGAGCCCGGCACAATTTTGAGTCATGCGGTTGAGCGCTACATCCGGTACCGTCGTGAGCGACAAGAATGGTCTCTCTCGACGGAATTTGCGAAAGGCTATGTTTTGAAAGCTTTTGCCCGCTGGGCGGGAGACCTTGTGCCTGGAGAGGTTACCAGAACGATGGTGGAGAAATATTACGCTGACCGTAGCCATAAACACAGTGTGCGCACGGCACATGGTGATCTCATGACGTTGAGAGGGTTCTTTCGCTGGTGCGTTGAAGTCGAACGAACCTGCAAAAACAATGTTGTCATCGATTTTAAGGTTAAAACTCCGAGTTCCGCCGCCAGGAAAAATTTTTGTCCGCCTGAACTGCGAGATCGTTTGATTCGTGAGTGTAGCAGGCCCGATCTGAAATACGTGCTGTACTGCGGTTTTCATGCGGGCTTGCGATTCAATGAAATCGTTGAATCCAAAGCCTTCTGGTTTGATTTGAAAAATGGGATTCTACATCTCAGAAAGACAGAAACAATGCAGTTTAAAGACGGGGAAGAAAGAAGCATTCCCATTACTCGCGAATTTCGAAATTTTATTGGAGAATATGGATTGCATGAACCCTACATGTTGCATCCTGAAATCCCTGCTCGCAGGAAAAGTATCTACCGCTGGGATTTTGGACGCCCGTTTAAATTGTATATGGAATCGCAGGAGGTACCCTGGGTCACTCCCCATATTATGAGACATACGTTCGCATCCCTTTTGGCTAGCTATGGGGTATCCATCTACAAAGTTGCGAAATGGCTGGGTGATGATGTGCGGGTAGTGCAAAGACATTATGCAAAGCTCCTCCCTAATGATGGAGAGATTGAAAAGGCATTTGGTCAGCAACCACTCGTCCCGAATGGCGAGCCTCAATAGCAGCCTCCCTGAGCGATTCATAGCCCTCAGCACATATTTTTTTCCAGCATGTGAGTAGCTCATCATAGTCAAAAAGTGTGATTCGATTAGATTGGATTTTTGGTTTAATCCAGCCCGCTGCTTTGGCAAGTCGGAGCATTCCCTCTCCGCCAAGAATTCGTTCAGCCTCTTCGATCGTAGCCGCCCCGCGACGTTCAAGTAAAAGTGTGGAATACTTCATTTTATATCTCTGTTTAAATTAAATTTTTTATCTACCGAAGGAATGAGCACCAATTGGAATTGTAGCTTACATTGACATTTTGATTCCTTGTTTGTGGATCTGTATTTTTTCTTCTTTAAGAAGTGCTCGTTGCCGAGTTGCTTCATCCTTGATATCCAAAGACAGATTCTTAACAAGCGACTCTTTGAACGCTGTATTTTCCGGAAGATTCATGTATTCGGTGACCTTCTTTTCATAGGATTTCTTATGCATTTCGTCTTTCATTTTAAAAAGAAGGTACTTACGTTCTACTTCCTCCCGCGGAAGTGCTTTGACGTAATTTACTAAACGGTCATTATTTGCAATGAACTGGTTGAGTTGCGCATCGATTTCCGGATTTCGTTTGAATGACTTATTTTCGAGTACCATAGCATTATTTTTATTTTCTGTGTGCAGCTTTTGATCAATGGATCTCGTAATCAGCACCTCGTCGGTTTTTTCGTGTGGGGAAATTGGGTTTCTTAAAATCTTCAGATTCCTCTTCTCAGTCTCCATGATCGCCCAGCGAAAAAGCCTGTCCGGATCAATCTTTAGCTCCTTGGCTACTTCGTACAACGGCTCTCCTTGAGTTATCAAACCTACTGCATATTCTACAAATTCCCGGCTATACCGTTTACCTTGTTCTTGCATGTCTTATTCTCCTCATATTTTTTTCATGTCTCGTAAGCTTTCTCGCTTCCCGATGTTTCGCTGTCGGCTTCCGTATCGATACCGGTCAACTTATTGGCAATGGATTTAGCAAATTTCCGAGCGATAGTCTTAGGATTCATGCCACTAAGTTCAGCATTAATAATGGTCTCCGCTAGTTGAACTACTGAGATTGTAATCCCACTTTTCGTCAAAATTTTTGCCGCGGTTGCGAAGGGTTCGTATACGTCATCGTCTAGTTTAATAGTCATTGTTTTCATCGGTGTTGAATTGGTTCATAAATTCGTGAAGGGCGGACCTTTTCCTTCAAAGTGGAGTTCTCTTTTTCTAAAGTAGCTACTTTTTGCTCGGCGCTGGTTAATTGCTCTCTGGCAACACGAGCCTGTTCTTGAGCTGCTTCGTAGTAAGCTTGCTGCTGCTTGTTCTGCTGAGTTTTATCGGCAGTTAGATAGTAAGATCGCGATGCGCCAGCACCCTTAGCGGCAGCTAGGTTCCAATATCCGCTTTGTTCTTGCCGGTAAATGGTATGACGCTCATGAAGAATGTTAAAATCGGCGGGATCTACGTAGCGACCGACCTGATAGGCTTTTATTTGCTCCGGAAGTGCAATGTCTTCATTTCGTGCAGGAACGGAAGTTCTGACTAATTTCCGCTTGGGTTCATTTTTTAAACCCACCGGATGCTTTTGTTCAATGGGACTTGCACAGGCTACCAGGAAAAAGAGAGGCAAGATCAAAAAGGTGTGGATTTTCATTGGATCATTATGGTGTCGGTGAAAAGGTGTTGTAGTGGAACTGATTACTCTTTGGATCCGCCAATTCGGGCATCGGCGAGAGAGATAGTTTGGCGAACGTACAAATAAAAATAGGTTCCTGCGTCTACACGGACGTAATAGAGTTCTTTGTTCATAGCGTCTAATAGTCGCCGCGCATAGATGTCGGCTCCTGCTCCGATGCCTTCGGAAAATGCTGATTGCCAGCCACCTTGTGACATGCTGGTCACAGTTCCCAAGGGGCCCATTTGGCTAATTTGCTCGGGGAATGCGGTAGCGCCCGCTGCTAAAGCTGAGCCTAAGATGGCTTTGACTTCGGCATACTTATCAACTTTGATTTGATATCCTCTTAAGCCCCAGGAACCATCGGTTTCTGCCCATTTGTCGGAAGAAATTCTACTCGGAGCATGGTCGAGCACACTTGCTGCGATTTTGAGTTCTTTTCCGGATTCAATAAACACCAAAACAAATTTGTTCTGTGCTCCGATGCGATCTCGTGAACTCGATTTGAGTGCTTCTCCATGGACTTCGGTACCAGCCGGGATGATTAAGTTGCTACCAGGACCGTAGACATCCTCTATCACATATCCGAAGATCGGCGTATCGAGGTTGGTTGACTCAATGGTGTTGGCGAGTTGACATTTAATGAGCTGACCGAAGGGTAAAAATTCCTCTGAAATTTGTGGATCGGTTTCTTTCTTCGCAAAGATCGTTTGCGGAATTAGCGGAGGAGGATCTACGGTTTGTTCCGTAGCAGCTTGGATGACCCGCGAAACAACGGGTTTATCTCTGTGATCGGTTCTGTCTTTTCTGGGAACAAAAGGTTCAGAGTTTGGGTAGTGGAATGAGTAGTAGCTGGTGCTAGCTGAAGCTGGCGCTGATGATGTGGTATTTGTTTCCTTGATGGCTTGGCTCTTCCGAAAATTGAAGATCCAGACGATTAAGCCGATTGTCGCAAGGAATAAGAGGATTCTGGCGTACGGTTTCCTAAATTCTTCCAATATTCTGCGAAGATTGACGTTCATAACTTGCCTCCCGCAGGTTTGTTGTCTCTGGGCTCTCGAATCACTAAAACGGACCAATTATTGTCCGGAGAGAGGTGATTGCGCCCTCCGGAACCATCTCCGGTGACTGCAAAAAATGCAGGCGTTGTGGTATGAGGAGGCATAGACCCGGATGCATCGACGATGGATTGGGTATAGATTCGCTCTCCAAGTTTTACAGCCAGGTCCTGCGGTTTGTAGCGGATTGTGGTGTTGGAAGGGTTAACAAATTCCAGCCCGAAGATCAGTGTATCTTGAAGCTCAAAGCGCCAGACGTTTTTGATTTTTACGGTGAAACCTTGGTACGGATTTTCGATGTGAGGAGAGGAGTGAAGGACTCCTTCCAAAGCATCCGGATGTTGCGCTTGAAAGAGGCTGTATGCTTTGGCTTTGTCTAATAGAGAAAAAAGTTGAGAAGGATTAATAGCGGTCCGCCGGGTGCGATTTTTATCAGGATTAAAGAGAGTGAGCGTTCTAAAGGGCTCGTCGCTTGCGACAAGATGAAGGATGTACGCCTTGTGGTTAAAGATGATGGTGAGATAATCTTCCGCCGATTTTTCCAGGGCGCGCAGCGTCACATAATAGTTTCCTGGCACAAAAGAGATGAGGAAATTGGCATTAGGTTGTTCCTGGGTGGCAATGGATTTTCCGTAGAGAGCGGATATTTCGGAAGGAAACAGAATGGTCGTGTTTCCTGCTCTCCACGCTGTGGGAACCTCATACACGATGGCTTCATCGAGCGGTTTTTGAATGATTGAAGTTGCCTGTACCGACTGGACAAAAGAGAGCAGAGCAACGAAATTTAAAATGTGAAACTGATAGGTGCTTTTAAACCAAAAAGAGGACGCTGGAAGGGCTGGATAGAGGAAAATCCTGCTATTAACACTGAGGGAGATACTCTGAATGAGGCTAGAGAGAACCTGAAATGTGAACTGCATGCCGCATTGGCAACACACCAGGAACTTTCGGAAAAAGAACAGCCGAACACTAAAAAGGCATTTTCCCCAAAAAGAATGGAATGTTTTTACAGACTCCTGATCAAAGCAGGTGTGATCCGTCTGTAATTCTCGGAGGAAGAATCCAAAGAACATTCGGAAAAGGAAGGCTCTAGATACTACGGTTCCTTTCTTCATAATACCTTCTCCTCGTATGCAATGTTCCGAACCAGAAGCGGGAAGAGTCCGTTGCCGACAATGTCGGGATTGCGTATAAATTCTATGTCGAGGCTAAATGTACGTGGTTCTTCAATCGGCAAGCCTTCAAAGGCTCCAATTCGAATGAGATTCCCGCGGGTACGAACAATCCACGAGTCGTAGCTATGTCCACCGGCTGCTTTTAGTTTCTTCGTGGAAAGGACATCGATGTTACCAATTTCAACTTTTTGGTGGATTTGTTTATCGGTAAAATATTGCGCCTGAGATTTAATAATTTTCTGTGCTTGTTCCATTGCATTTTGCTCGCAGAGCTTTTGAAGAAGCTCGGGATGGTCAGGACCTGATGGGTTTCGTTGAAGCAGGGCTAAGCATGTTAGCTTAGTTTGATAAGAATAAAGTTTCCCAGCTTCGCTAAATGCAAGCAAGGGGCTATACAGAATAGTTCCGGAAGAATCGATGATGACGACTTTCTCCTGCTGTTTCAGAGCAAGGACCGTCAAATAAGGGGCAGCTATAGCTGCCGCCAAACACACTGCCGCGATACTCATCCATAATTTAGCAGCAATGCGATTATTGGTGATGGCGGTAACTGCGCTAAAAGTAAGAAGCTTGCTCATACTTTATACAATAGGGTTAGGCGGTCTTTGAACACTTCCCTCAGTGGAAGCAGTTTTCCCAGTAGCAGCGGCATGCAAGCTCGATGCGACCTGCACACCTCGTGAAACGTGTTGTGCACCGGTTGCCATATGCGAAAGTCCTCCCCAGGCTGCGGCAGTCCCTCCATTAGCTCCTGCCATTAATTTTCCAATAGCCAAAGGCGTTGCAATGTAAAGAAATGTTGGAACTAATGCTGCAATTAACATAGCTCCTACGGCCGCCGGCCAACTGACTATTGTAAGTACCCCTCCTACAGTGGCACCTACGCCCGTACCCACAGGGCTGCCTCATTAAAAACGAGCCATAATAACCTGATCTAAGAAATCATGATCCCTCCGGAGATTTTTCGCATACATTTTAAACTCACTCGTTTAAGATCTTTTTTTTTGTGATTTGCAGCAAATTCAGTACAGTTTTTTTACAATTACTATATTTCTAGGCGCATTGCCGTTACGAGTTCGAGATTGATCATCATTAAAAACAACATCTAAGACCCAATGTAATTTATTTTCAATTCCCCAATGGCTTCGAATTGCATGAAGAAGTTTCTGAGGAGATAACTCTGAGCTGCTAATAT
>JAHFTB010000032.1 GCA_023269545.1 Verrucomicrobiota bacterium | reverse complement strand
AACAGAGATGAATAGGACGCCTTTGAAGGAACTTTTGATCGAAAGAGCATCAGAATTTAAACGAGACAGAATTCACGCAGCCTTCGTGCTGCATAAGGCGGAAATTCTTGAAGCGATCAATGAAGGGTGGAGTGTTCACTCCGTTTGGAAAACTTTAGTGGACGCCAAAAAAATAAACATGTCCTACCAAGCGTTTTCTCGATTGGTTAAACGTGCCAAAAACGGCGTTGATTTAAGAATCTCAACAATAATCCCTTCGTCATCAAGCGGCTTTACAATGGATGCCACGCCCGATAAAAATAAGCTGTATTAATTTATGGCTGACATCCACTTCATGTTGCAGGGAAAAGGTGGAGTAGGAAAATCTTTCATCTCAGCAATGTTCTCTCAGTGGAAAACTGCCCAAGGCGAAATTCCTCTATGCGTCGATACGGATCCTGTAAACCATAGTCTTGCAGGCTTCAAAAAGCTGAACGTTGTCGCCCTGGACATCTTGACAGATCAGAAAATCAATCCCCGCCAGTTTGATCTCTTGGTTGAGCAAATTTCCAAAACAACGACAGATATCATTGTGGACAATGGAGCCTCTTCATTTGTGCCCCTTTGCAATTACATGCTCAGTAATGAAGTCCCAGATATTATCAAACGATTGAATCACCGCGTTATCGTTCACACCGTGATTTCTGGTGGCTTTGCAATGTTAGACACAATCAACGGATTTAATGCTCTCATCAGCCAATTTCCGCCACATACTCCATTCATCATATGGCTAAATCCATATTTCGGGGTAATTGAAGATCAGGAAAGATCATTCACTGATTTCAAGGTATACAAAACTCATTCCGAAAAAATTACTGGCATGGTGCAACTTCCAAGGATGGATAAGGATACTTTCGGAGTAGATATTGAACAAATGGTCAAGGCTCGGGAAACTTTTGAAGAAGCTCAGCTTTCTAAAACATATACCTTGATGACAAAAGAGAGACTCAAAATCTTCGAAAGAAAACTCTTTTCAGCTATAGAAGTCGGAATCGCAGATTTAAACTGATGGAATTAGAACAGGCAGTAGAGGAAATCGCCCGCCAACATAAAGTGGTTCTTGGGAAAGATGATCCAATTCTCATGCTAGTAACCATGCAAAAGATGCTGCTACAAGAGTCACAAAATGCCCAGAAACAGGCATTAGATGATTTTAGATTTTCTTTAGAACGAACAATGAAGAATTGGCATTCTCAATCAAAATCTCAGGCAGAAAAAATTATAAATGCTTCGATTGTGGCTGCGAAAAATGCAATTGCGGCCGGGGCAGCTGCAGGGATAGGGGAGGGATCTCAAACTTTGGCTCAAGCAGTCGAAACTGTATCAAAACAACTCGAAAAACAGACTCAAAAAATAATTTCCCAAAACAGAATAATGATGGCTAGTGCCGGATTTTTGATACTGCTCGCATTAATTATCAGCTTTGTTCGCTAAATTGGGATCAACCATCTGAAAGAGAAAGGAGCTTTATAATCTTCACATCGACTTCCCTTTCTTCGCCTTCAATCGAAACCCAGATTTGTGTTTCGGCAGACGGCCGTTTTCTCAGTAAAAGCAATCCTTTCACGCCATCTATTGATACATACAGTTTGGGATTTTTTATCTTGTGTGATAATACGTTCTGATCTGTAGCAGAGGATACTTGTTGTTCTTCCTTGGTCGGATTTTCCTTCTTATTAGCGATAAAATCCTTGAGTTCACGTACGTTTGAACGACTAAGGTTATCCGTATTGTGCTGGATCCAAGCTTCTGTTTCTTTTGGATCCGACTTCCAGGCAGAAGCCAAATCATTGAGGAGAGTCACATCTGTGGTTTTTTCACTTTCAAAGATTTCTGCAATCGGTAGAGGCAATTTTGACAGTGCAAAATATTGATTCACATAGGCAGCGCTCTTCCCGATACACTTTGCAATTTCCCTGTAACTCTTCCCAGATTGAATTTTTCTTCCAATCCATTTGGAAATCTCTTTGGGAGTCAAAGCATCTCGATGAATGTTTTCTATTATCTGATCATCCTCCAGATAATCTTCATCAATCCATGCTGGGATCGTTTGTTTTCCAGCTAGTTTCGAAGCGCGAAATCTTCGTGCACCGTGATTGATGATATAAGTGTCATCTTGGCCCGACCGCAGTGAGATTGGGCTCTTTACTCCACGAATCTTTATTGATTCTGCCAAATCAGCTAGGGAAGTATCATCGAACAAAATTCTAGGTTGATCTGGATCCTCAAGAATACTTTCTAGCGGAATTTCAATTGGACGCCCCTTTTTCTCCCCAGTCATAAAGTCGGAGAGGTTTAGTGCTTCAAGTCCTAAAGTTGATTGTTTTGTCATGCGTGTATTTGATTAAAAATGTTCTCTGCAACATTCCGCACCTCATTTGCGGCCTTTCTTGCTGCCGTTTTTTTGATTTTCCAAACTGGAAATCCTAAAGCTAAAGCATCTGCTATACTGCTTCTCAGACCAATTTCCGCTGGAAATATCTGGTCTTTATAAGCCTTTTTAAGTTCTTCTAAATGGATTTTGTGACGCGGATTCCGATTGTCCACTCTGCTTGGTAGCATCCCTAAGAATTTCAGATTACGATTTTTATTCCGCACGCTGAAAATTGTTTGGAGCATCAATCGAATACCTTGAATGGAATATGCCTCTAGCTCGATTGGAGAGATGACATAATCTGCCGCACATAACGCTGAAATTAGTTTCCAACCCAAAGACGGTGCCGTATCGATTACACAAATATCTGAGTCGATTAGCTTAGTATTTTCACAGAATCTCTCAGTAATTATATTTGAATCCAGATTAACTAACTTGGGATCTGAATACCAAACCTGGATCGATCTCTCCTCTTTTTCCGTTGCAATAGGTTCTTCTTTGAAAAGGTCTGCAGACGAAGACTTCTTTTTTTCTCCTCTAAGTGAGAAACTCGCGTTTCCTTGTGCATCCAGGTCAATAACCGCTACTTTTTTGCCTTTCTCTGCAAAGTAGTACGCCAAATGGACAACAAGGGCTGTTTTTCCCACTCCTCCTTTTTGGTTAGCGACTACTAGCGTCTTCATTGTTTAAAAGATCAACCGCCTCTTTAGCCCATTTTTTAACAGTAAAGGCCCTGTACTTATTGAGTACTACAGATATTTCTTCGTATCCTTTACTTTTTAAAAAGCCTTTCCATAGACGTTTCGAGGCTTGGGAAACTGCACTTTTAGTTATCTCGTGTTCTTTCGCGATATTCTCTTGTTTTTTACCTTCTACGAGATCGGCATGAGCGATTTCCAACATTTTTGGGGTTGGATTTCGGATGTGTTTGATCGCTTCTGCGAATTCTAACTCCCGCATTTTTCTCTTTAACCGCATCGGTGGATGGCAAACCGTTGCAGAATTTGTTTCTGGGATCGACATTTTTCGATGTGTTTCAACCATGTTTAGCAGCTAAACAGTCAAATTCAATATAATTTAGCTTAATTTTGTGAATATATAAACTCAATTATCTTATTATAAATAAGTTGTAAATTTACATCTGCCAAAGATGCGTCTGGTTGCAAACAAGTTCTTCGATTTCTTTTTTTGGTGTTTAAAATATGTGCCGGAGGCACTTTGTGAAACCGAAGGTTTCTTAGTGAGGCGAAGCCGAATCTCGATAGTTTGTTAAAATCGATTTAAACGGCTTTAGAGGAATTTTTGGTGGGTTTGTATGGTTCTCTTGTTTTGATGGGTTTTAGATGGCAATATGGCTTAAAGAGAGGCATTTGAGGATGGAGGGGTCAACCTTGTATTGTGAAACCGAAGGTTTCTTAGTGAGGCGAAGCCGAATCTCGATGTGGGGGAAGGGGGGCCGTGCGCCGTAGGCGACACGGGGAGGGGGCGAAGCCCTCTCCCTTGCCGGCAAAATTTTTTTGAAAATTCCCCCAACCCTTTCCCCCTTTCAGACTTTCCCCCTTTCCAATATATCTTTCCTCCTTTCCTATTATATAGAGGGTTCGGTTTTAGGCGTGAAAGGTTCGGTTTTAGGCGCAAGTATAGGCACTAGGGTTCGGTTTTAGGCGTGAAAGGTTCGGTTTTAGGCGCAAGTATAGGCACTAGGGTTCGGTTTTAGGCGTGAAAGGTTCGGTTTTAGGCGCAAGACCCCTGTAAGAGGGTCAGTTTTAGGCACAAATTCAGAACCTATTAGTGCGGTTTTCTGGCGCAAAGGTTCAGTTTTAGGCGTGAAAGGTTCGGTGGAGGTAGCAAGACTGCACCTTTATATCTTTCAAGATGTAGTTTTGGAGATATAAGCAGCTAATGGTAAAACAATTAATTGTAAGGTTCGGTTTTAGGCGCAGGGTAATTAGTTGCCATTCTAAACATGCAACAGGTAGTGTTAGTTCCTTTTAGTAGAAGTGGAATCAAAACTATAACTTTCTTATGGCAAAGAAGTTAGTTGACAATATGGTTCGGTCAAATATATCTGACCGAACTGTGAGACAAACCCTCGTAGAAGCGCATGCTGTAATGAGCAATGAACTGGCTCGAAGACAGCAGTCTATGACTCTCAATCAACAACGTTTATTGCACTGGGCAATAGCTCAAATCCCTAATCCTCACAAATCTTCGATCAACGATCCTCTACCTATATTTCAGATTACATGTCAACAGTTTGCAGCTCTTACAGGCAGTTCTGAAAGGTCAGGAAGTCTTTATAGTAATCTTAAAGAAACTG
The DNA here is from genome assembly GCA_023269545.1 of Verrucomicrobiota bacterium. Taxonomy (GTDB): domain Bacteria; phylum Verrucomicrobiota; class Verrucomicrobiia; order Chthoniobacterales; family Xiphinematobacteraceae; genus Xiphinematobacter. The sequence continues at coordinate 22,256 of JAHFTB010000032.1, read as the reverse complement.
TTCTCAGTATGCAAACCGTCAAGGTAGCTTGGTGGGATGTAGATCGACAGAAGAATATCGTTGCTGTTCTGGCACCAACAGTTGCCTATAAAGATGGCGAAGGAGTTGTGGAATTCGAACTCAATTGGAGCCTTAAACCACATCTTTTGAATCTGAAGAGCCAGTTTTCCCGGTTGCCGTTAATGGAAGCGATGCAACTCAAAAGCGGATATGCCCTGCATTTTTACTTATACTGCGTGAGTTGGTATGGATCCCAGGCACACGAATGGGAAATGACATTGGAGGAGTTGTGCGAATGGCTTAATCTGGAAGGTGCTCAAAAGCGGCCAAAATATATCGCATATTGGGTTATCGGCCCTTCACGAAAAGAGCTAAATAAAAAATGTAGGCTCTCATTTAAAGAAGAACCTCAGAAGATCGGTCGTAAAATTGTAGGCTGGAAATTTCGCGTTGTAGAAACAAAGAAAATCTCAGAAGAAGACCCTGGGCTGATGGAGAGAATGCAGGCTGCTTGGAATGCTGCCTCTAAAGAACAGCAAGAGCAGTGGTCTCAAGAGATGGGGAATAACTCTTTTTTTACCAATCTGAGGCCAACAGACAAGAGGCCTATGGGCCCGTTTTTTGCATTACGATTACGAGAACTCTTAGAACCATCCCTGCCTGGAATGGAGCCAAATATCGTTTTACCTATTTCGCCCAACAGAAAGCCTTTCACAAAATCATTGCAAGTAGTTAAAACGGAATCGTATGGTGGCCAAACTTGAGTTTCTCGCAGATTATCGATTGCGCTAAACTAGATCGGAATTTTTTGTAGAAAATTTATGGCTTTTTCTTGGGTCGTCTCAGAAAGGTGGCGGGTGCTTTTTTCTTGCTGTATTATCCTATCCACTAGGATAGGATGGTGAATGATGACCACGCACACCTCGCATCCAGACATCATCAAGCGACTCAAACGGGCCGAAGGCCACCTCAAAAGCATCATCACCATGCTTGAAGAGGGACGCGGTTGTCTGGACATTGCACAGCAGCTTCAAGCGGTCGAAAGCGCCGTCGGCAACGCCAAAAAAACCTTGGTGCATGACCATATCGACCATTGCCTAGAACGGGCCGTGTACGAAGGCACGCAGGGCGCGGACGACACCATCCGGGAGTTCAAAGCCATCACCAAATACCTATAAGGCGCTTTCCATGATCGAATTTTCCACCCTCTTGCAGCAAGGCAATGCCCGGCTGTTTATTCCCAGTGCAATCTTGCTGGGTGCCCTGCACGGCCTAGAACCGGGCCATTCGAAGACGATAATGGCGGCCTTTATCGTCGCCATTCGCGGCACCGTGATGCAGGCCGTATTGCTCGGCCTATCCGCCACGTTTTCCCACACGACAGTTGTCTGGGCCGTCGCGATGGCCGGCCTGTACTTCGGACGCAACTGGAATACTGAAGCGACAGAACCTTATTTCCAAGTAGCTTCAGCCGTGCTCATCATTGGTGTCGCGCTCTGGATGCTGTGGCGCACTTGGCGCAATCAGCAACTCGCGGAAGGGCATGACCATGACCAAGAACATCAGCACGACGAAACCAAGATCATCGACACTGTGGAGCCCGACCACCATCACCACGCCATCAAGAACTATGAAGGCTTGGATGTATCGGCACCGGGCTACCAAGACCCACACGAGTTGGCTCACTCCAACGACATCCGCCGACGCTTTGCCAACCGGGAAGTAACCACAGGCCAAATCATCATGTTCGGCCTGACGGGCGGACTGATCCCATGCCCAGCCTCGATCACGGTGTTGCTGTTGTGCCTGCAACTGAAAAAGATCGCCCTTGGCGCAACCCTCGTGTTGTGCTTTAGCATCGGCCTGGCCATGACGATGGTGGCCTCTGGCGCGTTGGCCGCGTTGAGCGTGAAACACGTCTCCAAGCGTTGGAGTGGCTTTGGCGCGTTCGCACGCAAAGCTCCTTATTTTTCGGGCGCGCTGATTGTGTTGATTGGGCTGTATGTTGGCTATCAAGGCTTGCATGCCTTGATAATGTGACCATTACACCATGTAAGGTTGAGCTATACCCTAACCTGATGTCAGGCTACATAGGGAATTTATGTCAATATAGAGTTATATTTTGATTTTATTGACACATGCCATCGAATATCATAAATTATTTTCTGACACTTTAAGGAAAACTATAATGAGCGGAATAGTGATTTATGAATCCTCAGACGGCGAACAAGTAACTGTCCGACTTGAAAGCGACAATCTTTGGCTAACTCAGGAGCAAATTGCTAACCTCTTTAAAAAAGAACGCTCAGTGATTACCAAACACTTGCGCAATATTTTCAAAGAAGGCGAATTGGTGTCCCACTCAGTACGTGCAAAATTTGCACATACTGCTGCCGATGGTAAGACTTATCAGGTTGATTTCTATAACCTCGACGCCATCATTTCTGTCGGTTATCGCGTTAACTCTAAGCGAGGTACGCAGTTTCGCCAATGGGCAACAAGCATTCTGCGAGACCATTTAATGCGGGGCTGGACGCTGGATCGCGCCCGATTCAAGCACAATGCCGGCGAACTAGAAGCAGCCCTGATGCTAGTCAGGAAGACCGCTCAATCACCCGATTTGATTGCCGAAACTGGACGAGGATTGATCGAGATAGTCAGCCGCTATACCCAAACCTTTTTGTTGTTGCAGCGCTACGACGAGGGACTTTTAACTGAGCCAAGCGGGACCGCAGGTGGCGTGATGCCGTCTCTTGCTGAAGTGAGGCAGTCCATCGCTAGCTTGAAGGCCGATCTCATGTCTCGTGGTGAGGCCAGCGATCTTTTCGGACTTGAACGCGACGATGGGCTTGCAGCGCTTCTTGGTAACCTCGATCAATCCGTATTCGGAAAACCAGCCTATTCAACCATTGAATGTAAAGCAGCTCATCTACTGTATTTCGTCATCAAGAATCACCCATTATCTGATGGTAACAAACGCACCGGGGCTTTCCTGTTCGTCGATTTCCTGAATCGCAATAATGCGTTGATGCGGGACGGACAGCCAATAATCAACGACATCGGACTTGCCGCATTGGCGCTACTGGTAGCCGAATCGGCTCCCATGCAGAAAGACACTATGATCTGCTTGATTGAAAACATGCTAGTCGGATTGCGGTAGAGAGCCATGATTGGACAGCGCATTGGATATATCCGTGTCAGTACATTTGACCAAAATCCGGAGCGGCAACTGGAAGGCACCAATGTTGACCGTACTTTCACTGATAAAGCATCGGGCAAAGATGTTAAGCGCCCACAATTGGAAATGCTGATGAGTTTCGTCCGTGCCGGAGACACCGTGGTTGTGCATAGCATGGACCGTTTGGCACGCAACCTCGATGATTTACGCCGTATTGTGCAAACGCTGACGCAACATGGCATATGCATCGAATTCATCAAAGAGCGTTTGAACTTCACAGGTGAAGACTCACCAATGGCTAATCTGATGTTATCCGTAATGGGAGCATTCGCCGAATTTGAACGCGCCCTTATTCGCGAACGCCAACGCGAAGGGATCGCTCTAGCAAAACAGCGCAGCGCTTATCGCGGCCGCAAAAGGTCACTGTCGGATCTGGAAATTGCCCGTCTGCAACAACGGCTTGCCACCGGCGAAAAAAAAGCTGCACTTGCCCGTGAATTTGGCATCAGTAGAGAAACCCTTTACCAATATTTGAGAAGCACAAAGATTACTTCATCACTTTGATAAGTTTTTCAATGTACTAGAAACATGCGCTGCGCCTTGCGCAACCCTGGCGGCAGCAGTTGCAACGGCCGATGTTCCGCCTGACGCCAACGCGGTTACTCCTTGTGCTGCAAGGCCGATCGAAGAGCCCGCTACTCCCATCATTCCGCCACCAAAGGTATGGCTTTCAGATCCTATATGGGAAACCAGTCCACCAATCATTGCTGGAATTTTATCCACTAACATCGCGATAATGGTCAACGTCGCAAGCGCAAGATACGCTTGACCAATTTGGGTCACTGAATTGGCAAAAATCTTATTTACCAGTTCCACTGCAGTAGCCATGAGCAGATTTAAGGCAAAAAGTTTCAGGCCAGCGGCGATCACCGCCTTGTAGTAATTGACGGCTATATCACTCGTCCATCGACCGCCACCAAAACCAAGGACGATAATTCCAACGTAGACCAGAAAGGTCGCCGAACATATGGCTATACTGACGGTCACAATCATGTAGCAAGCGATTAGGATTATGCAAATTGTCACTAATCCCCAACTGAAAGCTCGCGCTGGATCCAAGATACCCATGTTTTCAGAGGCTGTTTTTGAAAATTTCAATGCCATCTGGAGAATACTGGTGACCTGACCAGCATTTCCTCCTCCGACTTCCACGCTGGCTTTTGATAGGCCTGTTATGATTGACCCTGCAATTGCTGTACTGTTGGTAAGCAACCACAGAAAAAATCCAGTAACGAGTATGAATCGGATCAATGCTACAGCCCATTCTCCTATGTCGCCGTTGCGACCTATCAAGGTGATTCCTGTCCAAACAAGCGAAATCGTAGCCAGTATCCAAAAGAGACGTGTGGCTATAGAAATTATCTTACTAGAAAATCCCTGGACGGCATCCTGGAATTGACTTGTAACCCAATTCCCCACGTCCTTTGGAATTGGAGGCACCTGCGCATGAAGAAGCTCGGGCATTAAAAGGATTGAAAACGCCAAAAGAAATAGAAGGAGATGTCGTTTTGACAGGCGGAGCTTCATTCTTCCGATCTATTGTATTTTCGCAGTAGGTCTATTTTATCTTGGCCGACTACTTCTCTAAGATTAGGAAGGTCATCCTCCCCTGTCTTTTTTAAAGGCTTCTTTGGGTTGTTATTGAATTCCCAACACCCGTTGAGACACAGAAGTGTCGACAGTAGCATCAGATATTTCCATTTGGTGTTAATATTCATCGAATTTTTAATTGCATTGGTTGAGCTACATAATCTCCAGGATCAAATTCCGTCTGCTTTTTCCATGCAGCTTCTTGGGCTGCTTCCTTGTTCGCTTGATCAACGTAGCGTTGGGCTTGCATTTCCATCCACATTCCAAGAAGAGTAATGATTTGCTTCAATGCAATAGCTTGTTCTGCAGCTATTTTTGCTCCTGCTTGCAAGGCCTGTAACTGACCTTGCGCTGTTCTCACATCATTTAAAGCCTTTTCCAGATTTTTTAGGTCTTGCTTCATTTGTTCCTGAGATTCTTTTTGGAACTCCAAAGCAATCTGAATTGCCTTCATTTGGCTATCAGCGGTAGCTATTTTCGATTTATAGAAATCTTCTGGCATTCTTTGGAGTGAATGGCGTTCCCAGCCTCTTATAGTTTTATATGGTTGTTTAACGCGCACGTTGCTCCTAATTCTTCCTCCATAGGTGTTATCCACCTCAGCCGCAGAAGAATTTACGGTATTTAAAAGACCTCTGAGAGTGGTAGTAATTTCGCCAACATCGAAATTGCTAAGCCTTGTTGCATTCAGCTTCTGGTAATCATACATACTCTTATAATAGTCAATTTGCTTAGCATAGTGATCGATTTGGCGACCATAATGTTCCATTTGCTTAGCATAATGAGCAATCTGTTTACCAAAATGTGTGGCATTCGCCGTAAGGTTCGCATAATTCATGCCATAATTCAGAGGATCATGGACCACGCCTGCTTGGCCGGAGACAAGAATAGGAAAAAGTCCCATTAGGATATAAAGACTCTTCTTCATTTCTTCATGAAGCCGAATAACTATAGGCTCGGTATGGGATCAAATCGAAGTCCTTTATAACTAATATATTAAATCGATATCCCTTGCGAATTTTGAGAGTAGGTGCGATATCCATGTTTTTTTCAAGCATCTTGACGATCAGATTTCCAAACACCGTTCCCAGCGACTGGCTGAGTGTCTGAGTCATATTGATATTATTATAGTAGCTGTTGAGCCCTATAGGCCCCGCTAAATTATTCTGACCGAGTTGCTGAGTAATAGCCACACCGCCTACCACAGCCGACATCAAGATAGCCGATCCGAAAATTCGAACCCAATGGCTGTCCACCCTGTCTTTAAAGCCACCATACCCTTCAGCATCTGCACCTGGCTGAACTCCGATATCAAGCGCACGGCCATCAGGATAGACGATCCTCTGCCACACTACCAAAACGCGGCTCTGTCCGTAAGCGACGGAAGAAGAATATTCTCCCAGCAATCTGGATCCTCTTGGAATAAGGAGATACTGACCAGTCGGAGAATCATACACGTCTTGAGCGACCTGGGCCAATATCTTGCCTGGTAGCTCTGAGTTGATACCCGAAAGCAAAACTCCAGGAACCACAGATCCCGTTCTTAAAGTAAATTTGGTAGGATTTTCTAAGGAAGAATGAGAATTCCAATCTGTATTTGTATCGAATTCCGCATCAAATCCGGTACGCTTCCGATCTTCGCTTTGTCCACTTGTGTCTTGGTTCTTTCTTCTCTGTCTATCATCGTCAGAATGAGATGATTCTCTTCTGGATTTTACATCGGTCGTGACTTCAATAGAGGTCTCCGAGCCGATCGCTGTTTCTAAAGCTTTGATCCTTGGATGCCCTGCTGCTGCAAAATGGTCTACTGGTGTAGATGGCTGTGCATGATGTACCATCTGCGGAGGTAAGGCAGCTGGCTGTACAGCTTGGGTGGAATTGAGCCAGCCAAGATCTTTTGGAATGAATTTATCGGCTTGATTGGCAGCACTGGTTACTTTTTGTACATCCATCTCCTGCCTTTCCGAATTACTGGACTGGCTGAACGAATAATAGAGGACGCTCACAATCACTGCCAAACCTGTCAGGACAATAATACCCAACAGCCTTTTATTGATTCGTTTCGTACCAAAATTCTCCGGCGTGCTATCTGGATCCAGAATGGAATTATCCTTATCGTTACTCATCGAGCTAGCTTCTCCTGGTGAGAGTGATTCTTTCTTTTCCGATGGTCATCTCGGCTCTGTCCAAAACGGTATCAATCACGTATAGATTGTTGTGGATACGATAATTAACCAATACACGCTGCCGTCCCCGCAATAGATAAAGAACGGGTGCTTCAATATAGCCAATTGTGTCTGGCATCTTGATATAGGTCTTAATCCCATCCGTATAGATCCCTACGGGTCTCCATTTCGTCCTTCCAGAGACCGAATATCTGACCTCCTGCATGGCAGGACCGGGAATAATTGGTTTTGGTAGCTTTTCTCTTTCCTTTGCGATTCTGGCATGTTCTTCAGCGGCTTTGCGTTTTTTTAATGCGAGCTTCTCGGGTTCATTCTCACTCGGATAAATAAAAGTCACATAATGCATGAACTCATCGAAACTGGATTGGAGAAGCAAATGATATGTGCGCTCTGTGGTGGTAATCACCAGCGATGTTTTCAGACCATCTGCCAGTGGTTTTACAATGACGTGGGGACGTTCCAGCTCACCTTGATTTGACTTAACCGAGGTTACTATCCAACGCGCAAAATCGCCTATATTGAGGGACGTAATTTCTTCACCTGCTTCAAGTTCAATGTCAGTCACTTGAAGGATTGCACAAACAATTGTTGGCAAAGACGAATTGAACGTTAGAACAACGCTTCCGTTTATCTTCGATTGCCGCTGATAATGGATACTTTTGGTTTCCCATTCTTTCGTCATCTCGGCACCAAGTTTTGGCTGCCCTTCCACACTTCTCGTCTCTTCAAGATGACTGAGCTTTTCGAATAGTTCTCCTCCACGAGTGGGAAGCATTGAAGATTGTAAATTCTCTGCTGGTGATTTTGTCGTGCCAATAATCGCCCCTTCCCCTTCTTTAGATTGCGCTATCGGTCCCTGTGCCCAGCAAGCCACGTAATTTGCCGCAAAAAGAAACGGAAAAATGATACGCTTCATTGGGCCACCTTGCTCCATGAAAAATCTTTGACGAAAAGTCCGATCGGATTGGCTCGAATGACAGATTCTTCTGATGTACTCTGGGGAATCACATAAGTGGTGATTAAGGCACGGTAATTATCAACAAATTCCAATTCACCACTCCTGGATCTGACCGTTTCTATCCAGTCGATCTGATACGTTTCCGGTGACTGTTGAATAATTGATACTACCTGGGCATCTACGAGGGTCTTCTCAGCTCTTTTGAACGGCGTTTCTGCGTTGTACCAATCATGCATTTTTGCGGTACTTGGATCACTAGCATTAAGCAATGCGTAAACGTTCCTAATAGAATTAGCCTGAAGATGTTGATCCGGAGTAACGAGACGCGTTTTTGAAATCCAAGACGAAAGCATAGCTTTTTTTACCGAATCCAACGTCTTTGAAGTCAGTTCTGAGGCGGCTTGTACAGCCGCAACCTGGCCTAATTTGTCAATTTCTATGACGTATGGAACAAAACGGCTTCTCGTAGACAGAGTCACAACGCCGATCAATGATATTGCAGCTATGGATAAACTGATGATCGCAACAATTTTCCATGTTTTAATAGCTGCGACAACCTGGCCAACGTGGTCATTCCATGCCCGTCGAGCATTAAAATAGGGATTTCCTAGCTTTTCCTTCATGAGATAAGAGGAAGATTTTTAATTGCTAACCATTGGTTGACCCAATCTGAGCCATGAACCTCGACAAGCCTTCTAATCGCGGCAATAGACTCTTTGTCTTGAGAGCCGCAAAACGCCAAGGCAACCTTGCCTAGCGAAAGTTCGTATAGTCGCCTTCCTTTCTCGGATACGTAATAGTATTGCCTTTTGGGAATTGCCTCAGAGATGATCTGGATCTGGCGGTCATTGAGACCCATCTGCAGATATAATTCTGAGTTTGTTTCGTCTCTCGCATGTGGGTTTGGTAAGAAGATTTTTGTTGCGGTAGACTCAATAATTACATCGAGGATCCCTGATCCAACCGCATCAGAGAGGCTCTGAGTGGCCATTAGAACCAGACAGTTCGCCTTTCGCATCACCTTCAGCCACTCACGGATCTTTTCGCGAAAAAGAGGATGTCCAAGCATTATCCAAGCTTCATCGAGAACGATGGCTGCCGGCTGACCACTCAGAATTTTTTCGATCCTTCGAAATAAGTATAAAAGTATGGGAAGAGCATATTTTTCTCCCATTTGAAAGAGTTCCTCTATCTCGAATGCGGTAAGCTGGCTGAGTGTAAGATTATCATCGTGCGCGTCGTAAAGATGTCCAAAAGTGCCTTCTATGGTATACTGTTGAAGCGCTTCCCGAATCTTTTTATACTGAACCGTAGAGACGAAATTTGTAAACGAACGCCCTCCTTCACTGGCATGCATATTGTTCAGTGTTTTGACAATTTCGTTTCTTTCCTCTGGTATAATTGCAACGCCATTGAGTCCCAGAATCGTTTCAATCCATTCTGCTGCCCAGGCACGGTCTTGTGGGGCATCCAGGTATTTCAGCGGACAGAAGGCGAGTTTGCTACTCTCTCCCACTACGTAATGATCCCCGCCTGAAGCGGCAACCAAAGGGTAAATAGAATGTCCCTTATCAAATACAAAAATTGACATATCCTTGTATCGGAGCATCTGGGCTATAAGAATAGCCAGGTGAGTTGATTTTCCGGCTCCAGTCGGGCCGAACATAATAGTGTGCCCGACATCGCTGACATGAAGATTCAGCCAAAATGGAGTGAATCCAGTCGATGTGCAGCTCATTAGTGCAGGTGCTAAGGAGCCATAAAATGGGCAAGGTGCCTTATCCATTCCGGTCCAAATTGCGCTCGTTGGCATTAGATCCCCCAGATTTAGAGTATGCATCAGAGGCCGTCTCACATTTTCATCGCAATGGCCTGGCAAGCTTCCAAGCCAAGCCTCTATCGTATTGAATGTTTCTATTCTGGCATTAAACCCCAAAGAATTGATTTCTTTTTCAATCGTTCTGGCCACTTCGTCCAGAGCCTTTCTATTCTCATCAAAAAGGATAAATGTAGCTGTGTAATAGCCCATCGCTACAAGACCGGAATTGAGTTCTCTTGTGGCTTCGTCAATGTCCGCAACCATATCAGCGGCGTCTTGATTAATTCTGCCGGAATTGGTCTTAAAAATCTGGTCAATGAATCCTCTCACCTTTTGTTTCCAAGCTCTGTGATACTTATTCAGGTGAGATAAAGCTTCATGCTGATCTACGAAAATGAACCGTGTGCTCCATCTATATTCACAAGGTAGCTCTGAGAGTTTCCCCAATATATTTGGTGTCGATTCCAGCGGAAATCCATCGATTGCCACCACTTTTAAATATGACCTACCTATTTTTGGGATTACCCCGCTGTGCATCTCCTTCCCAAATATTGTATCCAGATACATAGGCGTATCTGGCAACAGCACCGGCTTGGTTTCGCCGCTAATACAACGCCAAATATGAGAAAGTAATTCATCATGCGTTTGTGTGGATCCGTCCTCGGTGAGTACTTTTTTTCCTGAAAGCCGCTTAAGCGTAAAGCAAGTTGAGAGTCTAGATTCGAGCGCCGTAACTTCATTCTCAAACTGGATAATCAGCTCTTCCGAACTGGATTTCTTTTTTTCAGTCCTTCGAAGATCGTCATCGAACATGAGTTCGACAAATTTTGTTTGAACGAGGATCGGCGGCAACCAGCTTACTGTGATATAAAAGTTCTGGAGATATGCCTTCCCCTTTTGAGCAAACATGGTCCTACGTTCTTCATCAATTGCCCTCGTAACTGGATCCGGAAAGTGCGATAGTCCAGGCTGGGAATAATTATGGGTAGGTGTTCTCACCACATCAATGTGAATTGCCCATCCATTTCCAAGAGGCTTCAGCGCTTGGTTAATCCACATGGCAATCGCTTCTTTATCGATTTTCGTCGAACTCTCAGCGTCTGGACCAAAATATTGCCACCCAGCAAGAAAACCTCCATTTTTAAGAATCACGACACCATCAGCAACCACCGCAGAATAGTTGAGTAAATCAACAAATCCCGGCTGCTTAGAATGACGCTCTTTGGAGAGACTTTTCATTTTTTCAAGAGCTGCATTCTGTACATGCAAAAGTTTTGATTTTCCCAGGTGGTAAACGGATTTGAACGAGCTGGATAATAGGCCCGGTATTTTAGGTGCTTTATGACGACGCGCCGCATTTCGGGATCCCGCTTAGCTGCATAACGAGCAGCCCAAAGAATCAATGGCCAAAATATGGCACCGAAAACAATCGAAACAATATTCTGGAAAACAAGGGCTGGTGACACGGCTATGAGCGCAAAGAAGAGGATGGGCTTTCTTTCAGCTCCAAAAAATTGATCGGGCCGGTTTATTGAAGGATGAATAGGTATAGTTCTAGGTCCTAAAGCCATGGCAAATTTGAAAATTGTGGACTAAAGCGCCGCTTCCAAAAGCACTCATGAAACTGTTGGCGCCGATGAGGAGGGCCATGACAAGCACGATAAAAACAACGGTCCTGGCAAAGGCATTAAGTTCTCCACCAAAAATGAGCATTCCGCCGGCTACTACAATTCCGATTAACGAAAGTGCCTTGGCAACGGGACCAGTCATGCTTTTTTGAACCTTCATTAGCCATGCCTCGTATGGCAATCCGCCACCTGATGTAGAAGCATGAGCCTGCTCGCTTCCGCACACGAAAATCATGAGCAATGCGAGAATTGGAATAATGGGAATGTAGTGTTTTTTCATGTTTATATTGATAATTAACAAATTCTAAATCAGGGGATATTGTTTGAACGTCGTGGCTTGCCTTCCGTTTCTGTTGAGATCAGTCAAACACGGGTTCTATACCGGGAGCAGGTTTCCCATTGTAGACTTTCTCTGGATTGTACCTGAGCTTAGCCGAAAATGTTTTCCCTTTAGCCGAAACGAAACCTTCAAATGTCGGAAGAATATCTCCGGCTTCGAAAACTTTGATGTAATCTTCGGCAGACATTGCCCGCTTGAATAATTCTTTTCCAAACCATCCCTTCCTGTCCGGAAAAATCCAGCGATTGCCACCATCGAAAATTTCTTTTCCTTCGTAGGAAATCCCGGTGGATTGATGAGAAGGAACATTAGCAAATAGGGTTTTGATGTGGGATCCTATTTGTCCTGCTAATGAATCCGTAAATTGTTCTACGGTCTTCTCTCCGGAGGCAATAGCTTCAAGCGTGTCTTCCCATACTGCGGTTTCTCCGGGATCAATAAGGAAAGATAAGTGCTCCTCTAATAAAGCAATCAACTTGCGGCCACGATCAGTGCTGGTAACCGTCTTCTTTTGGGTTTCTAGAAATTTTCGCTCATGCAGAGTTTTGAGAATACTCGCGCGAGTAGCTTCTGTTCCGATACCGCTGGTTTCCTTTAGCCGTGCCTTCTTAGCAGGATCGATAACAAATTTGGCTATGCTCTTCATATCCGCAATGAGAGCGCCTTCCGTATAACGAAGCGGAGGCTTGGTTTGTTTGGACTCGACTTCAGTACCCTCTAAAGTACCCAAAGATCCATCTTGAATGGGAGGAAGTAAGATTACCTTGTCTTCCTCAATTTCCTTACCAAAGACGGTCTTCCAGCCAGAAATTGCAGGAACTTTTCCTATTGCCAAAAAGGAAAGCTTCTCGTCAATTTTCAAACAAATTCTTGTCTGATCAAATTCGTAATCAGGCATGAGGCTTGCCAGATAATGGCAAGCAATCAGCAGAAACCCCTTCTGTTCATCTCCTGAAAGAGCCGATAAGTCCGCTGGCACTTTAGTAGGAATGATCGCATGGTGAGCGGTCACTTTTGATGTGTTAAAGACTGTTTTACGAACAATAGGTTCCCCAATTTCAATACCTTGAAATGGATCAATTTTCCTTAAATTTGAGACAATTACAGAAACATCCGAGATTTGCTCATCTGGAAGAAATTCACAATCGGAGCGCGGATAGGTAGTAAACTTATGCGTTTCGTAAAGAGATTGAGCAATTTTAAGCGTGTGCTCAGCACTCCAGCCAAAAAGTGCATTGGCTAGAATTTGAAAAGCTGCCAAAGAAAACAATTTCGGTGGAGGCGTCTTTTTTCTTTCGTGGGTTACCTTTAAAGGCCCAGTAAACCCTTTAGCACGGTTAGCCAAGGCATCTGCAATCGACCGATCAAATATTCGCTCTTCTTCTTTTGGAGCAAATCTTAAAAGAATCCTTTTCTCTCCTGAACTGACATCTGCAAGAATTTCATAATAAGTCTTAGGTTTAAACTTCTCAATTTCACGGTCTCTACGGACAACAAGAGCTAACGTGGGAGTCTGCACTCGTCCGATAGAGGAAACTCCTTTTTCTCCGGACCGGAGAGTTACAGCACGTGACATGTTCATTCCCACAAGCCAATCCCCCCGAGAACGAGCTAATGCGGCATGGTAAAGTGATCGGGTTTCATCATCTGATTTCAGCTTAGCAAGCGCTTTCCGAATGCTATCCGGATCAAGTGCTGAGAGCCAAAGACGTGAAATTTTCCTTCGATAACCAAAATGCTCGACGATTTCCCGAGCAATCATTTCTCCTTCACGATCAGCGTCTGTAGCAATAATCAATTCGGCGCATTGTTTAAGTAGTGCTCCAATGGCATTAAATTGGTCGATTGCACTTTCTTTAGGGAGAAGCTGAAATTTCTGTGGAAGGATTGGTAAAGTTTCCCATGCCCACTTTTTCAAGGACTCATCGTAAACTTCTGGAGGTACCAACTCTAAAAGATGCCCAAATGCCCAGGTAACGGTACCACCATTGGTTTTAATGTGAGTCTTTTGATGGATGGGATCCCCAAGAATACGCGCGATATCCTTAGCTTGGGATGGCTTTTCGCAAAGGTATAGTTTCATAGGAGAGATTCTCGGTTTATCCCAGGGTTAGTTGCTTTAAAAAAAGAGCCTCTAGTTGCTTCAATCCTTTTGGGTCATCTTCGTCTTCGCTAGGCCAGACAAAAGAAATCACTGGTTCTGAATGTCTTAAATCGAAATTAGAAAGTTGATTCGCTATAGTAACCCAAGCTCGAATCCCAATATTGCCAAAAGATTCTCTCACTTCCCGCGATTTCTGATTCACGTTGTGAGAACGAGCGAATTCCCATCTGTGGTGAAATTCGTGAAATATGAAAAACGAAATGCTCCCCTTAAAGTCACATTTCTTCCATGGTGTACACACAAACAAATGGAAGTGCTCTTGTTGGACTATTTGATCAATTGAGTGAAATAATCCCGAGAGGACAAAAACCTTCTCGGTCGAATTTAAATACTTTGGGGAATGTCGGTAAAATTGTTCAACAAGTTTCCTGGCATTCATGGTTTGAGATTCCATAGTGTTTAGCGGCTAAACAGTACACTCATCGCGAATAAGCCATTTCCCATCTGAATAGCCTTGGACGGAAAGAATTTCTGAAACCCTGCGCGATTTGTCTGCGGTCTTTACAATGTGAATCAACAAATGAACTGATTCCGCGATAAAAGGTTCTATGGAGCGCGGAGCATCAGGACTCATAGAAATAAGCATACTTAGTCTCGAAAGACCTGCTGCTGCATTGTTTGCATGGAGCGTCGCAACACCTCCCTCGTGCCCAGTATTCCATGCCATCAAGAGGTCTAATGCTTCAGGCCCTCGAACTTCCCCAACCAGAATTCTGTCTGGCCTCATGCGCAGAGTCGTACGCAAAAGTCGTGTCATGGAGACCTCAGAAGTAGTGTGGTAGATAACGCTATTGGGAGCCGAGCACTGGATTTCTCCAGTATCTTCAATGATCACGATTCTTTCTTCAGAATTTTGCCGTACAACTTCTGCGATAATCGCATTGGTCAACGTTGTTTTGCCGCTTCCTGTTCCCCCGGTCACAAGGATGTTTTTGTGATCTCGTACGGCATCTCTGACAATTCCGCATTGATGTTCCGTGATAATTCCTACTTCTACATATTGATCCAAAGAAAAAACTGAACTTGCTCTCTTTCGGATCGCAAAAGTTGGAGATTTGACAACTGGCGAAAATTGTCCTGCGAAGCGCGATCCATCAATCGGAAATTCTCCCTCAAGAATCGGATTCTCTCGGAGAATCGTGGTGTTGAGACATGCAGCAACTGTTCTAAGAACAGCTTCTGCAGTGGGAGGAGTCATGCTACCAATAACCCGCATCCCTTCACCCAATTTTTCCTGCCAAAGTTTTCCGTCAGCATTGAGGAGGATTTCAATGGTTTGTGGATCTTTAAGCGCAGCAATAAAAGTTGCTCCACATTCTCTGTGGAGTTTCTCAATCTGTCGACCTGTGACTGTGTCTTCCACTTATCGCTCCGCAACCATTGCCGCTTCTTTATGCGTGGCTTTTGTATTCAGTGTTTCTTTTGCAGCTTCCATGACGGAAGAAAGTTGAATCTTGAGTTCATTTGTGCCCTGCAAAATCTGAAGGTCATTAAAGTCATTGAGTGAGGAATTATTTTTCAGATCAGCTTGCGAAAATGATGGAACGATTACTGATCCATTGACTGCTTTCGCAGCTTTTTCAGCGGTTTCTAAACCAACCTGATCCCGATCTGCCGCAACGACGATTTGCTTATCGGGAAACTTCTCACACAAACTGACGGCAACTGCCTCCAGATTACCGGCTGAGAGAGCAGCAACTATCGCAACATTTTTGTCGGAGGCAGAGGCAATGCTATTCGCAGTGGCATATCCTTCTGCAATTACGATGACATTGCTTTTTTGAATCTGGCTAAATCCATCTATAGGGTGGAATGATCCTTCTCTTCTCGCTTCCTTGGCAAATCGCTTGGTTCCATCTTCATTAATGTATTGAACAGTCTGAAGCTTGCCTGCGGCATCATACGCTGGGACAATTAAAGAATTATACTGGCTGATCCTTACGCCTTCAGTTGCCTTGATTCCCTTTCTATCGAGGTAATCACTTCTTTCTACCCTAGTGGAGGATTCGATTTGTTGCTCAATTTTTTGAAGAGCCGCTTGATGCTCTTTTTCGCGACTTTGTTCCCGTTCTTGTCGTTTTTGAGCCGCATCCGCTTTGAGCGCGGCTTTCTGTTCTTCAGAAATAACATACCCTTTAGCCTTCCATCTGAGTTCAATATTGGTCCTATTATTTTTGACATAGGCATTTGGATGGCCGTCGGAATGGGCTACATAGAACCCACCTACTTCGCCGTGATTGTCGCCCATGATTCGTGCACGGTAAGGTTTTCCATCCATAATGGGATGGTCGCCTTCAAGTTCAAATCCGATTTCCTTCATAAGAGCCGAAAGCTCTTCTCGTGGAGGCAAAGATGACTTCTGCTGTTTTTCCTGATTTTCAGAAAGCCAACGTTCTAATTTTTTTGTCGTCTCTTTTCCTTCCGAATACCAAGACTTTTCCTGAGGATCCCATTTAGCACCTAAAGCTTTAGCTGCGTTTCTCTCACCATATGGCACTGCGAGGTAGACCTTCTCGCTTAGTGTTTGCTGAATTTGCGACTTAGCGAAAATTTCTTTCCCATGACACATATCTAGTAGGTGACTGGCGATTTTTTCGGCTTGGCTTGCAGCTCGGAAAATCTCCACGGGATTTTCCTTTAAGTGCTCTACCAGGCTGCTGGCAGTAGCTCCCTGAGTCATAGACGAGGGCATGTAACCAATTCCCAGGCTTGATCCTACAATCATGGTGGCTATTTGGCACCGCAGTTCCTCAATGACTCTGGTTCTCGATCCAGAAGGTCCAATATCCCTGTCCATCCGATCCGGGTGGGAAGTCCATTTCGCAGCTTGGTAGAGGGCCGCCTGATAAAACTCTAAGGTGTCGTTTTTAGGCGGCAAATGAACAACATCTGACAGTCTCGCGTAGTACGGAGATTTAGACGCTTGCAGATCATTCTCTACAGAAATCTGTCCAATACAGTTTTCTGCGCCTTGCATGTTTGGTTCAATTTTTTGGATTTCCAATGCAGGGAGATTATCGATCTGTTCTGCATTAAATACCGTTGCGTAAAAAACCTCGGGCGTTTTTAGATCCACTTTTCTGGTCTGTTCCTGCCCATCTATCGTAATTTTTTGTTCTTCGGTAAACTTCCAGTACTGAACCTTGGTTCCCTCTTCACCTGATCTCACCTGCCCTCCAAGCTCTCTTGCCTGTTTGTATGCCATCCAGCGTGGATCCTCCCTATTCTGGGCGAGGAGCTGAATAACATTGATTCCATGATAGGTGGATCCGTTAGACGGATTGAATGGTAAAAATTGCACGCCGGAAGGAAAAGTTTTTTGCCAGGGAGCATTCCCTTGCTCAATCTGCTCAATGAGAGCAGCCGCTAACGTTTCATAGAGGGGCTCTTTAGTCATCGAGTGATGCCTCGCGAGCTTCTATTTCCGTGAGAGCTGATTCTGTAAATCCAAATTCAGCAGCTTCATCCAACGTAAATTGTGAGCTGAATGTTGGAACCTCAGCGTCTTCAAATTTCTGAGCAATTAGTTTGTCATCGATAGGATCCATAGCTCTTTTCTTTCCTCTAGGTTGGATAAAATCAAGCTATATATTTAATAACCAAATCTTTGCAAATGAAATTTAAGTTTATTTTTTGAACGTAAATACTGGAGAGAGTGCCGTAATAATCTGATCCTTTTTTACGATTCCAAAATATCTTGAATCGAAAGATCGCACATTTTCTCCGAGGCAGAGCAGCTCATCATCAGCCAGGACATGATCGAGGACCAATGTTGGTAGAGGGCTTCCATTCCGATCAATTAGACACTGCTTGCTGTCTTTAACAGCTTCCCCGTTTATCCAAATCTCGTCACAATTAATTCGGATATGATCCCCTCGAATGCCTGCTACTCGCTTAATCAATTGTCCCTGTGCATATGGCCGATACTCAGGATTCGTGAGTTTAAAAAGCACATAACTGCCCCTAACAGGTACTTCTGCAATTTTCCGGTATAACCCTAACGGGAGGCTTTCAGTATAGTTAATGATGATACCAAACACCCAGAAAGGGCTATAGATACAAGTCACCAAGATGAGAGCCGTTACGGGATTTAGGAATTTTTTATAGAACGATTTTTTCAGCTTCGGTTTGCGCAAGCAGGATGACGTCACTTTGTTTAATACCTTCAACTTCAGATCTTTGTCTAAAAAAAGGCACCTGATAATAGAGAATCTGTTTCCCATAAATCGCAGGAAATCCCGCAACATAGATGACCATATCCCCTGCCACCTTAATCGATAGACCGTCGTTTGTTTTTTGAGGCCCAGGTAATCTTAAAACCTCATCTGTTGTAAGCAGAGCTCTCTGGACCTCCTGGAGGTTCTTTGACACTTGTCCTTGAAATAATCCGGTTCGACTTCCAGAAACAGTTACCTGTTCTTTGACCACAGTTGCCATTCCGGTCAATTTTGATATGTATTCTGCCGTTTCAAGTTTGTTAGGAGCATAGGCGTTCTGAACATGGCAGTTGCTCGTAATAGACTCATTCTTGCCATAGGCGGCATGTAACTGTGCAGTATCCTGTGCGATTAGATACATTTTGATTCCGTATCCCGCCACAAACGCCAAAGATTCTTCTAAAATTGAGAGTTTGCCAAAGGACGGAAACTCGTCGATGAGCATCAATAGTCTGTGTTTGTAACGTGGCTTTGGCCTTCCTTTTTCAAAATCCATTTTCCCGGCATTGTGTCTTACGATAGTACTAAGCAGAATGCGAATGAGTGGACGTAACCGATCTTTATTGTCTGGATTCGCAACAATATAAAGACTCACGGGAATTTCGTGATTCATCAGATCTTTAATGTGAAAATCGGACCTCGAAATATTTCTGGCGACCACAGGATCCCGATACAATCTCAATTTCCGTTTTGCAGTTGAGACGATAGAAGCTGCCTCTTTTGCAGGCCGATCAATCATGTCTCTTGCGGTCTTTGCCGCAATCGGATGAGCCTCTCCTTGAAGGTGCGGATATTCAATCATCTCCTTCCAAAGCTCTCCAATGGTTCGTGCTGGATCTGAGAGAGCTTCGTCAACAGTAGGAAGACTCGCTGGAAGCCCATCTCCATTTTTTGCCTTATAGAGGACATGAAGAATCACGCCAACCAACATGCTATCAGCGGTTTCAGCCCAATGGTCTTCCATTCCTTTGCCATCGGGATCCATAATCAGAGCCGTTAAATTCTGGATATCGCCGGTTTCATTTTCTGTCCCGATGCGTACGTCTTCCAGCGGATTCCATGCAGCACTCCCTGATGTACTGGCAGGATCGAATAAGAGAACCTTTTGCTTCGCATGCTTTTTCCTCCATCCTGCGGTGATCGCCCATAGTTCTCCCTTCAAGTCAGTAACAACAACTGACTGTTTCCACGTTAACAACGTTGGTATTACAAGCCCTACCCCTTTGCCGCTTCGGGTCGGCGCGTATGTAAATATGTGCTCGGGCCCATCATGCCGTAGATAATGCTGGTGACCTTTCTGATCGATCCAAGATCCAACGTAAACGCCGTCTTGTGAAAAAAGCCCTGCAGCTTTGATTTCCTTTTCTCCTGCCCATTTTGCAGAACCATGAAGAATATCCGATGCTTTGGCCGTATTTCGGGCAATGGTAATTGCTGCAAATAACAGGATAAGTCCTAAAATAAAAACGATCGATCCTGCCCCAAAGGCTATCGAAAATTCACGCGAAAATTGGTGATAAACTTGGGAATACCAAGAAAAAATTTTCCACGGTGAGTACAAGTAAAACAAGTTTCCACCAAGAGCTCTTTGCCATGACAATTGCCATGCAAACGTCTGTGTCGCGGCAATAAGCGCAGCCAGAACAGAAATAAAGAACCCAATGAGTCTGTATTTGACAGTTAATCTATCTTTTTTCTGCTGAATGGGAGGAGGCTGAGAATGCACTGTTTAGCGGCTAAACAAGATGGTCATTTCCAAAATGCGTTTCCAATATAAAATTGAAAACTTTAACTTTATATTTGCACGCTACCGTTCCAATTCTTGCGCCTTTGCAGCTACCTGTTTTTTTGTAATAATTCCCCTAATGTCCCCTCCTCTTGTGATATAGCCTTTTTCATTTCCAAAATCGCGAGTTCCCTCCCGTCGCAACGCAGGATCGGTAGCTCGGTTTTCTGCCAGACGATCGTGTGCATTCTGCTGCAAAAACACCGTAGTAGATTTTCGTTCAGAAACCAAATTGATGCTGGGCAAGTTTCGCACGCAGGAGAGGGATTCGGGCGGTCTTTGTGGTTGAGCTGCTCTAGCACGGGACTGATATAAAGCTGCGAAGGTTCTGATAAGTCGTTTAGTGAGCCCAATAACCCCTCTTCCATCTGGCTGCTTGTATCGTTCATAAGGTTTTTCATGAGGTTTTATGTTAGTTATTAAAGGAGCCGAAATATTCTTTGGTTTTCTTTTTTTTAAGGTTTCAAGAGCTTCAGTACTTCCCTTTTCAGCCTGATTTATCAGCCAGTCATTCCAACTCATTAATCGAGCATCCCGGTAGATCGTAGATTTTTCCCGTTGATAGCTTTCATAGCTATTTTTTCTGCGAATTTCATATCTTGCCTTGTGTACTTTCAACATCATCTGCCGTGTACGTCCTCGCTCCGTGAGATACACAATGTTCTTCTGTTGCTTGTATTCCCTTGCAGCCGCTTCACAACATGCACGGTGTGCTGCCAGGGCAGTAGCAACTTTTACATTCTGCATTTCCACAAAAATGGCTCTGTCAGCCCGATATTTTTTGTAGAGTGCATCGCTTCCAGCTTGGAGAGGCTGTGGTTTATAGCCTTTCTGTTCCGCCTCTTTTTCTTCCGGTTTTTTAAAGCTCCCGAACCTCTTTTCCAGAGCAGATTTGGACATAGATCGTAGGCAACTAGAAGCTTTTGCCACATAGCCACCGGATTCAACAACGAGTCCATTCCCGCGCTCTTTTAATACCACGCCGTTTTTAGAAAGTAGGCAATGGAGCTCATCCCAACTTTTTATATCTTCGATCTTATCCTGGACTAAACGCCGGACGTACCCAACGAGACTTACTTCCCCAGCAACATTTTCCATTGTCGCGGCCTTTTCTGGCATCGCTATACCACTTCCTTTCGTTCGGGTAAGCCAAAATTCGATTTCCAATTTTTGCTGCAGTGTCTTGCGTTTGTAAAAATCGTTGTGAGGTTCGTGAAGAGTATGCTTCTCCGGATGAATTTTGTTGATTGCAACATGGAGGTGAAGGGCATCCGTATCGTGATGCAATACAGAAATCCTTTGATGCTCCTCAAAACCTAGTTCTTTACAAAATCTGAGTTCGATTTCTTTGATTTTCTCAGAATCAAGTCGTTGCTTGTCTTCAGGAGAAAACGAAATCACAAGATGATAAGTTTTATCACTTTTTGCCCTAGTATTTTGATTTTGCGTCGCAAACATCTCCCGAATGGCCCACGTCAGTTCTGCTGAATGACAGTTCGTGACATTAATCTCACCAACCCTATCCAATTTCCCTTGATCCGTCGTCAGGTAACGAATGAGTCGCCTTATGCTACTTTTTTCTGGCGATTTCATCGAAACTCTTTTGGAAATCATAGCTTGTCCACCTTTTCTCCAAGAGCTCCACTAATTCGCTCTAAATCCAGAAGGAGCTTCTTCACTCTCGCTGTGTCTAGAGTCCTGTCCTGATTTGTAAGCCACATTTTAAGAAGATTGCCGAGTCGGCTGAGATCCCCATTGATTTTGCACAGCTCTTCAACACTCCGAAAATCAATGGTGCTTTTAATTGGGTAGTTGAGTCCGAGTTTTCGAAGATAAGCGGAAGCACTCATTGAGTGGGCATCTGCTTTTTCGAGAATCTCCGTTTTTTCCTCCGGGAGGAGCCAAACGGAAATCTTGTTTTTGGCGCGCCGATTTCTGTCCGGTTCAATTTGTTTTTTTTCCACTGGATTCAATTGCCTCGCAGAGCAAGACAACCGTTGAGCACGTAGTGCGAATAAGGTTTGTGAAATATGGCGTAGTCCTATTTCACCTGTCTTGCCCTCTGTAATAGTAAGATTATTCGTGATTTCAAAGATAATAAGTGTTTTAATATCAACTTTTTACGATAAATACCGATATATATTAATTATAAACGTGTTTTTATCACTCATTGTCGCTTTTTAGTTATGAATTGACGTGTTTTGAACATAAACAGAGATGAATAGGACGCCTTTGAAGGAACTTTTGATCGAAAGAGCATCAGAATTTAAACGAGACAGAATTCACGCAGCCTTCGTGCTGCATAAGGCGGAAATTCTTGAAGCGATCAA
>JAHFTB010000031.1:28588-28964 GCA_023269545.1 Verrucomicrobiota bacterium | reverse complement strand
GAAGCTATCCAGCCAGCCACTAATCTATTTTGGAGTATTGGTGCGGCGGCTATAGCTATTTATTTTTCTTCCTCATTGGTACGCTCCACGTACGGGAAGGGTTTTCATGCGGTACGAGATGATGAACTTGCCGCTGAGAGCATGGGCATTGATACTACAGCTTATAAAGTGACAGCGTTTGTTTGGGGGGCATTCTTCGCCGGCGTCGCCGGAGCTCTCTATGCTCACTGTGTGGAATTTATTAGTCCGGATGGCTTTACTTATTTAAAATCGATCGAGATTTTGGTCATGGTTGTTCTCGGGGGTATGGGGCAAATAGGTGGAGTGGTTGTTGCGGCCATTTTCCTCACTTTCCTCAATGAGTGGCTACGTCAAC
>JAHFTB010000031.1:0-28578 GCA_023269545.1 Verrucomicrobiota bacterium | reverse complement strand
CATGATCCTGCGTCCTCAAGGCCTATTAGGAGGGTTGGGAAAATGGATGGAGCGATGGATCTTTCGCAAGAAAAGCGCATGAGTGATACAAACCTCCTGGAAATTCAAAATTGTGTCCTCCGATTTGGAGGATTGTATGCTGTTTCAGGCATCTCCTTTCAAGTAAAGAGAGGGGAGCTTCTGGGACTGATTGGTCCGAATGGCGCCGGAAAAAGCAGCGTATTTAACTTAGTAACAGGAATTTATAGCCCCACATCCGGAGAAATTATTTTCGAAGGAACCATATGTTCGGGACTGCGTGCTAATAAAATAGCCGCTTTAGGAATAGCACGGACATTTCAAAATGTTCGCCTCTTTCATTCTCTATCCGTTCTTGAAAACGTGATAGTGGGGTTCAATCTACATCTTACTCATACCTGGATACATGCAGTGACACGGGGAAGCAAATTTTTGGCGGAAGAAGCCGAAGTGCGACAACGTGCGTTGGACCTGCTTAAAATCTTTGGATTAGACACCGCAGCGAATCGCCCAGCCAGCGCCCTACCCTATGGCTCACAGAGAAGACTGGAAATTGTGCGTGCGATGGCTGTTCAGCCAAAACTGCTCATGTTAGATGAGCCTGCCGCTGGTATGAATACAGTAGAAAAAGACGAACTGATGAAGCTCATTCGTTTTATCCAAGAGCATTTTGGAATTACGGTTCTTTTGGTGGAGCATGACATGCCTCTTGTGATGGGAGTTTGCCAAAGAATCATTGTCATGGAACAAGGAAAACTCTTAGCCCAAGGCACTCCTAAGGAAGTTCAAAGGAATCCGGCGGTAATTGAAGCGTACCTGGGGCGCCCGGTGAACAAGAAACCACACGATGCTTAAGATTCAGGATCTCAATGTATTTTACGGTTCGATTCAGGCTCTCCACGGACTTTCTTTCGAAGTTCCTGTTGGAAAAATCGTCACTCTAGTTGGTGCAAACGGAGCCGGAAAATCCACAGTACTCCGAACGATATCGGGCCTTAACCGACCCACTACAGGCAGTATTCAATTTGAGGGAAAAGAAATCTCGGGCTTGCCTCCTCATAGGATAGTGGAACGAGGTTTGGCGCATGTCCCAGAAGGACGAATGATCTTTTTGAATCTTTCCGTTCACGAAAATCTCAAAATGGGAGCTTATCGGAGAAGAGATCGGACCCATTTATCTGAAGATCAGGAATATATATATTCTATTTTTCCCCGCATTGCTGAGCGGCTCACTCAACAAGCTGGAACTCTGTCGGGAGGAGAGCAGCAGATGTTGGCTATCGGCCGAGCCATTATGAGTGGGGCAAAAATGTTCATGTTAGATGAACCCTCGCTGGGAATTGCTCCTATCCTTGTCGAAACCATCTTTCAAAGATTGGTGGAATTAAATGAACGTCGTGGTTCTACAATACTCCTCGTAGAACAGAATGCAAACTTAGCGCTTCAAGTCAGCCATCTGGCATGTGTTTTGGAATCGGGGCGATTGACTCTAAGTGGAAAAAGTGCGGAGCTGTCCGAAAATTCTCAAGTACGTAAAGCTTATCTGGGGCATTAATGGGGGTCGTATACTCCACAGCCTAATTACCCGATATAGCGGAATTCCTTTAAAACGAGAACGACAGCGCCATTATTTTCACTCCCAACTTTGTTACATTACTCCCAGCTTTTTTTCAAAAAGGAGCCAATATCTTCAAATAGGGCCTCCATTTTGCGCCTCGCTGGAATCAAAAATCCCAGGCACATTCGTTCTCATTTTAAAGGAATTCCGCTATATGCTTTGGTATGTCGAAAAAAAGTGTCATTGGGGAAGAAGATCTCAATATTTTAGAACGACGGCTGGGATCGGATACATTTCATCGGCGTCGCCTTCTGGAGAAGGCACTTCTCCGCCAGAAGAAACCTCAACGGAGGGGGAGGAGATGGGCATCCAAAACATTTCTTTTGGAATATGTATTACGCTCTCTTGGCTTATGGGAAAGGGGATTCCGCAATTATCTGGATCCGCATCTTGTAGAGCACGAAGTCTATTTGTCCGCATTGCCCCCCGCATTTGAAGGATTTCGACTTCTGCAACTTTCTGACCTCCACTGCACTTTGGCGGAGGGCTTTTTGGAGGCACTGCTTTCCAAATTAAAGGGAATAGCTTGTGATGCGGTACTCTTGACGGGAGATTATTGTGCCAGAGTGGGTTGTCATCACGATCTCGTTCTTCGGGATATGGAAAGTATTCTTGCTGCGCTTCCCTTACCGCGTTGGGGAGTTCTCGGAAACTATGACCTGCTGGAATTGGTTCCTCGCTTGGAAAATCAAAAATTGCGCATTCTCCTCAATGAATGGGATAAAATTGAAAGGGGAGATGAATCTCTCTTTTTTTGTGGTGTGGATGATCCGGCTTTATTTCGTACTTCCAACTTGGAACGTGCACGCAGAGGGATCTCACGGGAGGCATGTACGATTCTGCTGGCTCACAGCCCTGAAGTTTGGCAGAAGGCGGCAACTTTGGGGTATTCGCTCATGTTGTCGGGGCATACTCACGGGGGTCAAATTTGTTTTCCGGGGGGGAGGCCTGTTTTACGCAGAACTCAGATTCCAAGAGACCTCATGCGCGGCGAATGGCGGAAAGGGTCTCTTACCGGGTATACCTCGCCTGGGACAGGGGTTTCTCAACTGTCTGTCCGCTTTAACTGTCCGGGCGAAATCACGATTCATATTTTGCGACGCTTGTAGAGGCATTGATAGGAATTTCGCTATAGCAGACATTTTTCAATGAATCGGCGATTCTACGTGCTCGAATCTCTCCGACTCTCAGGAGGCAATTCTCATGATTTCATCGAGGCACTAGGTTGTCTCCTTAGCAAAGGAACCGGTTGCATTTTTTGGCATCTTAAAACGCATTGAATTTTACAATTTCATTTTCTCTTTTGAAAAGTGATCTGACGTAAAAACCCGAAAAAAACAGGTACACACAGTATGTATTTTTCGCGCTAAACGGCGCAAACTGTACTAGTCTGATTAGGCTATAAATTTTGCACGTCTGCTAAGGGATTTATTTTTTTTTGTGGTGTATAGGAATGCATCACTTTAAAAATATGCATTCCTTAAATATCTGCGGTGGGATCGATGGTCTTATTTTTCAAATCACATCATTTGGTAATGAAATGGGGGAAGTGGTCGAGGGAGGAAACTGGTTGCCCCTTTTGTTTTCTCTGATTTCATCGCTGTGGGTAGGTGTGGGAACTGAATTTTTAAGCAATGTCTTCCTCATTGGAAGGTTAGAAGAGGCTCTGGGTAAGGGGTTGAGGATTATTTCACTATTCGCATTTATCGTAGCCACGATTGTAGTCATGTACGGCGGTTATCAAATTCGTACTGGCAATGCCGACGCCGGAAAGATGTCCATTCTTGGAGGATTAGTGATTGGGTTAGCGGTCATCATCGTAACCAGCATTTTTGAAATTGCGGGGCTGCCAGTTTTAAAAGTCGCCAAATAGTGATTCATTCTTAGTGGATAGTTCCTGGATCTTATAATTTAAAAAAACTGCGAATTGCCCCCAAGAATTGAATAAATAAAGAAATACTCTCAATCCCGAACCGCAAACTAGCCGCGAACCACATTAGCTGTTGCGGACTCATAACTGCCAACTTCCACTAACTACAAACTCACCATGCCACTGCCAGTTACAGATACTTGTTCCGGAACCGATTCGGACGGAAAAATTTGGGGAATAGAGGGGAGCAATGTCCTGATTATTCTTTTTGGACTCCTAATGTCCTTGGGATTTACAGTGTTAATTTGGACGATCCTCGAAAAACTTTTATTACTTCCTTGTTTATTTAGCTTAGTGCCAGTGATTTCGGCATTCAGTTATGTTTTCTGCCTCCGCCAAGGAAAACCCAAAGCCTTTGATACGGATTTGATGGAAACTCTCGTGGTGGGCAAAGGATGGATGCCGAATTTGTGCCACCGCACAAGCGATATCAAAAACCCTAAAAAATACAAAAAAGAGAGCGAGGTCATAAAATGAAAACACCCGATGGTTGGATTTTTTCGGATTTGGTGATTTGGAATGAACTGGATACGCGGGGATTTGCCGCGCGCGGATGCACCGTGGAAATACCGGATCTTCGCCAGGCGGCAGATGCGATCTTAACCGCATTACATGAAGCACTCAGAACGTTTCTGAAATCCTTGGATGAGACGGTACGAGTTCAGTTCCGATGGGCTGTAGATAGTGATTACATGAGAGAGCTTCGCCATTATCAAGCGGATACGGAACAGCTCCATCAAACAGCATGGTCCCGTAGAACAAGAAATGAACGTTTTCATCGATATTTTTCCGCTATGGAAGAAGGCCTTTTACGGCGGGAACGCCTGGTCATATTTCTTTCTCGTCGAATTCCGGTTGATCCGCCCGCAGGAGCTGCACACACTCAATTAACCCAGCATTTTGAGCAATTAGCCGAACAGATGAATTTGGGGTTCCAACAAAGCTTTCAAATTTTACAAGGGTTATTAGACCAATTTGGAGCTCGGGTAAATCCGATGGATTCAGAACAACTTGTTCGTTGCTTCGCACGCTTTTTTAATCCTTCCTATCCGAGACGCACGCAATTCGATCCGGTGGTTTCCTATGATGAGAATCTTTCTATTCAGGAAAATTTTTGGAACGGTGGCTGCCAAGGTGGAAAAACCTTCGGTTTTTACCTGGATGGTTTCTTACATAACTTAATTGTGTTAAAGAGAAGGCCACAGCGCACATTTCCGGGAATCATTTATATTCTGACCAATCTGCC
This sequence comes from Verrucomicrobiota bacterium, assembly GCA_023269545.1. Taxonomy (GTDB): domain Bacteria; phylum Verrucomicrobiota; class Verrucomicrobiia; order Chthoniobacterales; family Xiphinematobacteraceae; genus Xiphinematobacter. Next base: position 23,766 of record JAHFTB010000031.1, on the reverse strand, counting down.
TTTTCTCGATTACTCCATTACAATTAATATTCAACCTCTTAATACCCGACGAGAGATTGAAAAAGAGGAGCGCTCTCTGCAACGTGTGAGAGGAGATTATATTTCGGAAGGCAAACATTCTCTTTTAACGGCTGTCCGGGTCAAGGAAGCACGGATTCAAGGATTGGCCCAAGGGGATGTGGCGGCTCTCCGGTATGAATTTTATATTCACGTTTGGGATGAAAATTTGTCTTCGCTCATATCGAAAACGCGACAGATCGAGGCTACGATTCAACAAATGGCGGAGGCTCAATCTTGGACGAGCAATCTCTCCAGTCCGGCCTGTACTAAAAACATCTGGATTCAAACCTGGCCGGGATGGTTATGGGGCACATATACTTATCATGCGGATACGGGGTTAGATAGCTGGTTAGCTGACCTTCTTCCATTTTCTTCCTCCTTTACGGGAATGGTGGAAGATGCCGAGGCAATTTACGAAGGATCAAATCGTAATTTAATCGGCATTCAAAATTTTGTTTCGCACACACCACAACCTGCGGTGATATTAGGAATGACGAGAGCGGGTAAATCCGCATTTGTCTGTGATCTTCTCTCCCAGACTCATCCCTTCTATGATTTTACCTTAATTGTTGAAGAGGGCCTTTCTTATGGAACTTGGACGCAGGCGCAGGGCGAGGTCCCACTGATTATTAGCGCGGATGGCGAATTAACTTTGAATTATTTCGACACGCAAGGGGGCCCCCTGACCCGTATGCAAATTAGGACTGCGGCCGCTCTGGTCATGAAAATGAGCGGCGTTCCGCAAGAAGAGGATCGGCGGAATCTCCGTCTGGCACAAATTGTACAATACGTAGAACAGCTTTATGAAGATACGGCTCGGGAGTGGCTTCAAAAGCGGCCCGGAGAACCTGCTCGTCTTGCCCGTTTAGCCCTATATTTGAAAGATCTTCAACGTAAGAAGTTGCCACCTAATTCCACATTTCAAGACGCCTGGGTGGAACTGCATCAGCAAATGGATGAAGGACAGGAAGAAGACTATAGTGAAAAATTTAGCGAACGGGAGGTATCTGATTTTTTGCAAGATCCTGCTTCAGCGAAATTGATTCGCAATTTGGCATACGCATTTTTTGATCCTCAAGATTATCCCACTCACGACCTCTTGCATGAAATGCTGCTGGTGGCCCCTTTGCATGAGCATGATAGGGAAGAAATTAATCGATTAGCCACTTTATTGAGTCCCTGGTGCGAGCAGCGTTTGCTTTGCGGAAAAAGCACCATATCGATGAATCGGTCGATCGCTCACTTCGAGCTCGGCTTCATTCAGGAATCCGATCGTACGTTGAAGGAAATTGCTGGCTTTCTCATAGCTAACTATGGACGACAGCATGTGCTGAACATGCCTCGCCGCATGAGAAAACGTGTCATATTTGAAGAGGTAGCCCGACTTTTGGATGTTCCCGGCGGCTCTCAGTTAGTTGCTGAATTCTATGCCCAACTTTCCAAATTCAATACGTGGATTGTTTCCATTGTTCAACAATATAGCCGCTTTAAGGAGAGCAATATCCGGCCGGTGGTTTTTGGAAATGCCAAACAGTTTTTCTTCATGCGAATGAATGATCGGAGGGATGTGGATGACATTGCATGCGATATTGATCTTTCAGAATCTTCGCGACAGATTATTTGCCGACATCCGCTCCCCGAACACCTCCCTAAGGATAATAAGTATTCGTCGCTGACTTATTACCATTTGGATGCAAAACAACCTCTCTGTGGAAGTATCCATAATCGAGTGTCGCCGGAAATGCTCTATTGCGCCTCTTCTTCCGGAGAGGTTTTTGATGCTCGCGCAAAAAGTCTGGCCAACTGCTCGGATCCCATAGCCGCTATTATAAAAAATGCGGCGGAATGGGATGCGAATACTCATCTTTCCGAAGCAAACACTCCCAAAAATGAAAAATGATTCTATGAAAATGTGTATGCAATATGGGGCTTCCCGGGGGAGTACGATCATTTTTATTTTTCTTAGCATGGGAGTACACAACGGTTGTGTCTCCACAGAAGCGGCATATGCTCTTGGGGGAGCAACTCTCGGAGGCCTTTCAGGTGCCTTCCTATCGGCTCGAAATCCAAAGATCGCTCCCCTGGTTTCCGCTGGGGGAGCAGCCATGGGCGGACTGATGGGCGGTATGGCGGCACAATCGGTAAAATCGGGGCGCGCTGCAGCATTTAAAGAGGGATATCAACAAGGAGCCTCCGACGCGGTCAAAAGACAGTACTGGATTTTGCAAAATTTGCAGAAGGAACGAGGTCATGAGGATCAATGGGCCTCTTATCAGATTCCTATTAATTCTTATGGAAATGTTCAGAAAGTTTCTAACGATGTGACCATTCCTATCCTACAATAAAATGATTCGCATGAACCATGAAAAAATCTTTCCTAATTCTTACTATCGGCGTCGCATCCTCGCAAGTGGTCACCGCACAGCTGATAGTCGAAGATGTGGCGGCTGTTGGAACACTCCAAGCGCTATTGTGGGATCAACGGGAAGAAAAATACGTTCGGGATCTCCAGCATAAACAGATGCTCGGCACCCAGCGATTTCAACATGCGGAGACGCTCAAACGGTGGGCCAGTCATTTTAGGGAACTCAAAAAAAATTGGGAAATCCTGAACCAAACCCGACAGCTCATTAGCCGTCAATTGGACTTTATTAAACAAATTCAAAATGCGACCGGCGATCCGAAAAAGTTCGCCGATCTGTCATTTAAAAAAATCGATCGAGAAATTTTTTCACGTAATGGCATTATGGATCACCTTTCCGATTGGCTCAAAAGGTCAAAGTCACTGGGTGATTGGGGGACTCTCTTGGAATCTCTTTTTGAGCCTTTGGATAGCAGCAATTTGGATAGCAAAACTCTGCGAAATAGAATCCGAAGCTTAGAATATAAACTCTATCGACTGCGACGTCGGGAAGCTATTGAACGGGCATATAAGGAAGCCGAGGCACTGCAAGCTCAGACCCGAACTCTTCGGGAAAAACTGACGCAATTTCTCGAGAATTTACGAGTGGAAGTTCGTTCATCTGGAACAATCTCCGAAATGCAAAAACTTGGTCTCCATGTTTCGGTTACGGAAAAGGGGATGCGGTCAGCAATTGGAATTGGAGAAGACCTGGCAAAACGCCTGATGGAACTCAAGACCCTTGCGGACAACCGAGATGCCATCGAAGAAGAGTTAAAGAAACATGTTCGAAACTTGGATCATAATGAGGCCTCTGCAGCTGCCTCAAAAAATGCTCGGGAAATGTACCGCGATAGCCGACTGATGGGAGCTCGACTTACAGGCAGTGTTTCGATGGGCCGGGATGGAAGAATCAGAAACCGCACTTCTATCGGAATGAAGCTGAAATCAACGAACTCTCTCATCCTACCATGATCATTGCACAAATTCAGGCTGCGGAGCTTGCTCAGGAATTACGGCAAACACTACTTCCAATTACATTTGTCTGGTGTGTCATAGGATTATGGGACGTCTTATGGAAACATGGAGGAGAGGTAAAAGCGATTCTGGGCGCAATTTTTCGTGTATTAGTAGTTGCCGTATTAGTCTGGCAATATCCCAATTTTGTTCAGGAAGGACGGGAAGCCCTCAGTGGGTTGAGGGAAAATGTTTTTTCTCAATCGGGTGAAACCCACTTCCAGAAAGTACTTATGGCGGAGGTTCAAGCACAGCCCGGAGCGATGGACTTCGCCGGACAAATTTGCTCAGCATTAGTTCATTCACTCCAAGGATTCGGTCGGATGATGCTTTCGATTCTAATGTTTTTGCAAGCGTTCTGTTTGGAAGGATTAATTGCGATCTCACCCATCTTATTAGGATTTCTCGCATGGGATCTTACCCGCCCCATGGCAATTCAATTCTGCTTTACTACAATAGGAATTCTGCTTTGGGAAGTAGGAGTATTAATAGTGGACGTCCTGTTACTGGGATTAGGAGAAAATTACCTTGGACCAGCATTAGGGGCAGGAGCAACAATAAGTGCCGCAGGGGTGATTACGGGCGTGCTTTCCTGGCCTCTTCTTTTGAGTGCCGTAGTCATAGCGGCTCTGACTCCAGCATTTCTATACCTTTCCATACCCTTTATTATTGCCACGGTTTTGCGTGGCGGAGATCCCACAGGTCCTCTCCTTCTCAAAGCAATGCAGATGGCTGCGACTACGACCGGCGGAGCGATGATGCCTCAATTGAAGGGAATGGCAGCCACCGGTTCTTCAATTTTAAATAGCTTGCGAGGAGCAAGCACCTTGTCAGGTTTGTCTGGCGAAGGAAGCGCAGGCCCCTCCGGGTCTTCGGAAAGCGCATCAGCGGGAAGTGCGGATGGAAGCGGTCATGGAGGGGAGGCGAGCGGAGGTGGTTCTATTTCGCCGCTTGCTACAGCGCCGGCGGAAAAATCCGGAGGCCTTCCGTTATCATTAGAAATGAGCAGCCCCACTTCCAGCTCCAAGGAAGGGAAATCCACTGAATCGGCGTCGAATGTAGGAGAGATATACGTGGGCAACAAGGGGCATACTTTTCAACAACTTACCCCTATGGGATTTTCCTGCAAAAACCCTCACACGGGATTTACCACACAACACCAAGGGAATATTGCCCTAAGAGGAGTAGCGGATGCCTCTGTATTTGATCACAATACACAACGAATGAGTAGCGGCGACATGCATGGGAGAACGGGCAAGCGTAAGGAGAAATCTCAAACCACATAAGAAATGGCAGGAATGAATACCGAAACCACTATAGCGCAGGCGGTATAAAATGAGTGTTCCTCATTCTTCTGAAGAAGTACCTCGACAATCCGCCAAAAAAAAATGGCTCGGAAATGGAGCGGTATGGGTGATTGCTAATAATCGCATTGCCGCACGTTTTTGGATGAGTTTAGCACTCATTCTCGCGGCATGGGGATTTGTTTCACCACTGTGGATAGCATCCACAATGAAGGAAAAAGAAAAAGTCGTCATTCTGGATCCGGGAGGAACATTAATTTATTCTGCTATTCTAGGGTTTGAAGAAGCCGGACAACTGCATGCCTATCATGTTCGTCTTGCCGCACTCGCATTTCTTCAGAGAAACCCTATCGGTCTCGATCTTCCGGAACTTTTCGAGAGGATATTTATCGAACCGGCTCGCTCCGATGGCAGTCGGTTATTGGCTTTGGATGAAAGGGAATTTGCAAAAAAACAAATCCATCAAAAATGTGAAATCACTCGTATCGATATTATGGAGAGCCGTCGCATTAAAGATGGGAGTGGCCATTCTTATGAGGCAATCTCCGTTAAGAGTAATGGAAACTTAGTGCGAACCGGGCTCTTGGGGGAAATGGAATTTCGTGAGACTGCGGAGTTTGAACTGATTTTGGAATTCATCCGCAATCCTGATCTCCTTAAGAATGGTCTGTTGCCACTGGTGGTCTATGGATTGCAATATTCGGAAAAGCTTTTGTGAAACAGGTATTAATATTATCTGTCGCCGGTCTATTATTATCAAATTTTCCTATGAAGGCGCTTCAGCCCATTATCCATAAACCACTCGATGAAAATGTAATTTATGGAATTCGAGTTGCCCGTCGCATCGGTACCACTACTATTCTTTTCCCTGCTGCAATTAGTGGTATCTATGGACAAAAAGTGGCAAAACAAGTGCAAGATCATGCTGATTTTTTAATCAATTTTGTTCCGGGAAGCTTTCATTTTACCCTGCGGGCATTACACGAAAATGCGGAAGATCAGCTGACAGTGATCTTTGAAAGAAAAGCCTATGTTTTGCATCTCATCGCCGCGAATGAAGCTTATTTTACTGTTTCCTTTTTTCACCCGAGACGAACCACAACGAGTAAGTCTTTGGTGACTCCTGAAAAGCTTCTTTCTATTCTGGATCGGGCAAAGGCATATGGCCTTTTGGAAAGTGGGGCGCCAGATGCATTGGTAGGAGTGGAGCATACCACTCCGGCCCGAGAAATAGGTTATGAGGGATTCCGCGTAATACTCAGAGAAGTCTTTCGGTTTGATCCTGAAGACACATTGGTTTTTCATATTGAATTCGTAAATGAGTCGGACCATTTCATTCGCTATCATCCCGATGAACTTGCCGTAAGGTTAGGAGATCGTATTTATATCCAAGCTATCGCGGACGCTTCCGGAGTCATTCCTCCACAAGGAAGAGGGAATGCTTTTTTTGCAATCACAGGAATGCCGGAGGGAGGACGTAACAACCTGCGTGCGGACAATCCTTGGAATATTTTGGTAGTTCGAGCTGAGGAAAAGGAGGTGTTGAAACGATGAATGTGCGCCGGATCTTATCATTTTTTAGAACGCCTCTGGGACGTCTCTGCATATTTCTTCTCTTATTTTTTATTTTTATCAGTGGCGGAATGTTTCGAAAAAAATCGAAAAAAATTCCGCAGGTAATGGAGAAAGAAGGAGCCACATATGCAACTCATTCAAGATTTATTCGTGAAATTCCACCTCTCTTAAAAAAAGCAACTCCCCGGCCGATTTCTTTGATGGAACCGCCGGAATCAGTTCCAAAACCATTGATAGATCAGGAGTTGGCTACTTATGAACCGATAATAACACCAGTACTTTTGCCTCCTCCTCCCATTCCAATGGCGATATATGATTCCGATTTAACCACCTCTTCCTCGCCTATTAAACAATATCTTCCTTTTGGACGGTTAATTCGCTGTGAGCTGATAAATACAGTGGATACTTCCAACATGCTCACACCCCTCATTGGGTTGGTGACTCATGATATTTGGCACGAGGGTACCTTAATGATTCCTGCGGGTACGGAAGTTCATGGTTCTGCGGCTCATCAACCGGAGCGAGAGCGCGTGGGAACGGGCACTCAATGGATGTTCGTATTTCATGATGGCCGGGAATTAGGAGTATCCGGCATTGCTTTGGACCATGCCCCTATTCCTGATAAGGAAATGTGGGAAATTTCAGACGGTTCGGCTGGACTCCGTGGAAATATGATCCAAAACGATCGCTATACGGAAATCAAGGCTGTGGCAGCTGCTATGGTGGCTGCTGCTGCCGATGGGTTTACCGATACCACGAATTATGTAAATCAATTTGGCGGAGGGACCATACGGAAAGTTCCCGGTTGGCGAACGGCTGTAACCTCTGGCTTGGAGCGGGGTGCACAGCTGATTTCTCAACGTCTACTCGAGCGGGAAGATCCTTTTTTTGTACGGGTACCTGCGGGGACGACATTTTATTTATATGTGACCCAAAGCATCGATCTTCAGGAAGCAAGCATAGCCGGATCCGAGTCGAATTCTACGTCACCCAAGCCATCTGCCGACTCAACCATTCAATTGGAAAAACTTCATCCCGAATCATGAAAATTTATCTCATTAGTTTCATTATCATTTTAGGATTTGGTTGTTTTGCTCCGAAGAAAGCTGTGGTGCGTATGTTAAATGACCCGGCGGCGAATGGAGGCCCCGTACTCTCACAAGAGAGAAGAGGTCGGGTACGGACCCCGGAAGTAGTAAAAGCGTATCCTGTCGGACGCTATGTGGATACTATCTCTGGCAGGGTGATGCATGAAAAACATACCATGTACCGGGTGGAGGGAGATGCGAATTGGAATCTGCGGGGCGAGGTGATAGGAGCGCCCGTGGAAACGCTTCCGAAAATTCCTGAAGTAAATAGGGGGCATCTTTCCGCGCTGGCCGAGCAAAATGCAGTATTGGAAAAAAAAATCCGAATTTTGGAGCAAGATCATGCTCGATGTTCGGAACCAAGGAGTCTTATGCCTCGCCTTGAGGAGCCGCAAGCACCTGTCTCATCGGAGCTCTCAGTAAGGAATGGCAATCGTATTCCTTTTCGAAAGGAATCCTTTCTTTTCTCAAAAGGCTCGAAATCCTCTTTGTCATCAGTGGAATGAATAATCATCCGGCTCGACATAGGCTTCGTCAACTGGAAGGGCGCTTATGGGAATGTATTTGTGGCCAAGATCATGTGATTCCCAGAGTGATGTCTATCATTGAGCGTGCGGAATTGGGCTTGCAGCCGTATGGCCGTCCCAAGGGCTCTCTTCTATTTCTGGGACCAACGGGGGTTGGAAAAACTCAAATGACTTTAGAGATTGCGGAATGCCTTTTTGGAAAGGAGGGGATGGTTCGTTTTGATATGTCCGAATTTCTTCATCTGGATCAAGTGAAGTTATTTACTGGGGAAGGGCGAGGTGATTCAGGACGATTGGGCATTGCGTTGGAAAAGCATAGTCAGGGAGTTTTGTTATTTGATGAAATTGAGAAGGCTCATCCCCGCATTTGGGATCTTTTTTTGCAAATGATAGATGCCGCCCGTATTACGCTGGGAGATCATCGGCAGCGAGACCTCTCGCAATTTTATATTATTTGCACTACTAATATTGGTTCGGAAAATCTCTTACGCCGGAGGGGCTTGCCTTTTACTACCTTGGAAAGAGCGGTGCTGAGTCGTTTGCACACCTATTTTCGCCCTGAACTAGTGGCTCGCTTTGATGAAAAGCTCGTGTTTTGTCCTCTCAGCTACTCGGTGCAACGAAAAATCGCCTATGCTGCTCTTATTGCGGAGACTGCTCGAATGAGGCAAAAGGGCTATCACCTGGAATTGGAGGAATCGGCCGTGGAATGTGTGATTCGAAATGGCATGCACAGTGCTTTGGGTGCGCGGCCGATGAAGCAGACTGTGCTGAGGCATGTAGGAGATGCCATTTGTGCTGATTTGAAAGATGGGGGAAACGGTTGTGGGCGCCTGATAGCAGACCGCCAGGGAGAAAAGTTAATAATAATCACTTAATAACAGCATGTCAAAAAGACCCTTTGGATTTTTCTGTCAATCTTTTTCCTCCTTGTCTTTGCCTGGACGAATGCCGACATTTTTTCCGGAAGATCAAAGGGCGGTATATTGAGCGCTTTCAGCGTCTCAGCAGGAAATCATTCAGTAAAAAGTAAATCGGTCCCACTGTCAGGGCTAGCAAACCAAACTGCAAGCTGATCAGCCACTTGATGGTGTCGGTTTTTTGATTCCCAATTTTGGCTATTAATTCAGATTTCAGGTCTCCAATTTGAGCTGTAAATTTCGTTTCCAGCGAAGTCATTTTTATCTTCAGGCCAGCCATTTCAAGCCCTTAAAAAATCTTTGGTGACCAGATCGCTGTTTTCAACGATGTCAACCAGCTCCTCAGCAACGCCTTCTGCTTGGGATTCCGTAAATCCCTTGGCTGCTAATCGCCGTGAGATGGCCAATGTACTGGTGCTCATAGAGATAATTTATTTGGGAATGGTAAAAAATCAATATCTCCATACTTCTTGTCTCATCCGTAGTATTCGGTCCGTTATTATACTCATCCGACGATGCCTGTCGCAAGGTTTTGAATGATATTGATCTGAATCAGTAGCTGAAACAGTGGATTTTTTTAGTATGTTTGCCGCCGATGTATAGGAAATATTCCACTGCTATCTTGGTATTTCGGCTCGAGTAAAAAAACAAAATAGGGATCCAATGTTACCTAAAACCCAGGAGCTCGAACGACACCTACTTCGAATTCTAATCGATGCTTTCTGCGGGAGAATCGCTTGTGTCGAGATCGCTCTGGGGGATCCTTAATTTAATGAGGATTGTGCCCAGTCCACAACAATTCGGGTTGCGGCTGCAATGACATCTTCACGCGCTGCTGCCTCTTTTGTATGTTGAGTCGTATAAATTGCAAGGACGATGGGCGGCCGATTCTTCGGGGGCCAAAGGATGGCGATGTCGTTTCTAGTGCCATAGGAACCGCCGCCGGATCTGTCTCCGACCTTCCAGTCTGCCGGAACGCCAGCTCGAATTAATGCCGCGGCGACACTGTTACTGAGCAATCCTTTGTTCAGTTGCTCGCGTTGAGGGGCTTTTAATACGTCTCCAAGCGCGATCCGTTGTAAGCTGCGTCCTATGGCCTCCGGGGTTGAGGTATCGCGAGGATCATTTGGGGTGGTATTCATGTGGGGTTCCCAGTTATCCAGGCGGAATTCATGATTTCCGATCGACCGTACAAATGAACTCACGGCAGTGGGGCCACCCAGTAATCTCATCAATAGATTGGCGCCTGTGTTGTCGCTATATTTCAATACGGCATCGAGGAGTTCGGCGACTGTCATGCCGTCGGCAATGTGTTTTTCTGTGACCGGTGAATGTTGCACAAGCTCGTTCTGAGTATATCGAATGCGCTGTTGTAGCATCCCGGGATTCCGGGTGCTTCGATCGAGGATAGCTGCTGCAAGGAATGCTTTGAATGTGCTGCAAACAGGAAAACGTTCATTGGCACGATAGCCCAGTTGTGCACCACTGTTTGTGTCTAATGCAAACACACCTAATCGACCATTCAATGTACGTTCGAGCTGTATAAATTGCGTTCGCGCGGTGCCCTGATCGGTGGCCCAGACAGTGGATGCGGTGACCCAAGAAGCCACGACTATTAGTAATAGAAAGAAGCAACGATTTGGAAAATTCCTCATAGAAAGGAATCTACCACACATGTGGGATGTCTGCTATCTGTAAACATTGCATATTATTTATGAAAGGAGGTCCTATTTCCATTGGATGGATCCGGCATCGATAGGATGGAGATGATCGATTCCCTGAATGGAAAATTCCGCTACTACCGCTCCATTTCCGCCATATAATACGGGTGTTTCGGAATGTGTTTTTCGGGCTATGAGTGCACGTGAGGCACCTGGCAGAGTCCCAACAGGTAAAAGGGGAAGACCGTCTTGTGTCATGAGCCAAGCGGTATCGCCTTCTATTTTTGCCTGTAGCCAGGTCTTTCCAGGATGTGAATTGAGGGCATCGTTTGATAAGAAAAATTCCAGGGCGGGAGGGGGAGATAAAGGATCGTCAGGGATCAATTCGGATTGGGAAAATGCAAAATGAGCACTGGGAATCACATTACGCTTCAAAAATTCCTGGCAAACAGTCTTCTTACTATGAGGAGTTTTTACGAATTGATAACCGATCAGGTAAGAAGAACCATCGTTTCTCGAACGCAGGAGAAGTATTTTATCTTCATCGGGGGGTGCTGCCAAACAGGACGTAGTTTCATTAGCAGGAAGATGCACTTTTCTCAAGAATTCTCCCTGGATGTTGAACTGCCCTAAAAACTCTTCTTTTTCAGGGGAATCCGCGGTGGCCCAAATAGTGTCATCGTAGCCCGGAGCAATTTTTTTGGCAAGGAAAGGAAGGGGAATGCGATGCCAGGAGCCTTTATTCCACTCTTGGACGACACCGTCGTGAGAGAGTGCTAAAAATCCTTCGGAGGTGGCGAAAACTTCCGCTGTCTCCTGATTGGGAGGGGAAAGAGGCCATTCCGCTCCGGAAACCGTGATTCCGGAAAATTTCCCTGCTGCCGCCAGCAAAAAATCGGATCCTTTTCTGCAGGCGCCAGTCGGGGAGAAGGGTAAGGAAATAAAGGGCCGTATGGGCAAACCGTTTTCCACCGAGAAAGCGGAAAGGCGATTGCCCTGCAATACCGATATTTCCTCGCCGTGGATACCGGCAAACAGGGGAGGCAATGGTGTCGAGGGAGGCGAAGAGAGGGCTCCAATGCTTTTTACCCACTGAAGAGACTGGAAATCTTTATAATAGGCGAGTTGTTGGTCGCCACCCAGTGCATTCCACAAGAGAACAAGACCTCCTTTTGAGGTACAGAATATGGAGAGAATGGCCGTGGGAAAAGGACCGTCGTTTTTTTCTACCCAGTCATTAAAGTGAAATTTTACACCTTCTACTTTCATCGCTCCGACAACAAATCCTCGTACTTCATATTTGCCCGAAGGTGCTTCTTTGCCTTCATTCGTTATGCCATCCCAAGAGGCAACTAAGCCGTTCAGACCGATCTGAAAGGAAGAAACCGAGGCATGTTGCGCCAACGTACGAACGAGTTTTCCGGATTGATCATAAATGCCCAAACTGATGGTTCCTTCCAGTTCTGGCAGTGCAAATTCAAGGAGTGCAGGTGAGGCGACACTCAAGACAGATGAAGCGAAAAGCGAAAGTGCCAAAAGAACAAACTTACGGATGAGAGGGAGCATATGACTAGGTGGTGGAATTTCGCTATAGCATAAATGCTAAAGATAGTATCGCCAGTTAAGGTGGGGAAAAAGATTATCGCAGCTCTCACATTCTTGAAGAAAGGAAGAATCCTCAACGCCATTCCGTAGGTTTTCGTAAAGACGAGTAAACCGGAGGACATGGTTTTTGGTACGAACTGTGGAATAATTGCGAGCTGTACCCGTTTTCATGAGAAATGCCCAATCACTAGACTGTGCCAGAAGAAGTTCGCGCGCCATTTGACAGAGGATGCGTTCGTCATTTGCAGTGGCTTTGTCCTGGAACTGACGTGCGGTTTCAGTCATCCGCCGCGCGGCCATATGCAGATGGGGATAAATCCAGGAATTGTGTGGGTTAAGCCAAACTTCCCAATATCCGTTATTTCCCCAACTGGATGGGGAGGGGGATAATATTTGAAGGGTGGGATGGCGGTTGAGGTATTCGGTCGGGGTACTTAAACGATAACTTTTTTGTAATGTCGATTTACGTAATACTAAATCCAGGAATTCAGGTCCCTCGAACCACCAATGTCCAAATAATTCAGCATCAAATGGGCTGAGAACGACGGGAGCAATCGGAAGAAGATTGCGCAGAGAATCCATCTGCCGCATCCGGTTTTCTACGAAATCCTGAGCATGTCTGTGCACCATGGCTATGGCTCGTCCACGTTGATAAAGATCCTTATCCTGAGTGCCTGTAATGCGATGATACTTAATGCCCGTTCCGCGACGATGCCCATGGGGTAAATAGCCCTTGAGGATTCCTTCGGGAAGATCGTAGCCGATGTCCCGATAAAAATCCCGATAAGCCGAATCGCCAGGATATCCCTCCCGAGCACTCCAGACTTGTTTACTGGATTCACGGTCACGAGCAAAAAAGGCAGGACCATGTGGGGTATAGTAAGGAGAAAAAATAGCAAAGCGCGGACGTGGTTGACCGTAGAGAGCGCCGTGAGCATCCACGACGAACCAGCGCAGGTCTGCTTCCAAAAGAATCTTGTCTATGGAGGGCACATACCCGCATTCGGGTAACCAAATACCCTTCGGCCGGTTGCCAAAGCATTCCAAATGGTAATCGATCCCGATGCGAATCTGAGCGCGCATCGTCTCTGGAAAAGCTTCCATGAGAGGAAGAAATCCATGTGTGGCCGCACTGGTGATCAGTTCAAGATGACCGGCTTGCTCAAGAGTGGAAAAGGCTTTGATTAAATCGCAACCCCATTTTTCCACATATAATTGGCGAGCTTCCAGGAAGCGGGAATGGTAAAAGCAGGCCAGCTCTAGCAAACGGGAATCTTCCGCAGTTCGCTCCATTTCCTTTTTTGAGATTTCTATGCAGCGTTCCAAATAACGGACAGCACGGAGCTGCAAGAGTGGATCGCGTAGCATCCCACATAGAGTGGGAGTCAGAGTCATTGTCAGACGAAAAGGAATTTCTTCCTCCGCAAGTTGAAAAAACACCTTCAGCAGCGGCAAATAGGTTTCCGCAATGGCCTCAAAAAGCCATTCTTCCTCTAAAAAATCCTCATATTCGGGATGGCGAACAAAAGGAAGATGGGCGTGGAGAAGCAGTGCCAAATGACCATCGGTTTGCATTTTTAAATTCTCAGACACGTTTCAATCCGATGTGGTTTCATTGTACAATAGAAACTTATTTGCAATGGCACTGCAATCTAACTTGTTTATACTCACAAGATTAAGTTGTTTTTCAATAAAGGGCATTCATAGCATATTATTTATTTTTTAAAAGGCTGGAAGCTACTCAAAAGTATTTCCACAATATCGGATCATGACTGATCCTTGTTCTCAAAAATCTGATTTTTATTCACGTTCCGGCAAGATACTCGTGACCGGTGGAGCTGGTTTTATCGGAAGTGCGCTGGTCCATGCACTGAATCAACGGGGATGTGAAAACATTCTTATTACGGACTTTTTTGGCAGGGATGAAAAATGGAAAAATTTGAGAGCCCTTCGATTTCAGGATTGCCTGCCAGCCGATCAATTTCTCACTCGCATCGAGAAAACACCGGATTTTTATGGGGATATCAAGGCCGTTTTTCATATGGGGGCGTGTTCCTCCACAACCGAATTCGATCTCGATTATCTGCTGGAAAATAACTATGGACATACTCTTCGCCTCGCCAAATGGGCTCTTTCACGGAAGGCCCGATTTGTCTATGCTTCTTCTGCGGCAACATACGGCGATGGATCAAAGGGGCTCGATGATAAGAATGAAAACATTGCTATTTATCGTCCGTTAAACCCTTACGGATATTCCAAACAACTTTTCGATGTCCATGCCCAAAAAGAAGGTTTTCTTCAAAAGATATTAGGAATCAAATATTTCAATGTTTTTGGACCTAACGAATATCATAAGGGGGAAATGCGGAGTCTGGTCTGCAAGGCTTACGAGCAAGTGATCCATACAGGAACCATCAAATTGTTTAAAAGTTATCGGCCGGAGTATCAGGATGGCGAGCAAAAGAGAGATTTTATTTACATCCGAGATGCGGTGGAGATGACGCTTTACCTGGCAAGTTCTTCAACTGCTGGTGGTTTATTTAATGTCGGAGGTGGAGTGGCGCGTTCCTGGTTAGATCTTGCGAAAGCTATCTTTTTCGCATTGAAAATAGCTCCTCACATCGAATTCATCGAAATGCCCGAATCCATCCGTTCGCAGTATCAGTATCATACCCTCGCAGACATTTCCAAAATTCGCTCCACCGGTTATTCTTCTCCGACGATCTCACTGGAGGACGCCGTGCGAGAATACGTCACACTTTACTTAGCTTCAGGTACGAGACTGGGAGACGAACCCTCGATCTCTCAGTAAGAATGTTGCTTCAGCTTCGGTGCTCTCTTCACTTCAAATGGGAGCATCCAAGACTGTGTGTGGGGATTGTGATGTGTGTGGCAAGTGCAACCAGGTCGTATTAATCACTGAAGTGACGCACTTTGAGGAGCTCTGGGAGCAAAAAAACCATTTTAGCCTACAAGGTTTCCTTTTTTTGCGTCACATCAGTTAATAATAAAGGCTGTAATTGCTTTTTAGTTTTTATGTCGGCTATTGAAGTATTTGGAAAGGAGATAGGTAGAGTGAGTGGGTTCTCCAAAGGAGCCAAAGGATAGCCAAAAACGTTTATTTGCAAATGACGAGCGAAAATTTGGCTTCGCAAAGAAGAGGTCTTGTATTCCAGCTTCCCGAAGCACGTGTCAAATTGGGTATCACATGGGTGTTCTTAAGTCTAAACAATCGGTAGATACCATTTTTCTAGCGCATTCATCTATTATCATACAATGCTCGGAATAAAAAATCATGTTTTTAAATAGGGTATTAAATTCGAATTATAATTGAGTGTTCATGCTATATGGCGGAATTCCGCTATATAGTGCGGCCCCGGGGGGGAAATTCGACAAGGTTGAAGGTGACGGAAGAGGGGCACCGATGGGCTGAACGCTTTTTTTTGCCTGCAGGGAATTCATCACTACAAATAAGATGGCCTGCAGTTTGCGAGCAGTGGTGCGATAGACATCTGTGGTACCAGCGGGGATTTGCCAGGTTTCTTTAGGCAAACCGGAGGTAAATTTTAGCTCCGTAATATCTACCGTGCATGTGAAGTCGCGGCGAGCAATTTCAAGACGTCTGGGAACATAACCGTCTGCGACCCAGAGCCGAGCCACAAAATCCTCAGCGTGGATAGCTTGAGCTAGCTCTTGCATCAAACTGCCGGTAATCAGTCGATTGTCTTCTCCGTTTAGCGGTATGATTTCGGCAACATCGGCTTGTTGGATGGTAAAAAGCGCGGGCAGGGCGGGCAAGAACACAGCCTGTTTTTCCGTAATGGGAAGAGGGAGGGGAGTTTTGGGAATAGGTAAATCTTCGGGTAGTCCCTGGCCGATTTTTTCAAATTTTGACAATAGAAATTCCACTTTTTTTCCGGGCGTTGCCCAAACTCCGTCACCATCTCGACAAACCGTTGCTGATTCACCCAGAACGGGTGCTTCTAATTTCAGCTTATCGGGAAATTGAACCCAGGCATATAATATGGCTCCCTGAAATTCCTTGGAAAGCCGTCCGGTGACAGCTGTCATACGCAGCGTCATAGTCATGGCAGAAGGTTTTACTTCGCGGCCGCTGGAGAGAAGTACGCGCCAAAATGGGGCGAATACCCTACCTAAAACATCGTATGGGTTATCCCGAGGAGCCGCGGCGGAGGCGCAAACGCAAGCAATGACATTGAAGAGGATGGGTATGAGCCAGCGCCGGGAAAAAGGCATGCGAACAAAAGGCATCCTGCCGGGATAAGTGGGAATTCGGAAGAAGGCAACCGTGTTTGGATATAAAATTTTCGGGCTACTCTCAAACCCGAATGCTTTCATGCCGGCATTCCTGCAGAGCCTGTCCGAGAGTTTGTGTTTGGGGTGGGTTGAGTGGAGTGGAGTGGATTCTTTTTGGACAGGCTCTAAAAGAACATAATATTCAGGCGATTCCGGAAGCTCCACAAGCTCCATTCCTGAATAAGACTTAGCCTTTATTCGCGAAATTCCGCACCTAATTTGGCAACCAACTGTTGCTTTAAACGTTCTTCAACAACCGCCACTTCTTCATTAGTGAGAGTACGCTCCGGTGAACGGAATACCAAAGAGACTGCAACTGATTTGCGGTCAGCTGGCAGTTTCTCTCCTGTGGGATCGCTAAAGATATCAAATGGCGTTATGGAAATCAGGGACGATTCTCCCGCGGAAAGTAGAGTTGACGAAATGCTTTCGTAGGGAACAGATTTTGGAAGAACAATTGCGATGTCTCTATTTACCGCTGGATAGCGAGGAATTTCCGAAAAACTTTTCTCACCAAATATCTGTAGAGGTTGCAGGTACAATTCCGCCACTAAAAGAGCCCCCGGTACTCCGAGGTCCCTACTCCGAGCCGGTGCTAATTGCCCCGCCACCCCCAAAAATTGTCCTGATTTCGTAAGAATATGGAGACACAAACTACCGGGAGGCAATACTAATGCCGGAGCCTGCTCCAAAGTAGAGACAAAAGATATGGGCTGTGCTGCCAGCGCTTGGATCACTCCTTTGAGATCATAAATATCCAGAAGTCTCGCTTCTTTGCTTCGCCAGGAAGGCAAAGTAGAAATCCCTGTCATTACGATTCCCAAACTGGGAATTTCCTCGTCCCCATTGGTGCGAAATACTTTGCCGATTTCGTAGAGCCGTACGGTCCGCTGACCGTAATTCAAATTTCTTTGTACGGCAGAAAGCAATCCTGGAATCAGTGCTGGCCGGAGAAAAGCTTGCTCTTCTCCGAGTGGATTTTTTAGTCGAATAGCTTTCGATTCCGCAATAAAGTCACAAAAAAGATTTCCTGATACGAGCGTACTGGTACGAGCCTCAAAAAAGCCCTGCGCTATCAGTCGATGATTTAAGGTAGTACGGAAATCCAAGGCGGCATCCGCTTTGCTGGCGGAGGAAGCTTCCGCCGATCTTCTCTCCGGAATCGCTTCAATGCCTATGAGACGCGCTACTTCTTCGATCAGATCCACTTCTCGAGTCAAATCTCTTCGGAAACTCGGAATTTTCCAGAGGGAAGATTCTTGGGAAGATTGAATTAAGCCCACTCTTTCTAAGGCGCTCCGAATAGCGGCATCATCTAAGTTGAGACCTAAGAGGCGATTGATTCGGTTGAAACGAATGGGCACCTGAATAGGGGGGGGGGGCCGTACCTCTCCGGCAACTACCACCGAGGCCTCTGCCGTTCCTCCTGCCACCTCACAAATGAGCTGTGTGGCAAGTTCAGAAGCAACAAGCATCATAGACGCATCGATCCCTCGTTCAAAACGATAACTTGAGTCGCTAGAAAGCTCCGTACGACGCGAAGTCCGCCGAATTTGTGTCGGCTCAAACACTGCGCTTTCTAATAAAATATCCGTCGTAGTTGCTGAAATTCCGGAGTCCGCTCCACCCATAATGCCAGCCAAGGCCAACACTCTCTGTGAGTCTGCAATGACAATATCCCCTGCGGTCAAAGGATAATTTTTCCCATCGAGCGCTCGAAATTCCTCTGTTTCTCGTGCCGAACGCACGATAATACCTCCTTGGACTCGGTTTGCATCAAAGGCATGCAAAGGCTGCCCTAATAAGAACATCACGTAATTAGTGATATCCACGACATTGTTTACTGAACGCAATCCAATGGTTTCCAATTTGGATCGCAACCAAGCAGGACTTTCCGCGATTTGCACACCACGAATACTCCGGAGAGAATAGGCTGAACATCCTTTCGAATCCTCAATCCGCGCCACGGAAGGATGAATACTCTCCTGGCATAATACTCCTGGCTGCTTCCATTTTAAATGTTCCCCAGTAAAGGTAGCCACCTCGCGAGCAATACCCAAATGACTCAACCAGTCCCCCCGATTTGGCGTAATCTCCAGATCTAAAATTGAGTCTGGCGGAAACATGCTGGAAAGGGGAGTTCCCACGACAGCTTCCTTTGGCAAAATGAGGAGCCCCTCCGCATCCTCGGCTAAGGCCAATTCCTTTGCGCTACAGAGCATTCCTTGCGATTCTACGCCACGGAGTTTGCCTACCTTAATTTTGAAATTCCCAGGCAATATTGCGCCGGGAAGAGCAAGGGGCACCTTGTCTCCGACACGGTAGTTTTTTGCGCCGCAGACAATTTGCCTCGCTTGGCTGGTACCGTCTGCAATTTTACAAACACTGAGACGATCCGCATTGGGGTGGCTTACGGATTCGAGAATTTCGGCGACCACCACATCTTCCAATGTCACAGCACGTGTTTCCACGGATTCCACCTTACAACCGGCACGAGTTAATAGATCTTCAAGATCATTAACCGATCCGTTAAAGTTTACGAGCTCCAGGAGCCAATTGACGGAAAGTTTCATGGCAAAAAAATGAGTTAGCGGAATTGAGAGAGAAATCTCATATCATTCTCTACGAGCATGCGAATATCAGGAATGCTCGTGAGGTTCATGGCAAGACGATCGAGTCCAAATCCAAATGCAAATCCTGAAATTAATTCGGGATCGTATGCTCGGTCCCCTCGACGGGCGCTCACAGCTTCGAATACGGCGGGATCGACCATGCCGCAGCCCGCCAATTCCATCCAACGATTGCCTAGCGCCTGGGTACGAATATCGATTTCGTAGCTAGGTTCCGTAAAAGGAAAAAAATGTGGCCGAAAGCGGAGTTCCGTGCCCGAACCAAATAATTCGCAAAAGAAAAAGGATACCGTACCTTTCAGATCGGCGAGAGTCACATCCGGCGCCACATAGAGTCCTTCCAATTGGTTGAATTGTGCTAAATGTGTGGCGTCCACCTCATCGCGACGATAGGCAGCTCCAGGACCAATCACACGGATTGGTGGAATCTGGCTCTCCATCACTCTGGTTTGAATGGTTGAGGTATGTGTGCGCAGTAGTCGCCCATCCGGTAAATAAAAGGTATCTTGTTCGTTTCGAGCCGGATGATCTGCGGGGGTGTTGAGTGCGTCAAAGCAATGCCATTCCGTCTCAATATCCGGTCCCTCCGCAAGAACGAAGCCCATGCGACGAAAAACCTCCACCGCACGATTGAGCAGACGCGTGAGAGGGTGAACCGCCCCTAGTTCAGGACACGTTCCGGGCAAAGTAAAATCCAAGCTGGAAAGTAAAACTTGATCGGTTTCTGCATTCAGAGCTGCGACACGTTTTTCCAAGGAGGAGGTCACTTCCTCGCGCAATTCATTCAATAACTTGCCAAACCGAGGCCGATTCTCCTTTGCCACGTCTTTCATAGACTGACTGAGAAGCGAAATAGATCCGGCACGTCCGAGCATCTTCACACGAACTGAGTCCAGTGCGGCAAGGCTGGAAGCGGCGGCGATTTCTGTTAAGCCTTCTTCTCGAATTTGCTGAAGTTGAGATTCCACTGTCTTAGTTGGAAATTCGTGCTGGATAGTCTTACCACCAGCTCCCCAACAACTGAGAGATAGGTGCCTCTCAGTTCTTGGGGCAATTCACAGCTTTTGATAAGCTGTCGGTTCTATAAACTCTGAACTTCGGACTTCGCTTTCAGAGCTATGACCGCTTTCTCCAGGATCTGTTTAAAAGTAGGAAGATCGTGTATAGCCAAATCAGAGAGGACCTTACGATCCAAAGTGATTTGAGCGGCCTTTAGTCCTTCGACAAAACGACTGTAGGTGACTCCTTCGGCCCGTACCGCAGCGCTCAAGCGCTGGATCCACAAAGAACGGAAATTGCGTTTCCGTGTCTTACGATCGCGGTAGGCCCAAGTTTTGGCCTTCATCTGGGCGTCTTTCGCGTAACGAAAGAGTTTGCTTCTGCGTCCGCGATAGCCTTTGGAGGCCTTAATTACTCTTTTGCGCCGCTCTCTGCTGGCGGGTGCATTGGTTGCTCTGGGCATTTTTGAATTCCGCCTTTCGGCGGCCTCAGGGAGCTAGCTGTTGGTGGTTTGCGATCCAGGGCCTCACCAGCTCCATTCATTCCCGCTTCACGGGAAAGACCTTAGGATCGAATATGAGAATATGGAAAGTCTAACCGAAAGGAAGACACTTCTTGATTCGCGCTACATCGGAATCATGAACCAGAACTCCCTTCGCCAGCTTGCGCTTACGCTTTGCAGACTTGCATTCCAAAAGGTGGCGACGACTTGCTTGCATACGCTTTACCTTGCCAGTGGCCGTCAATTTAAACCGTTTGGCGACGGTTTTGCGAGTCTTGCTGCGTGCGATGGATTTTGGCATTGGAAAAGTCTTAACTACCTAGCCGAGCCCGCAAAGAGATGCAATATGAAATTCAGCTAAAATGGTTTTTTTGCTCCCAGAGCTCCTCAAAGTGCGTAATGTCAGTTATTTATTTTCTTTTCCAGTTCTACAATAACCTCTTATGCCAGATATATCACATCATCCGTTGGCCACTGCCTCATTTTCATTTCATGAATTCCCCGATTATTTGCACTACCGTTTTTAGCTATGCCGGCGGTACCGATATCGTCAAACGGCATCTGCCTCTTTGGCAAGCGCATTCTGATTTTGTCATCCTTGTTTATCCTGAAAATAGCGCTTCGATTGTGGAAGGAGTAGAAATGGTTGCCTTTGGAAAATCCACAAAAAATGGTACCGAATGTTTGAAGAGGCAGTTAGCTGGCATGCAGTATAGCCTGCGTCATAAAGCCGATTACTATGTTTTCTTAGAGTACGATGCTTTTTTGTTACAACGTCCCCCACCTCGGACAGGAATCCAAGCTAATGTTTTTTATACACAAGAAATTGAGTATCATGCACCTCGATTTTATCATTTTCCCTGGATCTTTGACGCCACATCTCTTCATCATTTTGTGGCGACGGCCACTTTCGAACCCTTTGAAAATGGTTTTGTAGACCGCTGGGTTGCCGCTCAGACTATTAGAATGAATATCCCTTGGTTTGATCTCACCGCAGCCCATGAAGGATATTCTCGCAATACGATTCGCCTCCCTGAAGAAATTCGAGACGCTGTTCATTTAGCCCGAAAAGGGGCTTATGGATTTCATGGGATAAAGGCTCCCGAGATTCTTAAACAAATTCTAAGAGCTCACACAAATCCATCTTCAATGGCGATGGGGATAGTACTATTTCTGGGCCTCTTTCTTACTTAATTTTACTTACTGATGGGACGCAAAAAAGGGAAATCTTGTAGGCTAAAATGGTTTTTTTGCCGCATTGGCGCGATAGCGCCACCCGCCGGTTCGGGAGGAACTTTAGAGGCGCTCTTGCGCCCTTCAAAAAATACCCAAAAAATAAATCCAAAAAATAAAATAATCAGCTAACCTCATCCGACCCTAAACACACAATCCCGGACACTCCCAAATTTCCTTTTTGTGAGAAATCGGATATGTCTTTTGGGATATTTTTATGATCACGCTTTGTGCCATTTCCTCAGGTTTCCCGAGCCTTCCCCTGGCCGCTAGCCTGATGTACGTTTTTAACGAAGCAACCATTGCGGGTCGTGTCGTACTTTTCACCCTTTTTTTGGGATCCATCTTTAGTTGGTCGGTGATCTTTTTTAAATTGAGACACCTTCAGGTGGCTAAACGCCAAAATGCGTATTTTTCCACTCTCTTTCGTCGGGAAAGAGCCCCCTTGTGTCTCTATAAAGAGAAAATTAATTTTTGGGATTCGCCTCTCTTCGAAGTTTATGAAGCGGGCTGCACGGAACTGTGTTTTCAATTATTGGGAGCCACGGAGGTGGACGAGACTTTCCAGGTTCGTCTGGAAAGTGCGAGAAAGATTTCTCCTGCACAAATGCGAGCGGTGACTGCAGCGATGGAACGTGCCGTCGGAGAAGCTATTCTCAAATTGGAGTCCTTGATGATCATTCTTTCCACTGCCGTAAGTGGAGCCCCGTTTCTCGGTTTGTTAGGAACGGTTTGGGGGGTGATGGATGCATTTGCGGGCATTGCTGCTGCAGGCAACGCAAATCTCACGGCTATGGCGCCCGGAGTAGCAGGGGCTCTCATTACCACGGTGACGGGTCTACTGGTGGCGATTCCCGCTATGTTTGGTTATAATTTCCTGGTGGTAAGCATTCGTTCCCTGATGGTGCAATGTGAAAATTTTTCTGCGGAACTGGCTTCAGCAATGGATCACCGTTATGTCAATCATGGCGAGATGCGAAGGTAAGCAACTGAGTGGCCTTCTTTATTTTCATCTTCGTAACTGACGTTACGCCCTTTGAGGAGCTCTGGGAGCAAAAAAACGATTTTAGCCTACAAGGTTTCCTTTTTTGAGTAATATCACTTCTTAAGAGTAGCTCATGCGACGACTTTCTTCCAAACATCAACTTTCGACACTCACGGAGCTGAACGTTACTCCCTTGCTTGATCTTGCATTTGTTCTCCTGATCATTTTCATGATTACCACGCCTCTCATGGAAAATACCTTGGAACTTGTAGTGCCTACAAGTTCTACAGCCAAAACCAGTGCTTCCCCTCCGGAAGTCCAGACGATTAGCATCAATCGTGATTCCAGTTTCATGTTGAACGGAGCCTTGATTACGGCGGAACAATTAGAAATTCGTTTGGCCGATCTCCATGCTCATGATCCACAAATCGCAATTGTCATTCGAGCTGATCAGGGGCTTCCTCTGCAGAAATTTATCCATGTGATGGATCTCCTCGGACGCATTGGCATTTCTAAGGTGGGGGTATTGACTCATCCGGAAACCACTCCCTCCGGTACCTAAAGCATTTATGCAAGAACCACGGTTTCGGAGAATCCTTCTCTGCGTTGGGTTCCTTCATCTATTGTTGCTTGGCATACTATTTTGGTTCAATCGGAGCAAAATTCCCAAACCTACGGGAGCAATTGTTTGGTTAAATCCGGGCTCCTTTGTTCAGCAAAAACAAAACTCACAGGATGATGCTTCCTCTTTGCCTGAGAATATTTCTACTGCGGTGCCTCTCTCTTCGCCTATTCCCATACCTACTCCCGAATCTACTTCCCTCTCAGAAATTCCCCAGCCAACGCCCAAGGCGAGTCCCCACACAACACCTAAGGCTACCCCAAAGCCAACGCCCAAGGCGAGTCTCCACACAACACCTAAGGCTATTCCAAAGCCAACGC
>JAHFTB010000006.1 GCA_023269545.1 Verrucomicrobiota bacterium | reverse complement strand
ATAAACTGGTGCGCGATACAGGGTTCGAACCTGTGACCCCTACCGTGTCAAGGTAGTGCTCTACCGCTGAGCTAACCGCGCAATTTCTTGAAATTTTTTGAAGGGAGTTCCGATTTGTGAGGCTCCATTACGATGGTGATCGTAAATCGCCAGTATGGTTAATTTTTAGACAAAGAAAAGTATGTTTTTGCAACTTTCCATTGATCGGTGGGAAAGTCATTATATTTTGCTCGGAGGAAACCACTGATAAAGCATCAGATAGACCAAGACACCGGTTACAGACACATATAACCAAATAGGAAGGGTCCATTTCGCAATTCGACGGTGCTTGTCAAAGCGTGAACGGATTGCCGGAATTAATGTGCAGATCACTAAGGGTGGCACTGCAAAGGCCAAAAGTACGTGAGAGATGAGTAAGGTAAAATATAGAGGCCGGACGATTCCTGTGGCTGTGAAATGCGTGATTACGTGGGTATGGAAATGGTAATAAAGATAGCAAGCGAGGAAAATTGTGGAGGTGATCACGGCTGTTATCATCGCAGCAATGTGTAATTGTTTGCGCTGATGGTGGATAAACCACCAACCGGCTAGGATAAAAACGGTGCTGAGAAAGTTGAGCAACGCATTGATGGAAGGAAGCTGGTGGATGCTCATTATTTTTTCTTATTCGCGTTTTAAGCTCCGAATATCGGTAAGAAGTTCAGCAACAACATGTGGATCAGTCCCGTCGCAAAAGGCTCGGATTTGTCCGTGCCGGTCTACTAATACTAATTGGGTGGAATGGATAAGGCTGGCGGAAGGATTCCGAATGACGGATTGTAACATGCCTTTTACCATAAATGCTTCTATGTTCTCTTTGCTGCCTGTAAGGAAGGTCCATTGGTGGGTGTCAGCTTGGAACTTTTTTGCATATTCTTTCAGGATCTCAGGGGTGTCATATTCCGGATCTACTGTAACACTGGCTAATTTGACATCTTTGTCACGTTTTAATGCGTCGCCAAGTTGAGCCATATGAGCGGTGAGAATGGGGCAAGGACCCTGACAGCGTGTAAAAATAAAGTTCACTACCCAGATGTTTCCTTTAAAATTTTCCAAAGAAGTTTGTTTGCCATCTTGATTTGTAAGTCGGAATTCGGGAGTGGCGCCATAATGATCCAGAGAATTACGAACAGATGTCTGTGCATGCCGTATCTGGAAGTAAGCGAATCCGAGTAAGAGAGCTATGCAGAGAAAGACTAGTGGCCATAAGAGACGGGGAAATCGGCGTGGAATAATAGGATTTTTCATGAGATAAAACGACGTATTAGTTTAAAAATAGAAACGCACCTATTGCACATCGACTCCACAGCTATAGCGAAGGCAGTATAAAATGAGTTCGAATTTACCTTTTTGTAGCCACTAAGAGTCCTAGCAGCAAAGGAAGATAAATAATGGAGGTAAAAAATAGAGCGCGGGCCCGAGGGATCGAGGGTTGTCGTGCAAATGCAACTGCTTGAATGATAAATAGGGTCCCTAAGATAAAAGCTCCGATTGCATAATTTATTGTATTGAGTCCGGCAGCAGCGGGAAGAAGGGAGACTGAGAGCAAGAAGGTTGAATAAATCAAGGCTTGGCGAGAGGTCATCTTGCCGGAATCATCATTTTTAGAGAGCATGACGAATCCAGCTTCCGCATATTGTATACGATACATCCAGGCAATAGCCAGAAAGTGAGGCATTTGCCAAAACCAAAGTATGAAAAACAGGATCCAGCCTTCGATGCCGACCCGTCCTTGCGCTGCCGTACAGCCAATAAGAGGGGGCAATGCTCCGGGTATGGCTCCTACTAAGGTATTGAGAGAACTTCTCCGTTTCATCGGAGTATAAACTAAAATATAGCTCAATATGGTGAGTACTGCGAGTAAGGCGCTGAGTGTGTTGACAAAAAGAAAAAGGATTGCGACTCCTGTAATGGAAAAAAGGAGACCTATGAGGAGGGCATCGCCGGGATGCAAGCGGCCCGCAGGCAATGGTCGGTTTTGGGTACGTGCCATGCGCGCGTCAAAGTCTCTTTCCCACCACTGGTTTAAGGCTGCAGATCCGCAGGCACTGAGGGCGGTACCCACCAATGTGCCGAGCAATAATCCGTATTCAATTCCGTTCTTGTTCCCTAGCAAAAATCCTACCAGTGTGGTAAATACAACCAATAAACTGAGGCGAGCTTTGATCAGTAAGCTCAAGTCGTGAGTAATAGTATCCAAGCGAATGGAAGAAGTGGCCAGGCTCTTCATGAAGATAGATGTGTCTTCAATACCTTATGGCTGGTCTCTCCGGCAAGGCTTTGAAATTTTTCCTTTCTAAAGGCATAGAACATCAAAAATGTCAGTTGTATCCCCAGAAAAAGTGAAAGTGCTCCGATTGCCATGTGTGTCGTGGCAATGTCAGCTGCTTTGTTTGACCAAATTGTCCAAGCTCCCAGGGTAATTTGAATACAGATCAGAAACACCCACGTGATTCCTAGGCTCCTTAAATAAGTAAACTTACGGATTAAATATGCAAATAGTCCCACTCCTATAAAAATTACGATGGCGAGGAGTCGGTGCAGCATTTGAAGACCAATTTGAATGGCGGTGGTAGCGACTTGACCCTGGGTAATGCGGTCCTGGTTTATCCGGGCAACGGAGGGGGCATCCATTGGAGGCCACCATTTGCCGTAAGCGGTGGGGAAATCTGTAATGGATAGTCCGGCGTGAGCATGACGCATGCTTGTGGCTACTATTAATTGGATAAAAATGATTAATGTCACGGTCATGGCCACCCACTTAAGTCTACGAGGTGCATAAAAATTTTTGTATTTTCCAGAAAGAAACCAAGGGCTGGTTACGATTGCCAAAATGCCCAAGAGACTGAGAAACGATTGTGCGAGCATTCCATGAAAAATGCCTATGAAGTTTGCATTCAGGGTGACACGGAGTCCGCCCAGTACTCCTTGAAAAACAACACTTAAAAACGCTAGGATTCCTAATATGCGAACCCAGCGGCGTTTTTCCACAGCCAAAATCCATGCGCTAAGTAAAAGAGTCCATATTCCGATTCCCGAGGCGATCAAGCGATGGGTGTGCTCATAAAAAATTCCACCCACCCAACGGGAAATCGGAAATAGAAACATATTGTATCCATAGGTAGTGGGCCAATCCGGTACTGACATTCCCGCCCCTTTGGAAGTGACTAATCCACCGCTGCAAATCAGTATAAACGTCCAAAGGGTGGTGAATACGGCGAAGAAATGCAAAGGGCGATTGATGCAGACGGAAGATGTTGGCGGGTGATTTCTCATGCTTTTTCCGTCCATTGGATCGTCAACTTTTTCTCAATCGCAGGGTCAAGGCTGAGATACACGGGACAGGTAATGGCTGTGTTTGCGAGTATCCCCGAGGGGTCGGTTTCTCTTGGGAGAGGGATTTGCATTTGGATCTCTAGTAATCGTATCTTACGAGGTCCTTCAGTAGTCATATGTTTTAAAACGCGGACGCTCAATCCTGTAAGGTCCCACCCATGGCGTTCGGCAACAATACCCATGATAGTGGTCATGCAACATCCTAATGCCGTACTCAGAAGGTCGGTGGGGGAAAATGACTCTCCCTTTCCATGATTATCGACGGGTGCATCCGTGATTACAGTTGCGTTTGATGGGGCATGAATTGCCTTATTACGAAGGCCGCCGAGGTAAGTGATTTGGATTTCTACCATGGTATTTTATTGTTCAAAAAACTTTTGGGAGAAGCAAGCTCTAGCAGCACTCCATTCCAGAGCGGAATGTATCCTTTATTTTCGTTAATCTTTTTTCATGAGTAACTTATCATTTAATCGATATTGGCGTCTTTTTTCAGTGGGGAAGCTAATGAGTTTGTTTTTATAACGAATTTTACATTCGCGGCCTAACGACGAGCGGATCACAGCATGGGTGAGCTGTCCATGCTTCCAGGCCAAATCTATTTCGAATCCATGATACGCCCGAATTCCCTGTATCGAACCTTGGGACCATGCATCCGGGAGAGCGGGCAGTAGTTCTATTTCGCCATGAGAATGACTTTGCAGGAGCATTTCAGTGATGGCGGAGGTCGCGCCCCACACGCCCGAAAGATGGAAATCCGGAGAAACGCCAAAAAAGTTGGGAGAAGTTCGAGAGGGTTGGAGAAGCTGTCGAAGACTTTTTTCTGTGCGATTGCCATTCTTCAGTCGCGCCCAAAGGCAGGCGCGCCAGGCTTCAGCCCATGGAGGACCGGATTCGCCGGTATTTTCCAAAGATTTTCTCGCGGCAACAGCCAGTTGAGGGGTTTTTCGGGGAGAAATTTCTTCGGAAGGGAATAATCCATATAAGGATTGTAAACTTGTCCCATTTAGCGGTGTCCAAGTTTTCGACCAGGTTTGTAATTGCCCAGAGGTATCTACGTGAAGTGGAGGAAGGTGTTTACGGGTCTCAAGAAGTTGTTCCCGAAAGTCGCTATCGGTGTTGAGCGTTTGGGCTGCGTCGGCCGTAATTTTAAAAAGCTCACGGAGGACAGAATTATCAAATGTCGAACTGGATGCACTAAAGGCTCCCGGTGGATGAGGGCTGCCAGGTGAAACCGTGGGGCAAGTGATCCTCTCTTGCCGATTGGACCGGTGTTGCAAGGAATCAAGAAAAAATTGGCTGGCACTTTTTAGGAATGGGTAGGATGCGATGAGAGAGTGCTGATCTCCTGTATAAAGATAATGTTTCCAAAGTAGAGAAGTGAGAGCTGCTCCACAGACAGGGGTGTAAAATGCCACTCCATTGGTGGGGGCACTTCCCCGCCAGAGATCAGTGCCTGCAAAGCAGGTCCATCCGCCTGCACCATACATGAGAGCGGCCGTACGAGCTCCGGTTTCGCTGAGTTGACGACAGAGCTGAGCTATGGGTTCCAGGCATTCGGAAAGATTAGCTGCTTCGACTGGTGAGTAGGCGAGGAGGGTGGGACCATAGAGGAGGTATTTGGAATCGCTTTCGGGAAAGGGATTTTCGTTCCAGAGACCGGAGATGGTTGCGGGTTGGCAGCCGGGGCGGGAGGTGGACAAGAGGGTATACCGTCCGAATTGAAAATAGAGGGCCATGAGTCCCGGGTCATTTTTTCCGGTGCGCAGAGCTTTCAGTCGCTCATCGGTAGGGTTATTGCAGGTTTCCTGTGAGTCTTCGAGTCGAAGGGAAACTCGGTTGAAGAGACGTTTATGTTCACTCAGATGAGCTGCAAGGAGTTGTTCGAAAGATTTTCCGGATGCGCGCGAGATACGATCATGGGTAATGGCATCTGGGTCAGCGGTAATATCGTGATAATTTCGATAATTGGTAGCAGCGTCCCAGAGGATTGTGATGGAATTGGCATGATGCACTTCGATTTTATTACCTTGTGCCTTCATTTCACCACCAATAGGCATGACTTTGATGCGAGTTACGAATTGTAATTTGTTGGGAATGTGAGATCGAGGGGAAGCGGGCACTTTGCCATGAATGACCAGCATTTCGTTATTTTCCACTTCAGTAGTCGTCTGTTGTGGACTGTCAAACCAGAGAGAGAAAGAAACAGAGGCAGGCGAACGAGCGCTCCATCGGATGACTCCCACTTGATCGGCTGCGCTTACGAAGGCCTCGCGCGTATAGAAGTTATCGGCTTGGAAATAGGAAACTGAAACGACTCCTTGTGTAAGGTTCAGTTGGCGACTGTAATTGGCAACCTCTTGAATGGAAGGGGACTCCACAATCAAATTGCCCAAGGGTTGGAGGGAGCATTGGGTGGACGGATTGCCTTGCATGACTTGGGCAAGAAGTTCGTCAGCTTTTGCGTATTGATGTTTAAAAACGAGCGATCTTGCTTGTTGAAGTGGTTGAAGTGCGGCGGGATTGGCATAGTCGTGTGGAGATCCAGACCAAAAGGAATCTTCGTTGAGAGAAATTCGTTCCCGATTTATGCGGCCAAATATCATGGCTCCAATGCGTCCATTTCCCAAGGGCAAGGCTTCCCCCCAATACGTTGCGGGTTTCCGATACCACATAGTCAGAGGCTCGGTGGGTTTGGGAGCGAGGCCTTTGAATTGAAGGATAGGAGGAAGCTCTTCCAGGGGATTATTGCCGACTAGGATTTCCGCGGTTTTTTTGCCAGAGCCATCCATTATTTTCCATTCCGCAATCTCGTCTTCGCAGGGTAGCGGATTTGCGTATCGCGATGCGACTTCTTGAGGGGTTAGGGCACGAGCAAAAATAGCTATCCGGGAAATTTTTCCATCAAATTTTCCTTGCCATCCCGTACCGATGACAAGTGGGGAAAAGTTGGGGAGGAGTCCGGGAAATTCTCCTTCGCTAATATGGACCTTTTCTTCGCCATTGAGAAAGAGTTGGAAGAGGCGTTTCTCCGCACTGTATATTGCAGTGATACAGATCCATCTTCCGTAGTAGGGCCGCAAATTCAGGGTGCAGTTTTCTTTTTTGGAGGTTCGGAATTGTAGTGTGGCAGGGGAAGCGATCTCCAGCGCAAAGCCCTGTCTTACGGGGGGGGAACCGGACACTAATCCAGTTTTGTCAATAATGCTTCCCCCCCGTGAATTTTTGTTCACGAAGATCCATGCTTCGAGCGTCAATTCTTTGGTCATCTCCAAGGCGGGGTTGCTGGGAGCAAAAAATACTGTGGATTTGGTCTTTTCCGATAAGGCATATCCTGTTCCTCTGATGCATAAGATCAAGAGCATCACGGGCACGATGCTCCTTAGGCTTCGTTTTATCCCAGGCATATTCCCTGCCTTACAAAATTTTTAAACATGGGTAGAGCACCCTAAGATCTCAAGAGCTTGACCGTATAGGTAAAAACTTAATGTTATCACCTGCATTCCCAGACCCTCCGATCACATTTGGCCCAGGCAACAGTTCGCCCTGTGTACAAATCTTCATGCCTTGCGAAAAAAAATCATCCACCACTTTGGAGAAACAGCCTGCAGAATGTATGGTTTCATTCAAAAAAATTGTGCTGCAGGTCTAAGAATATAGGCGCTTTATCACCGAAATCTAGTTTCGAAAGAGGTCTATTAATGGCGTGACATTCATTTTTCATGGGGATACTTATTGAAGGGTTTTAGTCCGACTCTGAAATCTTTCAATAAACGCACCTCATGGACATTATTCAGCAGCTTGGCACCGCCCTGGGTTTGGCTGCGCTTTCGGGCATTAATCTTTATTTGACTGTCTTGGTAGCAGGACTGGCCATACGGCTCCACTGGATTGTTTTGGCCCCGCAATATACGCAATTTGAAGTTTTGACTCATCCCGTGGTGCTTTGGATTGCAGGGATACTCTTCGCACTTCAGTTCTTTGCTGATAAAATCCCTTGGTTGGACACCCTATGGGACACCCTCCAGACATTTATTCGTCCCGTAGGAGGAGCGTGTCTGGCAGTCCTGGCAATGGGGTATCCCCATCCCGTTTTTAATGTAATCGTTGCTCTGATTGGGGGAGGTCTGGCTTTGACGAGCCATACCGCGAAATCGGGAACTCGCCTTTTCGTCAACACTTCTCCGGAACCATTTTCCAACATTTTTCTGAGTTTGGCCGAAGATGTTAGTGTAATGGGAACCTTAATTTTAATTTATTTTAAACCCGTCATCGCATTTGGATTGTGCTTAATTTTCTTTATTGTTTTGATTCTCTTAATGCCCCGCATTCTGAGACGGATGCGAATTATTTTATGGCTCATCGGGAGTAAGCTCAACGCTCCCGCATGGCAATCTTTTGAGGGAATTCTTCCTTCCTGGATTCCCCCTGTGGTGCACCGGCAGGTCACGCATTTGTGTACGGGGCCTTCCGAAATCGCATGGGCATTGCCCTGCGCCTCTGCTTCTTCTTCAACGTTTCCTGCACATGTACGAGGCTGGTTAATTGCTCTTGCCCCTTCCACAGCACCTCTTTATTTCCTCGGCAGGAAGGGTTGGAGTTGGTTAAGTTTGCTGATTCCTGTGGAAAATCTTATTGTCCAAATCGAATCTCGCTTTCTTTCTGATCGCCTCTTGCTCTCGCCTCAGGACCAGGGAAATATGCGGCATGTCTTTGTCTTTCCACGTCCTCTTGCCAATGAAATTCGGCTTATCGAGGAAGATATTAATCGTCGCAGCCAGTTTTTTTCCTTTGATCCGAAGAGTTGAAAGTACTTGCCTGAGCTTTTGCTCTCTCCCTACGCTTTTGAAATGAGCATACTAGTGACGGGAGGTGCGGGATTCATAGGATCGCATCTTGTCCACGCCTTACTCAGGCAAAACCATGAGGTGACCGTCCTGGACGATTTTAATGATTTTTATTCTCCGACGCTGAAACGCGAAAATGTGGCTACTTTTGGTGGCCGAGCGAAAGTGGTAGAGGGCGATATTTGTGATGCCCCTACTGTGGACGCCTTGTTCGATCGATCGCATTTTGATTGCATCGTTCATCTTGCTGCCCGCGCGGGAGTCCGCCCTTCCATTCAATTTCCGGAGTTGTATTTAAGAACGAATATTGATGGGACGTTTCGCCTGTTGGAAGCGGCACGACGTACGGGCGTCCCTCGATTTTTATTCGCGTCCAGTTCTTCTGTTTATGGACTGGCAAAGCGGATTCCTTTTTCGGAGGACATGGCTCTTCCGCAAACCTTGAGTCCTTATGCGGCAACGAAATTAGCCGGAGAACATCTCTGTGGCAATTTTTCCAATCTCTATGGATTGCGCGTGGTTTGTCTCCGATTTTTCACGGTATACGGTCCGTGCCAGCGCCCGGATCTTGCAATTCATAAGTTTACAAAATCCATTCTTGAAGGCTGCCCGATCCCGAAATTTGGAGATGGTTCCACACGCCGCGATTATACTTATGTTGATGATATTATCCAAGGCGTCCTCGGAGCCTTGTGTTACGAGGGAAAAATTTTTGACATTTTTAATTTGGGCGAAAGCGAAACGACCACACTGAACGAGCTGATTATCGCGATTGAAGAAGCGCTGGGAAAAAAGGCCTTCATTGAATCTCTGCCTGAACAGAAAGGGGACATGCCCCGCACTTATGCGGACATTTCGAAAGCCCGTGCCTTATTGAACTATCAGCCACAAACAAAAATATCCCTCGGCATTCAAAGGTTTGTCGATTGGTACCGAGAGAAAATGATATGACTTGGCCTGTTTCCGTAGTAGCTCTCCTTCAAGATTTGATTCGCATCCCCAGTGTGAATCCGGAGGGAGATCCCGGTTGCAAAGAAACCGGAGAATCTCTGATTGCCAGTTACGTAGGCGATCTCCTCGAAGAACTGGGAGCAAGCGTCACCTTCCAAGAGGCACTTCCCGGACGCCCCAATGTTCTCGCCCGTTTCCCCTCTTCCGGAGACATTCAGAAACATCGCTTACTCTTTGCTCCACATTTGGATACGGTCTCAGTCAGCGGCATGACCATTCCTCCTTTTGGAGGAGAAGTGTATGAGGGATGTGTCTGGGGACGAGGTGCCACGGACACGAAGGGTTCCATGGCTGCTATGCTTTGGGCTTTGTATCAAGCTCGAGAACGGATTCCTCATTTGCCTTGGGAAATTTGGTTTGCCGGGCTAGTGGATGAGGAAACATATCAGGCGGGCTCTCGAAAGCTCGCTGCGGAAACCCGATTTGATTTTGTGGTTGTCGGTGAGCCCACCAGCATGCATGTGGTTCATCGGACAAAGGGGAGCCTACGACTCACACTACGCACACGAGGCCGCGCCGCACATGGCTCCTCTCCGGAAGTAGGTGAAAACGCTATATTTAAAATGCTGGATGTCCTCCACTGGGTACGGGAAGTGGCGACTCCGCAGCTCCACCAGAATGTCTCTCCGGATTTGGGTTCCTCTTCGATCAATGTCGGTATCATTCAAGGGGGAGTTCGCCACAATATTGTTCCCGATTTGTGCGAAGCCGTCTTGGATATACGGACCGTATTAGGTCAGAATGTAGGTGCTCTTAAAGAAAGCCTGCATCGTATTTATCCCGACTTAGAGATTGAAACACGGGTGGCGCCTCCTCTTGACACGCGGCCCGACCATCCTCTCATTCAAAAACTTCTAACTATAGGATCGCAGTTATCGATGGGATCGCAGTTGGCTACTGCACCCTGGTTTTGTGACGCCACCTCATTTTCCGCGGCAGGCATTCCTGCTATTGCCATTGGCCCTGGCTCCATTGCACAGGCACATACAACAAACGAATTTCTCAAAATATCCGACCTGGAACAAGGAGGACTATTTTTTGAGTCGTTTTTAAATAACCTTGTGGGGTAAAGTCCGCTCCTTTTCATGAAACCACAGAATGCCATTACTCCCACACGCGAGGAGGACTTTCCTGAATGGTACCAGCAGGTCATCCGGGTAGCTGACCTGGCCGAAAACTCCGAAGTGCGGGGCTGCATGGTCATAAAGCCATGGGGTTATGCACTTTGGGAAAATATGCAGGCCATACTGGATCGCATGTTCAAAGACACCGGCCACCAGAATGTCTATTTTCCCTTATTCATTCCCCTCAGCCACCTCCAGAAGGAAGCGGAACATGTGGAGGGCTTTGCAAAAGAATGTGCGGTGGTCACCCACCACAGACTCGAATTACAGGACGGAAAGTTAGTGCCAGCTTCTCCGCTCAACGAGCCCCTCGTAGTGCGTCCCACCTCAGAAACTATCATTGGCGCCACCGTGGCCAAATGGGTGAAATCCTACCGGGATCTTCCTATTCTCCTCAATCAATGGGCCAATGTGGTGCGTTGGGAAATGCGACCGCGCCTCTTTTTACGAACAGCTGAATTTCTGTGGCAAGAAGGCCATACCGCCCACGAGACAGAAACCGAGGCGATCGAAGAAACTGAGAGAATGCTCCATATTTATGAAACCTTTGCACGGGACTACCTGGCATTGCCCGTGCTGAGCGGTGAAAAAACTGCATCCGAGCGTTTCCCGGGTGCCTTACGTACATATTGCATTGAGACCCTAGTACAGGACCGTAAAGCCATTCAAGCCGGAACCTCGCATTTTTTGGGACAAAATTTTGCGCATGCATCGGGCATCCAATTTCAATCACGCTCTGGCCAGTTGGAGTATGCTTGGACAACCAGCTGGGGTGTAAGCACTCGTCTCATAGGGACGCTCATTATGATGCACAGCGATGACGACGGCTTTGTTTTACCTCCTCGTGTCGCTCCCGCACATGTCGTCATTATTCCCATCACCACCAAGGAGGAAACACGAGCTACAGTTCTCTCGCAGGCAGAATCTATTTGCGCAAAACTTCGTGAACAGTCCTTCCACGGCCAACCTTTGCGAGTGGAACTGGATACTCGCGATCTAGGCGGTGGCGTCAAAAATTGGGAATGGATTAAAAAGGGCGTACCCATACGTCTCGAGCTCGGCCCCCGTGATTTGGAAAGTGGGTCCGTCGCACTTTCTCGACGTGATCATTCTCCTAAAGATAAACAGTTTATTCCGGTGGGACAAGCCATCGCAGAAGTGCCTGATCTTCTCGCAGATATTCAGAAAAATCTTTTGATTCGAGCCACACAATTTCGTGACGCTCACACGCATTCCATCGATTCCCAAGAAGCATTTTATCAATTCTTCACGCCCAAAAATTCAAATAAACCCGAAATTCATGGAGGATTCGCTTTGTCTCACTGGAATGGCTCATTAGCCATTGAGGAAAAACTCAAAGCAGATCTTAAAGTGACCATTCGCTGCATTCCCAGGGGTATTTCTGCGGAACCTGGAAAATGTATCTTTACCGGAGAACCCAGTATACAACGCGTTGTATTCGCTAAGTCCTATTAGAAGTAAAAAAATACCTGAACCAATATTTAAGTAAATTATGACTGCTATGACTCAAGAAGCTCCCTGTTTTGGCATTGATTTGGGGGGGACAAAAATTGAAGGTGTCGTGATCCACCCCTCCTCTCCAGAGACTCCACTTTGCCGCCTCCGATGCCCTACCGAAGCCCACTTAGGCTACGATCGCATCGTGCAAAATCTGAAAAAGATGTGCGCTCTTCTTTGTGATCATTCCGGTCTTCCTCTTCCAGCTCGGCTCGGCATCGGAACTCCCGGAGTTTCCGATCCGGCTACTCAGTTGATGAAATGTTGTAACACTATCTGCCTCAATGGACGTCCCTTTCAAAAGGACATAGAAGCCGCTCTGGGAATAAAAGTCTCTCTGGCGAATGATGCAAATTGCTGTGCGCTTGCCGAAGCAACCTGTGGCGCGGCACGCGGTTTCGAAACGGTCTTTGGCGTTATCCTGGGAACGGGTGTAGGAGGCGGTATTGTCATCCACGGTCAGATTGTGGAAGGTTGCCATGGCATTGCAGGTGAATGGGGACAAATTGTATTGGATCCTCAGGGGCCTTTATCGGTGTATGGAACGGCCGGTACGATCGAAACTTTTATTAGTGGTCCCGCCCTGGAAAAATATTATGCAGCCGCAGCGGGAATCCAGCGTCCTCTTCAGGAAATTGTGGAGCGAGTAAATTCTGATCTTGCGGCGAAAGCCACCATTGTTCATCTCACCGATCGCTTTGCCGACGCAATTACTATTATTATAAATACCTTGGATCCCCATGTGATTGTCATTGGCGGAGGAGTGGGAAACATCGATGAACTTTATTCGGAATCCACTCGTGCGAAAATTCGTTCCCGAATTTTTAACAAAACATTTGAGACTCCGCTTCTCCGTCCTCTGCTGGGAGACAGCGCCGGGGTATTCGGTGCCGCGATGCTGGCTCTTTCTTAGAGCCTTAAAAAAAACGCTTCCTGGGCAGGCGCTAAGAACAAAATTTTATTTGCAAGATTAGCCAGACTAGACTAGTTTACTTTATGTGCCCATAGTAAACATGTTGGAGGCAAAGTCCAAT
This sequence comes from Verrucomicrobiota bacterium, assembly GCA_023269545.1. Lineage (GTDB taxonomy): Bacteria > Verrucomicrobiota > Verrucomicrobiia > Chthoniobacterales > Xiphinematobacteraceae > Xiphinematobacter. The sequence continues at coordinate 109,875 of JAHFTB010000006.1, read as the reverse complement.
TTGTCTCGGCTAGTAGAAGCTGTCGAACAAGGAGTAGAAATGGAAATCATTATTGCACGGAATGGTCGCCCTGCAGCCAAGTTGGTCGCTGTAAAAGCATTGCCAACTGAGCAACGGGTTGGCGTCGCAAAAGGACTCTTTAAGGTCCCTAAAAATATCGATGCTTGCAATCAGGAGATTAGCAAATTGTTTTTTTAATGGAAGTTATGGATCTGCTTTTAGACACACATGTTGCGCTGTGGGCTATTACGGATGATCCGGAACTTCCGGAAAAGGCACGCGAAGCTATTTTATCATCTCGTAATATTGTTTGGGTAAGCGCCGTGACTGTTTGGGAAATTACAATTAAATATAGCTTGGGTAAAAAACACATGCCGATATCCGGCAAGCAGGCATTACAATATTTTCGCCAGGCAGGATATCGATTCCTTGCCATTGAGCCGGAACATGCAGCATCTGTACAAAATCTACCTAATCATCATCAAGATCCCTTTGATCGTCTTCTAGTAGCCCAAGCACTCACAGAACCCCTACGATTAATGACCCGCAATGCCATGATATCTCGGTATAATAAAACTATTATTTTGATTTAAAGCATTTCAGGATCCACAATGGGCGCCTGACAGGCATATTCCTTACAAATATAAAGAGCAGGCTGCCCATTGACTGGTCTCATTTCGCGAAACAGTGGATTTGTTCGCGAAAGCACTTCGCTTCCTATCCCTTCATCGGCGAGGAGTAAAACGGAATTCGGCCGGAAGCGCCCGTGGACGGCACGTGCGAAGGCACGTGTTTGGGGAGACTCGCGAGGCCCCGCAATGACAAGTTCTTCGCTGGGTCCTTTTTGAAAGAGGAGAGCGCTTAACAGGTAAGGTAAAGCCGTAGGAATCTTCTTTTCGGAAAAATCGGATAAGATACGCTTGGCTCGCTCTTCGAATTGAGAATTACGGAACATTCGACTGAGTCGGAGCAGATTTAATGCACAGACGGAATTAGCCGCAGGCTCAACCCCATCATAACGGTCCTTTATAGTCAGCGGAAGATGGCTCTCTCCTGGAACGCTTTCAAAATAACTGCCTCCTATTTCATCCCAAAATTCGTGATCGAGTACGGCCTGCAATTCCAATGTCCAAATCAGCCATTCGGGCCGAAAATCCGCCTCATATAAGTCTAAGAGACCTTGTATCAGTAAGGCATAGTCCGCTGCAAATCCAGCAATGGAGGAAGGCCCTTGTCGCCAACTCCGCACTAGCTTTCCGTCTTTCCACATTTGTGTGTGTAGAAAATGGGCCGCTTGCGCAGCGCGTTTTAATAGGGATTCCTTCTGAAAAACGCTGCCTGCCCGAGCAAATGCGGAAATCGCAAGACCGTTCCATGCCGATAAGATCTTATCATCGAGGTGCGGACGCGGCCGTTTGTTTCTTTCCAAAAACAGGCGACGGCGAGCTTTGCTAAGTAATTCCTCGATAGTTTCCATAGGCTGACCAATTTCTTTGGCAAAATCCTGCGGAGTACGGTTTCGGGCAAGAATATTCCATCCCTTGAACTCACCGTGAGGGTCGCCGGATTCTGGCGCATTGCCGCACTGATGAATCCCATAGGCCTTGCAAAAGAGATCTCCTAAATCCGTGCCCAACAAATCAAGGATTTCAGAGGATTTCCAAACGTAAAAAGCTCCTTCTGCGCGTCGGCCCTCTCCGTTCAATACTTCGCTATCCGCATCTTCAGCTGAATAAAATCCGCCATCAATCTGTGAGAGATCTCGCGCCACATATTCCAGCGTGTGAAGAGCGGCTTGAGCAAAGAGAGGATCGTCTGAAATCTGAAAGGCTTCTGTAAAAACCAGAGCAAGTTGCGCCTGATCATAAAGCATTTTTTCGAAATGGGGAACATGCCAAAATGGATCTACCGAATAGCGATGAAACCCTCCTCCCAAATGGTCGCAAATTCCCCCTAAAGCAATCTTTCGCAGGGAAAATAAGCACATGTGACGGGCATTCTCATCTTGTTCCGAACATCGCAATAGAAATTCAAATGTAGAGGGACGTGGAAATTTCGGGTGTTTTCCAAACCCCCCATTTTCGCGATCAAAGGCTAATGCAAATTGATTCAGCGCCAAAGTAACTATGGAATAATCTCCCTCAACCATAGACTGACGAGGAATTTCTTTTCTTAAAGCGGCAAACGTCGCTTCTCCTTGCTCAATCACTCGCTCCGACTCGTTTTTCCATAAATTATCAATAGCTTGCAATACACGCAAAAAACTGGGGCGGCCCTGTCGATCCCCGGGGGGAAAATAAGTTCCGCCAAAGAATGGTTCTCCTTGGGGCGTCAGCCACACACTCATGGGCCAGCCACCCACACCGGTAGTTGCTTGAACAAAGCTCATGTACACTCGGTCCACATCCGGGCGCTCTTCGCGATCCACTTTCACGTTCACAAAAAGCGTGTTCAAAAGGCGGGCAATTTCCGGATTTTCAAATGATTCATGGGCCATGACATGACACCAATGACAAGTGGAATAACCTACGGAAAGAAATACGGGACGATTTGTTGCGCGAGCTAGTGAAAATGCTTCTTCCCCCCATGGAAACCAATCCACGGGATTTTGTGCATGCTGCAAAAGATAAGGTGATTTTTCGAAAGCAAGTCGGTTTTCGCTCATAACTTGTCACTCAGGTGAAGTGTTTTATAGCGAACCCGGTATAAAATGAGCATTAATTTTTCCAACTGAGCACTTCTTTAAGTAGGGACATTTTGTAAAAACCATTGATAGGTAGACCGAATCCCTTCCAAGAGAGAAATCCGTGGCTTCCAGCCGAGAGAAATGAGTCGGGATAAATCCAAGAGTTTGCGTGGAGTTCCATCAGGCTTGGAACTATCAAAATCCAGCTCTCCAGTAAATCCCACTACTTCGCAAATCGTTTCTGCCAACTTGCAAATCGTCACATCCTCACCATACCCCACATTGATAATTTCTTCGGAATCATAATTTTCCAGTAAAAAGACACATGCGGAAGCCAGATCATCGACATGAAGAAACTCCCGTCTCGGCCGACCTGTTCCCCAAAGAACAATCGAATTCTCCCCTTTTTGGCGAGCTTCATGGACTTTTCGAATCAGTGCCGGCAAAACATGTGAGGTATGCAAATCAAAGTTATCGTTCGGGCCATATAAATTAGTAGGCATCGCCGAAATAAAATTTTTCCCATACTCTCTAGCATAAGCTTGGCAAAGCTTGATTCCGGCAATTTTTGCAATAGCATAAGCTTCATTGGTAGGCTCTAATTCACCTGTAAGCAAAGCGGACTCCAAAATGGGTTGAGGAGCAAATTTCGGGTAAATACAGGAACTGCCCAGAAATAGGAGCTTTTCGACCCCGGTCTCATATGCGGAAGAAATGAGATTGTTCTGGATGTATAAATTCTCCAACAGGAATTCGACTGGTTTCTCATGATTGACAAGAATCCCTCCTACCTTTGCTGCAGCTACAACCATGATGCGTGGTTTTTCCGCCTCAAAAAAAGCACGAACGGCTACACTGTTGCACAGATCCAGTTCTTCTCGAGTACGGGTGAGAATGGAGCCAAACCCCAATGCCTGTAATTTGCGTATTATAGCGCTGCCTACCATCCCTCGATGACCCGCCACATAAATTGATTGCTCCTTCTGCATAAGCAGGAAACTCACACAGCACACTTTTTCCGCAAATCAAAAATGTTTTTTACAAAAACATATTTTGCCTCCTCTTGCACTCATTCTCGCTCCTCTCTATAGGTATTGACGTGAGAAGCAAACCACCTACAACGGCGGACAATTTAACGGGTTCCATTTTGATAGCAACCCCCGCTCTCAAGAGTCCTCAATTTCGCAAAACCATTCTTTTTCTCTCTTATCACAGTCCGAAAGACGGCGCCTTAGGTCTTATTCTCAATCGCCCTCTTCAAAAAACTGTGGGAGAAATCCTTACATTGAATGTAGCAGAAGTTTTTGCCTCCATTCCCTTATTTTATGGAGGGCCGGTTTCTCCGGATGCAGTGAGTGTCGCAAGTATAAAGTGGATCGATCAGCCACAAGCAGTCAAATTTCAGTCTTTTTTTAACCTCTCAGAGCCCATAGATCCTTCTCCTGAGCGGCTCCAGGGACTTCGAGCTTTTGCTGGACACTCCGGTTGGCATGGCGGTCAATTGGAAGGGGAAATCGCCCGAAAATCGTGGTTTGTCCTCCCTCCTAACCGCAACCTCATTGATATGCCCAATCCGGAGTCCGCCTGGAAAGATGCTCTATGCAAAATGAATCCCATTTTGAAACTTCTCGTGGAAATTCCGGATGATCCTTCTTTAAATTAGCGAGGAATTCTACTATATCACACCTCAACATATCTTTACTTTTTATTTGGTATAAACTACTCAAAAATAGAGGATACACTATCATTCATATCATGCTTGTTTTAGGATAAACAGCATATGAACCCTATCCACACTGCAGTCAGTTCCAGACCTTATTATTCTTACCAAGAGTTAAGCGCATCAGACCGCACATTGCACGAACAAGAATCTATCCTATTGACGCCTCAGCCAGTAGTTGAAAAACTTGATTCTTCTAAAAATGACGAAAAGAAAAGTCTCCTCAATCAATCCTTAGCAAAAGGCTTGTCCAAGGAAAAAAATAGTCATTCCACACGTAGCGAAAACAAAGAAATCGAATTTTTTCCGGAAAGTAGTCCGAAGGGTGGCTTCGATCCGAACGCATATTGGAACAAGATGTACCAGCTCATATTACAGGGAATTCTTGAGGTGAGAAAAGAGACTCATGGAGAGGAGGAATTGCTGCTGAAACTAGTGAAACACATGTTGGAAATAGCGGTTCTGCTCTCAGCAAGGTTATGGAACCAGTCTGTCGAGATAGTCATTGTGGGAAAATCCGTGCTGATAAGTATGAAGAAAATCCACCATGAAAAAATATGTCCATGCTAATTTGAACTCCAACTTCTATGGGCTCAATGAAGCCGAAAATTTCGAGGGGAATAATATCAAAAATAACCTGCAATCCGCAAATAAGTTGTCGGATGGGTTTGCTGCCGCCGCAGTAGCAGATGACAAGCAAGAGAACTTACAAAATGAGCATGAATTTTCCTGGAATTTTTGATGCCAGCAGTCCGTAAAACAGAGTCCATCTCTTCATCCCTTAGTTTTCCAAGCTCTGGCAGCCTCTTTTCCATTGCCCTCCTTTATAGCATATTTTGCATGATCTGCATGGGCTGTGCAGATACGGACTTTCGCTATATACCCAAATACTCCTTTCAATTACTCAAAGCAAAATTACGTCGCATTCGAAATCGAATCTCAGTATCTTCGCATGTAACTTGCATGCCACCCCACTTTTGAGTAATAAACCGCATGCATTACAACGGTTTTCTTCCCATAGGACATCTTTCCAAAGCATTTCTAGCTTGATATGTCGCCCCAAACTCATCCCTACCACCCCTGTTTAAAGCGAGGAGTTGCTTACTAGGTCTCTATGGACGCCTTATTCAACAGTGCCATTTGGAGCATTTGTTATTTATTAGTCGTCGTTAGTTTGTCGATCTATGGTGCACATCGATTTGTTATTTGTTATCTTTTTCTTCGTCATAGGGATCATCCGATACAGCCGCCAGGTAAATTTGAGGATCTTCCGATCGTTACGATTCAGTTGCCTATATTTAATGAATACTACGTAGGAAAGCGTTTGCTGACTGCTGTCAGCAAGATCTCCTATCCAGCGGCAAAATTGCAAATCCAAGTATTGGATGATTCGACTGATGAAACCCGCGTGATTTTGGAACGGGAATCAGAGATTCTCCGTAGCCAAGGTCTGGACGTCCAATATATCCATCGTACCGATCGCACTGGCTTCAAAGCGGGTGCTCTAGCTCACGGCTTAAAAACCGCAAAAGGCGAATTTATCTTCATTTTCGATGCGGATTTTGTCCCACAATCCGATATCCTGCTGAAAACCATCCACCACTTCACCTCTCCCCAGATTGGCATGGTTCAAATGCGATGGGGACATCTCAATCGGCGGTATTCGCTTCTAACGCGAATGCAAGCAATCTTCCTAGATGGACATCTCCTCTTAGAGCAAACCGCCCGTAGTCGAAGCGGGCGATTTTTTAATTTTAACGGAACGGCAGGAGCTTGGAGAAAATCTTGCATTGAGACATCCGGTGGATGGCAACATGACACCCTCACGGAAGATCTGGACCTCAGTTACCGCGCACAAATGTGCGGCTGGAAATTTGTCTTTTTACCCGATGTAGTGGTCCCTGCCGAATTGCCCGTCGATATCAATGGGTTCAAATCCCAACAACATCGTTGGACAAAGGGTTCCATTCAAACCTGCAAGAAGCTCCTCCCACAACTTTGGCGCTCCCCCATCCCCCTCATGATTAAATTAGAGGCAACAGTACATTTGACCTCAAATTTTGGATATCTTTTGCTCGTTTTTTTATGTCTTTTGGTTTTCCCAAGTTCCTTTTCTACAACGCATAGCACGCTTTACTTCCTTTTGGTGGACGTCCCGATTTTTTTCTTTAGTTCGATTTCTGTTGCATTTTTTTACATTATATCGCAACGTCACCTGAATCCGCGAGGATGGTTCACAGATATTTGGATGCTGCCTCTCCTTCTTGCGTTGGCAGTGGGAATGTCTGTCAACAATGCTCGAGGAGTCATTGAGGCAATTCTGAATCACCGATCCGAATTTACTCGAACTCCCAAATATGGGATTGGAAACAATCCTCGTCGAGCACAGAAGATTTCTACGGTTCGTTATTTGCCGTTGTATTCATTTTTACCATTCATAGAGTTTTTATTTGCAGCTTATTTTACATTTTGTGTTAGCTCAGCCCTCCTAAGAGGACATTGGAGTTCCATACCGTTTCTCCTGATATTCCTTAGTGGCTTTGGTTACGTGGCATGCAAGTCGCTTCTATTTTGGATTCAACGATGGTTGGCCCTGACCCATCCGCAAAGAAGTTCCCAAGATCAGCGTGAAGTAGCCGCTTAATCAGTCCGGAGAGAGCATTTTCAAACACTCTCTCAGTCGATTTTTTGTTTTCAAAAGCCAAAAAACCAGAATAGGACCGTACTGCTCTATTCGCATCCATAAACTAATAATGTTCATGTCTCCCTCGAAAATAATACTAGGTGGAATGGCATTCCTATTGAACCTGGGATTCTGCCTCTCCACTCAAGCTCATCAGATTGTAATTAGCGTAGCTGATCAAAAACTAGCTCTTCTGGATAACGGACAGACGCTGGGTATCTGGCCTATTTCCACTTCTAAGTACGGGATAGGGGATCGCTTTGGAAGTTATGCCACTCCCATTGGAAATTTACGAGTAGCTCAAAAAATTGGCGCCGGCGCACCCCTGGGTACCGTTTTCAAATCTCGAAAACCCACGGGCGAAATCTTAGCCCCTAATACTCCCGGACGTGATCCGATCATAACACGTATCCTTTGGTTACAAGGTACCGAGATTCAGAATCGACACGCTTGGGACCGGGGAATTTATATCCATGGGACTGCTGAGGAGTATAACATCGGGAGACCAGCCAGTTATGGGTGCATCAGAATGAGGTCTCGTGATGTGATTCGCCTTTTTAATTTCATTAGTTTGGGAACCCCTGTGCTCATCACTTCCACAAAACTTCAGAGAGAGATTCAACATCTTTCCAAACTCGTTGGAAGGAAGCCCCTCCCACCACAAAACACGACAGCTGCACTTTAGAGCTGTCGTACTACCCCCCTTTATGAGACCGTTAATAGTCTCAGGGGCTATTCAAACAAATTTACCTGGATTGAGCAGGCCTTGGGGATCCACCGCTGTCTTAATCGCTTGATGCAATGCATGAGATTCCGCGGATATGGCTTGGGGCCACCATGGAAGCTTGGCTAAGCCTATACCATGCTCCCCCGTGATACTCCCTCCCCATGCTAATACCTGCTCAAACAATTCGTTAAGAACCGTCTGTACTTGACTGGATACCTCGGGAAGAAGGTAGTTAGCAGCCATAATATTCACATGGATATTGCCATCCCCCGCATGTCCAAAGCATGCAATAGGAAATCCACTCGATTTTTGAAGACGGGTGGCCAAATGAACTAAGTCCACAAGACGGCCCCTTGGAACAACAATATCCTCATTAAGTTTTGTAAGGCCGGTATCTCGTAACGCAAAGGAAAATCCTCGGCGGATATCCCACAGTGCATCACATTCCACTGGGGTTGCCGCGGTGGCTATATTCCTCGCACCCTTACTCCGGAGCAGTCGCACAATGGCGCGCATTTCGGAACGTACGGATGTAATTTGACCATCCACTTCTATCAAAATATATGCATTGCCAGTCGGAATGTTTTTGATGTGATCGGTTTGGCGCGCTGCCTTTAAAGTAAAGGCATCCGCTACTTCGACTGCGGAGGGAAGAAAACCTGCGGAAAAAATCGATTGAACAGCTGTCGCAGCAGCCTTCATGCTGATAAAGCCTGCTGATATGACCGCTTGTGCCGGAGGTAACGGCAGTAGCTTAAGAATCGATTCCGTTATAATTCCCAAAAGTCCTTCAGAACCCACAAATAAACTCACCAAATCGAATCCCGCTTTATTTTTGTGTGTACACCCTCCCAATCGCACCAGGGTACCATCCATCAGCGCTACTTGAAGTCCCAATATGTAATTGCGAGTGACACCGTATTTTAAACAACGGGGTCCTCCTGCATTCGTCGCAATATTTCCTCCAATGCTGCAGTTTTTTAAACTTGCGGGGTCGGGTGGATAAAAAAGTTTTTTTGCCTCCACCCGTCGCTGCAAATCTCCGGTAATCACTCCCGGCTGTACGATTGCTATGAAATTTTGTGGATGAATTTCCAAAATAGAGTTCATTCGTTCGGTGGTAATTACCATTCCTCCGCGCGCTGGAACACAGCCGCCCACATATCCATAGCCAGCGCCCCGTGGAGTCACTGGAACTTGATATTCATTGGCAAGGCGAAGGGCTTCTGCCACTTCTTCGGCATCTTGCGGTATCAGCACCAGATCAGGCGCTTGCGAAGCGAACCATTTGTCCCCTCCCCAAGCGGCCAGGCGGCTTGCATCGGTAACTACTCGATCCCGCCCCAAGCTCCGTTTCAACACAAGTGCCATGGCTCGACTAGCGGCAACGATATGTCGGAGAGAGGGAGGCTGCCTGATTTTTTTCACGCTCTTTTCGTATGATCCGGTATTTGCACGTTTTTAAATCGCTGTATGGGCTTACAAAGCATCGGAAGCTTGAGGCGAGGAACCATAATATTTTTCACCAATTCGGATCCGTTTCATTCCTCGGCTTTCCCTGGCACGATTCGTATCTCGCAGGGAATACACGCATCCACAGTATTCCTGCTGATAAAAATTTTCTCTTTTGGAGATCTCGATCATACGCTGAGAACCTCCCTTTTTTCGCCAGTTAAAGGTCCAATAAGTCATTCCAGGGTAACGAGAGGCAGCTCGATTTCCGCAGCCATTGATTTGGTCCATATCCTTCCAGCGAGAAATACCCAAGCAACTTGTGATCAGGGGAAATCCATGTTCATAGGCATAGAGCGCTGTACGTTCGAATCTCATGTCAAAGCATCTGGTACAACGCTCACCTCTCTCCGGAGCCCATTCCAAACCTTTGACTCGCGCAAACCAGTTGTCGGTATCGTAATCCGCATCAATAAACGAAATACCTTTATTTTCTGCAAACCGGATATTTTCCGTCTTACGCAGATCGTATTCAGTGCGCGGATGGATATTAGGATTATAAAAATAGATGCTAAATTCAATCCCAGAAGCCTGTAAAGCTTCCATCACCTCCCCAGAACAGGGAGCACAGCAGGAATGCAAAAGCACCTTTTGTTTCCCTTCTGGAAGAATAAGCATCTGTCGTTCATTCTGAAATCCTTGACTCATGGGAAAATAAAATCACTTCGAAAAAAACATTCCAGTCTCTTTATTTCTCAATGAAAAACGATCATTTTCGCCTGCACTGAGGTAAGAGTTTCCTCCACTGGACGGTAATAACCAGGGAGGGGGGCATTTCGCCGGATGTTCCAAAACAGGAATCATCACTTCTTTTGACTTAGGTGGAAAACGTTGAGTTCCTAATGGAATATAATACCAAGCGGTGTGGGGAGATACAGCCAACGCCTGCCAAGGCAAAAGTGAACATCCCCTCCCACTTTATCAAATAATTCACAACCTGTTGCTTGCGCATAGGAAAATGTATCCATCCCCTATTTCGAACACCACTAAAAAGGATTCCTGGGTCACCTGGAGATTGACAATTGGTGAATGCCGGCCATCATTGTAGCGCGTTCTGAGCATATTTTCCTGCTTAGAAAGTTGATGTGACGAAAAAAAGGGAAACCTTGTAGGCTAAAATGGTTTTTTTGCTCCCAGAGCTCCTCAAAGGGCGTCACGTCAGTTAGAAATTCTGAGATGGTGGCTGTAGCTCAACGGCAGAGCTCCAGATTGTGGTTCTGGATGTTGCGGGTTCGAATCCCGTCAGCCACCCCATTTTTCTGCTTTTTCTCAAGCACTCATTTTATACTGGCTTCGCGATATCAGAGGCGAATCGTCTTTTCCGACTTTAATACGAATTGCTTTCCAATTTTGAAACAGCATCGGGTGGCATTTAATCAGTAATTTTCCATTTTATTACACAAATAGTTGACATCGCGATACATATGTTTTATCCAAGCCCCACGCATGTTAAAAATATATGCCTACCCAATCATTATGAAGCTCACCAAATACCTCATGCTGGTCCCGGCCCTAGCATTAACAGTATCCTTTGCAAATGCCGGGGAGTACAAAGTCATGCAAAAACAATACAAAGCTCCCGTCGAAGAATGTGTATTCCGCGACTACGAGTTCCAGCTGGATGGTTTTATGGCCGGTTTGGCTGCAGTTAGAAATCGTGCTATTCCCCCCGGCATAGGTGGTGGTGTGGGCGCCACTTATTACTTCCTAAGATACTTTGGCTTAGGGGTAGAAGCATGGTGGACCGGAAGTAAGCACAGATATACGGAACAGAACTTCTCAGGTATCTTCCAAATTCGCTATCCTATCTGCTCCTGGAATTTGGCACCTTACTTGTTAGTAGGTGGTGGCGCTAATTTGGATGGCCGTAACTACGGAAACGTCCAAGTGGGCGCTGGCGTAGAATGGCGTCCCTGGCGTCATCTGGGCTTCTTTACAGATGGCCGTGGTGTGATCGTATCGAGAGCTAACTCGTTCGGTCTCATACGCGGTGGTGTTCGCATTATCTTCTAAAACCTCTGAATTGCCTGTTTAAGGGACGAAAAACCCCGACCGAATCACATATCCGGTCGGGGTTTTTTCGTAAATAATTGTATCAGGACTGACGCAAACACAGGGGCAAACGAGCGAGCTTTTCTCTGAAATCCTGCGTAAGTCCTGTATATGAGATATAGCAAAATTCCTAAGCATTTCATTCTTATTCCGTTGGGTACGACCGGAGACATCAACCCCTTTCTCTGGATCGGTCACCTACTGCGCAACCGAGGACACGAGGTCACTCTTATTCCTATTACCGCTATAGAAAGGCCATGGAATACCAATGACCTAAAATACCTCTCCATTGAAAATCCGGCTGAGATCGAAGCGGTCTATCAAAACCCTCGACTCTGGCATCCATGGGACGGATTACGACTTCTTTTTACGTTCGTTGGTCAGTGGACCGAGCGCATCTTTAGCACAATTCAAGCATGTCAGCGTTCCGACATGCAAAACGTTATTGTAGCTCCCTCCACTGCTTTTGGTGCTCGGCTGGCACGCGAAAAATTGAATCTTCCTCTTGGCACAGTCCACCTCCAGCCCTGTGCAATTCAAAGTATTCATGAAACCCCTGGAATGCGAAGCGGATTTGAATGGATGGGAGCCCTCCATTGGATCTGGCAACGTTTTTTCCACCATATGCCTACTCCAATCGATTTTTATGCCGGCCCGGGCATTCGCCAAGCTTGTTGGACTCAGCAAATTCTCCCTCCAAAACATATCTTAAATGAATGGTGGCATTCACCCGATGGAATACTCTGTCTATTCCCGAAATGGTTTTCCACTCCCCGACCAGACTGGCCTATGCCGTGGACCCAATCCGGCTTTCCTCTCCACGACACAGATCCGCACATTCGGATCCTTGATGATCTGGAAAAATTTCTTCACTCAGGCTCTCCTCCAATTCTTTTTACTCTCGGAAGTGGAATGAAACATCCGGGGAAATTTTTTGAAACCAGTATACAAGCTTGCGCACTTCTTAAACGCCGAGGTCTATTGGTCTCCCCCCCCCATATCTCCCTCCCCAATCCAGTGCCACCCCATATTTTTTCCTGTCACTATATCCCTTTTTCGTGGCTTTTTCCAAAAGTAGAGGCAGTGGTTCATCACGGTGGAATAGGAACTTTATCTCAAGCATTAGTTGCAGGCATTCCACAATTAATAATGCCTTTCGGTTTTGATCAACCGGATAATGCGGCCCGTCTTGTCAAACTTGGCGTGGCCCGAACCACCTCCCTGAGACAGTTTACAGCGGAAAAAGTGAGTAAAGAGCTGAATATTCTACTTACCCATCCGCAAATCCGCACTGCCTGTACCGCCTTTGCACAACAGTTATCCTCAGAAAATACAACCCGTTGCACAATCGATTTTCTGGAAAACCTCACTTTCACCTCTTCCGGCACATATCGCAAAAATTAACTAAATATTATTATTGAAAACTTGTACTATTAATGAAGTATGAGATACTTAGCATATGAAGTATAAAACCCCCACCTCCACCGCTATCATAGGAGCCCTAGCTCTATTAACAACAGGTTGCGAACCCTACCGAAACGTCACTTCAACTATGACCAATTCGCCTTCCATGGCGACCTCCACTCTCACCGGAGGACCTTACACCACATCGAAAGTAATGGTTGGTGACCGCAATGCCAAAATGGCCCTTCATCGGGCCTCTGGTTATTATGCCCAATTGTCGGACAGACAAAGAGCCATGTTGAAAAAACGCAATATCCGCTACTTTGCAGTTGAGGTTCCTGCCTATCGCAATCGCGGAAATGGTACCCCCATATTACTCTACGATACCCAGGCAAATCAACTCGTTGGAAAAAATGTTATTTATATCGCCTCCCCACTGAACCAAGGAAACATGTTAAACATCAATGGACGCATGGCCAAATTTATTGGAGCAGGCATGCCAGTTGCATATCCCTAAAACGCTTCCTATTTAAATATTCACATCAGTTGCCTGAAATCTTTTATCAGGCGCAACAACCGGGCCATATCCACAGATCTGGCCCGGTTGGCCTGTTTTACATTAGTTCGCAGTTCGTGGTTTGGAAAAGTTGGCGCTTAATATATAGCGGCATATTATGGAGCTAACCGTTCAATGACCCAATTGTTCCGGACATCTTTGCAGTATTGCAACCGATCATGCAGCCGATACCTTCCTCCTTGCCAAAATTCGACCGTGTCTGGTGCTATACAAAACCCACCCCAAAAGGGGGGTAAAGGAATTTTGTCCTCACCGAATTTATTCTTATTGACTTTCCACTGCTGCTCCAAAAATGCGCGTGAAGGAATCACCCGACTTTGCGGAGAACTCCACGCGGACAGTTGACTCTCGCGAGGACGAGATGCAAAATATCGCTCAGCTTCCTTGGAAGACAAAGGAATTGCGTGACCGGTAACTACCACCTGTCGCTCCAAAGCAAGCCAGGAAAATGAAAGCGCGGCGGCAGCATTCTTTTTTAAATGTTCGGCTTTGCGACTTTCCAAATTGGTAAAGAATATAAATCCGCGTGGATCCACTCCTTTAAGAAGGACCGTTCGTGTAAGAGGCTTACCTTGCGAAGAAACAGTCGCCAAAATCATCGCTGTGGGTTCCAGCAATTGAGCAGCAAAAGCTTCATCCAACCAAAGATGGAATTGGGCTATGGGATCTGGCAAAAGATCAGTTCTGCTCAGAGAGGAACGAAGATAATTTTTTCGTTCATTTTCCAGATCACTTTCCTTCATACTATAGCAAAATTCCTATATCAATGAGCATGAATGTGATGCACTTGGCTCCCCTGACAGAAAGCCCAGTTCCTGGGCGGTAGTTCGCGATTCTTTGTTAGCAAGCAATATTTCATGTGAACTATTCACCGGGGTAGCATCAATTATCGGAAACCACCCTCTTCTCCGAAGCACCCCCCCCCGAACCGTCACCGTCAACTAATATTAGGCTCTTTCCACCTGCCAATACTCCAATTCCACGGGGGTATCTCGTCCAAAAATGCTCACTGAAACGCGTAATTTTCCACGTATGGGATCAATTTCTTCGACTACTCCATTTTGACTCTGGAAGGGACCATCGGCCACTTTGACCTTGTCTCCCACTTCGAAACTAATTTTAGGTTTTACAGTATCCTCGCGCTCTTTCATTTGCGCTAGCATACTATCCACCTCTTTTTTTCGCATCGGAATAGGACGATCCTTATTTCCGGCAAAGCCGATCACGCCGGTAGTCTCACGGATAAAATACCAGGTCTTTTCTACAAGTTGATTATCCTCTGTGAGTAAATGCATATTCACGATGAGATAACCGGGGAAAAATTTTCGAGTCGTTTCCGTTTTTTTGCCTCGCTTGATTTCCTGTACCCGTTCGGTTGGAATTAAAACGTCAAAAATAACGTCCGACATTTCCTCTGTCTTAATTCGACGGAGGATATTTTCTTGCACTTTCAACTCCTGTCCGGAGAGAACCTGCACTACGTACCACTGATCTTTGGGGGCCAAAGGCATCCTAACGACTCCTAGTTAATCGATTTTTCGAATGGATCCTGTCAACTTCTGGGCTGACTAGGGGTGAAGAAAAAAATGAAAAGATTTTTTAGGGGGTAGTCAGAAAAGCTACCACATTTACAAGTACCAGATCGAAAGTTGCCACGTAGCCTCCTAAAAGAAGCATGGCAATGATCACCACAATAGTGGAATCACTCAGTTCACGATAACGTCTGAAACCTTTCTCATGGGGATTCCAAGGCCACTGGGCCTTTCCCAATTCAGATTTCACCTCTCCAAGAAACTTACGAGTTTTTCCGATCATGTTCTTATATCACCTTAAATACTAACCGATTATGCCTTTGTTTCCGATTTTTTCAAACATTAGCTTCATCGTTTTCAAAGAAATCTTGTGATACAGGCCAGGAGGGACTCGAACCCACAACCAACGGTTTTGGAGACCGCTACTCTACCAATTGAGCTACTGGCCTTTTACCGTGTGAGAAACACAACGGCAATTAATCAAGAACCTCCGACACACGACCTGCACCTACGGTACGGCCGCCTTCCCGGATAGCAAATCGGATGGTTTTTTCCATTGCAATAGGTGTAATTAATTCAACTTCAATTGAAATATTATCGCCAGGCATGACCATTTCCACCCCTTCAGGGAGGTGTACCGTGCCGGTGACGTCGGTAGTACGGAAGTAGAATTGAGGACGATAGTTAGTGAAGAAAGGCGTATGCCGTCCCCCCTCATCCTTACTCAATACATATACTTCCGCTTTAAATTTTTTGTGCGGAGTAATCGAGCCGGGTTTGGCAATTACTTGCCCGCGTTCGATATCTTCCTTTTTCGTACCGCGGAGTAAAACACCTACGTTATCTCCGGCACGAGCTTCATCGAGAAACTTGCGGAACATTTCGATGTCCGTAACAGTTGTTTTCCTGATCTTGCCTTCTTCCCCTTTTTTCGGAAGACCAACGATTTCAACTTCTTCCATCTTCTTAAGGATACCCCGTTCGACACGTCCTGTGGCAACGGTTCCACGACCTTCAATATTGAAGACGTCTTCAATCGGCATCAAAAATGGCTTATCGATCGGACGTTCCGGCGTGGGTATATATTCATCTATCGCTGCGATCAACTGAAGGATTTGTTTTTCACCCTCAGGATCTCCATTAAGTGCCTTGAGTGCGCTTCCCCTAATGATCGGAATATCATCTCCAGGGAATTCGTACTTGGAAAGTAGTTCACGTACCTCCATTTCGACCAAATCAAGGAGGTCCTTATCATCTACCATGTCTACCTTATTCAGGAATACGACAATGGAAGGAACTCCTACCTGTCGTGCAAGGAGGATGTGTTCGCGTGTCTGAGGCATGGGGCCATCAGCAGCACTCACCACAAGGATCGCTCCATCCATCTGAGCGGCACCAGTGATCATGTTCTTCACATAATCAGCATGCCCAGGACAATCTACGTGGGCATAGTGACGGTTGTCGCTTTCATATTCCACGTGTGCCGTGGAAATGGTAATACCGCGTTCCTTTTCTTCCGGAGCGGCATCGATTTGATCGTAAGCTTTAGCTTGGGCTTTCCCTTGCTTGGAAAGGACTGTGGTGATCGCAGCAGTAAGTGTCGTCTTCCCATGGTCAACGTGACCGATAGTGCCGACATTAACGTGCGGTTTATCTCTTTTAAATGCTTCTTTTGCCATCTGTTGTGGATATCGTTGTGCTCTGTATTACTCGCCCAAAGCGGCTGGAGCCCATGACCGGGATTGAACCGGTGACCTCGTCCTTACCAAGGACGTGCTCTGCCAACTGAGCTACATGGGCATCGCCTCGGTCAAAGACCTTGAGCTTTCATACTCCGGGTCCTCCTCCGGGAAAATACTGAAAGGTTTTCTCATCTCCGTTCGTATGGAACCAAACGAAAAAACCCTCCTTCTCTCCTTCGAAAGAGAATGGGCAGGTTAACTGATCAAACCGCCCTGTCAAAAATAAAAATAAGTGAAGCATAAAATCTTCTGAATCTTGATTTCTTCCGCTGTCGAAACCTCACCCACCATTTTCCGGAGTTGACTCGGCTAAAGAGAACGTCATTTTGTTACCTCGGTATGAAAAAATCTTTCTTCGCATTTCTCGTAATTGTGACTTTTGCTCTCTCCACCGCCTTCGTTCAAGCCTCAGGCTGTTGTGGCTGCGGTAGCTGCGGTGGCAAAAGCAAAGGGAAAGACTCTCAAAAAGGCCATGGAATGTCCCTCGTTCACTAAGGCTGTGATTGTCAGGACTTACGAAAAAACAGGGGAAAACGAGCAAGCTTTTCTCCGGAATCTGCGTAAATCCCGCTCATTTGATACTGGCTTCGCTATATTTTCCGAACTGTGACTTCCTTCGCAGTCGAAGCCTAGCCAACATTTTCTGGAGTTGACTCCGCTCAAGAGAACGTCATCTTGTTGTCTCCATATGAAAAAATCTTTCTTTGCATTTTTTGTGATTGTGGCTCTCTCCGCCAGCTTCGTTCAAGCCGAGGGTTGTTGCGGTAGCTGCGGTGGAAAAAATAAAGGAAATGGAATCTCCCTCGCCCACTAAGGCTGTGATTGGGCTGGTAATGCCAAAACAAAAACGCTTTTTAGCTATCATGAAAACACGCGCCATCATTTGATGCAGCGTAATGAATTTTTTGGGGAAAATATACCACTCAAGCACGAAGGTCATTAAGAGTAGCGCCAAAAAGACCTGGAAAGTTCTTTGTTATACAGTCCGGATTTACGGGGAAATCGACGTGGAACAAAGGGCAGCCGCCTTTGGGTATTATGCCCTTTTTTCCCTGGTACCTTTGGTCGCCCTGCTGTTTGCCTTCGGTTCTCCCATCTTTAGCCGGCAAGAAGTCATTCATACCCTCAGGCACGTCGCCCCTATTGGACAGGAAGAACTGAATTTCCTATGGCAAATTGTGGACCGTATGGAGAAGTCCCGGGGCAGCGTAAGCGTAGTTTCTTTCATTATACTGCTATGGGCTTCTCACCGCTTTTTTCAGGCATTGGTGCGCGGAGTGAATAGAGCCTGGCATTCGGTCGAAATCCGCTGGTGGGAAGGTCCATTAAAAAATATGGCTATGGTGGCCACGCTGGCCAGTGCCGTAATTCTGGGTATTCTTGCACCGGTCATACTGCAGACGGCACGGAATATTACTTACTCGCTCGAAGCCTTTTTATTGAGGTCCTACTTCTCCCATTTGTATCCCCATATAGATCTGCACTCCGTTTTTTCGCTTGTAGATCTGGGACGCTACGTATTGAGCACCGGTGTTCTCTTCTACGCATTTTCCATGCTCTATATGCTATCACCGCGATGCAAAGTCCGATTTTCCCAAATCTGGCTTCCTGCATTGTTAGTGACAATTTTTGTCCAATTATCGCAGATCCTCTTTGTAAACTATCTCCCCCGTTTCATTAATTACAATTATGTATATGGGGCGTTAGGAGGTCTGATGTTCCTTCTGATGTGGATCTATTTTTGTGGCTTAGTGATTCTGGGAGGTGGTTGCATGTGTGCCGCGCAGGGACGCCTGGAAGAAGAAAAAAATGTTTCCTTTAAGTCTTTGCCACCCGACAGCTTTTCCTAAGACACCAAAACGCTTTATTTCTCGCTGCGAGATTCTTTTCCTCTCAGACGAAATTGAATTGGCAGACCGGGAAATTCCCAATGTTCGCGGATGCGAGCCGTCAAATAAGATCGATAATGATCTACCAGTAATTTGGGATCGTTGACAAAAAGTAAAAAATGAGGAGCCTGAAAAGGACGCGGATTTTCCGGGATGATCTGCGTGGAATAGTAAATTTTCAGCCGCTTATTTGCTCGAAGAGGAGGCGGTTGTCTTTGCATCGATATCTGTATCATACGGTTCAGCTCCCCAGTTCCCACTCGTCGAACCGCATGTTGGCGGGTTTTTTCGATCATGTGAAAGACGCGCTGCGCATGTTCGTATGTCTTCGCGGAAAGTGCTACCATTGGAGCAAAATTCATAAAAAACAGCTCCCGCCTCGCTTCCGCTATCAGATCTTTTAAAAATTCTTGCTGATTTTCTTCGGGCTTTACCAAATCCCACTTATTAAGAACTACGGCTCCCGCTTTTCGCGATTTCTGAATCAACCCCGCTATCTTCTTATCCTGGCTAGTAACGCCGGATTGAGCATCCAATACCAATAAACAAAAATCAGCTCTCTCAATCGCCTTTTCTGAACGCATCACACTAAATACCTCCACGGAAGTATTGTGTTTGGAGCGATGACGAATTCCGGCCGTATCACAAAGCACATAGGATTTGCCCCGATGAGCATAGGCGATATCCACCGTATCTCGTGTAGTCCCAGGGATTTCGCTTACAATGGTTCTTTTATTTTGAAGAATCGTATTAATCAGAGAAGATTTTCCAGCATTTGGCCTTCCTACAATTGCAATGCGAGGAGCCGTTTCCCAATTCTCCTCTTCTTGGAAATTCGTAGCGGGTCCCAGTAACTGTTCCACCAACGCCACCAATGGCACCATCCCTCGGCCGTGTGCAGCACTGACTCCCATACAAAATTCGAAACCCAAACCTGCAAAATCTGTCAGCATGTTTTCGTGCCGGTCGTGATCGATTTTATTGACCACTAGCACCACGGGACGTCTGGTGGTTCGCAGGCGGGAGGCCACCTCTTTGTCCAGTGGGGTCAGCCCCGTCTGACCGTCGGTCGTAAATAGAATGATATCGGCGCTCGCCATCGCAATCTCCGCGGCATCTTTAGTCTCCGCTGCAAAATCAGGATCCGGTTCAGCTCCAATTCCTCCTGTATCCACAATCTCAAAAGGAGTCTGGCCGAGTCGACAAATAGCAGTGATTCGGTCGCGGGTCACGCCGGGCTGATCATGAACAATAGAAATTTGCTTGCCTGCAAAACGGTTAAAAAGAGCTGATTTTCCGACATTCGGACGACCCACAATCGCTAAGGATTTCATATTGATATTTAGAACACTCTAGGGTCTGTTCACGACTTCAAAGCGGTTGGTCCGGCAGATACCCGACCAGGGATTTGGCGACCCCTGTCCGGCAGATGCCGGACAGGATTCGCGGTGATCTGGACTCACCTCGGCAGCATAGCTTGGCTGCCAAAGGACGTCAATCCGGAGCTGGCGAAGGAAGAAAATCGTCGCCCCTGTTTTTTTAAATTACTTTGGTACAGTCTCTTAAAGAAATTTCGCTATATGATCAGTACAGAATTCAGTGATTTGAATCGGATAGTGAGCAAAAAATGGGTATTGAAGCATCCCCCATTTTCCCGATAGTATATTCATTGAGAAGCACTAAGGAAAATTAATAATGAAAGATATGATGTCCCTCGCGTCTGTTTCCTTCCTCCTATTCCTTGTTCCGCTCCTTGCATTTGTATGCCTGCTCAAGTGCAGTCGTTCTTTAAAGGAAAGTTTGCACTATGGGTGGAAATGTCTTGAGCGTTACCCAGATCTTTGGCGTATCCCCCTTCTATTTAGTCTTAGCTACGCCATTTTTAACATCCTAGCTTATAACGTAGTACCAGATCGCATGGGGGTACATTTTAATCCATGGAGAAATCCGGATCCAAATGCACCATGGATTTCCAAAGCATTTTTGGAAACTTTCTGGCCTGCCGCCGAAAATATGTCCGGCGTCTTTAATTACCTTGTCGCCACATTTCCACTGTCTTGCGTGATAGGTCTTGCCTACTTGCTCGATATTAGAGGAATTCGATCCGAATTGCATAAAACAATTCGGCGTCGTTTTCCGCGTTTCGGTTTTTTTATCGCCTTGGGGATCTTGGTAACTGCTCTTGCGGCTTTGTTGAAACCCGTTTTCTTTCTCGCCCTTCATCCCTTGGCCAAACAATCGAGCGGATGGGATATTTTGCGGATAGGAAATGTAGTGGGTACTGTATCATTTCTTTTTGAATACTTATTAGCCACATTTCTTCAGGTATATTTGGTGCTGATGGCTTTTGCTTGGGTCCGGGATTTACACTTTGATCGCAGCAGCCTTCTTCATCTCAGCTTGCGCCGGCTCGGCTATGTTCTCAAGTGGATTGCTCTCATTTCATTGCCAGGATTTCTGATTTTAGCCGCTTCCTTTTTCTTTACGAACACACGCAGTTACGAAACGTTGAATGACTTTGTTCAGTCCCTTATGATTCCCGTCTTCACCATCGTAACGCTGGTGATGGCATCCGTACAGATCACATTGACGCTGCACAACGAATCCCTGCATCAAGCGATAGCAGATCACTTCCACTTTTTGCACGTACACTTCTGGGATATGGTCTTATTTGCAATCGCAGGCATTCTCCTTTTCTGGCAATTAAAAATTCTGCTATACGTCACCCAGCTGGTTTTCGGCATTTATACGGTCACCGGATTTTCTGCTGAACTTCTGGAAGCCGCACTCCGTGGGTTGTTAGGAGGTTGGTTACTCGCAGGGTGGGTCTGCTTATATCGTCATTGGTCCGGAGGAAAGTCTAAAATCCCTTTCTGAAATTCCTGCAATGCATTCCCTATCTTGTGTTGGGCTTCACTGTGAGCGCCAAAACTGGCTGACTGGAGCTGCTTCCGTAAGGAATGTTACCATGGAATTTCAATCCGCTCTCGTCCACGGAATCCATGGAAGAGAGGGCTCCGGAAAAGGGCTGTTACTTCACCTCTTAGGGTTGTTGGACCGTCCGGATTCGGGCATTATTTCCGTTTTTGGCAAGGACGTGAGCAAGTGGGACTCCTCTGCCTTGGCCATACAGAGGAACAGCTTATTCGGTTACCTCTTCCGCCACCCCTACCTCCTTCCCTCCTTTTCCGTAGCAGAAAATATTGCGATGCCTCTGCTGAAAATCCGAGGCGTTTCGGCCGAAGAGGCCAGCGACCGAACCCGTTCCATGCTAGAATTCGCCGGACTTCCTGACCTAGGAGATTTTCCGGTTTGTCAGCTGGACTGTATCACACAGCAGCACATTGCATTGATTCGCGCCCTCATACATCAGCCAAAAATCCTCATTGCAGTATCTCCTTTTCCTGCAATCCTTCCCCTTGCCCGACTTGCTGCGCATGAGATGGGAATCACCGTCATCTGTACCGGAGAAGAAGATTTTCTTGCTACCAATTGCGATCGCCTATTTGTCATGAAAAAGGGCATTTTAAGTGAAAGTAAATCCATTCCAGTGTGACTATTCCTTCTCTTCCGCAAACTACCTCTGCTGAAAAATCGTCGAATCTAGCATTTGCCTTTTTTCTACTCGGAGGAAAAAAGCTGGCCGACATTCGTACCTTTTACAAATTTTGCCGACTAGCGGACGACGTTGCGGACACCCCTGATTTGCCTCCGGAAGAAAAATCTAGCTTTCTGGAAAGCTGGGCTGGTGCATTCGTCACCCGCGACTATTCCTTACTTCCTCGCGACCTTGCCGCACTCATCACTCGAAGATCACTGAACCCCGACCTTTTTCTCGAAATAATTCGGGGAGTTGCCTCTGACCTTCATCCCATTCACTATCAGACCTTTTCCGAATTACGCGAATATTGTTGGCGAGTCGCTAGCGCTGTAGGATTGATCAGTATCCGAATTTTTGAGTGCAAAGACCCGCAAAGCCATGCTTACGCTGAGGCACTTGGTATTGCACTTCAATTGACAAATATCCTCAGAGATGTCGGCGAAGATGCCGCGCTGGGACGAGTGTATCTTCCTGAAGAAGATCTCCAACACTTTGGAGTCACCCGTGATGCCTTACTCCATCGAAGAGTCGAACCAGGATTTAACGAATTAATGCGCTTCGAAGCGCGGCGCGCTCGGGAATTTTTTGCTGAAGCAAAAACTGCCCTACCTCGCTCAGATCGTAAAAATCTCATTCCCGCTGAAATCATGCGCACCATTTATGAAAGCATCCTCACTATCATGGAAAAAGATGGTTTTCAATCCCTTACAAGTCGCTACACCCTCAATAGAACCCAAAAACTTATTTGCAGTGCCAAGGTTCTTCTTTGCCGCTAAACCCGGAATATTTCTCATTTAAGCCTTCATACAAGTTACCCAAAATTTTTCCTCAGGCAAACATAACAATCGGATCAAGTTGCCAATAAGATTCGGAAAAATTTACGTTTCCGACCCCCCGGCACATAGCTAGGTTCTCTCGATGCAGTTCATCAATCTTACCCGCCGATTAGAAATCGGAGCTAATTCTTATCTCTTGAAGACTGCCGGACACAATGTCTTACTCGATGCCGGCTTACATCCAAAAGCTAGCGGGTTGGATGCCCTTCCGGATTTTTCTCCCATCGGCGAAGAAATCTTGGACGCAATAGTTCTCACTCACGCTCACCAGGACCACGTGGGATCACTTCCCTATCTGACACGTCGGCACCGTGACACTCCGATTTATATGACACCTGCCACAGCGCGCGTGGCAAATATCATGCTGCATAATTCTGTCAATGTCATGACGCGTCAAAGAGAAGACGCAAATATTCCGGAATATCCACTCTTCACCCATCGCGGTGTGGAGCTTTGTGCCGAATCGTGGGAATTGCGTCCTATAGGACACGCGTTTCACCCTAATGATTCATCAAGAAATGAAATCAAAAACATGCGCATGCGTTTTTTTGACGCGGGCCATATCTTAGGATCCGCCGGCGTACTCATTGAAAGCGAAGGCCGTACCATCTTTTATACAGGCGATGTAAATTTCGACGCCCAATCCATTCTTCAAGGTGCCGAATTTCCAAACGAAGGAGTAGATGTCTTAATCATGGAAACTACCCGTGGGGATTCCCCTAGTGCGAAAAATTTCACCCGCGCAGAAGAAGAACTGCGTTTTACGAAATCCATCCAAGAAGCATTCGATCGCGGAGGAGCGGTGACCATTCCCGTTTTTGCCCTCGGAAAAACACAAGAATTATTAGCTATGCTTTGGAAAATGCGGCACCAAGGGTTTCTGCCTTCAGTACCCATTTATATCGGCGGACTAAGCAGTAAAATTACTTCGGTCTACGATGCCCTCACTTCAAATACCCGCAGAAATTTTCCTGAACTTCAACTCCTCCAAGAAATGTCTCCTTACGTCGTGGGGGGGCCTGACATTGGCTCTCTTTATCCCCGCAAACACTGTATCTTCGCATTATCCAGCGGCATGATGTCGGAAAATACCCTTTCCAACATTTTTATTCGTCAAATCCTCGAAGTGCCACACCAAAGTCTCTTCTTCGTTGGCTATGCAGACCCGGAGTCTCCGGCGGGACGAGTCCGAAGAACGCTACCGGGAGAAGAAGTGGCCTTGCAAGCCGGGGGGCCACTCTTAAAATTAAAATGCCACCGCAAAGAATTTAATTTTAGCGCACATAGCTCACGAGAAACTCTTTTGGCCTATGCCGTACGATTGCGCCCCAAAACCATCGTATTGATACATGGCGATATGTTAGCTTTGGAATGGTTTCGAAACTCTCTCTCCGCCGCATTACCTCAAACGAAAATAGTCCTTCCCGAACCCGGTCAAACCGTCGACTTATAGCAACCGGCGCCGTTGTCCGAGAACTCCATAGGGGAGCCACGCGAATCAGAAAACACAATAAAGCATTCTCAAAGAGCACTCATGCTTTCGTACGATGATCTACTCACCATAACTCTTTGAAAATTTTTTCTTATTCTCAGAATCCACCTCTTGCTCAGCAAGAGTCTCTCCCGTCTGAGGAGTCTGTTGGGACAGAGATTCCGTTTTTTCGTCAGCAGAAGAGGCTGTTTTCTCTTCTGGAGCGGAGACCCCTTCCACATAAGCGAAGCGAAGATCGGAAAGAATATGATTTAAGATCTCAGATTCCTCCGAGCTTAAATTTCCACGAGTTTTTTCACGCAGCATTTCCAACTGATCAATAAACAAACGCGCCGCCTCCAGATTTCGCACGGTCTTTCCGGTAGCCGGGTTGGGGATCTTTCCCAAAAAGAGAGCCGTCTGCTGAGCTTGCATCATCACAAATTCAATAAATTGCTGAGTGAGCTGTGATTGACTCACTGGAACTTCTTTAATTTCAGCCATAAGGAATTAATATAGAGAGTGGAAAAAAATTGGTGAATTTAATTATTTGTTAGGTAATGGGTCGGGCACTGGAGTGGAAGATTTTTCGGGTGGAGGACAAACCACTGCTTCCACATAGCCGGGTACTCCCAGATATTTCCTTGCCACCTTCCGGACATCCTCAGGTGTCACCGCCTGAATTTCAGCCGTTCTATGGGTGTAGTAATCATACCCTAATCCCATGAGTTCATTCACTGCACACAGCGAAGCAAAAGAAGCAGTATTCTGTAGTCGCATAGCTTCGGCACCTAGCAATTTGTGCTTGGCACGAGTCACTTCCTCGGCAGTTAAACCCTCGCTAGCCACCTTGTTAATTTCGTCGGCCATCTCAGCTTCCGCGCGCTGCACTTTATGAGGGTCCGTACCAAGGTAATATATGAATATTCCCGGTACCAAGCCCATCATCTGACTCGCACCCACATAGTATGCCAATGCATTTTTTTCCCGGATACGATCAAAGAACCTGGAACTGAGGTCATTACTCGCTTCTTGCAAAAGTTCCATCGCAGGCCGATCAGGACTTAAAACATCCAATCCCCGATAACCGAACATGACAACTGCTTGCTTTTTCGGGGAAAATTCTTCGACAGAAATTTTTGAAGAAAGAGCACCACACGCCGAGGGATGGGTCTCCGCCAACTTTCCGGATGGCAATTTTTCGAAAGCTTTTTTCACCATTTGAACCACTTCTTCACTCTTCACGTCGCCGAATATCGCAAGCACTCCATTTCGTGCTACTAAGATCTCCTCTTTTAAGCTCCGTAAATCAGTAGCACTTAAATGAGAAACTGCTTCTTCAGTTCCCAGTATGTTCATGCCATACGGATGGGATCCAAATAATTTACTGCGGACAGCATTGCGTGCTATGCTAGCGATTTGATCTTTTTCGATCTTAATAGCCGCAATCTGAGAGGATTTCTCCAGTTCCACTTCCCGATCAGGAAAATTGGCATTTTCTATCACATCGGATAAGATATCCAATCCTCGTTGCAAATATGGGGACATCATTCCTACGGTGACCGCTAAGGAATTATTTCCTGAATCGCTTTTGATTTCACCGCCGAGAGATTCTACTTCTTCAGCAATTTGTTCGGCACTACGCGTCTTCGTTCCCTTAACGAGAGTAGAAGCCAGCAGAGTCGAAACTCCATTTTTTTGAGGTGTTTCTAACAGTAGTCCTCCCCGAAAGGTAGCTACGGCCATAGCCAGTGGGAGACGCTGATCCTCACATACCAAGACTCGCAATCCATTCGGTAAAGTGAACTTCTGCACTACCCGCTGAACAGGCTGAGATTTAGAAGTAGAAGCAGTCTCTTTCTGAAGAGTACCAAGAGGATTTAATTCGGTAACACTCAACGTGTCTTCCTTGAGGTATTTATTTGCCGCTGCTTGCACATCAGCCACAGTCAACTTTTGTACACTATTCAAATAATCACTACCAAAGTTGATATTACGAGTGGTCAACCAATTTGAGCCTAGTTGGGAAGCGCGTCCTTTAGTATCGACAAGGTTTTGCAATTCGGAAGCAAGGAATGTCATTTTTGCCTTATGCAATTCCTGCTCAGTGACTCCGTGAGAACGAATTTTCTCCACAAAAGCCAGTGCGGATTGTTCCGCCTGTTTTCGCTTATCAGCATCGCATGCAGCCATGATTCCAAATATTCCGCTATCCTGAAATGCAATCACTTGAGCGCTCACAGAATAGACCGTGTGGCTCCGTTCACGCAATTCACGGTTTAAAATCGAACTATCTCCCGTACCTAAAATGGTCGACAACACGTCGAGTGCTGGCACGTCAGCATTCGTTAATCCTGGTATCCGCCAAGAAAGGCCCACTCGACTGAGTTCGGTAGAAAATTCCTCAGCCATAAACCGTTTGCCAACTTGCGGAGGTTCTTCAGGTAACACAATAGGTTCAAGAGGCTTACGAGGATATTCTTTAAAGAAAGCCTCTAATTGTTCTCGAACTTTGAAAGAATCCACGTCTCCGACGACTACAAACGTCAGGTTATTCGGTACATAACGCTGTTTATAGTAGGCCCAGACATCTTCTCGCTTTAATTGATTATAAATATCCAAATACCCTATCACAGGATTACCATAAGGGCTTTGCGGAAATACAGTGCGTGCAATGAGTTGCCAATTTTTCCGATTAGGATCATCAAATCCCATAGCAAATTCTCTACGAATGACTTCCTGCTCTTTGTCGTACTCTTCCTGAGGAAGAGTGGAATTCATCATTGCATCAGAGAGTATTGAAACCGCCTCGTACGCCCCTCCGGAGGGTAAATCAATCCAATAGACCGTGCGGTCATAGGAAGTATACGCATTAATATATCCACCCAATTCCTGCACATGCCGAGCAATCTCTCCCACTTTTCGGCTAGCGGTTCCCTTAAATAACATGTGCTCCAAAATATGCGAAAGACCAGCTCCCATCCATTTGCCTTCGTCAATACTGCCTGTCGCACAAGAAACCTGAACGCTCGCCACAGGAGCACTATGATCTTCTTCCACAATAAGAGTGACCCCATTGGGAAGAGTAAAGACTTGAGCTTTGGAAGGGGGAAGCGTAGGAGGCACGGGATGAGACGACGGATGAGAAGCAAAAAGATTTTCAGTAATCATAAATAAAGAAATAACGGCCCAAAGGGCAGCCCGCTGATTCAACTTCATAGGTGGTATATGTAAGGCACATGGGGGAAATTTTTACTCATTTTTTTTGTAAAGGTCGAAACGGCTGGGAAAACACTTCTTCAAAGGAAGGTCCCTCACGAAATGCTTCCAGCGTATCCTCTTCGGTCTTAGTCAGAAATTTAGCATCTACGAGTGCGAACACTATATTTCCTACGTCTTCCGAGGCATAAACTCTCCAGTAAGACAGTACGGTAAGAGCCATGGGACCAAATTCTTTAAGAGCATGCAGCCGAAAATCTTCCAATAATTCAGTAGTGCTCACATGCCCTCCCTCTTCCTTTTTAGCTTTTCGCCGCCGTTTCATGGTAACCTCCAAAACTTCTCGCAAAAAAACATACGCCTCCCGTTCATATCGAGAGTCCTGAACAAGGGCTACTTCGACTGCTTCGTTAAAGGTCATGGATTCAAAGAACGGGGAGTAAAAATCGGAATGCCCAAAAATATTCTATCCCGATAGATTTTCACCGCCATTCCCACTAAAAAACTAAGGAGAATGGCTGCAAGAATAAGTTGCTCACGCGAGGTCAGTCTGAACACCCTGCCAGTTTACGCGGAAGTCTCCACCATGCAAGTGGAAGTAAGGTGCCAAATTGCATATTTAAAAGAAAACATGTGGAACGTCTAAGAAAGAGAGAAGGAGGGAGGAACATGTTTTTCAACAAGATGCCTCAAATAAACGAGTTATAGTGAAAACTCTATAAAATATAATATGCATGGGCCCGGGATTTTTATTTTCAGCGAGGCATAAAAGAAGCCTTGTCTGAAGAGCCGCTTCATTGTTTCAGGACTTACGCAAAAGCAGGGGAAAACGAGCGAGCTTTTCTCTGGAATCTGCGTACGTCCTGGTTTTTCTTTTTCGTTACTTTCATGGCTAGCGCTTCGGCTTTGAGAAATCTCTCTCTGCAACACTGGTAAAAGAACATCCAAGTCGAACTCATTTTATAGGGCTCATGCTATACTCTCAACTGCTAGCTTGGTACAGAGGCGACGGATAAAAAGCACATACTGTCCGATGACAAAAACCGCTGCAGTACAGATATTAATAATAAACACATGCCGTACGTCAGATGCTCCCCAGGATACATATAAAAGTATCTGTAAGCCGAAACTAAAAAGCGTAATCGGCAATTGATTTTTAGTATACCCTCGGCAAGACATCATCGTGAAGGTAAACCCGGAGATATTCATTAAGATAGGCCCCAGAGTCCCTAACCAAAGAATGGATAGCACATTCGAATATTTGTGTCCGAGCAACAAAAGCCATGCTGATGGAAAAATCAGTACGCTGAGTTCAATCAGACACACCATCAGTAAGTAAACACACTGAAACCGTAAAGCAAGGAAGCGATATTCCAATTCCGTTTTCGCCCTTGCAAGAGACGGGCTCACAAAAAGAGCACTTAATCGATCTATAATCAACAACACCGCCGCAAGCCGAGCGACAGCCCCTGCTTCCGCAATCACCTTCCCATTGGAAATCCAACCCAAAATCATTCCTCCAAAATTACTATACAGAACAAAAATGAGAGAGGGGAGAACGAGAGGCTTCAAGATGGATTGCACATGTTGATTAATTTCTGCCTCGTTATCAACTGCCGCCTCTTTCTTCCCAAAAGGTAAAGTGAAACCACAATGTCGGTAAGTCGCTATCGAAGCCAGCGTTCCCACAACGGAAGCCAATGCAATCGCAGGCAAGACATGATGAGGGCTTATTAATAAAAAGCTTCCGAACAAAAAAACGGTACGAGCAACAGTGGAGGAAAAATTAGATCGCGCAACTGTTGCCGTCCACCTCTTCACGGCGGCATTCATTCTTAA
This sequence comes from Verrucomicrobiota bacterium, assembly GCA_023269545.1. Lineage (GTDB taxonomy): Bacteria > Verrucomicrobiota > Verrucomicrobiia > Chthoniobacterales > Xiphinematobacteraceae > Xiphinematobacter. Next base: position 80,385 of record JAHFTB010000006.1, on the reverse strand, counting down.
CATTTGATCGTTCAACCCTAACCACGAACCCGCTAATAGAATCAGAAATGTCAAAATTCCCAGGGGCTGCAGCCAACCTTGTTGAAATGATGTCCACCCCCAATAGGGAACTACCAGCAGACAAGACAAGAACCAGAAGCGAAAGCGCTGAGAAAGAATCACACGCGACACCGCTTTGATGTATCCTTCCTCTTCAACACGTACTCCCACGGCAGGAAGAAAACAGTGATTGATTCCCAGCTCACTGAGGGCGAGAAGAAAATTAATCGCGGAGACAATATAAATATAATTTCCATATATTTCCTTCGGTAAAAAATGAATAGTCACAAATCCGGTCACTGCAGTCAGGAGAATCCCGAGAACTTCCGTGCCCGTGACTGCAGCAAATTTTACCCACAAATTGTCCGGTAATTTTCCGAAGAGGCACTTCATTTGGGAAAACTGGGTCTGAGTAAGGCAACCTTAGCCAGCATCGTCCAATGGAATTTCCCTAAGCCATTGCTACTTCGTTTCGCTGCGGTAGCCATTCGAATCCACCTTCCCCAGGCACGACCCCAAAGTCTACATTCCAAAGCCGCCTCCAGTTCATTATACCAAGCCCGTTCCCGATAGTGCCAAGACAGAAAACGCGTCTCTTGAGCCGTACCTAACCAGGACGGTGGATTCACACTCATCGCCTCCAGACGGTCAGCCAATCGGTGAGTTATGGAAGCGAGATAACCGTTCCAAACCCCTGGTGAGTGTTTATTGGTCATATTAGCATTATGGATGCGATAAAATGTATGTGCCTCTCCCACCACCCCCTTTTTCCCGGGCCGCCCCAAGACATGAAAATAAAGTTCATTTTCCACTGGTAACAAATCCAATGCCGACTTTCGATAAACGGCAAGGGTGGAAGTCGAGCCACTCTCTAAAACCACATCCGATAAATGTCGACCTGTTTGATCGACGGAACGTGGCAGATCACTGACAAATAATATCCCCGGTCGGAAATGCGGAAGAAATGCGACCAGTTTGCTGGGTGCAAAGTAATCATCTGCATCCAGAAAAAATACCCATTCGCCCCTCGCCTCCTGTACAGCTCGTGTCAGTGTGGCTCCAAAACCAAGATTTTCTGATTTCGATACACGGATCCGCTCCTTGTATTTTGCACAAATCATTGGTGTTTCATCTGTAGAACCATCATCTAACACCAAAACTTCCGTTCGAACACCAGGAGCCTTCTGGATCAAACAGCTCTCCACCGCACGTCTCAAAAATCGGCCATAGTTATGGCAAAGTATAGTAAAGGTCACCATGGGAGCATCTTGCATAGACAATCAAGCATAATCCCAATCGAAACTGGTGCGCGATCACCGAATTTATCCATAAGCTACTAAATTCAGCGTCCCGTATGTAAAAGCCTGTCCAAAAAGACTCACCATCAACTTCTGCCAACTACGAACTCATACACTGGCGAATTGTCTGAATAAGAGAGGAAGCTGCCTTTTCCGCATGAAAACGACGTTCAAAACAAGGTCGCGCAGCCATCCGAATGGCATCACGCTGTCTGGAAGGCATCTCCACCCAGCTTTTTAGCAAACGGGTCGTTCCGGGCTGGTCATCTTCCTCCACCAGCCCGGCACCCTCTTCTTGAATTTCTCTCCAAATATTTACTTTTTTGGAAATCAATACGGGAAGACCACACGATAACGCTTCGGCAACAGCCATCCCAAAATTCTCCTGATGCGAAGGGAGAACAAAAACCTGGGCATGATAAAAAGCTCCCCATTTCAACGCATCAGACAGCATTCCCGTCCAAAAAACTCGATGAGAAATACCCAGTTGTATTGCTAATTTTTTCATTTCATCCGCATATTCCGAACCTTCAGGCCCTGCTATGACAAGTCGCCAAGGTTCTATTTTGGACGCACAAACTTCGGCAAAAGCTCGCAAAAGTAAATCCACACCCTTTTTTTCATGGAGCCTTCCCAGGAAGAGTAAATTACAAGTTTCACCAAGTTTCGGAAAGCGTTCTAAAAATTGCTTTTGACAGATGTCTCCCTGAAAAGGGGAACCGGCGGTTCCATAATTTATCACGACCGGCTGACATTCGAATTTTTTAAAAGATTGAGGAGCTAAGCGACACTCTTCCTTTGAGGTAAATAATACCGCCCGCGCATCTCGAAGCACCCGGAAATCCGTCCATCGCCAGACGAAACATTTCTTAATATGTTTCAAAGGAAAGCGGTATTTGAACCAAGGATCCAACATTCCATGGGTATATACGAAATAGGGAGTATCCGTATTCCGCAGCGCCCTCCACGCCCCAAAAGAATTATAGTGCCAGATACCATTTATAATAATGGCATCAAATCTGTGACGATTTACGCTTATCCACCGGGTTAATCGAAAACTCCAACGATACGAAGAAAATCCGGGACCCAGTGCATGGCAAGGCAATTGGCAAGCAGTCACCCAAGGATCGGCCGGAGCATCTAAGCAAGCTACTTCCACACAATGGCCATGGCTTTTATTAACCGATGCTAATTGAATGATCGCTTCGATCGGGCCCCCTCCCGCAGGATTCACCGAACCAATGACATGCAAAAGCTTCAAGCACTCACCCATCTTTTTCAATTTTGTAACTGACGTTACGCCCTTTAAGGAGCTCTGGGAGCAAAAAAACCATTTTAGCCTACAAGGTTTCCCTTTTTTGCGTAACATCACTTTGTAATAAAGCTGGGGCCAAAAATAACGGTAAATTCGAACTCATTTGATACTGGCTTTGCTCTATATTAGAGCAATCCGGCTCTCAGATCATTCTATTTAGTCAATTCTTCTTCAAGTTCTTCCAGTGTCTTTCTCTTGGTCTCGGGCAAACTAACAAGAATAAAGAAAAATCCGGCTGCACATATTGCCGCATAGATCCAGAATGTGCCTGAAGCACCCAGGAATTTGTTTAAGAGGGGAAAGGTGTACGTTAAAATAAAACAAGCGAGCCAGAGCGTCATTACAGCCAATGACATGGAGGCTCCCCGAATACGATTGGGAAAAATTTCCGAAATAATTACCCAAGTAATTGGTGCCAATGACATAGCGTAACACGCGATCGCTGCCAGCACGAGAAGCAATACGGGAAGACCACTGATCCGTGCGTGATAACAATATCCCAAAATTAGGTAGACTACCATCAGGCTCGAGGCGCCGAAGAGCATGAGCGGTCGCCGTCCCACACGATCGACAACGAAAAGGGCAACAAGAGTGAATACGAGATTTACCGAGCCGGTCCAAGCAATGTTCTTGAGCACGCTGGAGATATCATAGCCCGCTGCCCGAAAAATTTCCTCTGCATAATTAAAAATCACATTAATTCCACACCACTGCTGAAATACGGCCAGAGTGATACCTAATATAATTACTCTGCGCAATTTGGGATTCCATAACGTACGCAACCGCACCGCTTTTGTGTCCTTTTGAGAGAGGCTAGCCCGCACATTTTCCAATTCCGTCCTGGCATATTCACTGCCTCCGATTCGCGTGAGAACCTTGGAAGCACGTTCCGACAAAGAGCTTTTCATCAACCAACGAGGACTCTCCGGAACCAGAAACATACCCACTAAAAAAAGCAATGCAGGCACGGCAGTTATGGCAAACATCCATCGCCAACCCTCCTGACCAAACCAAGAGTGAATAATAAATTGATCTGTTGCATTTGTCGGAAGATCGCGAATCAGCCACCAATTTACAATCTGAGCTAATAGCACTCCGATGACGATCGTCAGTTGATTGAGTGAAACCAAACGTCCTCGAAACTCTGCGGGCGCTACTTCTGAAATATACATTGGGGAAAGACTTGATGCCAAACCAATGGAAACTCCCCCCAACATCCTCCAAAAAACGAAAATTGATATGTGATCCGCAAGGCTATTTCCAATCGAAGTGATCACAAAAAGAGCTGCCGATACAATGAGTAAGCGCTTACGACCAAACCGATCACTCAGTACGCCGGCGCCTAATGCTCCAAAAAGACAGCCAATAAGAGCACAACTATTTACCCATCCGGAAAGCGCAACATCGTTTTGAATATGAAAGAAACGTTCAAAAAAAGGCTTTGCTCCTCCAATCACTACCCAATCCCATCCAAAAAGTAATCCGCCAAAAGCAGCGATAGCGGAGATGAGAACCACATAATTTAAATTGCGTGTACGGAAAGAACCTGCAGAAGAATGCATCATAATTTTAGAAGTTGTATTTGGTTTCACATGCCCACTGACTAAGAAATTCTTTGGCAAAAGAATGATTGGGATCGCGGTCTAAAACAACACCCATTTGTTTGCCCGCTTGAGTTCTACGACCCAATCCTGCCAAAGCCTGAGCTTGTAAAAAAAGAGCTGTAGTCTCCTGGCGAAACTGAAGATCGTCTTCAAATAATAACAACGTCGGAAGAGAAGTGGCAAAGTAATCAATTTTTGCTCGGCTTTGAGCGAGTTTCTTACCATACGCTAACAACTCTTGGAGTAACTTTTGCGCAGCAGTGGGTTGACCCAATTTTTGGAATGCACGTGCTGAATAATAAGTCATTTCCGAAAAAATGCGGACGCTCATTTCTTGGAAATCCCCTTGAAACTCGGAAGAAAGTTGCCACTGCCGTTTTGCCCCATTATGATCACCGGATTTTTCCAGTGCGACTCCTAACCAATAGCGGACATCACTTTGGTTAGCCAAAAGATGTTTCGCTTCACCTAAATTCTCCGGAAAGCCAAGAGCTTGCTGAAAATGATAAAGTGCGTTGACGGTGTTGTTTTCCTCCAAAGCCACCCGTCCAAGAGCCATGTGTGTCCGCACATATTGTCCCAGCGCTTGCCCCTCGCCTCCTTCCCACGGTTGAAATTTCCGGGAAGAAAGGAGTGCTAAGGCATCGGAATGTCGACCGATCTGATTGTAGATCGTGCAAAGCTCCACAGAAAGATCATCGCGTTGGACTACAAGCTCGGTATGCTTTTCCAATTCTTGCAATCGTTTTTTCGGGGAGACACCCGTTCGCTTCCAAAGTTGATCTCGCTCAAAAAGAACTCGGACATCCTGTGAATTGGCATGAAATGCTTTATTATAAGCAGCTCGAGCCTGAGTCGGTTTTTTAAGAATGTTAAAATAGGCGATTCCTAAATTGCGCCACACGCATGAAAAATTTGGATTTAACTTTGCGGATTTTTCCCAAACCGTGATGGCATTGCGATGACGTTTTCGATCATAAAAAAGGTTACCCAGATAATAAGGGGCTTGCGGATCCTTACTATTCCTTTGCATTGCCGCCTCCAAAATAGAAATTTCTTCCAGACGTGCTGGGAAGCAATAATCGGGAGAAGCCTTTTCCGCTTTGCAAAAATGAATGATAGCGGCTTTTTCATCACCAAGTTGCTCAGAGAGCCAACCTAAATAATAACTTACTAGTGGCGCTACTCCCGGCTCAGGCCGAGCATGAGAAAGAATATCCACTCCTTCTTCGTAAAAACCTGCACGTGCGAAGTCCAGTACTATATCGAGTCGAGTCTGCATATCACAGGCAATGCTTTCTCCGGAAAGATATCGGGAACACCAATCCAGCGGATCCAATCGACGAGTCTCCGCTAGAAATTGCACGGCATCCTCGCTGCGACCCAGTTTACAAAGGACAAGAGCCTTGAGATTTCGGGCGCCTAAATTTTCGATGTTTAGTTTCAGCGAACGGTCCAGATGGTCCAGTGCAACAGTCCATTTTCTTTGTTTGCAATCCAGTTCCGCCAGAGCGTAATAGCCCGCTGCTTGCCACGCTTGATTCCAAATGGATTTATAAAATGCTGCATAAGCTTCCTCGTCCCGTTTCAAATGACGTAGGGTTTGACCAAGAAGATAAAAAGGCTCGCCCTCATTAGGATTGTCGTTGCGGCTGGTGAGACGCGCAATGGATCGACGTAAGTGCGTCTCTGCATGCTCAAATTCCCCTCGACGCAAATGCCAGGCACCCATGGCGAGATTGCACCGTGTATCTCCCGCGTCTCGGCGAAGTCCCTCCTGCCAATATAACACCGGTTCTCTCGTAGCATGTCGATACTGCTCAAGATGCAAACCGATCAGATAAAGTTCATCCACACTGCCCACCTCTTGAGGACATGGCGGTTCCGTAGCTGATGAAGGAATCTCCTTTTCCGATTTTTTCCGTGGTTGATAGGAAATAATCTCTTTCCCATCCGCATCACTCACTCGGAATAATACGTCTGTTTCACTCACGCTCTTCGGTAAAACAATTTCTTCGGTCCAGGCATTGTCAGGTGCTAAGTCGCGGGTAAAAACTGCAACGCGTTTCTTTTTCACAATGCATTCAATCATTGCGGAGGGAAATGCGGAGGTTACAGAAACACCAAGGTGTATTTTTTTATTTTCCAGCCTAAGGCTAAGAGCCGCTTGTAAATTTGCGTGTTGGCAAGGTCCAATTTTCTGGATGGGATACCAATATTGACTCCAAGATTTAGTTTCTCCCGGAGTGAGAAACGTAAAATCCGGTTGATTATTGGTATAAACTCCCGCCATGATTTCAATATAAGGAGCAAATTCGCCTGTGTCCTGCTGAGCATCGGTCAGATTGCGGTCCCATGCATAGCCGAAGTTGTGATTTCCCCATGTCCACTGCTTCTTGCCTGGAGAAATATGATGATTGGCAATATGCACAACTCCCGCCTGCTCCCGATGATCGTAACCCCCAAAAAAATCTTCCTGCGAACCTACGCACATATAGGAGGTAGGCACGGGAATATTTGAGTAAAATGAAATATCATTCGGTACATAATCCACTGCTGCCTTACCTCCACAGTGCGACGGAATATAATGCGGAGGTATTTCTTCCTCGGGGACTCCCTTCTTAGCTCTCTCTCCGTAATTCACACCATAATAGTGTCCCTGGCATAATGGGTATTCACTCATGGAGCGGCGTGCATGATCGGCGACATAAGATACATCAGGAGGAAAAAAACTCTGATATGCCTCATGTACACGAGTGGCAACGTTTGCCCACCAAAGAAAAGTCTGAGTAAGAAGAGTCCTATTATAAACTCTTACTTTTAATTCGATAAAGGCTTTGTCCGGATGCAAACAAATACCATGCATCCCTTTCATACGGGACATAGGGTCATGGTCTCCACACCATACCGTCACCGCACCATCTCTATGATGTTCAATTTCGACATCCACTGGCATGAAGGTTGCGGGCCGATGGTGCTGCGGCCAGTTAAATTCCACTCCACCAGATATCCAGGGACCAGCCAGACCCACGAGGGCGGGCTTGATCACATCCTGCCTATAGAAAAAATTATAGCCGTTTGTCTTATCCTGTCCCACATGGATGCGACCGCCAATTTCTGGTAAGACCATTACCTTGAGGAACGTATTTTCGATCCATATGGCTTCCCAACTGCGGTCCACCTTTTCTTCTGAAATACGATCATAAAAAGGTACGGGATAGGTCTTTCCGCTACTGCCTTGATAGACCCGTTTTTCTAAAAACATCGGATTCTTGTTTGGAGGCAAAGGCTCATACGTCGGCAGAATAATGGCCTCACGCCACACGCAAACAGTGCCAGGGGTAGAAACTTTCATGATCGTGGAAGGACTCGAAATGGCACACTACAGGTTGCATGGTTTGGGATAAAGGTTTTCTTTTTTCATAAAGAACATTTTTCCAAATTCAGAGGCGGCTATAGCGAAATTCCTATAAAATGAGCATGCTATATACTAATTACCGATGTAAGAAATTCCTTATAAAACTTTTAAAGCACGACCCTAATATTTATGAGGACTCAGTGCTTGTGGAACGCGATCAATCCATGTTAGGTAAAGGGATCATCGAACCCACTGACTAATGTTCCAAAAGCACGGTACAGGCAAACAAGTCATCATCGGTGCGATGACTGTGGAATACCTGTCAACAAGCCCACTGACCGATGATGCAATCGGCATCTATCAGATTACGATTGCACCGGAGGGACCGGGCGCTGGGCTCCATTATCATCACCGGATCACTGAGGCCTTCCACATCCACAAAGGCACCCTATCGATGATACTTGATGGACAGGAGATCGAGGCGGAACCGGGCGATTTTGTCTTGGTGCGACCTGAAATCACACATGCTTTTGCTAATCGCGGCAAGGTGCCTGTTGTGTTTACGCTTACCTTTACTCCGGCTTTGGCTCGCGAGGGATTCTTCGAGGGTTTGGCCGAATTGTGGGCCACCAAGAGGCTGAGCGATAAGGATGCGATGCAGACACTCATAGCAAAGTACGATCAGATTCGAGTCGAGGGATTGCGAGGATTGACTTAATAAGTGATGTGACGCAAAAAAGGGAAACCTGGTAGGCTAAAATGGTTTTTTTGCTCCCAGAGCTCCTAAAAATGCGTAACGTCAGTTACGAAGGAAGATTTCCCCCTCGATAAAGAAAAAATGGACATTCTGCCTATAGAACCACTCGCCCGCGAAGCATTCTCACCCTTTGGCGAAGTCATCGAACTCGCAGGAGCCAGGCATTATCCAATCAACCTCGGCACCACGGAGCGATATCACGATCTCGCCAAGGTGGACGTTTCTGCCGAGGGAGGATATCCGCTGATTAATGTATTCCGAGGCCAACCCCGTTTGATCCCATTTGAGATTAAAATGATGGAACGTCATCCGCTAGGCAGTCAGGCATTCCTTCCGCTTACCGATTTACCCTACCTAATTGTAGTTGGCCCCATTGGCGTTTTGGACAGGAAAACTCTCCGCGCATTTTTTACATGCGCTTGGCAAGGTGTGAACTATGCCCGCAACGTCTGGCACCATCCGTTGCTGGCACTCGGACAAATAAGCGACTTCGTTGTCATCGATCGTGGGGGTAAAGGAGTGAATCTGATCGAAGAAAACCTGCCATATTCCGTTTGGCTAACCTCGAATTGCCTGCCGAATACAAAGTAAGCGTTCTTCAATATTCAAAGACTAAATGAAGAATGACCTTGCCGCTTTTTTATAGCGGAATTCCGCTATATTACAGTCCCATAATAAACTTTAATTTTGCGGTTGGAGTTGGATGGTCGATTTTATCTTGCCTTGGCCTCGCGTCGGCGCTTATGCAAAATCCATTCTGTGTAACCATTGGATTGCGTGGTGCCCTTAAATACCAAATCCCGCGCTGCCTGAAACGCAATGCTTTTATCAAAATGAGGCGCCATCGGCCGATAATTCGCATCGCCTGCGTTCTGCCGATCCACCACCTCCGCCATCCGCTGCAATGTCTCCGTCACTTGATCAGGACTGCACACCCCATTGTTTAACCAGTTAGCAACATGCTGGCTCGAAATCCTCAATGTAGCTCGGTCTTCCATCAATCCGACGTCATTAATATCCGGCACCTTAGAACAGCCGATACCCTGGTCGATCCACCGCACCACATACCCTAAGATGCTTTGCGCATTATTATCGAGTTCCTGTTGAATTTCCTTCGGGGAAAGCGGCGTATCGCTCAGCAATGGGATGGTTAAAATAGCCTCCAAGTCGGCATGGGGCCGCTTCGCCAATTCCTGTTGACGGCTAGCTACATCCACCCGGTGATAATGTATGGCGTGTAGGGTAGCCGCCGTTGGCGATGGCACCCAGGCAGTATTCGCGCCAGCTTGAGGATGAGCAATTTTGGCCATCATCATGTCGGCCATGCAGTCGGGTATCGCCCACATCCCCTTGCCGATCTGTGCCCGACCGCGCAATCCACACGCTAAGCCCACATCCACGTTCCAGTCCTCGTAAGCCAGAATCCAGGGCTGTTGCTTCATGGCGTTTTTTCGCACCACCGCACCCGCTTCCATGCTGGTATGGATTTCGTCTCCCGTTCGGTCTAAAAAGCCGGTGTTAATAAAAATGATCCGTTCCCGAGCCGCCCGGATACATTCTTTCAAATTTACCGTTGTCCGGCGCTCCTCGTCCATAATGCCCACCTTGACCGTGAATGGAGGCAAGCCGAGCGCTCGTTCCACGCGATGAAATAGTTCACAGGTAAAGGCGACCTCCTCGGGTCCGTGCATCTTGGGCTTGACGATATAAATACTCCCCTCGCATGAATTGCGAAACCGTCCTGCACCCTTGAGATCGTGCATCGCAATCAAGCACGTAAACATGGCGTCCAATATGCCCTCGGGAATCTCTTTGCCATTACAATCCAACACAGCGTCCGTAAAGAGGTGATGCCCAACATTCCGCACTAGCAATAAACTCCGACCCGGCAACGTGAGAGTGGCACCATTCGGTTGGGTATAAACACGGTCGTCATTGAGGGTCCGCGTCAGCTTCCGACCGTTTTTTTCGAGGGCCACCGTGAGGCTCCCTGTCATCAATCCGAACCAGTTCGAGTAAACGGCAGCCTTGTCCTCCGCATCCACTGCTGCGACCGAATCTTCAAAATCCTGGATGGTCGTGACCGCTGACTCCAGTACCACATCCTTGATTCCAGCCGCATCCGATTTGCCGATCGTATGATTGTGGTCAAACTGAATTTCCACATGCAACCCATTATGTTTAAGCAGGATAGCACTCGGACAAGCGGGTTCGCCCACATAGCCTACCAGCCGAGAAGGCTCTTTGAGCGTCGCCTGCTTGCCATCATCAAGCCTCACAACGAGCTTTCCGTCTACTAAAGTGTAATTGGTTGCATTGCTATGATTTTTAATGGATAGGGGAGCCACCTCATCCAGAAACTCCCTGGAAAATGCAATTACTTTTGCACCGCGTTTCGGATTGTAAACACCCTCACGTTGGCAAGCATCCGCTTCACTAATGACATCCGTGCCATAAAGGGCATCATACAAACTTCCCCAACGGGCATTAGCTGCATTTAGCGCATAGCGAGCGTTATTTACCGGAACCACGAGCTGTGGCCCAGCCACTTCCGAAATTTCCCTATCTACTCCTTGAGTGGAGATCTCGAAATCCTCACCTTCAGGAACGAGATAACCAATTTCCTCAAGAAATTTTCGGTAAGCCACTGAGTCGAAGGTTTTTCCTTTCTGCTCTCGGTGCCAACTGTCAATTTGAGTTTGCAGTTCATCGCGCCGGGATATCAACTCGTGATTTTTCGGACCTAGTTCAGATACAATCTCTTCCAGCGCCAGCCAAAATTTCTCCGGCTCAATACCCGTGCCAGGAGCAAGGCACTTACTGACCAGTTCATCCAGTACTTGAGCAACTTGGAGTCCCCCTTTCGCTAAGCGTGATGTCATAAATAAATAGATAGATCAGTATATCAGAGTCGCAAGGCAATAATACGAGCCACTCCGTTGCTTTCTTAAGTGTGGCCCGCGCTTCGCGCTTTGAGGGATCTTCCTTTCCCCCCATCACAACACCGGGGCTTCCCAAATGATGAGGTGATGCTCCAGGCATGATGAGAATATGAACTCTTGAGCGGGCAGGCCCTTTCAGAAGCGCTTTTCCAATTTTTCTCGCATTGTATTAATTTCATCCGCGAGAGATTTTTCAGCGGGTAATGTGGTAAGATACTCCCGTATTAGAACTTTGTTTGGTAAATTATCAGTTGCGTAGTGTACAATAGCGCCTTTTTTTGCAGCACACAGGATTATGCCAACTGGCGGATTTTCGCCCGGCTGTGTCCAGTATGCCCGAGCATAGTTCAAATAAAAATGCATCTGTCCTGCATCCGCCGGGGTAAAGCGGTTGAGTTTTAAGTCAACTACAACAAGACAGCGCAAGGATCTATGGAAAAAAAGAAGGTCCACCCGATACCACTCATCATCGATCCTAAGCCGTTTCTGACGAGCGACGAAGGCAAAGTCGTTACCGAGTTCAAGAAGGAAATATTCGAGATGATGCACGAGTGCCTCTTCTAGCTCGGATTCGGAATATTCATCCTTTAGACCAAGAAATTCGAGCACCAGTGGATCTTTGATTTCTTCCTCAGCAGTAACAGCATCATCCGGTTGAACAATGGTTCCTTTTTGAAGCATCTTCATTTTATTTTTTGAGAGAGCTGTCCGTTCATAAAATTGACTGTCTATCTGACGGCGAAGTTGGCGAACAGACTACCCACCACGCAGGGCTTCCGTATGGTAAAAAGAAAGGGCTTCAGGTGAACGAGAAGAACTCATCAAAAGGACATAATGAGACCATGGTAGTGGAAAAGCACCAGCGAGATTCTCCAGTAAAAAGGCTGGAGATTTCCCAGCTGGTATCTGGTTGGTTGCAACACTTGGCAATTTGAGCGACGCTGTCGCTCGAATCTGTTCCGGTGAGAAAGTAAGGTAAAACATCCGAAAACGTCCAAGATTGAAACGTGAAAAACCACGCCCAAAATGTGAACTCAGATCTTCTGCAAGTTGTATGAGTAGCTCCTCGCCATATTTAGTCCGTTTTTCACCACCCTGTTCGAATTCTACTATTCGACGCCCAATTTCCCAATAAGTGGCCGTCATGATGGAATTGACAGCTCGCGCTGAAGCCCGTCGTGCAGCATCCAGCAATTCAAGTACTCCGGAAAGCACCCCATCATAGCCCTTCAATACTGCTGTGAGCTTCTTCTTGCTCGATATCTTTTTTATGTCTTTTTTAGGATCTTGTTTTTCAATTTTTGCCATGAATTCTATTGAATTACCAGATGGTCATGGGTCCGGAGGTTAGTACGTTTTGATTTGAGCATTGCCTTCAGTTGAGGGCAACTATTGCACACAAGGTGCCAGAATTTTTCAACGAGCGTCACGATAAGGTGAGCTTGTGAAACTAAAAGGAAAACGCGAGTGGATGTCCCATTCGTTGAATTAGACTGTTTTCGATGCAGCCAAAAGTCAACTCACATCTCGCTCAAAACCTACTGATTTTCACAAGGGCAACTACCACTTCTATTAGAGTAATCAAGGCATATCAGCGCCAACAGGACACTTACTTATTCCCTACACTTGGGTACAGTTTCGGGTACACCTCCGAAGCCGGAAATCGCGGCAATTTAAGTTGATGAAACCAGTCGGAGGACGCTAGTTTCACATCACAGCAAAAGGTGTTGAAATGAGACATCGTCATGAACTCCCTATATGGAAGATCCCCTCTTGATAAAGGAGTACCATGAGGAACAAATTATATTATAGAAATTGATCATGAAGCCTTCGATTGTCCTTAATCTCAAGCGTAGCGCCATGCGCGAAGCGGCAGGCCGTTTTCATACCACCAATCTACGTGTCTTTGGTTCGGCACTCCACGGTACTGATCAAGATGATAGCGATCTGGATCTGTTAGTAGATGCACTTCCAGGCGCTACGTTATTTGATCTTGGAGGCTTGCAGGTCGAACTGGAAGATTTGCTCGGTGTTCACGTTGATTTACTGACTCCCGGAGACTTATCGGAAAAGTTTCGCGAGCACGTTCTTGCAGAGGCACAACCGGTATGAACAACAACCGGCTTCGTGATTATCTTGATCACATACAGCAGGCTGCGGAAGATGCCTGCAACTTTGTCAAAGATGTAAACAAGGATGAGTTCTTGGATGATAAATGTACTCAGCAAGCTGTCATCATGAGCCTTATTATCATTGGCGAAGCCGCAACAAAAGTAATGGATCGGTACCCCTAGTTTGCTGATGCTCATCCGGAAGTGCCATGGCGCAATATGCGCGGAATGCGGAATCGAATCACACACGGTTATTTTGATATCGATCTCGATCTAGTCTGGGATACCATACAGTCGGCATTACCAAAGTTGCTTAAGCAATTACCTGACATTTGCAGCGATGCTTAGCATGATAGCTAAATTTACGCAAAAGTTACTTGGATATAGTTGTACCGGCTAGAAATCGTAGAAACCGCTTACTTTTCTTCTGACGAGAAGTCCTGGGTTTTCGTTTAAAATTTACGATATCTTCTCGATAGATAAGCCGGGTGTCACCTGTCTTGATGCTGCGGATACGTTTACTGGTTGCGTATGTCGTGATTGTCCCCTGATTGACATCCCGAATACGTGCAGCTTCCGCTACGGTAATCCAGTTTTCCGGATTTGTCCCGGGAGGCAAGGCGCTCTGTGGTCCGGATTCAGGATGAAAATCAATTCGTGGTTGGTAGTCCAATACGTCTTTTTTCATCAGAAATAACACACCTTCTTTTTTTAGAGTGCGGACACATCCTCTGGCGATTATTGTCTTGATCCCACTTATTGTAAGTTGTCTCAGATCGGCGGCTTCTTTTTGGGTGATCCATTTGTCATGATCAACCAAAGCCATTGCGGCTTGTTTCATACTTCTACTTGGACGCCCTACGCCAGCTACCAGAGGTTTGAAGTTTATGACATCTTCACGATGGACCAATCGTCGTCCTGCCACCAGCTTACATCTTAGGCGGTTATCACGCAAAAGGCATGCAATTGCAGCCGTAGTGACTCCGCGTAACGCAGCCGCTTTTGTTTGAGTAATCCAAATCGCCTGCCTGGTTAATTTACTAAGAATATTTTTTGACATTGAATTTTCTGGCGGTAAATTTGTTCTGAAGCTGAATGGTGGCATTGGAAAACGAAGATAGAGCGTCGTCTCCAGGGAATAAGCCCCCAACATCAGATACAAAATTATCGATTTAACCAGGGATTCGATGTCCGTGACAAACGGGAATCGTTTTAGAGGCGATTATTGTCTCGGCACCGGCCCGTACCACAGGGCTCGACCCTGACCTCCTGATTCGAACTTCGCTCGTTCGTAATAAATTCGGCTATTAGCCCAATCAATGTCGTCTGCTATCAGGCTTGCAATATCTGTTTGTGAACCTCCCGTTTCCCATAACAGTTCAAAGAAGTCCCTGTAATCGGCGCGTTTGGTCACCGCCAAAATACGTTCATGCTCTGCACGGGTAATGCCACGACGACGAGCATAGCGGATTTTCGGCCAGCCCTTTTTGGGAATGACAGGCTGAACGATCCATCCCAAATCTAAAGCTCGGTTATGGAGAATACGCAGAAAGACATTGGTGGAAACGCCCGCTTTCGGATGATGCAGGATAGCTAAAAAATCGCTGGATGTCGTCTGAATGAGTTTCTTACCCAACACGAGAGCCATTGGCTCGCTTTTAATGAATTTTTCCCACCGCGCCTTGGTGGAGCCTTCATAGCTGTGCTGCACTGTATCCGACACAAGACTCCATTTGCGCTCTAAAAACTGGGGGTCATGAGCCGTAAGGTAGACCTTTGCCATTTCTAAATTGAAAACAGGCTGGATAGCAGCTTGGTTTTTGGCAGCAATCAGGCGGCGCGCTTCTGCCGCGTTTTTGGTTTGCAGACTTTCACGGTGCCGGGTGCCATTTTCCTCGGCATAGAACATTCCATTTAGACGCCGATGAAGGCGGAACTTATCTTGCATTTTCGGGACTCCAGTTACGTAGGAATCTCGTCAAATCCCGCTCACCATACGCCGTTAGTCCGTTGTACTGCGGCGTATCCTAGTGACTGCTTTTCGGCTCACTAAGCCCCTTCCGTATCACTTTGGGTACAATTTTGGGTACACTTGACCTCTTTTTGGCCTTAAAATCCCTTATCGGATTGCTTCCTACAGAGAAAAAGGCCTGGCGGAGGGGGTGGGATTCGAACCCACGAAGGCTTGCGCCTCTCCGGTTTTCAAGACCGGTGCATTCAACCGCTCTGCCACCCCTCCCCCAACCAGTCCTCTATTTGAAAATAAACAGAATTCGTCTGTAGCAAACACGCGAGTGGATAATCTGTAAAGGACACTTTGGGATATTTGCAAATTTCTTCTGCTGGATACCAAGGATCAAAAAGGCATTTGCTCACAGAATAGCATATAAAGGACTTTCCGCATAAATGACTGGAAATAGCTATGAAGCGTCTGAAAACTGAAAAAATAGCATCGATCCTACTTGACAGATTCTACAACCGTCGAGCCGTTTTCTGTGTATATTCTGCTACTCTTGATCACTTAAGCTGACTGGTTTTTTTGTTCCGACGAATGAGCTTGATGACGATTAAGATACAAATTATAGTCTTTTAATTTATTAACGCATATTCCGAATATTGTAAATCCAAATAGCGACGCACCAAATCCGACTGCAGCAGTTAATATCCCTATCGCACCGACAACACCGGCTGCGATGGGAAGAACACCTGATACTAAACCTGCGGAAAATAAAGCAAGCGAAACTGCAATTCCCACACCAGCTAATACCTTCCCCAATTTAGGATGTCTTTCTAACAAGCCTTTTTTTCCATTTGGTTTAAGTTTTTCAATCTTCTTTTCCAGATTAACTCTCTCGTTCCTTTGCTTAACTATCTCGTGCATTAGGTCAAACTCCCTTTGATTCATCTGATCCTCAGCATGATTCATGTGATATCGCATTGCGTTAAAAACCTCCTTCACGTTCAAGAAGCTTGGCTCCTTGATAAAACCTTCGCCCCCCTTCACATCACTCATCGATGAAGACCTGTCCATCCCCCTTGTTCTTCTACTAGCAGGACTAATTTGAGCAGAAGCTCCGAGAGGCAAAGTCGACGGAATCTCGCAATGCTCGCCGGCCGACATCCTCCTGGAAGGTGATGCAGGCGACTGGCTGAATTCACTTGAAGCGTCTACAGAACAAACTGAAGCTTGATTTGCATGATGATTTTTTTTATCAACTATTGGTAGTGGCATAGAACAAATACTATCGTTCCATTTTCTTTTTTTGCTCTAAACAGTTAAGGCGAATTTTAATATCAACAGTTAATCACGATCTTTTTTACTTAACAACCGATTGCATTGATTTATTTTTTAAGCGACTTTAAATAGTATTACCTACCTAATCATTTGTTCATATCAAGCAATACACAGCGAATCATAAACCTAAACAAATGGTTCTATACGCCGCATATAATACCTCAGAAGGGGATCATATTTTTTGATAAAGCATCAGATGTTCATCAAAATATTTTGTGAAAGGATTCCTACGATGAGGGGAATGTGGCTTCGATAGGATCTCAAAAACCTCAAAATGCCTTGTGTGAAAAACCAATGCCTGACGACGATATCCAGTCTTCATTGAGTGAGGGCAGGATCTCAAAAACCTCGATTCCGGCGATGCCCGATAGCCATCCAGCTACACTCAAAGCACAGTTTCTGCTTGCACCCCCTCGGCCCAATGTATTAACAGGCATTTTACTTTGTTTTATGTTACGACGTATTTTCCTGATTATTGGCATCGCGATCGTATCTCTGTTCACTGGATGCGCCCAAAATAATGATCTGTCCAGCGCTCCGAAAGAAAGCTCCATCCCATGGAACCGCCCGGAGAGCTGGGAAGGCGCCGGAGCTCTTGGAGGTTTGGGCATGGGTTCAAGATAAACCGCATGTTTACAGCCGGTTAAAAGGGTTCATTGGATACCGGTTCCGTTATATTTCGACATTCTATGTCATGACTGGAAAAATCTTAGTGATTCGTGACGGTGCGATTGGGGACTTTATTCTCACTCTACCGGCAATAAGATTATTGCGGCAGGCTTTCCCCGACGCGCAGGTGGACATTCTAGGGCGTTATCCCATTGTCCGGTTGGTGGAAGAGCGTTATTATGCAGAGCATACCCGAAGCATTGATGCTGCGCCATTAGCGGGGTTTTTCCATTCGAACGCGGAGCTGGATTCCACATGGTGCAACTATTTCGCGGGATTTCAAAAAGTCCTTAGTTATCTGCATGATCCGGATGAAACCTTTGTTCAAAATCTGCGCCGTGCAGGCGTGAAAGAACCGATTATTTCAGGATCTCCAAAAATCAAACCGGGATTGCATGCTGCTTACCAACTTGCACAGCCTTTGGAAAGTTTAGGTCTTTTTTTGAAAGATCCGGCTCCATGTCTTTTCCCCTCGGAAGCAGATCAAAGAGCCCTCTGTGATCTTTTTATTTTAAGAGGAATCCGCAAGCAAACTCCATTCATAGCAGTACATCCGGGAAGCGGGGGCAAATATAAGAACTGGCCTCTCTCCTATTGGGAGGATTTCTGCCACTGGATCTTACAAAACTTCCCTCAGTATTCCCTCTTCTGCGTAGGAGGAGAAGCAGATGTCTCCTCGATCAGACATTTATTCAAGCGGCTTCATTCCTCTCGGCTGACCTTTCTTGAAAACCTTCCTCTTCCCAGCTTAGCAGCGCTTCTTTCCAAAGCACATGCCTTTGTTGGGCACGATACGGGGGTCTCACATATTGCGGCCGCTGCGGGAGCGCGTTGCCTTCTCCTCTATGGACCCACTGATCCGAAAACGTGGGCGCCCACAAGCCCCTGCGTCCGCGTATTGACTTCCCCCACCGGCATCATGGAAGATCTCTCTATTCAGACAGTCCTCCAAGCTTTTGATTTTTTATAAATACCTGCCCCAGAACTGGATTTTTTTAAGAAAACATTGTGTGATTCATTCAGTTCTTGAGGCTAATTCGCAATTTTTTTAAGGTGTGGTTTCTATGAAGGAAATAGAAACCGTTTTGGCCATAGATCCTTCTCTGCGTAGTACGGGGTATGCCATGCTCCGCGATGGCGGCAGTCAGGGAATTTCCTGTTTACAGTTCGGGACTATTCGCAATGCTCCGGTAGTGCGCCTCTCCGGTTGCCTTCTCTCTATCCGCCAAAAAATCTCTCAGTTAATCGCGGAATATTCTCCGAGTTCCCTTGCTGTGGAAGCCATTATTTACGTACAAAGCCATCGCACCGCAATTAGCATGGGAGCTGCTCGGGGAGCCGCCATTTTGGCCGCTGCGGAATGCGGATTACCGATTTACGAATACGCCCCTCGGAAAGTCAAACAAGCGGTTGTCGGCCGCGGAGCTGCAGCAAAACATCAAGTAGCTTTTATGATTAGAGCAAGGCTAGGGCTGACTGAAACGCCTCCCGAAGATGCTGCGGACGCCATCGCGATAGGTCTCTCCCATTTCCAAACACGCTCGGCTTTTCTTTCCTTAAAACAACCTCATCCTTCTATTTAATCCATGAATATACCCACGGCAGAATGGATAGGAAGAATTCCCTATCAAGAGGGACTCTTCCTGCAGGAGCATTGGGTCAAAGAAGCCGCTGCCAGCGGCCATGAACGGCTGCTTCTCCTGGAACATGATCCCGTCTTTACGATCGGAAGGACACAAGACGAATCCAGTCTTTCAGATCGCAACCAGCTTTCATTCCCAATTCATCGTACCAATCGTGGAGGACAGGCAACTTATCACGGCCCCGGCCAACTTGTTTGTTATCCTATTTTAAATCTCGCCGCCAGGGGACGTGATTTGCATAAGTATCTGCGTTTTCTCGAGGAAGTAAACCTTACTATCCTAAAGAAATATGATGTGAACGGACAGCGCCGGGAGGGGCTTACCGGTGTTTGGGTAGAAAACCGTAAGATTACTTCCATTGGTGTTGGCGTTCGTCGATGGATTTCCATGCACGGATTTGCATTGAACGTTGAAAAAAATTTGTCTGGTTTTTCAGATATTATTCCCTGTGGAATCTCCGGTGTCACCATGACCTCGCTCTCCGCTGAAATCGGCGAAGATGTCCTGATTTCCGAAGTAGTGGAAACTACGAAAACTATTTTTCTTCACCTCTTAGAAAAATTACCTGATGGGCACTTTTAAACACCGCCTCCTCTCAAACAAAAATGGCAACCCAATATTTCATCCTCTGATTTATATGCTATATTATGGCGCAGCGCCCATAAAATAAACCATCCATATGCCAACCAGATCGCCGCAATAAGATCGCCACACCAGTCTTTTTGGACAGGCTCTAATAAAAATCACGCTCCCAACAACAGATATCTGCTATTTAATGGAAATTAGCATCCTAAATCATAAATCAGTAATAGAATGCGCACCATAGAGCGAATACCTATTGATACAAACCCATTTGAGGCAGAAGAGAGCGGGAAGATTCTATGGCCGCTCTCCGGAAACGTTCCAAAGCCAGATAAACGACCGGCGTAGTAAAAAGCGTCAGAATCTGGGAGACTAATAAGCCTCCAACGATTGCGACTCCCAGCGGTTGACGAAGCTCCGCTCCTGTTCCAAATCCTACAGCAAGGGGAATGGAACCCAATAAGGCTGCAGCACTTGTCATCATAATGGGGCGGAATCGTATCAGACAGGCTTTATAAATGGCATCCCGCGGAGTGAGTCCTTGTTCTCTTTGTGCTCCAATAGCAAAATCAACCATCATAATGGCATTCTTTTTCACAATACCTATCAAAAGAATAATTCCGATCATTGCCACAATACTAAGTTCCATATGGAAAAAATAGAGAGCAAGCAATGCCCCCACTCCTGCCGTAGGCAATGTGGAAAGAATGGTGAGCGGATGGATCAAGCTTTCATAAAGTATTCCCAAAATAATATATACGGCGCCAATAGCTGAAAGGAGAAGCAATGGCTGAGAAGAGGAAGTTTTCTGAAACAATTTTGCATTACCCGCAAATTCACCTTTAATAGACACAGGCATATGTAATTCATCTTGGGCCTTCTCCACTATTTTGGCTGCCTCGCCTAATGAGATCCCCGGCATCAAGTTGAAAGAAAATGTGACCACCGCAAATTGTCCTTGATGATTTACGGCCAAGGGAGTGCTGTCCTTTTCAAAATTCGCTACCGTATTCAGAGGAAGAAGAGAACCGGAAGCAGATTTAATATAGATTTTGGTGAGATAATTAGGATCGTTAAGCAATTCAGGATAGGCTTCCAAAACCGTATGAAATTGGTTGATGTGAGAATAAATTGTAGATACCTGCCGCTGGCCAAATGCACTGTATAAAATAGAATCCACCTGTTTTGGCTGTATGCCAAACCGCCCGGCGACATTGCGATCGACGACGACTCGCATTTGAAGGCCTCCGGACTGCTGATCATTGTTGACATCAGCGAGTTGGGGATGAGATCGTAATTTTTCGATGAGTTGAGGAGCCCATTTCAGCAGAGAGGGAAGGTCGGCCGAAGACAGAGCATATTGATATTGCCCGGTACCAAGGCGTCCTCCCATACGGAGATCCTGGGAGGGAAAAAGATAGAGAGTAATATCCTGAATTGCAGCGAGCTTTGGACGAAGACGATTGATCACTTTATCCACATGTACCTTGCGCTTCGCCCAGGGTTTGAGAGCGATAAAAAGTCGTCCGCTCGCACTGGAAAAGCCTGCTCCATTGATAATCACGGACCCTACTCCCTCCACTGCGGGATCGTCTTTAACGATTTGTGCGAGTTGTTTTTGTTTAAATTGCAAAGTTTGAAAGGAAATATCCTGTGCCGCCATGGTCACTCCAAATATCAATCCGGTATCTTGCTGTGGAAAAAATCCTTTGGGAATGATCACGTATAGAAATATCGTTCCCACCAGAGCGGCTAATAGGAACCATCGCATGAGTTTTTCGTGTTCGAGCACCCAGATTAACCCTTGTTGGTAGAGAGATGATAACTTTGAAAATTGAGCTTCCAACCAACGGGCTAGGGCGCTTCCCTCCGCAAGATTTTCCTTGTGCAAAAACTGTGCGCACAAAGTCGGAGTCAGAGTCAGAGAAATAATGCCCGACACCAAAACCGACGCACTGAGAGTGATCGCAAATTCGCGAAAAATCCGTCCCACAACTCCCCCCATAAGCAAAATAGGAAGGAAAACAACCACCAACGAAGCGCTCATCGAGATGACTGTAAATCCAATTTGCTTTGCGCCCAATAATGCTGCTTCCCATGGGGAATGCCCTTGATCGAGGTAACAAACAATATTCTCGATGACCACAATTGCGTCATCCACTAAAAATCCTACGGAAACCGTAAGAGCCATGAGAGAAAGGTTATCAAGGCTAAATCCACACAGCCACATCACGCCGAAAGTGCCGGCAAGTGCCAGGGGAACAGTAACTCCCGCAACCAATGTGGGTGCCAGGCGGCGGAGAAATAACCACATCACCACAATCACCAGTGCGATGGTTAATAGTAAAGTAAATTGAACATCATGAACTGATGTCCTAATAGTTTGAGTACGATCCGCCACTACTTCCAGATGAACTCCCGGCGGTAGCCATGCTTGTAATGAGGGCAGGATCTTCCGGATTTCCCGGACAATATTAATAACATTAGCATCTGGTTGTTTGAATATTGGTAAAATGACCGCGCGTTTCCCATTGAACCATCCTCCTTGCAGTGTATTTTCCGTCCCATTCACCACTCGCGCTATTGAGGAAAGAGGGATGGGAATTCCGTTTTTTTGGGAAATGACTAGGAATTGATATCCTGCAGCATCGAGAAGCTGATCATTAGTATGAAGTGCATAGGAACGGCCATTAGCCTCAAGAACACCGCGTGGAGCAAAGTGGTTAGTATTTTGAAGAAAACCTTGCAAGTCATCTAAGCTCATCCCCATACTGGCAAGTTGTGTGGGATCCACCTGTACTCGGACTGCTGTCTTTGCCCCTCCGGCAAGGAGGACCTGGCTCACTCCCAAAACTTGACTCAATCGTTGAGCCACTATTTCGTCCGCAAAATTATACACCTTTGAAATGGGCACCGTATCAGAGGTCATTGCCAAGACCATGACAGGCGCTCCGGCAGGATTCGTTTTCCGATAAGTGGGAGGGAATGGCAGATTGGGCGGCAGATCACTAGCCGCAGCATTGATAGCAGCCTGCACATCCCTCGCCGCACTATCGATATTTCGATCCAATGCAAACTGGAGAGTAATGGATGTGCCTCCCAACGTGCTGGAAGAAGTCATTTCCGCTAAACCAGCGATTTGCCCTAGTCGCCGCTCCAAGGGGGCCGCTAAGGAAGTTGCTGCGGTCTGGGGATCAACACCTGGTAGGGAAACGTTTACATTGATTGTTGGAAAATCCACATTGGGCAATGGCGCAATGGGCAGGAAAAAATACGCCGTCATTCCCAGAAGGAACAAGCCCACTCCTAAAAGCATCGTGCCTCGTGGACGATAGACAAATGGGTTCTTCATACTGCCATGGAAGCGGACTGAGGAACTTCTCTCTTTTCCTGTTCGGAACGGGGACGTTTCATCCACTCTTCAAACCGGTCGAGAACCAAATAGATCACCGGTGTCGTGTAAAGAGTAATCAATTGAGATAGCAATAATCCTCCGACAATTGCCACTCCTAATGGACGGCGAAGCTCGGAACCAGTACCGCTTTGCAAAGCCAATGGCAAAGCCCCTAATAATGCCGCAGCGGTAGTCATCATAATAGGACGAAAGCGCAACAAACAGGCCTGATAAATTGCATCGGTTGCCGAAATAGAGCGATCTCGTCGTACGTCCAATGCAAAATCGATCATCATAATGGCATTCTTTTTTACAATACCGATTAAAAGAATGATCCCAATTAAAGCCACTAAAGAAAATTCCAACTTACAAACAAGAAGTGCTAATAACGCCCCTACCCCGGCGCTCGGTAATGTGGAAAGAATCGTGATCGGATGCACATAGCTTTCATACAAGACCCCTAAGACAATGTAGATGACAATAAGAGCCGCAAGAATCAGAAAGGGCTCGGTACGAAGGGAGGATTGAAATTCCGCAACACTGCCTACAAATTGTGTACGAATGCTCTCCGGCATCCCAATGGAACGTTGTGCCTGTTCAATCGAGCGCACGGCTTCCCCCAGGGAGTACCCTTGACGTAAATTGAAAGAAATTGTCACCGATGGAAATTGTCCTTGGTGAGTGATAATCAACGGCGCCAAACTGGTATGGATAGTCGCGAGGGCGGTCAGAGGAACTAGCTTGCCTGTAGTGGAAGACACATAGAGCCTGTCTAAGGCGTGTGGCGAATTTCGAAACTCCTCTTCATTCTCCATCACAATACGATATTGGTTCAGTTCCGTATAAATCACAGAGATCTGGCGCTGTCCAAATGCATCATAGAGGGCGTCGTCAATCGCTTGTACCGGCACATTAAGTCGGGAAGCTGTGGTACGGTCTATTACAATATTCAATTGTAAACCTTCATTTTGTTGATCTATTGCCACATCAGCCAAACCGGGCTCAGTTTTTAATTGATTCAATAATTTCGGCCCCCATTTCATAAGTGTCGTGGGCTCCACATGTTCCAATATATATTGAAACTGAGTACGACTGACTCGTGTATCTATCTGCAAATCCTGTGTGGCCTGCAGATATAAATGAATACCAATGACCCGGTCCGCGGCTTCCGAAATCCGAGTCATAATTTCTTGCACATTCGCGCGGTTTTCACGGGGCTTTAATACAATATAAAAGCGACCGGAATTTTGGGTGGGATTTACTGTCCCTGCACCCACAAATGCCGCCACACGCAACACATCCGGATCCTGAGCAATTAGTTTCGAAAGCTCTTTTTGCAAGTCCTCCATCTTGCGGAAGGAAATATCCTGTGCTGCATCAGTCACTCCCACAATTAATCCCGTATCCTGAAGAGGCAGTAATCCTTTGGGAATGATATAAAATAAATAGCCTGTGGCTACAACAGTCGCGGCTGCAACAAGCAGTGTGGCTCGTTGATGCTTAAATACCCAAAGCAAGGAACGGTCGTAAATGCGAAGAAGTTGATCGAAAAAAACTTCGAGATAGGCAAGCCTATTTTTCTTTTTAGCAAGCCGCTCCTCTTTTTTGTCCGTGTTGGTTTTTAACATCTTCCCACACATCATCGGAGTAAGTGTCAGGGACACCACAGCTGAAACGATGACGGCACAGCTTAATGTCAGTGCAAATTCTCGAAAAAGACGTCCCACAATTCCGGACATCAATAGCAGTGGAATAAATACCGCTATTAGGGAAATACTAAGCGAAATAACTGTGAAGCCAATCTGCCGCGATCCCTTAAGAGCAGCTACTAATGGGGATTCCCCTTGTTCGATGTAACGAACAATGTTCTCAATCATTACAATGGCGTCATCCACCACGAATCCCGTCGAAATCGTCAATGCCATCAACGAAAGATTGTCCAAGCTGAATCCAGCCGCATACATGCAGGCAAATGTCCCCACTATGGAAAGAGACAATGCCACGCTCGGAATCACTGTAGCACTCAATTTCCTGAGGAAGAGGAAAAGAACCAGAATCACCAGAAAGGTGGTCAGCACAAGAGTGAATTGGACATCGTGAACCGATGCTCTGATGGTTTCCGTCCTATCCGAAAAAACCGAAATGTGCATTCCCACTGGCAGAGAACTTGTCAATTTCGGCAAGAGCATCTTGATGCGATCTACCGTGTCAATAATGTTTGCACCTGGTTGCCTTTGGATGTCTATGAGCACGGCTGGTTGGTAGGAACGTTGCCTGCTGGAAATCCAAGCCTGGATAAGTGAATTTTCCACTCCATCTTCCACTGAAGCTACATCTTGCAGACGTACGGCTGCTCCATTCCGATACGCCAGAATGATGGGTGCTAATTCACTGGCGTTTCGAATTTGGTCATTCGCTCCGATAGTATAAGATTGGCGAACTCCATCGAAGCTGCCTTTTGGAGCATTCACATTTGCTTGATTGATCGTGTTCCGAACGGTCTCCAAACTAATTCCTTGCGAAGCGAGCGCAGCCGGATTCACTCGCACGCGTACGGCGGATTTTTGGTTGCCTTGAATCGTGACGAGTCCCACCCCGGAAATTTCACTTAATTTTTGTAACAGCACCGAATCCGCATAATCATTCACTTTAACCAAAGGGAGATTATCCGAGGTGATAGCCAAAGTGAGAATGGGGGTATCCGCTGGATTCACTTTATTATATACCGGTGGATTGGGCATATCCTTGGGAAGGAAGCCCCCTGCCGCATTAATCGCGGCTTGCACATCCTGCGCGGCTTGGTCGATTCCTTTGCCTAAGACAAATTGTAGAGTGATTACAGAGGTCCCCAGAGAACTCAGAGAGTTCATGGAAGACAATCCGCTCATCTGCCCAAACTGTTTTTCCAGAGGAGCTGTTACCAAGGAAGCCATTACTTCCGGATCGCCTCCTGGATACTGGGAGGTGACTTGAATCGTCGGAAAATCCACCGTAGGCAAGGCTGCCACGGGAAGAAATCGGTAACCCAAAAGCCCCACAAGCAGAATCGCCACCATGAGCAAGGAGGTAGCAATGGGACGCTTAATAAAGGGTTCCGAAATGTTCATAGAAATTTAGATAACTTAGTATCGGTCGCTTTTTCTTTTCTGTAACTGACGTTACGCACTTTAAGGAGCTCTGGGAGCAAAAAAACCATTTTAACCCACAAGGTTTCCTTTTTTGCGTCACATCACTCTGTAAAAAAGCATGCTTTTGAATTTAACCTTTGTGGTACTTTTTCCCATCCGCCAAATTTGGCGGCACAGTGGTGACTAAGGTATTTTCCTGTAGGCGATATTGACCTTCGGTGACCACCTTTTCTCCCATCCTCAATCCTGAGGTGATCAGAGTCACTCCATTCTCAGAGGGGCCTGTGATCACGGCACGCATTACCGCCTTTTTAGCGTCGCTTACTGTATAAACATAAGATCCATTAGGACCCAATTGAACGGCTTCCTCGGGTACTATCATAGCCTTTGGGAGCATTTCGGTTAATAATCGTATATTTACAAATTGGCCGGGCCATAATTTATCATCCTCGTTTTTGAAAGTAGCCTTCAATCGAATAGTAGCAGTGGTGGAATCAATTTGATTGTCTACCACAGTCAACGTTCCCTGGCTGAAAACGGTCTGATTATTTCTATCCAGTACAATCACTGGCAGAGCTGTATTCCGTATGAGAGCCTCGCGGATTTGTGGAATATCCTGCTGAGGAAGTGTAAAAGAAACATAAATAGGCTGAATTTGGTTGATCACCACAATAGAGGAGGCCCCATTCACATTCGCAGCGCTGTTTCCGGTGACAAGATTACCAACGTCCACTTGCCGAACGCCGGTTCTTCCTGAAATGGGTGCGATCACTTGAGTA
Source organism: Verrucomicrobiota bacterium (assembly GCA_023269545.1). Lineage (GTDB taxonomy): Bacteria > Verrucomicrobiota > Verrucomicrobiia > Chthoniobacterales > Xiphinematobacteraceae > Xiphinematobacter. Next base: position 53,471 of record JAHFTB010000006.1, on the reverse strand, counting down.
TAATCCAATTGAGTTTTTTGACCTTCCATATTGGCTAAATCCGCTTGGACAGCCGCATCTAGCTGCGCAACCAAGTATTTTTGCGTATCAAAAGTTTGCTGGTCTATGACCGCTCTCTGCAAAAGTTTTTGATTCCGCTCAAGAATGATCCGCGCATTTTCCAATTGGGCCTGATCCTGCTGTCTTTTTGCCACGGCTTGATCATATTGCGCCTGATAAATACGAGGATCTATCACAGCTAACACCTCCCCTTGCCGGACTTCTTGCCCTTCCCGAAAACGAATTTCATTAATTTGACCCGAAACCCGCGCATTTACTAATACGGAATTATATGCCTGAACGGTTCCCAGTCCATCGAGATAGATGGGAAAATCTTTCTGAGTCACCGATACCAGTTTGACGGGTACCAGCGCTCCTTGTGATCGATGGGAATGAATGTCTTGTTTTAAGTGGAAGGTCTTCCAAAGGGATAATCCCAGCAGAAGAAGAAAGCCGCCGTATACCCAGCGAAAAAGGGGTTGTTTCCGGAAGACGTGAGCAGCAACCCGTTCCGTCTTTTTAGGCAGAGGCGTCATGAAATTTTACGCGATAGAGAAATGAGCGAGAGGTATGCTGTCCCAGAAATAACAATTATGGCGTTATGCAAAAAACAACCTGCGGCACAAGGAAAGATATACCACCATGCCCCGAAATTCCTCAATTTGCAACCTGTTGCAGCAAAACTAATCTGAAATTCTGACAATATGACCGAAGAAACTTCTGCAAGCAATTATGGATTAAGATCTTAAGAAATTCCGGAGCAATTCTTTGCCATTTTCAGTCAAAATGGATTCCGGGTGGAATTGTACGCCGTATATCGGGAATTTTTGATGTCGAATTCCCATAATTTCTTTTTCCTCCGTTTCCGCCGTAATTCTCAGGCATTCCGGTACAGAGTCTCTTCGGATCAGCAGTGAGTGATACCGTGTCGCCTGGAATGGATTAGGAAGGCCCGCAAAAACTCCTTCGCCATTATGAGAGATGGGCGATGTCTTTCCATGCATCAGCCTATCCGCACGAACGACTTCCCCTCCAAATACCTCACCTATGCACTGATGGCCTAAACAGACACCCAAAATAGGAATATGGGGTCCCATTTGCTCGATCAAAGCTTTGCTAATTCCCGCATCTTGCGGTGTGCCTGGGCCTGGTGAAATGCAGATACTATCCGGATGCAGAGCCTCTGCTCCAGCCACATCAATTTCGTCATTTCGACGAACGGTGACCTCCTGCCCTAATTCGCCAAAATATTGGACGAGATTATAGGTGAAGGAATCATAATTATCGATAATAAGAATCATCGTGCAATAGCCTTGGCAATTTCCAAAGCGCGGAGGGGCGCCATGGCTTTATTAATGGTCTCCTGAAATTCTCCTGCTGGTGTGGAATCGGCCACAATCCCTCCCCCTGCTTGAACATATGCTTTTCCAGCTTTGAGAAGTATCGTTCGCAAAGTAATACAAGAATTTAAATTCCCGTCGTACCCGAAATATCCCACCGCTCCCGCATAGGTACAACGTTTGCTTGTTTCTAATTCGTTAATGATTTGCATAGCTCTCACCTTTGGAGAACCGGACACCGTACCAGCTGGAAATGTGGCACGCATCACATCAAAAGCAGAGCTTTCTTCGTTCAATTCGCCTAAAACGTGTGAGGCAAGATGTATCACATGACTGTAACGTTCGATTGCCATGAAATCGCTGACTTGTACTGATCCAAACTTTGAAATACGCCCCACATCGTTCCGTGCCAGATCCACTAACATGAGATGTTCGGCGCGTTCCTTCTCATCCGACAGTAAGTCCGCTTCCAATGCTTCTTCTTCTTCCTTGCTTTGACCTCGCCGACGCGTTCCTGCAACAGGCCGAATTTCCACTTTTTTGCCTGTCACCCGCACATGAATCTCAGGCGAACTTCCCACAAGCGAAAAACCACCTGGGAAACGTAGGCAAAACATATGGGGTGAGGGATTTACAAATCTCAAGGCGCGGTACAAATCCAGAGGATCTCCTGGATAATCAACGGTAAGTCTTTGGGATAAAACTATTTGAAATATGTCTCCCGCACGAATATACTCTTTAGCCCGTTCTACTATTTCATAATAGCGTTCCCGGGTAGTATTAGACTGAGGCAAAGCAATAGGGGGAATTTCAGCCGAAAATAGTGGTTCAAATTTTACAGGAAGAGAAAGCTTTTGAACAATGGAATCAATCCTTGTGACGGCATCATCGTATGCCTTCTCGCCCCCTTCCGTAAATACGGTCGCAATAATTTTAAGTTGGCGGGCCCGATGGTCAAAAATAAGAACTACCTTCGGTACAAGAAAGAACATATCCGGCACCTCCAATTCGTCCTTTGGAGGGAAGGGAATAGTCGGTTCAAACCAGCGAACAGCATCGTAACTCAAATAACCGATAGCTCCCCCCCAAAAAGGAGCAAGATCTTCTCTGGAAGGACAGTGGTAGAGTTTCACAAATTTCTCCACCTCACCCAGCGGATCCCTGACATGATGCAAAGTAGTGAGATGCTCATCCCGGCAAATTTGCACCTCATTTTCCTTGGCGGAAATTGTCGCATGAGCTCCAAAAGCAAGCACGGAGTAGCGTCCCGTCAAATCATTTTTCTCTGCGGATTCCAGAAGAAAAAGAACCTCTTCGCCAGCAAGTTTTCGATAGGCGGAAATGGGAGTTTCATAATCCGCCACAAACTCTGTCCAAACCGGAGCAACGCCGGATATTGAAGTGCTCTCGACAAATTCCTTTTTATTAGGGAATAATGGCAACATATTAATATTTAATAAGATAGAAAGTTTTTGCGAGCCACAAAATCACATTTTCCGCAAGGAATTTTAACTAATATGCACATGTTGAGTGAGGAGAAATTGCGGTGTCGTTCCACATGCACAATGGAATAGTTCTCACTACTCGACTGACAAAGCAACTGAAGATTATGCTTACAACGCCCATCGTAAGAGGGAATTTCCGGCGTTTTTCCGACAGGTCCGGCAACCACCGGATGATCGCAATCAGTTCAAACCGCAAAGGAGTTTTTAGGGCATGCAACAGTCTCAACGACTGAAAAACACTGTGTAGCTTATTTTAAAAACATCCGAGCGGTTTCACCTGTCCCTATGGGGCCTCCTATCCCCGTGAAGGATGTGATTTTTGTACCATTCCCAAATAAATTATACTGATGAGCATCAGCACATTGGCCATCTCACGGCGATTAGTAGCCAAGGACTTTACGGAATGGCTGGCCTGGAAACAAAATTGATAGTTAAAATGGTAGACTCGAAAAACGATACCATCAAGTGGCTGATTAGCTTGCAGTTCGCTTCACTAGCTCTGACTGTGGGACTGATCTATTTTTTACTGAGATACTGATGAGACCCATCAGTATCCTCCCTGGGATCTTCCGGAGAAAAATGTCGTTAGAACCGCCTCTTGAGCCAGAGGGTCTGCTTGGCGACGTAGGAATAAGAGTTTCTCTCTTTTAGTGATCGAATCATCGCGGGACATACGGATTTTGAGTCTATTTTACAGGACTTCATTCCCTATGTCTTTTCCCTCTGACACATGGTCAGAGGGTGTGTTGTTAATCAGTTTTTTGCTGTTTGCAAAATCCGGTTGGCTACAGCGACGGCTTGTCCTCTCAATTCCGGTACGGCGATGGATTCATAGAGACGTCCTTTCTGAGGACTTCCTAAAGTATAGAGACGGTCAATGGGATTTCCTGTCCTATCACATACTTTCTCTCCTTCGTAGGTATACGCTCCCATTCGTAAGGGATCCGGCGCTAAAAGATCGCGTTCTAACAACTGACGTACGAGTGAATCATCCAGCTTGCGATAATCTGATTGCGGACCAGTGCAGCTGAGAACCTGCCGAACCAGCAAAGTCTTTTTTTCGTTTGTTCCCGTGGGACGGTAGCTGACTTCAATTCGATCGCCCACTGGTCGATAATTTTGGATGTGTCCACGGTGACAAACCACGCGTCCCTCGGCCTCAAGATGTTGTTTGGTAGCCATAATTTCCGGAGCGCATCGATGGCGATGCGTGTCCCAAAGACCCCGAAGATGCCTCATAAATCGTTTCCGTTCCTCCTGATTGAGTCCCTGCCAAATGGCCTGATTAAACGGACGAATAGCATCAATCACTGCTCGCCAATCGACACCTTTTGCGGTGGCAGACCGAAGTTCTTGATGGATGCACCGAAGTAACAGCCGGGTAGTTTTTGGCAAATACTCGGCATCCAGAAAAGAGGGATGAGTTTTATATTTTTGATGCGGTTGAGGAAAAAGACCACCGCGTGAAAGAAAATGAATCTTTCCCTCTCGTTTGATCGGCGCCAGAGTCAGCATGACATCGAGACTAGTCAGCCCCGTTCCAATGATGAGAACATCTCCCGGTTCGGCTAACTGGGCGCAAATCTCCGCCGAGTAGGGATTGTTGCTAAACCAGGGCCAATCCTCTTTACTTCCTTTTTTAGTCTTATTCGGCGGAAAATTTCCGAGGGCGAGAACCACTTGCGCTGCTTCCAATTGTTTTCCTTCCTTGCTCGTCAATCGAAAATTTCCATTTTCGGTCCGTACTATATCCACAATCTCGTCACGGAGGATTTCCAAATCGTCAGAGATCTCACATGCTTTTCGCAATAAATCTTGGATGTAGTCACCAAAAACCAGCCGAGGCACAAAAGCGTCGGGAGCCAAGTCGGTAATTTTAGCTGCCGTCACATTTTCGGGGTGCGCTTGCAGCCACCGGTAAAAATGTCCGATATCGTCTGGAAAAGCACCCATTTGACCCGCTTGAACATTCAGCAAATGCTTAGGATCGGTAGTGCCATAAGCTACTCCTCGTCCCGCTGCTTTACCTCGGTCGAACAGGGCGATATGCAAACCCTTTTGGGCCTGCAAGAGGTGGACTGCTACCATGGTACCGCTAAAGCCTCCTCCGACAATCGCCACATCGTATTGATGAGTGAGCTGGTTATTATTCATGTGCGCCACTTTACTTAAAGAGTTGCTCCTTGAGAAATCGTTTTATAGTATAGTTTATAAGTAATAGTTATGGGTCCGATTGCCTCTCTTCACCGCCCCCTGACCTGTGCCCAATTCCCGGTCTGGCAGCCTGCTCATACTTCGTGAACAGACCATAGCTATTGATGCCCGACTTCCGCCTCCATGTTTTTCGTCGAGTTGCTGAGGCCGGCAGCTTGACGAAGGCATCACGCATCCTACATCTGTCCCAACCAGCTATCACCAAGCATATCAAGATCTTAGAGAATGAATTTCAACAGCCGCTCTTTTTCCGCTCATCCAGTGGTGTCAGCATGACTGAAGCAGGTTGGACTCTACTCAAATATGTCCGTCAAATTGAGGATCTCTACGAACAAGCAAAACACCAAATCCTAGCCGGCAAGGAGACGCTGACAGGCCATATCTGCATTGGTTGTAGCACGAGTATCACTCAATATTTTTTACCTGCCGTTCTTACCACCCTGAAAAAAAAATACGCAGGCATGCAGGTCGAAGTCCTCATAAACAATACCGACTCCATTATCGAGGCCCTCCTCACCCATCGTATTGCACTGGGTTTAATTGAATCGTCCTGCCAACATCGCGGCCTGCGAATCGAAAAATTCTATGAAGATGAAATCATTATCATCGCATCACCACAGTATCAAAAGCGATCTCTTAGTCTGGAGGAACTGACAAAAACATCTCTGATTTTTCGTGAAGTCGGATCAGGGACGCGGAAATGCGTGGAAGCAGCTCTGCGACGAAAAGGGCTGACAGAACCCCTCAATATTTTTCAGGAATTACCAAGCACCGAAGCGATCAAACGCATGGTGGCCCATGGAATGGGAATCGGATTTGTCTCAAAATTGAGCGTTGAAGTGGAAATTCAGACAGGAACTTTGATTGAGTTAAAGGTATGCGGATTAAAAATTTCTCGTCCTTTTTCGGTCATCCTACCTGCCGGACCAGACCCCGTAGGACTGCGCCGATTGATTTTAGAAACTCTTTTATCGCATATTTAAGCAACAAGTGATTCAGGCATCATGCAATTTTGCGCACGCAGCCGAACCGATGCCATTACCTGCCTTTATAACGCGCCAATTCTCGATTCGTATCGCGCTGGACCGCTTTCTTCTTCAAATCTTCGCGTTTATCATGGGAAGCCTTTCCTTTCCCAATCCCTAATTCAACTTTCACATGTCCCTTTTTCCAATAGAGTCGCAGCGGAATCAACGCTCGCCCCTTCACAGCTATCTCGTTAAATAGCTTACTGATCTCACGTGCATGGAGAAGTAATTTGCGTTTACGCTTGGCAACGTGCTGTTCATGGCTTGCCCGTTCGTAGGGCTGGATATCCAAATCGTACAAAAATACTTCCGCATTTTCCACTTTGGCATAAGCGGCTTGCAGATTCACTAGCCCCAATCGGATAGACTTCACTTCCGTGCCTACCAAGGCAATACCGGCCTCTATTTTGTCCAAAACCGCATAGTCCCTGAACGCCTTGCGATTGGTGGCAATTTCCATATGTAAACAGCTTTTTGGAATGAACAGGAAAAGAACCCAACTCTCCCCCCCCAACTGTCTTTACCGACTGCAATGAAACTCTAGTGGACTCTCTATAGTTTAGAGCCCTATCAGACTCTTAGAATCGGGAGCCCCTTCGATGGCCTTCAATTTACCAGCTGCAACTTCTGCCAGGGCAATATCGGCTAATCCCATCCTCGGATGTACTTCCACCATAGGATGGCTTCCGGCGTTGAGTTGACGGATACGCTTCGAAATCATGTTGATCAACACGGGAATGTCCGGTTCCATTTTAGAGGCTTCTTCGAGAATTTGGCTATTCATGCTTTGGCAAAAAAATGGGAAATACAATCAAAACGTCCTTTTCCTAAAAGGGCGAATTTTTAATAGTAGCAATCCCATGGAATCTGTCAATGCTTATGCCCTGTACATAGTATATTCACAGGTGATGTGACGCAAAAAAGGAAACCTTGTAGGCTAAAATGGTTTTTTTGCTCCCAGAGCTCCTCAAAGTGCGTCACGTCAGTTAACAGGACTTACGTAGATTCCAAAGAAAAGCGCGCTCGGTTTCCCCTGTTTTTGCGTAAATCCTGTATAATTTATACCCCAATCAGAAGAGAAATTTTTTGCAAGCAGCATGTGAATGGATAAGTTTCCCCATGTCTTCAGTTTCTTACGATCAAACTTTAATCACAAATTGGTTGGGGCCTCACACCGTCGCCAAGGCTCATGATTACATACACGCGGTGTCTGGTCTTCAGTGGAAAAGCAATAGCAATATACTGAGTGGCAAGGTGCAAGGCACATCCTATCGTCCTTATAAGGCAGAGATTTATTTCCATAAGATAAAAGGCCATCTTGAGGTGGAATGCGACTGCTCATGCCCGGTTGGATTCGACTGCAAACATGTGGCGGCAGTGCTCATGGCAGGACTCAAAAAAATGCCAAAGGCACCACCTGATAGCATGCGTTCCGAATTGGTGAGTTGGTTGGAGAACTTCCGCTCCCAACATGCATTAACCGTCAGACAGGCAAGGGGACCCCAACCCCTCAAACACACTCTTGCCTATGTATTAACCTGGTTACGTTCCCGCCAACAATATGAAGTGCAGATTTTCAAGGCACGCCTCAGTAAGGAGGGCACGATCCAGGCCATTGAGCAATTCTGGAACAATGTAGAAACCTCCCTCACCAAGACACCGAAATTCATCACAAGGGATGATCTAGTCATTCTACGAGAACTTTGGCTAGGCCATTGCAAGGATATTTCCTCTGATACCTACCCACTATTTGGCGCAGACGGAGCCGACGTCCTCCAAAAAATGGTTCTGACAGGCCGCCTGTTTATTGCACCCCCCACATCTCATCAACCCACATCGCCCATAGCCTTGTCCCTGGGAAATACCCGGCCCGGACAGATTCAGTGGCAACTGCAATCAGATGGCCGTTTGCGACCGGCAGTACACACCGAGCCGCCCTCCATGATCCTACTGGCCACCGACCCACCTTGGTACGTAGATACACGTGCTGCCGAAGCGGGTGTCATCACACAGTTATCCCTACCATTCCGGCAACTGATCGACTACCTATCGATACCGCCCATCTTGCAGACCGAAACTTCGCTCGTAGCCGCAATGCTGAATGAGGTCTCATCCAACCTGCCGCTGCCACCCCACATCCCACACTTCAGCGCTACGCGTCATCGAGAGCGAGCCTACCCCCCCTCCTGTCACTTGATACACAATCCCTACTGAGAGCAAATTTCGGAAAGTATGACTACCGGGCGAATCTACTAGACTTTGCCACGGTGGTTTTTGACTATTCCGGGACTAAAATCGATGCGGAAAGCCGCGAAATGCTGTTTCCCTCTGAAGAGGGTGGCATGCTTCAGGTCAAACGATCCTCCGATTTGGAAGCGCGCCGGTTACTTGAACTACGCAAAACCGAGCTGCAAAAGATCCCCGCTGACAACGTACAAGGTTTGCACCAATTTCCCGACACGATATTCGGCCTAAAGGAACCCGATAAGTGGTCCGCCTTTGTGAAGGAGTCACTACCTACTTTACAAAAAAAAGGATGGGGCATTGCCATGACACCGGAATTCCGTTTCAACGTGATCGAAATCGATGCTATCGAGGGGACGGCACGTCGTTCGGATGAGGGTTGGTTCGATCTGGAAATGGGCGTTATGGTAGGGAATCGGGTGGTTCGCCTGGAACCGCTGTTAGCCGACCTCTTTCGGCGTAACCCACGCTGGTTGTCAGGCAAACTCGAGAATATTACTAATGACACCACAATCGAACTGAGAACTGATCGGGGCGAACGCCTGCGGCTGCGCGCCGACCGGCTCAAGCCGGTTGTATCCGTACTCATTGATTTATTCGATACCCTCGGCAATGGCACTCTCCGTATTTCCGAACTGGATGCAGGTCGTCTGGAAGCCTTAGAACATACAGGCCGTTGGCAATTTCAAGGCGACTCATCCATTCGACAGTTAGCTCAACATCTGCAGAATGGATCCGGCTTACAGAAAGTATCTGTGCCACACAGATTGCAAGCCGAATTGCGCACATACCAACACCAAGGGCTCAGCTGGATGCAATTCTTGCGGGAACACAATCTGTCTGGCATACTAGCCGAGATGATATGGGGCTGGGCAAGACCATACAGACACTAGCCCATGTACTTGCGGAAAAGGAAGCCTGTCGTCTGGACCGACTCGCACTCATCGTGGTACCGACCACACTCGTCCACAACTGGCGAGAGGAAGCACGTCGCTTCGTGCCAAACCTAAAGGTTCTGGATCTGAACGGGCCACAGCGCAAAGATCGTTTCAATCAGATTAAAGAACATGAACTCATTTTAACGACCTATGCATTGCTCTGGCGTGATCAGGAGATCCTTTTGGAACATGACTATCACTTGCTCATCCTTGACGAAGCACAGTACGTCAAAAATGCGACTACCCGAGCCGCGGCAATCATCCGCGAGCTACGTACACGACACCGTCTGTGCCTCACCGGAACACCGCTCGAGAATCACCTCGGTGAATTGTGGGCACAGTTTGATTTTTTGCTACCCGGCTTCCTCGGCAGCCAAAAAGATTTCACCAAACGCTGGCGTACCCCCATCGAGAAAGGAGGCGACACCGTACGGCGCGATCTACTTGCACGTCGCATCCGCCCCTTCATGCTGCGTCGGCGCAAGGACGAAGTCGCAAAAGAGCTGCCTCCCAAAACCACTATCGTACGCACCATTCATCTCGAAGGTTCACAGCGCGACCTATACGAAACCGTACGCGCCGCAATGCAAGAAAAGGTTCGGGCTGCCGTGGCTGCACAGGGATTCGCTCGCAGCCATATCATCGTACTCGATGCGTTGCTCAAGCTACGCCAAGTTTGCTGCGATCCCCGGTTAGTCAAGCTTGAGAAAGCTAAAAAAGTCAAGGAATCGGCCAAGCTGAACTTGCTGCTTGAGATGCTTCCGGAGCTGATCGACGAAGGCCATCGCGTGTTGCTGTTTTCGCAGTTCACGGGCATGCTCTCATTAATCGTCACCGCACTGAAAAAGGCCGCCATCCCACACGTCATCCTCACCGGCGACACCACCGATCGCATCACACCAATCACACACTTCCAGCAGGGTAAAGTGCCACTATTTCTCATCAGTCTGAAGGCTGGCGGCGTCGGCTTGAACCTGACAGCCGCAGATACGGTCATTCATTATGATCCATGGTGGAATCCCGCAGTGGAAAATCAGGCTACTGACCGCACCCATCGTCTCGGTCAAGATAAACCCGTATTCGTCTACAAACTCATTGTCGCTGGTAGTATTGAGGAAAAGATCGTTGCCCTGCAGGAGAAGAAAGCCTTGCTCGCCAAGAATATCCTGTCCGAGGATACCGCCGATACTGTTAAGTTTTCCGCCGCTGACATCGAGGCCTTGTTTGAACCGATTCCCTCCGTCTTACCAGACACAAAGGATGCTCCTCGCACAAGAATCCGGACGAGCAACAGCCGGTTGTAACTTTGGGAGGGAAAAATAGGAGCCATACTCTGCCCGGGAAAATTCATGCTCATTTTAAAGGAATTCCGCTATACTCGATAGGGAAAGGCAATTCATGACATCTTTACGCGTCAATCCTCCCTTTCGAGCACTCCGAATTCCGAAGTAGAGATTTTGAAAGCCCCGTATCGAATGGGCATCAGGGTTAATCACGCATTTGACTCCTTTTTCACGAGCCATCGGCCACCAGCGCCATTCCATATCCAGTCTCTCCGGACTGGCATTAAGCTCTATCCAGGTGCCTGTGGCAGCCGCAGCTTCAATCACCGCAGGAACATCAATGGCATAGGGGGAACGAGTCAAAAGAAGTCGACCGGTCATGTGGCCTAGAATCGTCACATGAGGATGAGATAACGCACGAATCACGCGCTTTGTCATTTCCGCTTCCGGCAGGGAAAAGGAGGAATGGATGGAAGCCACCACGTAATCCAGCGAAGCAAGAATTTCATCCGCGAAGTCCAGCGTACCGTCTTTGCGGATATCGCATTCCGTGCCAGCAAACAGACGGAACCCGGTGGAGTCAGCATTCAATTTGGCAATCGCCTTTTGTTGTGCCAGTAAGCGCTCCTCAGTAAGCCCATTTGCTTGTACGGAACTCTTGCTATGGTCCGCGATACCTAAATATTCAAATCCTAATTCAACAGCCGCTTCAGCCATTTGTTGCAAGGTATGCTTGCCATCACTCTCAGTGGTGTGACAGTGAAATGTTCCCCGAATGTTTGCAAGCTCCACCAAATGCGGAATTTTTCCGGCAGCAGCAGCAGCCAATTCTCCTCGGTCTTCCCGCAATTCAGGCGGAATCCATTGAAGGTCGAGGGCTGAATAAACATCCGCCTCTTCATTCACCTGAGGGAGAGGTTTTTTTAAAGAGCGAGCCGCTGTAAAGCAATACTCATTTAAAGACCAACCATTTTCCAAAGCGCGCCCCCGCAAACGCACATTATGTTCCTTGCTTCCTGTAAAATAAACGAGCGCGAAGGGATACTCCGATACCGTGACCACACGCAAGTCACACTGAATCCCTCCCTGTAGGATCACGCTACACTTAGTACTTCCCTTGGCTAAAACCGTTTCTACCAGGGGATACGCCGTAAAATGGGAGATAATATCTTCAGCAGGCTTGCCTGCCACAATGAAATCGATGTCACCTACTACTTCATTCCCCCGACGCAAACTTCCTGCATAAGAGGCTAGGGTCACTGCTTTGAGACTCTTAAAATCTTCGAGCAATTTTTCAGCAATGGGGAGGGCCCATGATGCAAGAAATTTACTCGAATTTCGGTGCATTTCTTCCAACGCACGAAGGAGCTTCTGAGAAGTCTTTTTGCCAAATCCAGGGAGAGCCGCCAAACGCCCATCCCGACAGGCTTTTTCTAATGCATCCACGGAAGCCACTTCCAGAGTCTGGTACAATGCCTTAATTTTCTTTGCTCCGAGACCCGGCACCTGGAAAAGCGTGAAGATGTCGGGAGGGAATTCTTTGCGGAGTTCTTCGTAAAATTTGAGATGCCCCGTCTGTGCCAACTCTCTCATTTTTTCAGCAATCGCATCGCCTACTCCTTCAATTTCCTTCAACTGCTCCTCTGTTGCGCTCGCAATATTCAACGGAGCCAAAGAGAGCGATTGTGAAGCCCTCGAGTAGGCCCGGATCTTAAAGGGATTCTCTCCCTTTAATTCTAAAAGCCGCGCAATATTTTCCAAAACATTGCAAAAATCTTCATTTGTCATGCCGCAAACTAGCATTATAACTGGATTTTTAAAAATACCACTATGGGGGTTCGTACTGGGGAAAAAGACCTACAAGGCATGTCATTTTATAGAGCTCTCATGCTATGAGTGAGTGTTAGGAACGGTAGGAAGCCACGCGATGGAGCCATCCTGGCAACCAACGATTCTCACGACGTTCCCGCGGCGAATTACGTACTCGCTGTTCGAGAACACGTGCGGCGGATTTGGAAAATTCATTCACAGCGGGCCCACTCTGCTGCATGCCTTCCAAAACTTGGAGCAATCCCCACCCCCTTCCCGCATAACGTTCAGTGTCAAGAGTCCCCTCTCCCTTGAAGTTCACATAGTCAATGAGTCCATACATGCCGGCAGGGGTTTCCGCTACCCGATAGAAATTTGCTCGGATACGTTCCCGTTCGGAAGCCGATACGGCTCCTAACATCTTCGGGAGAGCATTTTCGAGGCGTTCAGCTAGAAACCGGCCCTGTAAGGAAACTGTATTAGCCAGAAAATTGCGAAGAGATCGCATTTGAGATCCATTAAAATTCGCCATAAAGTCCTGGCGCGTTTTCCAAGGACAGGGGGGCACGGGAACCACCCATTTGGGGACGGATGCACCCTGGCGTTTCAGAAAAGCAATCATCTCTGGGAAGCTTTCTTCGAATGGACCGTGCTTGCCTGCCGGATACCAAATAAAATGACCGATTCCCATGGAAGTAAAATCCTCTCCCCGATTCCAGGAAGTGAGACCATTGATAGTCCCAGCGCATTCATTTTTCCAAATTCGAGCGGAAATTTTGGCGTATTCAGCAGGCGAAAGGTTCAATGCCATCGCTTGCCCAGTGAGAAAAAAAATTCCTGCTAAAATAGATAAGTACCTGCCCGGGAACCGGGCTTTCTTTAAGGAGAGCATTTCTTTATCCACTCAGTTCTTGGGGGTAATTCGCAGCTTTTTTTTAAGCTGTATGGTCTTCGAATCATTGTTTTTATAAATAAAACCTTCTTAGAATCCCAGCAATCTTAAAAGACGGCTTTACACAGAGTTACCGGGTCGGCGAATGTAGAAAGTTCGACTTTATGGAATCCATTGGCATAGGCCTGGCTGGTTTTGGAACCGTTGGCGCGGGAGTCTTTCAAGCCCTGCAGCAAAACGGCGAGTTACTTTACCGGCGATTGGGGGTCCGCTTTGAAGTGCGCCGCATTGCCTTGCGTCACCCCACTAAAAACCGCCCATTTCCCGCACCTGAAGGGCTGGTCACTACTAACTGGCGGGATCTCATTGCAGACCCTTCTATCCGCATCATTGTGGAACTGATGGGAGGTACGAAAGAGCCCTTTGCTCTTTTTCGATCCGCTATTGCAGCTGGCAAAACTCTGATCACAGCTAATAAGGCTTTGCTTGCCGAACATGGGGCCGAAATTTTTCAGCTCGCGGAATCCGCCAATGTTCCTGTTTTTTATGAGGCAGCCGTCGCCGGAGGGATCCCCATCATCAAATCTATCCGAGAAGCCTTTGTGGGGAATCATTTTGAGTCTATTTATGGTATCCTGAATGGAACCAGTAATTATATTCTGACTCGTATGACTGATTCCGCCATGGACTTCCATCAAGCTCTCGCAGAAGCACAGTCCCTTGGCTTTGCAGAAGCGGACCCATCTTTGGATATCAATGGATGGGACGCCGCACACAAAGCGATTATTTTGGCATCTCTAGCATATGGATTCTGGCTGAATACCAATAGCATTCAGGTGGAAGGAATCGAAAATATCAGCCCGCTGGACATCCGGTTTGCTCTGGAACTAGGTTATAATATCAAGCTACTCGCCTCCATTCGTTCCCACCCCAATCAGGAAATCGAAGTTTCCGTACGTCCTACACTCGTACCCCAATCCCATGTCCTTGCATCTGTCAATGGGGTTTTTAATGCCATTCTCATCAATGGAGACCTCGTGGGCGAAAGTTTGCTTTATGGACGCGGAGCAGGCCAAGCTCCTACGACGAGCTCTGTTTTGGGCGATCTCGCCGAGGCGGCGCTCGCCCTCACTTTCCCTCGTGCCTCCGGTGGCTTCAAGCCACACAATTTACAAGGTCGCGTGAAAGATGCTTCCTCCTCTGAGTCCTCCTTTTATCTCAGGTTAAACGTCAACGATCGACCAGGAGTCCTCGCGCAAATCGCCAACATTTTAGGAAACGCAGAAATTAAAATTTCCTCAATGCTTCAACCGGAAGGAGCCGATGCCGATCACACCTCTCTGGTATTCATGATTCACAATGCACCCACAGGCACGACCATGGAAGCCGTCTCCAAAATAGCCACCCTATCCTGTGTGGAAGCAAACCCCGTTCTTCTTCATGTTCAGAAGAAAGAAGAGAGAGAGAATTCCCATTAAAATGAAAAATTCCTCCTTGCATGATCGTGGAGTCATCAACCGATACCGACCATACCTTCCAGTCACCGAGGAGACTCCGGTGGTATCCCTGAACGAAGGGTCCACACCACTCATCCACTCCCCCTGGCTCAGTGAAATAGTGGGCCGCGGCTCGGAAGTATACATTAAGTACGAGGGATTAAATCCAACCGGTTCCTTTAAGGATCGGGGAATGACCGTCGCCGTCTCAAAAGCACTCGAACGCGGCGCTCGGTTTGTCATATGTGCTTCCACAGGAAATACCTCGGCCGCAGCAGCCGCCTATGCCGCTCGAGGCGGACTTTCTTGTGCTGTCCTTTTGCCGCATGGCAAAATCGCCTCCGGCAAACTGCTTCAGGCATTTCTTTACGGCGCAAAAATCATCTCCCTACGCGGTAATTTTGATGATGCTCTCAATATTGTTCGTCAATTTTCCGAAAATCCGGACGTGGAAATTGTCAATTCTATCAATCCTTTTCGGATTGAAGGACAAAAAACAGCTGCTTTTGAGGTAGTGGACGTATTAGGCAATGCCCCTAGTCTGCATCTCCTCCCCGTAGGAAATGC
Organism: Verrucomicrobiota bacterium; assembly: GCA_023269545.1. Classification (GTDB taxonomy): domain Bacteria; phylum Verrucomicrobiota; class Verrucomicrobiia; order Chthoniobacterales; family Xiphinematobacteraceae; genus Xiphinematobacter. Next base: position 38,116 of record JAHFTB010000006.1, on the reverse strand, counting down.
AGGCAATATTACCGCCCACTGGCGAGGCTATCGTGAATACCACAGCGCGGGAAAATGCGACACTCTGCCACACATGATTGGCTTCCAGGCTTTTGGTTCCGCTCCCCTAGTGCTCGGACACATCGTCGAAGAACCTGATACCATCGCCTCAGCTATCCGAATTGGAAATCCAGCCAGCTGGAAACCAGCGCTCACCGCTATCAGCGAGTCCCATGGCCTCATAGACACTGTGACTGATGCGGAAATTATTACCGCTCAAGTCCAACTTGCCTCTAAAGAAGGGATTTTTGTAGAGCCAGCAAGTGCCGCTTCTATCGCCGGTCTGCTAAAATATTTTTGTAAATCGCCTCATAACCGACACCGCTCCTTATTAGTCGAAGGCGCCCGTATCGTGTGTACGGTTACGGGACACGGCCTTAAGGATCCTCACACCCCCGCGGCTATTGGCATGCATCTCATTGAATCGGAAGCCACTCTTAGCTCTGTTTCTAATATACTGGAAATGAAGTAATTACATGTCACTCATTGTTCAAAAATACGGCGGCACTTCCGTCGGCACTTCGGAACGCATCAAAAATATAGCCGCTCGCATTTTAGAGACTCAGCGCCACGGAAATTCCGTCGTTGCGGTGGTTTCCGCCATGTCCGGAGTCACAGATTCCCTCATCAAACAGGCCCGAGACATCACTTTGAAGCCAACCGATCGGGAAATGGATGTCCTCCTTGCCACAGGCGAACAAACCACCACCGCACTCACTGCCATGGCTATCAATGCCATGGGAGGCAATGCGGTATCCCTGACTGGAGGACAGGCTGGAATCCTTACGAATAATATCCACACCAAGGCAAAGATTCATGATATTACTCCCACCGCCATCCACCGGCACCTTCAAAATGGAGTCATTGTCATTGTAGCCGGATTTCAAGGCCACTCCACCACCGGCCACATCACCACATTAGGCCGTGGCGGATCCGACCTCACAGCCATCGCTCTCGCTGCCACACTAAAAGCCGACCATTGCGAAATCTATACCGATGTAGATGGAATCTTCACATGCGATCCAAGAATAGTCCCAACAGCCAAAAAAATTGAGGCTATTTCCTATGATGAATTACTTGAGATGGCCAGTTCGGGATCCAAAGTCATGCAATCCCGCTCAGTGGAATTCGCTAAGAAGTTTCAAGTACCCTTTGAGGTACGAAACAGTTTTAATAATAATCGAGGAACTATCGTGAAAGAAGAAACGGCTAAAATGGAAAACGTCGCAGTCCGAGGAGTCAGCCTGGAAAAAAATCAAGCCAAAGTAACCATTACTCGAGTCCCCGACCGCCCCGGCAGCGCATCTCGCCTTTTTGGTGCCCTAGCTGATACCAATGTAGTCGTAGACGTCATCATTCAGAACACTTCCGAATCCGGTGCAACAGACATCTCCTTCACCATCAATAAGGAAGATCTGGAAAAAGTAGGCCCGACTCTCGAATCCGTCGCTACGGCAATCGGTGCGGGAAAAATCACAAAACACGACGGCATTGCTAAGCTGAGCGTAGTGGGTATCGGAATGCGCACTCATTCCGGCGTCGCCGCCAAACTCTTCGAAGCCCTCAGCCAAGGGGGGATCAATATTCAAATGATTTCCACCTCAGAAATCAAAATTGCGGTGATTATTGATGCGGCACATGCCGAAGAAGCTACCCGGCTCGTCCATGAAGTTTTTTACCCGGAACGCGAAATCTCTTAGCTTCTCGGGCTTCTATAATAACGGTCAATTCAAACTCATTTGATACTGGTTTCGCTATATCCACAACCTTGAGTTGTCATTCGTCACAATTCCTGTAGGATTTTATGTTTCCCCGCAGGGGATGGGTGACAGAGCGGTCTATTGTGCACGCCTGGAAAGCGTGTGTGCCTTCATCGGCACCGGGAGTTCGAATCTCCCCCCATCCGCCATTGCGATGCTCAGAACGTTTGACGCAACGTTGTCCAAACGAGAGCTCTTATCGGCGAATCCTGTAAAGCACGTGTTTGGAAAGCGGATGATGTGGCTCCAGTTTGGGATGAGCAAAGTCCCCATCAAAATCTCTCATCATCCCAATTCTTTCCATCACACGAATAGAGCGGTGGTTGCCGGGCACCGTACATGCTACAATTTCTTGGAGTCCAATTTTGTGACTAAATCCATAATCCAAAGAAGCTTTCGCACCTTCTGATGCGTAACCTTTATTCCAATACTGAGATCCCAAACGCCAGGCCACTTCCACTGCAGGCGTGAAATGCGCTCCAAATTTCGAAAAGAAATCCATATCATTGAGACCAATGAATCCAATGAATTGTCCGGATTCTTTTAGCTCAGCCGCAAACAAACTATAGCCCAGTTCTTTTTGATGCCTATTTGTAGACCGGATGACGTCATTGACCTGCTCTCTTGTCAGCGGTCCCTGTAAAAATTTTATCACCTCGGGATCTTGGTTCATTTGAAAATAGGTTTCCGCATCCTCTGGTGTCCAGGTGCGAAGAAGCAACCTCTCCGTTTCAATAATCGTCATGTAAAAATCCCATATTAACAGAACTTACGCAAAAAAAGAGACCTTGTGAGTGAAAATGGTTTTTTTGCTCCCAGAGCTCCTAAAAGTGCGTAACGTCAGTTACCCATGAAGATAGGATTAATGTTCGCCGGACAAGGGGCTCAGACCATAGGCATGGGCCGTGATATTTATGAAACTTTTCCCGAAGCTTTCAGATTGTTTCAAAAAGCGGATGAGTTTCTCAAATATCCCCTCTCCCAAGTCATGTTCAATGGTCCGGCGGAAGAATTGACCCAAACGGCTATTTGCCAACCGGCTCTCTATGTTCACGGGTTGGCACTGCTCTCGGCTCTCAAAAGCACTTTACCAGGTTTTGAATTCTCCGCTGCGGCAGGGCTGTCTCTGGGCGAGTTTACGGCGCACACAGCTGCAGGGACATTCGATTTTGAAACGGGATTAAGGCTAGTCTCTCAAAGAGCCACATTCATGCAACAAGCCTGTGAGGAAAGCACGGGAGGTATGGCAGCAATCATCGGAGCGGAAGAAACTGTCGTTCGGGATTTAGCAGCTGCCACGGATGTGGATGTGGCGAATCTGAATTGCCCCGGACAGATTGTCATTTCCGGAGAAGCCTCCAAGGTGGCATTAGCCGCTTCTTTAGCCAAGGACTATGGCGCCCGTAAGGCCGTGGAACTCAAGGTAGCAGGAGCCTTTCATTCTCGTTTGATGGAACCCGCTTATAAACGCCTCCAGCAAGAGCTGGAGGCCACTTCTCTTTCCTCCCCTTCGGTACCTGTCATTTGCAATGTGGACGCCCTGCCGGTTTCTGACCCAGAAACCATTCGGCGTACCCTTGCGGAACAGGTCACGAATAGTGTACGATGGATGGAGTCCATACAATATCTTGTCAATCAGCTGCATTGTGATATCCTATTGGAATTGAGTCCCGGTGATGTCCTCGCGGGCCTTGCAAATCGCATTTGTAAAGGCACTCGTGTCCTAAGTATTTCGAATAAAGCCACATTGGAGAAAGTTATAAAATCACTCTAAAAGCCTGGCTTGATCTCGGATTCAAGATGAGTACATCTATACCATGGCTGTAATTTCCACTGATATTGTGGAGGATATTCTCGCTCTTAAGAAAGAACGAAATGCGACCATCCTTGCTCACAATTATCAAATTGCCGAAATTCAAGAACTCGCGGATTTTGTCGGAGATTCTTTGGGTTTGAGTTATTGCGCTACCCGAGCAGACGCGGAAGTCATTGCTTTCTGCGGAGTCCATTTCATGGGGGAAACCGCCAAGATCATCAACCCAGCCAAACGCGTGATTCTCCCCGATCTGGATGCTGGCTGCTCTCTTGCCGAAGCATGCCCTGCAGACAAGTTGGAAGCTTATTTGCATCAGAATGCGGAAAAAAATTATTATGTCATCGCATACATAAATTGCTCGGCAGGAGTAAAAGCATTGAGTGATGTGATTTGTACCAGCGGAAACGCAGTAAAAATTGTGAATAGTGCTCCACGGAATCGGAATATCCTTTTCGTACCCGATCAAAATTTAGGAGCGTGGGTGATGCAGCAAACAGGGCGAAAAATGGATCTCTGGCGTGGCTCCTGTTATATCCATATTGAGTTCACCCACCGTAGTATCACAAAAATCCGGAACACCTTCCCCGATGCCGCTGTAGTCGCCCATCCTGAATGCATAGAATCCGTGCGTATACTTGCAGACGAGGTCTGTTCGACGGAGAAAATGATTCATTATTGCGCAAATAGCCCAGCGAAGAGTTTTATTATTGTCACAGAATCTGGCATGCTGCATCGTCTGCGCCGGGAGATACCGGACAAGATATTCATCCCCGGCCCCACAGAGACCTGCGCCTGCGCAGACTGCCGTTTCATGAAAATGAATACATTGGAAAAGCTACACGACTGCCTATTAAACCTCCAGCCTGAGATTGAAATAGCCGAAGCGATTCGAGCTCGCGCTGAGCGGCCGATACGGCGCATGCTCGAACTGAGTCGATAATGCCAGCCCGATGGCCCCATTCCCTATCGTAATGTGCCAGAGCATTTTGCATGATACACTTTGCGTACAAAATAGGTTTCGTTTATTCCCGGACCAGCGCCAAAAATGCAAGCGGCGCATATCCTGTAATTTATGGCTCAGTACAATAGTGGCCACCACCTGGGTATAGACATCATTGGCGACGTGCACGGCGAGGCCGAAAAACTCCGTCGACTCCTCGAGCGATTAGAATACCGCGAAAAAAATGGCATCTATCATCATCCTCGGCGACTCGCCGTTTTCTTGGGGGACTTTATTAACCGTGGACCGGAAATTCGTAAGACCATTCACATCATTCGAGCCATGGAAATGGCTGGAGAGGCCAAGGTCATTATTGGCAACCATGAATATAATGCCATAGCCTATGCACGCGGTCTGGCTGTACGGACCAGCCCAAGCAAACATGCAAAGATAGAAGCTCAGTTAGCCAAGACTCTCGCCGAATTTCACTCACGGATGGGAGAATGGAACGCTTGCATAGACTGGTTAATGCGTCTTCCCATCTGCCTGGAAACTCATGGCATCCGCTGTGTCCACGCATGCTGGAATAGCGAAGCCGTGCGAACTGTGACAAATTCACCGCAAGGCAATCACATCACCTTCTCTGATCTCACAGAAACCGCTAGTGCACGAACACAAGCACTGAAAGCTCTCATGAACGGCATTAAAATCACCGCTCCTGCGTCTATTACTTTAAGGAGAACCCCACTGTCGTTTCGAATCAAATGGTGGACAGCCGGCGATTTGACATGGAAACACATCGGCTATCCGGAAGAACCTTCCCTTCCTAATAAACCCCTTCCCGAAGATCTCCGCTCTCACTTTCTGGCTTATCCACCTTCCGCCCCCCCTACCTTCTTTGGTCACTACGGATTCTCCAAACCAGCCGTCCCTCTACTCACTAATCTTGCTTGTCTCGATTTTGGAGTCTCCAAAGGAGGCCGGCTAGGTGCTTATCGATGGATGTTCGGAGAAAAAACGCTCTCCGAAAAGGCCTTTATTTTGGTGTAAAGTACTTGAGAGCATTTTTTAAAATGCTCTCAGGTATATATTTTCAGATAGCTCTTTCTTTATACTGATACCGCTGGCTTGTAGTCCCTTTTTCCGTGACTCTTGCTGAAGGCACATATCCCGGCCGCAGCACCTACCACAATAAGAGGTACCATAATAGCAGCACCGATATTTTTGCCATTGTTATTTTGAGGAGGCTGCTGAGTAGGCTCATCAGGTAGTATAGGAAGGTCGGCGGCGGGTGGCTCGCTCGAATTTATAAAATGTGTTGGTTCTTCATCCTTATCTTTTGATGATACCCACGACCTATGCGCGTTCGCCCTTTGTATATGGGGAACTGAAGCTTCTGTCGGAGAGGCAAAGCCCAAGGTCGCTCCGCCATCCTCCTGGGGAAGATCCTGAGGAGTTGCCCTGCTCCTTTCTGCACAATCAGCAGTCCTTATCACATCAGCCTCCAAGGAAGTCATATTTTGAGAATTTACTATAACGGTACGTTGATTTACGCATTTCTGATAGTTTGCTAGTTCTGATTCTGACAAATCACCTTTGCCATGCCATACATTCTCTATCTCTCGATTGTTAAATTTAAAGGAGGAAGAATTGGACCCATCCATTCCTTCTATCTGCATTTTACAAATACTGCCTTCTTGGTACGGAGTTACTGGAGCACAGAATTCTTGTTTATCGCAATATATACGATGCACTTGTGCCTCTCTATCTGGATCAGCTCGTTGAAATGTCCCTGTTCCATTCCTTGAATTATAGTGACCACTAATGATAACATTTAATTCCTGTTTCATACACTGATTAAACCCTTGATCCCCCTGAAGCCCTCCATCGGACATTATTAATGGAGTACTCACATTAATACTACTAGGAGTAGGCTCAATCGGCATACCAGTAACCTTCGCGAACTCCCCCGCTGCTCCTACCAATAACGGCAGCATTAATACAGGGTAATCATATACCAATTTTAATCCTCCTCCCACTATCATCCCGACGGTTCGTGGCACGTTGGCAAGCGTCCGACCGACAAACCCCGCCGTAGAACAAACTAAACTTAGAGGCCTCTTATAAAAAAAACTTGTTTCATGGGGGGCTGAATTTCCTGTATTCCCCGAAACTGAGAATGCATTGTTATTAACATTACTACAATTGACAGCACCATTAGTTGAACTCATATTTATTTAAATTATATTGTATATTATATTACTGTTTCTACGAATCATCATGCGCAATGATTGGGATTGCGCAACAGCATACGTTACAATTTAAATATACAATGCAACCTGAAGCATTTCCCTAAAAAACTTAGGAAATTTCTTCGTAAGAAATACGAAATGACGTCCGGGTATATTCCACCCGCCAGCTTTAAAAACTGAGAACCGACAACGAGGAACTAGTCTTTACAACAACCACACTTCACACAGGTCCCCAAGGTTTTCTTTTCGGTTTTACAAGGGCAGTTTATGCACTGTCCGAATGCTGTCACAGAAGTCATTACACCCACTAAAAGGGCCAGGATAAATTTATTCATAATTCAAGTTGGATGTTCCTTCCCTCCCTGTCAAATGAAGCCTTGCGAGAGGATTTCCCCAGTGGAATACCTTTTGCGAAAAAAATCAAGTAACTAATAATCAAGATCTTGAGAAAATCTTTTGATATTCTCATACGGACTCCATCCGGAGGATTTCCACAAAGACATTTGCCTATTCCGGTCGTTTTACAATGTGATCTGACGCAAAAAAGGAAACCTTGTGGGCTAAAATGGTTTTTTTGCTCCCAGAGCTTCTCAAAGTGCGTAACGTGAGTTACAATGAAGCTTTCGGTCCTTTTTCATACGCTGTTTGCAGTTTTTCTGTGTCTAAATTTGTCGGAAGTCGTCGTTTTAGCCCGTTTTTCCTCCATGAACGAGAGTGTGATCCGCATCGAAACGACCAGCCAAACTCCGGATTACCGTGTACCCTGGAATTCGGGTGAAATTAGCGATGGAATTGGCACGGGATTCATCATCGCTGGCCATCGGATTCTCACAAATGCCCATGTGGTCAGTGATGCCCGCTTTATCAATCTTTCCAAAGAAGGAGATCTTCGACCTTTTTCAGCTCGTGTTCTCTACATTGCACATGACTGCGATCTAGCCCTCTTGGTTCCGGAAGATCCCTCTTTCTTCAAAAATACAGTCCCCCTTGAATTGGGTAGTATTCCCCATGTGGAGTCCGCTGTCACCGTCTATGGTTATCCGGTGGGGGGAGAAAAGCTCTCGGTAACTCGGGGGATTGTGTCGCGCATTGATTTCCAGACCTATACTCATTCCGGAATCGATTCCCACTTAACAGTTCAGATCGATGCTGCTATTAATCCGGGAAACAGTGGCGGACCTGTCATACAAAACCAATTAGTAGCGGGCATCGCCTTTCAAGGCTATCGAGGGAATGTCGCTCAAAATGTCGGATACATTATCCCCACACCCGTAATTGACCGTTTCCTCAAAGATATCCAGTCCGGAAAATACAAAGGGTATATGGACCTGGCTATTACCTATTATTCCCTTTATGGCACCGCCATGAGACAGGCTCTGGGCTTACAGGATGATCATCGGGGGGTGATCATCAGCACGGTTTACGCTGGAGGTTCCGCGGACGGAATTCTGCGGCAAAACGATGTCATTCTCGCGATTGATGGGCATCCGGTCAGTAATAACGGATCCGTGGAATTGGACGCAAATTCTTTGGAAATGGCTGAAGTGATAGAACGAAAATTTCAAGGCGACCATGTGACTCTCAATATTTTGCGTGATAAAAAACCGATGAAAGTCGTTGTTCCTCTTCGCGAACGTTGGCCGTTTCAATTACAGGCAAATAGTTACGGAAAAAAGCCTCGCTATTTTATTTACGGGGGACTCCTTTTCCAGCCTGCAAATCAAAATTTCATGACTGTTCATAATCCGGACAATCTGCGTTTGAATTATTACTTTGATCAATTTCTCAATGATGGCCTGTATCAGGAGCATCCTGAAATCGTCGTGCTGAGCAATATTTTACCGGATCCGATTAACACTCAATTGAGTGGATTTCGTTACTCCATTATCGACCGTGTCAATGGAACGAAGATTCGATCCTTGAACGACCTCGCCAGTGCATTTTCCAAACCCGTAGATTTCGATGTGATCGAGACCATCGGTACTGCCCGCCCGATTGTATTAGATCGCAAAGATGTTCTCGCGGCCCGCTCACGAATTTTGACCCGTTACAAGGTACCAAAAGATTTTAATTTATGAAGTGATGTTACGCAAAAAAGGGAAACCTTGTAGGTGAAAATGGTTTTTTTGCTCCCAGAGCCTCTAAAAGTACGTAACGTCAGTTATGAATTGGCTGCGTCTGACGTTTTTTCTCTTCGCATTTTGCTTCTCTCTGAATTCAGCGAGCTCTTCCCCTAGCAGCGACGCCGAAACGGAGCCTCAACCGGAAGCCTTCTGGGCAAGACATCTCATTCGTGTAAATTCCACAGTTCAGTCCTATCAATTTCAGCATCCATGGGCAAAAAATGCCCCCCTTACCCAGTCTGGCATGGGAGTTCTCCTACCGGGCGGAAATGTGCTAGTCACAGCGGAATTAATAGCCGATCACACTTATGTGGAACTTGAGAATCCACAAACCAGCGAGAGATCTCCAGCACAAGTGATTCGGGTGGATTACGATTACAACCTTGCCCTTCTCCATCCCGAATCACTTTTTAAAGATCTGACTCCTTGTGAACTGGATCTGAATGCAAAACCCGGAGACATCCTTTCCATCTTGCAGCTTCAATCAAATGGACAATTAAATGCCACCGAAGGAACGCTTATCAGAGCAGCGGTAACTTTATATCCCGCAGAAACAAGCTATTTACTTAGCTTTCGAGTAGCCGCACCTCTTCAGTATCGCGACACCAATGCCACCCAACTAGTCGTTCGCGAACAAAAATTGACCGGCTTAATCATGCGAACAGATTCCCAACATCAAACCTATGAGGTAATTCCTGCCCAAGTGATCCAACAATTTGTAGCAAATCCCCCTCCCTACGCCGGGGTTCCTCACTTAGGTTTGACTGCGACTTCCACACGAGATCCTCAAATCCGAAGATGGCTCAATCTGCCTCAAAACGGAGGAATTTATATTTGTAAAGTGAAAGACCATGGGCCCGCCGCAAAGGCAGGTCTCCAACGGGGAGATGTTCTCTTTGCCGTGGACCATCAGCCACTGGACGAACAGGGGAATATTAGGGATCCTCTCTTCGGGAAAATCAATTTCAATTATCTTATTAGCACAAAACATCGGGTGGGCGATGAAGTAAGTTTAAAAGTTTTCCGCAATGGAAAATTTTTCGAAGGAAAGGCAAAGCTAGCCAATGAACCCACAGAAAAAAGCCTGAGTCCCGCATATGCTCCGGATCGGCAGCCTGGTTATTTTATTCTCGGAGGATTAGTATTTATGGAGCTCTCACGCCCGTATCTTCAAGAATGGGGAGGAGATTGGAAAATACGTGCCCCACAACGACTTGTATATATCGATCAATATCAGACGGAACTCCCCCAATTTCACGGAAAAGTGGTTTTCCTCAGCGAAGTTTTGCCTTCGAACAATACCATGGGATTTGACGAGCTCAGTCATATCATTCTTACCAGGGTAAACGGACATGCCATCCATAGTCTGACAGACCTTGCCAAAGCAGCGAGTCAACCTATCAATGGTTTACAAAAAATCGAATTTCTTGAAGATCCCCACCTTCTCTACCTCGATGCGGCCGCCTCTTCCCAAACGGATCTCCAGCTCATAAAAGACTACTCAATTCCAGCTACGACAAATATCGAACCTCATGCCTCCAGCAAATCATTGGAATAAGCGATCATAAATTAAAATTAAGTATCTTATTATTTTATATCTTACTTATAATAAACTTATTATGCAATCGATTCAGGGAATGTGCGGATGAATTCCTCACAGGAAACTTCCGATAGCTTGCATCAAAAGGCACCGCGTATTAGAGTGAGTTTCCACTATGAGCAAAACTTTGCTAGATAAGGTCTGGGATGCACATACCGTTCGGAAACTATCAAATGGGCAAACTCAGCTCCTTATTGGAACACATTTGATTCACGAGGTGACCAGTCCACAGGCATTCGGAATGCTACGCGACCTGGGACTTAAGGTGCTATACCCACAGCGTACTTTTGCTACCGTGGATCATATTGTTCCCACGAACGAAACGACAGAGCCATTTTCCGATCCTCTGGCAGCCGAAATGATTCAGGCTTTACGGGCCAATTGTGCTGAATGTGGAATCGAATTTTTTGATATTCCCACCGGCCGCCAGGGAATTGTCCACATCGTGGGGCCGGAACAAGGCATTACCCAACCAGGAACCACCATTGCTTGCGGCGATTCCCATACTTCCACCCACGGAGCATTTGGAGCGATTGCCTTTGGTATTGGTACCAGCCAGGTCAGAGATGTTTTAGCTACCCAAACGATAGCTCTGCATCAACCCAAAGTACGTCGCATTAATGTAAACGGAAAGTTGGCACCTGGCGTATATGCCAAAGATGTCATTCTTCATATTATTCGCAAACTTGGAGTCAACGGCGGCCTGGGATTCGCCTATGAATATGGAGGAAGCACATTCGACGCTTTTACACAGGAAGAACGAATGACGGTCTGCAATATGTCCATCGAAGGCGGGGCTCGTGTGGGCTATGTCAATCCTGATCACACCACTTTTGAATACTTGAAAGGACGTCCCTATGCACCGAAACCTCAGGATTGGGAGGCTGCCGTGGCAAGATGGAAGTCTTTTGCTACAGACACTGATGCCGTTTACGACGATGCGGTCACGTTCCGGGCGGAAGACATCTCTCCCACGGTCACTTGGGGAATCAACCCTGCTCAAGCAATTTTCATCGAGGAAAAGATTCCGACTCCGGAAGAAGTACCAGCCAAAGATCGGAGTACCGCAGAAGAAGCACTCCAGCATATGCATTTAAAACCTGGTCAACCCATCAGAGGAACTCGGGTGGACGTCGCTTTTCTCGGCAGTTGCACGAATGGGCGACTGACGGATTTACAAGAAGTGGCCCGATATCTCAAAGGACACAAGGTAAAATCCGGCGTCAAAGCAATCGTTGTACCCGGATCTCAAGGAGTGGCTGCCATCGCTGAAACAACAGGCCTAGCGAAAATTTTTAGAGACGCAGGCTTTGAATGGCGTAGAGCGGGATGTTCCATGTGTCTTGCTATGAATCCGGATAAACTGGAGGGAGATCAACTCTGTGCCAGCTCCAGTAATCGAAATTTTAAAGGCCGCCAAGGCAGCCCCACCGGAAGAACCATATTGATGAGTCCTTTGATGGTAGCCGCTGCCGCGATCACAGGGGAAATCAGCGATGCACGCGAAGTCTTCTCCATTCATTAGTTCTCGGACCATCCACTCACCACTATAATAATGGCCTTACAAAAAATTCGCACTGTCACTGGAACTGCAGTCTCCGTTCCCGGTGATGACATTGATACCGATCGTATCATCCCCGCACGTTACCTAAAATGCATTACATTCGATGATCTCGGACAATATGCCTTTTATGATGAAAGATTCACCTCGGAAGGGGAGCAAAAATCACATCCTTTAAATGCAGCTCATCACAAAGGAGCTCATATTCTTATTAGTGGTTCTAATTTTGGTTGCGGAAGCTCGCGGGAACACGCTCCCCAAGCCCTATATCGCCATGGATTTCAAGCAATTCTGGCGGAAAGTTATGCCGAAATATTCTTCGGGAATTCAATAACATTAGGCATGCCCTGTCTTTCTCTTCCCAGGGAGGCACTGCGCGAACTTGCGGAGCTTACCAAAACACATCCCTCTTCTGAATTCGTGATTGATGTCGCCTTATGTCAGGTAACTGCTGGCGGCAAAACCTTTTCAGGCAGCCTCCCCAATCATGCCCGAGAATCCTTGATTCAAGGAAAATGGGATTCTATTGCTGAACTTCTCGAAGGTATTCCACTTGTAAAACAAACGGCACAAGAGCTTCCCTACTTCCGTAATTTGTAAACGGGGAGCCCTGCTTCCGCTATAGCAAAGGATCTCAGAAGAATGGTGAAAAAAGAGATTCTTCATATGCCGGATCCATCATATCCTTCTCGAGCGGAAATTGGGATTTGGACATTAGGCGCCGCGCAAAACTTCTATCCCACAGCCTTGTCCAATAGAATTGGTGCGAGGGATAGGAAGAACCATTGCTGGTATAAAATCCTTTGGTTTCGTTGAGATAGTGAATTAACTGTGAAGCGGCCCCCAGATTTCTTAAGGAGTCCAGCTGGCCTGGGCTGAATTGATAGGATTTCTCGGTGCTTTGCAGATAAGCAATGACAGTGGAAGCAGGCATTTTTGCCCTGACCAAATGTTGAATATCTCTATAATCCAATATTTGACCATTTTGAATCTTCGCAGCAGTCCACCCATGAACATTGTGGGTAACCATGGCAGAAGTCATCCGAGGGTCGACTACCGCTTTCGTAGCACAGGCGGGTAAAAAGCCTATCGCAAGGGCTACAGCGGAAAGCACCGAAAAAGTGGAAAGGAAGCCACGACAGTTCATTAGAGCCTTTTAGAATAAAAGGTATCCATGGAGCGAGGAGAAATTTTACTAATGGCAAGGGTGAATTCGTAGTGAGTGGCAGAACTCACAGCCTAAAAAACCGCGAATTGCTCCCAGGAACCGAATGGATATGGCGAAACCGGTATAAAATAAGCATGAATTTTCCCGGGCAAAATAAACAGAAAATCGAAGTGACTTGCATCACTCTATTGGCAAATGCAATTTATAGTTTCATATGAAATATGGCTTTATTGGGGGTGGACGCATGGCTCGTGCCATTATTGAAGGCATCCTGCGCGCCAAACTTTGTACTCCCCAGGAAATCATCGTTTCGAACCGGAATGCCCAGGCACTGGCTCTCCTGGCACAAGAAACTGGCGTCCGTGCTGCCAATGATAACGCGACTGTGGCTCGGGAATCAGAACTCATTGTCCTTGCGGTAAAACCTGGGGATGCCACAACCGCATTGCAATCTTGTGAGGGGGCTCTGTCTCACAAGCTTCTGGTTTCCGTCATTACGGGAAAATCAACAGGAAGCCTGCAAACACTTTCCGGAGCTCGTGTCGTACGGGCCATGCCAAACACAGGTGCCATGATAGGAGTCAGTGCAACCGCATTAACTGCGGGAGCCTCCGCAACTTCCGCAGACCTTGAGCAAACCCGTCAGGTTTTTGAAGCAGTGGGAACTGTAATCGTAACCAAGGAATCTCTTTTTGATGCGGTAACTGGTGTGAGCGGAAGCGGTCCTGCATATATTTATCTAATCATTGAAGCGCTTTCCGATGGAGGAGTGGCCGCCGGATTGCCTCGGCCAGTAGCCTTAAACTTGGCGATTCAAACCGTACGGGGCGCAGCCGATATGGCGGAAAAAACCGGATTGCATCCAGCGCTACTACGCGAAATGGTCACTAGCCCGGGCGGCACAACAGCCGCCGCACTGACAGTTTTGGAGAATGCCGCCGTTCGGGCAGCCCTGATCCGAGCGGTTCGAGCAGCGGAGCAGCGTTCGGCGGAATTAGGAGCTCACTAGTCATCCTGCGGCAGTCCATGCACCCGTCTCGTCTGCTATCACTTTATCGGTATTTCGTTATAGGCATGGGTATCATTGTCATGGCCCCTCGTGCCGGTTTTACCCAACCAGCAAAGCCTCCTCTTCCTTCCGTGAACAAACCAGAAAGTGATCAAAGTCTTCAGCAAAAATCTCCCTCCGCAGCCCACTCATCCTCTGATGAATTACTTTCTCCGCCCTCCACACAAACCTCTGCTGAATTTGTGCCAGCTGTGGCTCAGCAAGCGGCAGCGGAGGGCAATACCGCTTTCACCAGCAGAAACTTCAAGCAAGCCCTTCTCGCCTATCAGGAAGTACTTCAGCTTGCTCCCAATAACCTCGTAGGACTTGTGAACTTAGGAGTTATTCAATATCGCTTGGGGGACTTTACCTCTGCAGAAAAAAATCTGAAACAGGCGATCTCCCTCCGTTTGGAAACAGGCGTTGCCTGGCTCACATTGGGCTCCCTCTACATGGACCGCAACCGCCTGGATGAGGCATTCGCAGCACTGGCTCAAGCAAGGCTCTATGATTCCCAAAATCCTCGTATCCACAATTATCTCGGAGTAGTCATGAATCGCATGGGATGGTCAGATGCAGCCGAATCGGAATTGCGTACCGCCGTAGAACTTGATAACGCTTATAGCGATGCCCATTATAACCTGGCTGTTATTTACATGGATCGGAACCCTCCCGCAGTGGAGCTCGCCAAGCGACATTATTATTTCGCTATGAAATATGGGGCTCTCCGAGATGCTAATATGGAGAAAAGCTTCAAAAATGCAGCCCCCCCTCTTCCTGAATTTTCTCATTCTTCCAAATGAATACCGTCGTATTTTCCCGATTACGCATTCTTACCGGTGCGATTCTTATAGGCATACCGGGCTTTTTGATCGCGCAGCAGATCCCGTCCCCCTCCCCCTCAGTTTCTCCATCTCCAGCCACCTCTCCTTCAGCTTCTCCAACGGATACTTTACAAGGAACTACCGCTTCCTTTCCTCTGCCGACTTCCGGAGCCATTCCCCCCGTCATTACCGCTAAGGCCGCAATATTATTCGATGCTCATACCGGAAAAATCATTTTAAAACATAACGAAACCCAGCCTCGCCAAGTTGCCAGCACTCAAAAACTCCTGACAGCTCTGATCATTGTTGAAAGTGGAAACCTGGATCAGCCAGTAACGATAGAAAAATCGGATACCACAGTATTGCCAACTAAGCTGGGCATTCGTCCCGGAGACGTCTATACTCGACGGGGGTTACTTGTTGCTCTCCTAGTAAAAAGTGCAAATGATGTGGCTGTTGCTCTTGCTCGCGACAATGCTGGCAGCGTAGCGGCTTTTGCGGATAAAATGAATCGCCGCATGGCTGAATTACATGGAAATTCTTCGCACTTTGTCAATCCCAACGGCCTTCCCTGCGATGCCCAATATTCTACCGCCCGGGACATGGCCATCGTAGCACGCACTGTCTATTCCAATCCGCTACTACGCGAAATCATCAATTATCGCGCGATCAATTTCCGACTTAATAACGGGAAAACCATTGCCATCTATAATACCAATCACCTCTTGCGAGACTATACTTTCTGCAATGGCATGAAAACCGGATACACGGATAAGGCAGGCCATTGCCTTATTGCAAGTGGGACCTGGCATGGAAAAGATGTCATTGCTGTCATTTACGGAGAACCTGTTCGTCCAAAAATTTGGAAGGATGGCCTCAGCTTGCTAGTATATGGGCTGGGACTCAAATCGGAAGAAGTTGCTGCGGCACGTCTTACCCCGCCGCCGGCTCCCAAGAAAAATAAGAAAAAGGCTTCTTCCTCCTCGAAATCACGCAAACACAAGAGCTAAGAGACGGTTATGAGTTTGTAGGAAGAGTATTGCAATCCATCCACCCTACGAATCCTTTACGATTTTGATGAACCGTTCTTTACCTTTTTAAAATTTAACCTCTCCGCTCCACAAATCACGCACTAGTGACGAGACATTACACACTCTCACAACATTCTGAGCCCGTTAAAGTGAATTTCCACTCGGACCTGAATGCGGAACAAATCGCTGCCGTGCAAGCTCCACCTGGCGCTAGCCTTGTCATTGCAGGTGCTGGCAGCGGAAAAACCCGCACCCTTATCTATCGCGTGGCATGGCTCCTCGCTCAAGGCGTTACAGCCAACCACATCCTCCTTGTCACCTTCACTAATAAAGCTGCGCGCGAAATGTTGGAACGTGTTCGAACCTTAGTTCCACAAGGAATCGAAGGAATCTGGGGAGGAACCTTTCATTCTATTGGTAACCGCATTTTGCGCGCTCATGGAGAACGCATCGGATTTCCACCCGGATTTTCCATCCTCGATCGGGAAGATCAACAAGATATGATCGAGGTCGTTGTAAGAAGAGAGGGATTGAGGACTGCAGATAAGCGTTTTCCAAAAGCGGAAGTATTGTCGGAAATTTTCGGTCTGGTCACCAATACTTTGGAATCCATTCCAAGTGTACTGGAGCGACGCTACCCCTATTTCTTAGATAGGGCAGAGCAAATTGAACACGTGTCAATTGCTTTTGCAGCACGAAAACGAGAAGCGAATTCCCTAGATTTTGACGATTTGCTTTCCAAACCTGTAGAACTGTTCGAAATTTGCGAAGACATCGCCAAACTCTATCAAGAAAAATTTCACCACATCCTTGTTGACGAATATCAGGACACCAACCGACTTCAATCGGAGTTTGTTGAGCGGCTGGCAGGCATCCATGGCAACATCATGATAGTAGGTGATGATGCTCAATCTATCTATTCGTGGCGCGGAGCTAACTTCAAAAATATTTTGGATTTTCCCCGTCGCCACAAGAATGCCTCAATCTTTAGAATTGAAACCAACTATCGAAGTAGTCCTGAAATTCTTTCTGTGGCTAACGCTGTAATTCGCGCCAATGAACATCAATTTGAAAAAACATTGGGCACCACACGGCCAGGAGGAAGCAATAAACCAGCTTGGGTGCCTTTGGCTACTAATACGGAACAAGCATCCTTTGTGGCTCAACGCGTCCTTGAATTGCATGAAGAAGGGGCTCCCCTCAACGAAATAGCAGTTCTTTACCGGGCCCATTATCACTCCATGGAAATACAGCTGGAATTTACACGCCGAGGCATTCCATTTGTCATTACCAGCGGTCTTCGGTTTTTTGAACAAGCCCATATTAAGGATGTGGCGGCTTTCATAAAATTTGCGGTCAATCCAAAGGATGAAATTTCTTTCAAGCGGATGGTCCGACTTCTTCCCGGAATTGGAATAAAATCCGCAGATTCTCTTTGGAATCAAATGATCACGCGGTCAGGCGCAAAACTTGACTACATGTCTCTCAAGGTACCTGCCAAAACCAAACCAAGCTGGTCTGAGCTAGTGCACACGCTAGACGATCTTGTCCTCAGCGGAAAACCCCAATCTCCCGCTTCGATGATTGAGACGATCTTGTTTGCCATTTATGATGATTACTTAAAAGAACACTTCGCAAACTATGATGCAAGACGTGAGGATATTCAAACACTGGCAGCATATGCACGGGTCTTCGAAAACGCTGATGAATTCCTTTCTCAACTCGCATTGCTGGGAGCCGTGGAAACCGTGGATGCGGTAGCAACTTCGGGAGATGAGGGAAAAGTCGTCCTGTCTTCCATTCATCAGGCTAAGGGACTCGAGTGGAAAATTGTTTTTCTTGTGTGGTTGGCGGACGGCATGTTTCCAGGCAGTCGCTCATTAGAAAATCCGGACGCTCTGGAAGAAGAGCGACGACTTTTTTATGTAGGCTTGACTCGCTGTAAAGATGAACTCTACCTCAGCTATCCCGAATTACGTCTTGGAGGAGGCTATGGCGAAACTTTTCAACGCCCTTCCCGGTTCCTTCAGAATATTCCGCCTGAAATGCTAGAACATTGGCAAGTAGGCCATTCGACCTCAACTGAAGAACCCTTTTAATCCTAAAAATCGCGATAAAAACTAAGCGGATAGCCACAAAGCTCCCTCTTCAATAGTAGAGTGTTCCTTTTGGCTTGTTTAGAAACAAATTTCTGATGCAATCCATTTCTAATTTCCCACTGTTCTCTCTGAATGCTCAGAAATAAGAGCGTGGTCTTGAAATTGCTGAAAATCACATGCCGGCGTGGCGAAATGGCAGACGCAAGGGACTTAAAATCCCTTATCCGACAAGGGTGTGCGGGTTCGAATCCCGCCGCCGGCACTCTGAAAAACAACTCCTAAAGCTAGGAAATAAGCCCTTCTAGAGAAAATCTCTTTTGTTGGGTCATGTTGCCGCTTGTGGGTTGATGTTGGGTTTTCTCGGGGTATATTGGACAACATGGACAACAAGAGGAGCGTCTCTAACCGATGAAGTACCCATTTTTTGTTTCTGAATATCCCGCAAGGCCAACAACACCATGGAAACTAGAGATTCGCGCATCGTTTGCTGGAAAGAAAATTCGTAGGTTTTTTCCCATCGAAGCAGATGCCTGGGCAGAAGGCGCACGATTGGTAAGTCTATTAAAAAAAAGGGGGAGCGACGGTCTAGCGGAAGAACAATCGCAAGGAATGCCGCTTGCTCAGGCAGTACAAATGTTTTTGCGCGCCAAATCGGGAAGCTCAGCAGATCACATATCCAAAATGACCCGAGTGTGTCGTCTACTCACGGAAAAGTTTCGCGGGCCAATTTCGGCGATGACCCCGCTACAACTTGCCAATTGGTTCTCTAAAATTCCAGGCGCAGATACCACAAGAGCCGGAGTCCATCGTTATGCGGGAATGTTTTTTCGTGGTGTCACGACATGGAATTAATTGAACGAAATCCATTTAGAAAGATTACAGCTCCCCGAGCACGACCCCTCCGAAATATCTTAATAGCCTCCGAGATGGAGACATTATTAGAAGCTGAAATGGCCGATCCGATACGCGCGTGGTTACTCTTGGGCGGATTTTCCGGACTTCGCAGTATTGAGATCCGAAGAATGGATTGGCAGGACGTGGATGCTAAAAATGGACAAATTTTTGTGCGTCCCGATGTCGCAAAGCAAACGGATGGACTTTTGGAGAGAATCGTAGATTTTACAGAACCATTAAAAAAACGGGCAGACTTTTTCCAGGGACGGAGTGGAGGGATCGTTCCTAAAATGGCGAGTGCTTTCTACAAAGAGCGGAAGCGGCTCGTCGCCGGATTACACATAGAAAAAAAATTGCCATGGCCGGATTTCCCCGACAACGCACTACGCCATTCCTTCGCAACCTACCATCTAGCACGTTGTAAATCCGCTCCTCAGACAGCATTTCAAATGGGTCATACGAGTCCGGCCATGGTTCAACGGATCTATGCAGTCCCAGCGGCACGGGCCGATTGGGAAGCCTGGTGGGCATTGTAGTTCTCACACCCGAGCACGCCGTTTTGACGCCATATGTTTTTGGAGAAATGCCAATTGCAAATCACCCTTGGCAATCATGTGAAGCGCGAGCTACCTGTGTTTGGTAGGATGCCTAATCGAAACGCCACAATTTGAGGGCATTCAACGAAACAGCTAAGAATGAGTATATACGATCGATTACAATTTTTACTTGCATGCGATCATATGCAAATGTAAATTGTATTCGATCATATGCACACCGAAACACCTTTTCCGGCAGTTCGTTCTGCAAAAGAGATAGGAGCATTGATTCGAGAACTCCGACGCCTCAAAAAAATTACTCAGGATGAGCTGGCACAAAGGGTTGGGACTAGTCGTTTGTGGATAACCCAAGTGGAACGAGGAAAGCCATCAGCGCAAATAGGGCTGATTCTTCGAACTCTTCGAGAATTAGGAATTACCCTTTGCCCTATTTCGTACAAACATATTAGGGCGGAAATTGATTTAGGAGAAATAGTTAAAAATCCTGGGGATACACCATGAGTGACTTCCAGGTACTCCATGCCTTTATGGAAGGAAAATGGATGGGGATGGTTATTCGGGATAAAAAACTTGACCGCCTGAGCTTTCGCTACGACCCCAAATGGATCGCGGATGTAGAAAACTTTCCTTTGTCTCTTTCGATGCCATTGGCTACCACCAGACATGGGCATAAAGTTGTGGAAACATTTCTTTGGGGATTACTTCCTGATCATGAAGGCATTTTGCGGCAATGGGGAAAAAAATTTAAGGTTTCTCATCGAAATCCATTTCAATTATTGTGGCATGTTGGGGAAGATTGTGCCGGAGCAGTTCAGTTCATCCGTTCAGATCAGATTGAGAATTGGTCAAAAAAAAGTCGCCCTGGCGGTATAGTTTGGATGAAGGAAAGTGAAATTGTTGAAAGGATTCAATTGCTCCTTACTGATTATAGCGCATCTCGCACAAATAATGATATAGGCTATTTCAGTCTTGCTGGAGCGCAACCTAAGACAGCCTTTTTCTATGATCCAGAAAGTCATCGATGGGGCATACCCAGTGGGAAAATCCCAACGACCCATATTCTTAAACCAGCAACCAGCGCTTTTGATAGCTATGCCGAAAATGAATATTTTTGCATGCGCTTATCAGAGATGTCCGGGTTATCTACGGCTTCTTCCTCACTCCAATATTTTGAAAACTATCCCGTAATTATTATTAAACGTTACGATCGCATAACAGCCTCTCGCGGCGTAATTCGTATCCATCAAGAGGATATGTGTCAGGCACTTGGGCGCATGCCACAGCAAAAATATCAGAGTGAAGGAGGGCCTTCTCTTGTCGATATTATAAAACTTATCAGAGAATATTCTAGTGACCACTTAGTAGATGAACTGAGATTTATAGATTCTATAATTTTTAATTGGCTGATTGGTGGAACCGATGCCCATGCCAAAAACTATTCATTCTTGATTGCCTCAGGAGGACAAGTGCGACTAGCTCCTCTTTATGACCTATCAAGTATATTGCCTTATTCCAGGCAGACAAATTTACGTAAAGCAGGAATGGCAATGAAAATTGGGGGCGCCTACAAACTCCGAGAAATTAATGCAGAGCGATGGGAAAAATGCGCTTTAGAGCTTGGAATGAATACAAGCAAGCTTTTAAATCGGATTAAAAAGATAGCTACAGTCTTGCCAGACCTATCTCATACCTTATGTAAGGAAATAAGTTCTCAAGGCATTAATAATCCAATTGTTAATCAGCTAACAGAGGAAATTTCAAATCGAAGTATTGAATGTCGAAAATTGATTATTAAGTAGCGAGGAAAATCTTTCTTGAAAGGCTTATTGGTGCTTTTCAATTGGACTCCCTAAACGCCCGATTTTCCTTCTTCGCCTTTTTGGCTTTTGCCGCCTTCTCCCCTTTGCTGGAACTTGTTTCGCCCTGAATAGTGGTGGTAAATCCCGATGTACTGAGGTTGTGTTGCACAGCTTTGATAAGCCAGTCGCCATTCATGCGCTCTTTAAATCCAGTAACTGTAATGATTCCCTCTGCGATGATGTCCGGACGGCCTGGTAAGGTAAGGTTGATGGTCTCAGATAAGCGCGAATTTTGCTCTAAGATGGAGGCAGCACCTCGCTGAGCCGATTCTGCATCGGAATATAGGGTAGGATGTTCATATTCCGGCCCATCATCATCGTCACCATCAGATGCTTCATATTGATCTGTCTCGCCAGTCTCCACGTTGTGAGATTTGGTTTTTACTTTGCTATAATTCGCTCGTTTTGACCATTCGGCGCTGTAGGAACTGCACTCAGAACGGTCGATGGTAATTTTGCCAAGAGGTTTGCCGGCAACACTTTTCCCTGCCCCTTTTTTTGCGAACACGAGGTGGCCTGCGGTTGGTTTCATTACCGCTCCATGGTCTCTGGCAAGGCGTGTCAGCAAATTCATGTCACTCTCGTTGGTCTGATCAACATGAGAGAGTTTGACGCTATCGAATGTCGGAGATACGGCAGCGGTAAGACCAGAGGAACTCGCAATTGTGCGGACGAGATCGCCTAGTGTAATGTCATCAAATGATCGACTCTTGCGTGTCTGAAAGGGTTTAAAATTTCCTACTGCTGTAAATGGTGCGGCAGTTGCACCGAGAGTTACACGGTCCGGCGGGCCTCCAATACTCACGCTGTCGAGGATGAATTTTCCCATGTCCCGCATATTCCCTTTGTAGCCCAGAGCAACGCTGATCACGCCTCCTCGATCTGGCAGTGCAATTTTTCGATCACAATCAGCCAGTTCTATCGTAAGAGAGTCAGCCTGCTCAGCAGTATTATCCGTGATTTCAAGCGAGATCAGTCGCTGCTGAATTAATGCAGTGAGATCAGATCCTTCAACGGATATTGTGAATGCCGGTGTCACGAAAAGAGCCTCACCACTTCATTGGTTTGAGGAGCTACAAGCGGCAATGTCAGTGTCAGGCCCATTGGTAAAACGATGTATTGTCCTAGATCGAGAGATCGATTCGCTTCCAGTACGGCTTCTACCTGTCCTTCTTGAGTGGATCCGTAGTGGCGGTAGCAGATTTCATCGAGCATATCGCCTCTGTTGGTAATGTACTCGTTCATGCGATGTGGCCAACGATTGCTCCCAGTAAACCCGCCGAGGAGACATTGTATCCCTTAATTTTTAGGTTCAGCTCATTGTATTTTTCTAAGCTAATTTGAAACTCGATTTTGCGAGGCTGTCCATTCGACCAAAAAATTTCTTGCGTATCACTAATGCTGGTAATGACCCACTGCCCCAAATAATTTCCAAGTCCCGAAATAAGCGGCAAAGGAATACTGAGACCAGCTTGTAAGCGCATTTGAGCTACCTGCCCGGTACCGCCGCGAAATGTAGGCAGAATAACTCCTTGAAGGGTAATTTGATCACTTTGCTCTCCCATCGGTTGGCTCAGCGGGGGGAGCCCTACACGGGATTGCTTCATCCAGCTATATTCAGTTTGACGACAGAGTTGCTGATAAGCAGCCGTATCGAGGCAAAACCGATATGCACCGAGCGCCATCATGACAAGTGCCATATATTTAGTCGAAAAGAGCTCCACCCGCGAATGCAGCTTGTTGTCTACTAATGCGTACCATTACTAAATCTGCAATCGTTCGCTCATTCATTCCAGGAGCAGCATTGATGGTAATGTTAAAAGTTCGGTTATCTGTATTCCCTCCAGCACGCCCATTTGGAATGATTTGTCCATTCGTCCTTGGTTGAAAAATCTCAGGTCCTCGCTCGCCTACAAGATAGCGCTTTCCAACAGAGACAGGGCCGCCCATTGCACGAGCGCCGGCAATTGTTTGTACTGGTGCATATTTATTAGTGCCTCCAAACCATCCGCCCACTTTTTTTACGCTATCTCCTATCCATTGGAATTTCGAATTCATCCAATCCAGGTGATCAAATACTCCGGAAATGCTCTTCCAAATATTCTTTTCGAAATTGAGGGTTGTCATTTCTAGTGCATTCCAGCAGGTGTCCCATATTTTTCGAAATTCCTGTATTTTTTTGCAGGCGAAGGTGGTGCCTGTTTGAATCTTTTGAAGATAAAAGTCCCAATTTTTTACAACGTGGTGAATTGCTAATCCGAGTGCAGTAATAGCGGCTCCAATGAGGAGGACGGTCCCGATAATGGGCAGGGCGCTTATGCTCATTGCTCCTAATGCAGTGGCACAACTTAATATAGCGGGAATTGCTGCCAGAAGGGCTAATCCTAGGGCTCCTATGCCGGTGACTAGGGGAGCTAATTGCAGTGTGAGAAGGGCTCCGATCACGACTTTCACTCCTCCAAGGGGCTCGATAATTTTCCCTATTTTTCCAGCCACATAGCCAATTTGTTGAGCTATTTTTTTAGTTTCTTCGGCCCAGTGGGGAACATTTTGTTTTAGGTATGCACCAAAGTCTACTGCCCATTTTTTCATGTCTTCCCCATTTCCTTTTATAAAATCAATAAATTGCTGAGAGAGTTCATTAAATACGGGAAGCAGATGTTCGCTAATTATATTTCCTACGCCTTTGAGGGCTACTCCAATTTTTGTAAGGTTGTCATTAAATAGTTCACTATTTTTTGCAAATTTTTTATTAATGGTCAGGTTGAGTTCTTCTGCTTCTTTTGCGGCTTCATCTAATCCGCTTTTTCCCAGGTCGAGAACATTTGCCATTTTTTTATCGCCGGTCATTATTTGAGCGATAAGTCCTTTCTTTTTGGCGTAGGGGCCTTTAAGGTTTTTAAATGCTTCGGCAAATGTTTTTACGGCTTCTTCGGGGTTCATGCCGGCAAGTTTGTTGGGGTTGAGTTTCAGTAGGGCAAGGATGTTTGCTTTGTCTCCCCCGTTTCGTGCTTTTTCTATGCTCTTAAAAAGGTTGGTGATTCCACTTTCTAGTTGTTCTCCTTCCACGCCTGATAGTTTTGCGGCGTGTTTTAGTTTAATGAGTTCGTTGATGCCAATGCCCATTCTTTCGGCGGCTTTTTTTGCATTGTCGCCGTAGTCTGCGGAGTTTTTCATCATCGCAACCATTGCAGCCCCCATTGCAGCGCTTCCAGCAGTGATAGCAATTGCGCCTCGCTTGATGCTGCTCCCAATTTGACTCATTCTCCCGCCCAAATCTGCCATTTTGATCTGAACAAGAGCATCTCCAGCCATTCTGGTACGTTTAATTCGAGCTTCGAGTCTGGCTAATTCACTTTCTAGTTTTTTAACCCCATTTGCCGCTTCTAGACCGCCTAGCTTTTTCTCCTTAAGTTCGCTACGCAATTTCCTTGCATCTGTATTAAGATCTCTAATAGTAGAACCAATCTTTTTGGTATTCCCGCTCAGTACGTTAAATGCATTCTTAAGAGAAGAAGCGACGTTACCACCTATTTCGAGAACTGTTTTAAATCGTTTTTCAGGCATTTCGAGGCAAGAATTTTAGATACGTGAGAAAATCATACCACGACAGACGACCAATATTTTCAGGCTGCCAGCCGGTGTGAGAGGCAAGCGCGAGGATGGCCTTTAAAAGTTCCGCGCGCTCTAGTCCAAAGGGTTTTCGTCATCCATAAGTTTTGCGAGTGCCTTTTCGAGTTTTCTATAGTCTCTAAATGGCATGGCTCGAATGCTGTCAGGAGCGACTTTGCAGAGATTGGAAATAAGTAACATTTCAATTTCTAGTTCTGATTTATTATCGTTTTTCTTGACCGCCAAGAGATCATTTAATAGCGGTACCCGCATAGAAAGTTCATGTGTCTCTGTGCCGTCGATTTTAATGGGATATGTTAATTTAATAGTTTCAGTCATAGTAGTATTTTTTTAAATTCCAAGGGCGCTTCGTTGCGCTGCGAGACGGTCTTTTCCATTTACGATTCGCACCATGTTGATGAGGTCGATGTCGTGGATTGCCTGCCCATTTTGGGTGTATTTGTAAGACCGAACGTCGATGGTGAGCTGCAATGTGGATTTTTCTCCTGCTTTCCAGCCGCCGGGTTCCAGACTGCGAATTGTTCCGCTAAGATTAACGACAATTGGAGTGACGGTGCCATCGAGTGATTCCAAGGCTCCACGGGCGGTAATGGGCACATTGTTTCCTTCTCCTATTCCCCATAGTCCGAGCGTTGCGAGATCATAACCGGAGAGTGTAATGGTGCATTCCATGGCTTCTTGTCCCATTTCGATTTTGATGGTTCCATCCATTCCTCCAGCTCGGAAATCCTCTGTAGCAAGACCGAGCGTTGGAAGTTGCATTTCCTCAGCAACCCCGGCGTAGCCTCGGCCATCGATGAAAACATTAAAGTTTTTTAGAATATTAGATGCGGTAGCCATGGTGATTATTTAGTAAAGATTTTAGAGAGGTAGTCGTTGTTGATTTGTGCTCGGAAGGTTAGTCGTTCGGCTGGACAAGAAGGTCCAAAATCAAAGTCAAAATATACTTTCCCTTGCGCAAGGCTCTCCGGGGTATTTAACTTCGGGTCTGCCCAACATTCCCCTCCAAGAATCGCTCCTAGATTTTGAAGCTCGCGTAGATAATTAGTTACGCTCTCAACGACGTCCTCTATGTACGTTTTTGAGATATTGCGATCTACGGCCCAGAGATGAGCGCGAAGGATGCTATCAAATATCATGTCGGCTGTACGACGGACGCTTAAGAATGCGTATTTTGGATCGCTAGCAGTGGAACGATTGCCCCACAGACGAAATCCATTCTGCCGAATAATCGTGGTGACGTTTTTTTCGTTAAGAAGGTTGGCTGAAACATTACGATCCCCAAAAAGAAAGTCTATAGGGCGTGCGATTCCGACTATGCTATGAATTTCTTGATTGGAAGGGGAACGCCAAAATCCATGCTCATTATCGCTCTTGGCAATCAGGCCAGCCACGCGTGCAGATACCGGCTCGCTGACTATAACTCCTTTGCGAGATACCTGCACCTGAGGATCAACGATGTATAATCGATCGCTCCCGAATCCACCCGAGAATGTAATCGCCTCAGCATCAGTAGTATTAGGTCCATCAGCGACAACAATAGCGCGTAAACGATTTGCGACTGCAATGAGTTCTGTAGTAACGGCAGCTATATGAGTGAATCCTGGAGCAATTAGAATGCGCGGCTGTACACCAACCTTGCTCATAGCTCCTGTGAGAGCCCACATGCCAGTTTTCTCTATATTGTTACCAATGATATTGCCTTGTGTCTCAGCAGCATTCTCTCCCTGTTCAACACGAGCAATCACAACAGCGGCGCCTGTTTGATCAAATATTCCATCTAGCGCGGGGGCAAGTGTACCAATGTCTCCAAGAGTTTTAATTGCTGATTGTGACCCGGTTATAAGGACAGGCGTATTAATTGGATACGCGGTAGCATCAGCATTAGGAGCTGTACCCACAAGTCCGATTACTGAGCTGCTGGCAGTACGAATGGGGCGGGGACCGTGGTCAATTTCAATGACCTCAATACCGTGTAGGAATGACATATAGTTTTATTCTGTTATTAGTGTTGGAGATTCGGGCCATTTAACGGAGTCTGGAGTGTTAAAAATATCTGGTATGTCGCGTAGAGTCTGACGATATGTCTTCCAGGCAGTCTGTTGATCAGCATCAAGAGGAGTATCAGAAATCTGGGTCCAATCACTCTGGCGGAGAAGACTATTACGTTGGCCTCGTATCGTCTCCCATGTGACTGGCATGGGTTTTGCTTCCGGTTCCGAATTAAGTTTTGGAATGTCTAACATTTCCCACTTATTATTTTTCCAAACGCTTTGTTTCCCGTCCCTAGAAATTGGAGGTTTGACTGAAGTAGAATGCGCTGGAACTAAGTAAACACCTGGATCAAGAGGACTTTCATCAGCTAAGCTATTTCCCAGGTAACTTCCAGTGTTAGGATGATAATGATAAATGTTCATTATTATTTTAATATTTAATGCAGTAAAGAAGAGCGACATTTATAGGACGCGTTTCACTTCCTCCAGCATTTTGAATCCAACCGTGAGCTCCCATAAGACTATGCGGTGTATTTTCAGTCAATATCCGCTCCGGATGGTGATGATGAGATGAGGTGGGAATTGAAGCCGGATTAGTAACAAAGTTGTGACTATGCGAGCGAAATTCATCTCCCTCCCACGAGCCAAATCCGCGACCTGGATTCACTCCCCTCCCGTCGTCCCAACCCCGAACAAATTGTCCACGAAGGTCCGGTAAATTGAATGTAGTAGAGCCATCCCCTGCTCCATAATGTATTCCGATCACAGCATATAGATCAGGATATGTAGCCCTAGGAACTGCCGCGCCATTAGCTTTAAGCCATCCTCCCGGAGCATATACTCCAGCGAATGCTGCCACACAGCCAGCCGGAACTATTGACGCTTTAAGTGAGTTATTAAGCTGGAAGGATGTGATAGATCCCTTAGCTATCTTGACCACTGTAACCGATTCGTCTGCAATGCGTTCAGTTGTTATTGTATTCTTTACGCATGTTGCATTAGCAAGCTTAAGCGGAGTAACAATAGTGCTATCGTCTAGTCCCTTATTTACATCCTCCTGTGTTGCAATTCCAGCGACTCCTTTTACAGTTTCAGTGGCCGGTGGATACTGGAATTGAGCATCTCCAATGGTGACGCTTTCAGCCGGCAAATTGGTAATTGCAAAATCAAAAGCAAGCAACGCAACACCGCCAACACTCTTCACGAGAATGTCTTCAGTTTGAGAGTGTATAGCAAACAGAATACCCTCAGATGTTAGCAAACCAACTTCACGAATGGTGTATTTATCCGCGCTATTGTCTTTAGCTGTGATATGGATAATTCCCGGCCCTGAAGCACTACTGCCCTCTGGAATCAGTTGCTTGATCTCCTGTTGCAGAGAAGATTGCGCTGAAGAGGGGGTATAGCCTGCTGAGCCGACAGAAATTTTGCCTAAAGTAACTGGACCAAACTGCCCCGCCAGCGCCATAGCAGCTTTCCCGGCGTCGGTTATTATAAATTGAAATGCAGACATATTAATAGGTGATTTGTGCAGAGATTCGAGCGAAAAGAATAGGGCGTAGAATTCCTACGATATTAACTTGCCCCAGAAATCCCGTTGCTAGCTCCACAGTCATCTCAGATCGCACTGGTTTTACGCGACGAACTGCGGAAATAATAGAGTCTTGAATGTGAGCTGGCGTTGTAATAAATGATAATAGAATTCTAAAAGTGTATGGTTTCCCTCGCGGTTCCATCTGCCACCATTCTTGGATCGCATTGCTCAGTCCAAACGGCTCAAGCACTTTACGGACGGCACCAATTGTTCCTTTTTTACGATGAACTTCTACACTTGCTGCAATAGTATCTCTTTTTTGTTGCTCGGTCCAATTGGCATCCCATTCATCCACAGAGAGCGCCCAAGCTAACCAAGGAAGGAGGTTTGCAGGGCATTTTTGTGGGTTCCAAAGGGTACGCAACGGAACCGGCACGTCGCTAATACGGGCAATGGTCTCAGCTATTACTCTTTCCTGCGGGGTAGTATTGGGAGGAAGAAGGCTCATTCGTCGGTTCCTCCATGGGTAAGTTTAATATCTGTATACGCGCAGTATGGCGCTTGGGTATGATCGAGTTTTAGTGTCTCAGTGGGCTCAGTGAGAACCACACGCTGCACTCCTTCTACATGTAATGCCGCATAAATTCCCGAGATTGGAATGTCTCGTCCAACACGATGGCTGGAAGATACGAAAGCCTCGGCATTTTTACGCGCTTTATTAATGATTACATCGGGATCCGGGCCATCGAATGTGTAGAGGGTTGCGACTATTTTATAGTGATGGATCTTCGCTCCCTTGACGATTACCTCATCTGTAATAGGTCGAACATTTTCCGCATTGAGAAGCGATTTTACTTCATCAACCACTTCCGCTGCGACTGTACCATCTCCGAAATTTCCAAGGATAGTGACTAAAACTTGTCCAGGCGAAACTGTGGGAGGACCCACAACACTAGCATCCTTTATTTTACTGCACTTAAGTGTATGATAAAGATAGCTGCCTTCAGGACCTGCTGTACTGAGCCCTTCAAGAGCGAGGGTAATTCGGTAACGGAAATCAGTATCGGCCTCCATAACTGCTGTGGTAGGCGGAATAACTTCGAGATTCTCGGGATTAATAATTTTGCGGGTAACTCCAAAAAGGGCTCCCATATGGTCAAGATCTGATCCACTGGCAAAGGCAAGCATCACGCTTCGCGCTACGTCATTCACGCGCTGGCGCAGGAGCATTTCCCGATAGGCCGCTACCTCCAGGGTTTTCCACGCAGGATCGCTTTCCACTAGTGCATCGAATGCCAAATCACGACGCCTCAAATCATTTACCATTTCGGCAATAATAACTTTATGATCAATTTCCTCGACAACATCAGGAGCGGAGAGTTTTGAAAGATCGATTGGCGTAAAGCTCATATCTTAATTCCTCCAATTGTTACTGTTGCTCCACTTTCCAGATATTTTGCTTCAACTCCAAAAATAACTTTCCCAATCTCGATCGCCTCGACAAATACACGTGTCACTTCAATACGGGGCTCCCATTTGTGTAGGGCTTCAATTGTCGCGGCATAAAGTTCCATGATGGTTTCTTCGTTCAGCGGGGCATCGACTAATTCAAAAAGGCGAGACCCATAATCACGCAGCAGGACACGCGATCCAATCGGGGTAGTTAAGATATCTCGAACCGACTGTTTTAAATGATCGAGTCCAGATAGCTCTTTTCCAGTTGTGGCATTCGTTCCACGCATGTTATGCAGGTATTGCTGGACCGGTAGATCCCGATCCGCTTGTTACTCCTCCGTGAATGTGGCTATGAAGCGTTACGCCGTTACTTTTTAGAGGTCCTTTAAATTGTGTTAAAGAGCCTGTCATAGTAATGGACCCTTTAATAATGATGCCTCCTGAGATAATATTTAATGAGGTTGCACCTCTGCTCATTTTTACACCGTCTGCGGTTATATCTAATGAGGTTTCTCCGTTGGTTATTGTTACTCCGTTTGCATTTATTTCTATTTTGCCTCCGGAGTTAAACCGATGAGTGATTTGAGAATCTGTGATATCGGTTGAAACATTATCTCCCACTTTCACTACAGCTTTTCCTCCAACAGGGAGCTGAAGCAAGTGCACATGGGATTCTCGGTCGTATTCTGAAACCGTGCCATCCCCATAAGTAGTACGAGAAATTGTGGCTTTATCGCCATTTGCAGGCCGGTCTTTTTTATAGATCCCGCCAGGTAAAAGAAATGCCGAAGCCAATTCCCCAGATGGCGCTAGTACCACTACTTGTTCACCAATAGCTGGTGGATTCCAAGTCGTTTTACCTTCTTTACCTCCAGCACGCTCTGTCATCCATGGTAACCAAGCGCTGGAGTTATCCCCCATTTTAACACGAACTCGGGCCTTGTCGTAGTCGATTTCGATAATATTTCCGAAACGTACGATATTGTTAAGACGTCGCTCAAGTTCTCCGATGCGGAAGTTACTCATTTTTGCCCTCTTCTTGTGCGAATATCTGGATATAACGAGGCTCGTGAAAAATACCGACATGGGGAATCTCAGATACTAATACTTGATCTGGAATGATCCCGATTTCCTCCCAAATGTTTTTTCCTAGCAAGGCTGTGTGCGTCCAAGAAACTCGCCAACTTTCATAGGCATCCATTGAACCGGAAAAGGCTTCTGGAGCTGCATCCACAAATTGCCCAGGCGAAACGGGATGTCCCCAGCGATTGCCATGAACAAATTTTGCTACTCCTAAAGCAAGCAACCGAACACCTAGCAGACCCTTTTGTTTATAGGTCACAATAACTTCCGCTGAAAATCTTAATTCCGCCTCAAGTTGCTCAGTCCCAATATCGTGGGGATCTGCACTTCCAATGCCCTCCAGTTCAAAAAATATAGCTGGAGTCTTTATTTGTTCTCCAGGGCGAGAATAATAATCAACAGTACAACCTGGAAACTGTATTTTGAGTCCACTCGCAATGCTCTCGTGCAGCTCTGTTAAATTAATTTCAGGGAGATTCATTTGTAGACAATGGCTTCGTAGGCCCGATCAAAATTTTCCTGTAATCGCAAGCTGACTTCATCCGCTACCTGCCGCAATGCGGGCTCAGCATGTTCATGGAGCGCAAACATTTGCTTATCTATTGGAACCCGATTCTTTCCGCGCCGCTTAAACACGTTTTTTTTGGCGATGAACCCTCCGGGAACCATGATTTTTCCAGCTGCAGCTTTTATGCCGGTTTTTGTTTTCCTGGGTTTCATGTGTCCAAGTCCCACATCATCAAGGCCAAGCCAAATTGATGCGTAACCAGCCTCAGCATGCTTAATGTCAATACGCCCTCGTGTTTTTAATTTTTTGGCGCTTACTCGGGTTGCCTTACCTAATAAGGAAATTGCTCTCTGAAGGCCCCAGCGAGCTGTTTGGGCAATTGCACGGTTGATGATTTTTTGCAAGGTTTCATCAGGAAGCCGCAGTTTTTCTACAGCCTTATTTAGACCATTTGCATTAATGAAAATTTCGCTCATGTGCTAATAAAGCAGTGGCCATTCCTGTGCCGTCTGGTTGAATTTGAAGAACGCTAAATTTTTTTTCTTCTATATTTACATAATCTCCTCGTTTAATGCCTCGAATGTCTTCGAGTTTACAGGTGAGGCGAGGTTGTGTGGTATCGAGAACTATTTCTCCAATCGAAGCATCGTAAAAGGCGTTGTCAAAAATTGCCCTTATTTCGTGAAGGGTGCCGCCGTTTTCAAATACAACGTCTTGTCCAAAATGAGAAATAAAGATGTCGAGGTTTTCTTTCATTATACAATTTCCTGTTTTTTGGCGACTCGTTCCCGAAGCTCAGCCATAGTGCAAAATGTGCGATATTGAACGTGTGGAGGATCACAGGGACTCTTCCAGTCGCCTCCCCATTCTAATTCTGGGAATTTACGTACAATGATTCCGATTTGTTCATAGAGTTTCGGATGGTCATCGAGGTATTTACCGTATTTAAAGAGCCCAATATCAATTGCTATTCCAAAGTTATGGTAAGAATATCCTCCCCGCGCATTCGTAACTATCTTCCCTTTGATGGTCCTTCCCTTGGCATAAAGCACATCTTGCTCAGCATAGGTTCGAGTTCCGCAAATGACGACTGCGTTTATTTCTAGCGTCATAAAATTTTCATTAAGAGCAATCAAAAAATCTCGAAAAACTTGCTGTGCCTCGGGCACGAGCGTCTGAATGTTTTTTTCCGATCGCTGATCTATAAGTGATGTGATCATTTTTTAACCGCTGTGGTGGCAACGTTTTTAATTTTGTCCAGTGTTCTCCATCCAGCGAGGCCTAATAAAGCCAGTACAAGCTGGAAAAGTTCCTCACTGGGGATGACAGGAAGTGTAACTTTGCTTCCTGATAGGGTTGCTGCCCAGGTGATGATCGGCGCTAGAAAAAATTGCCACAACAGGCCCAATGCACCGCACCAACCACAGGCAGGTCGCCAACCAGCAACAAAAAATGACGGAGAGGCTGCCTCTACCTTGTTAATCTCTGCTTGGTTATTGAGCTGTTGATGTTGATATTCGATTAGTTTAGTTTCAATCTCTGCTTGTAACTTAATTTGAGCATCTCGATCGGGAACAAATTTGTTCACCAATGCGGTAATAGCAGTTACAGCGGCAGGAATATTAAACATAGCTACTATTTCAGCTTATCTTCAGATATTGAAAGTGGTTCTCCTCTATACCAAAGTCGTTCCACTTTCGGACGCATCCATTCCACGTCTTTTTTAATATGCGCCTGGTCGAAATGGTCAGATATATTAAGAGCAATGAGCGCGCAAAGAGCTAAAAAAGAACCACCTCCAAACCATTTTAAAAGGCTGAGGACAGCTTTTAGATAACCAAGGATTTCGTCTCGTTCTTCGGTACTCATTGTTTTAAGGGGCGCCCCCAAGTCGCCATGTTTTTTCACAGCGACTAGGGGGGACATGGTTTGTTAGGCCGCTACTTTCAGTTTCTGTTTGCTTCCGTAGCAGAATGAAACGGCACGTCGGATGGTGAAGTCGACATCTTGCATGGATACGATTCTGATCCGGCCTTTGGCGCTGTGGGTGTAAGGATCCACGGTAATTTCGAGTCCTCCCCAGAGTCCTATTAAAAAGTCAGCAAAGTTCCCAAAGAAGATGTCTCCAGTGGAAATTTGGTTGGTGACTTCGGTGCGATAGCCATTGACGGTATTTCCACCTTCCCAAATGGTCCCGCCATTGGTGGAGGCAGTGGGGAATTTTAAGGCGGTTTTCGCATATCCTCGGAAGGAGGGATTTACTACAAGTGCCATATTCTCGACATCCGCATTTTCCATTGCAATGGCGGTTTCCATGGCAATGAGTTCTTTAAATGTGGGGTCATCGGATGCAAATTTAGCATTATGAATTCCACTGGTATTCTTAATTCCCGTGGGTGCATTGCTAGTTCCATCTCCATAAAATCCTGCTTTATCGATTGCTCGCGCAAGTCCTGCAGCAAGATCGTTTCGAAGCAACATTTCTACGGAAAGGCTGGGCTGAACGAGCATTTTACGGGTAATTTCTCCATAGTTGGCTACGGTCTTGGGTTTTAAGGAAACTAGACCAAAGTTAATATCTTGCTTGTTTGCATCTCCATCTTCACCAATCCAATAGCCGGAAGAAGTCGTGGTTTGTTTGGGAATGTCAATATTTCCCACAAGTCCACTGAGCTGGGTTGCAACTTGCATGATAACGGTACGATTCCTTAAGACATCGATGAAGGATGCGGCTAATAGATGAGTTTGTACGGTATTTCCGCCGCTCCCGGTGTATCCGCTTCCCGACATCATGGAGATGGTATTTCCACTTCGCTGTGCTAAGAGCGGGGTCGTTAATACGTCGACTGGAATCATCGTCCCTTTCAGGGATCGGTGGGATACTTGATCGGCGGCGGCAGAACAGGCTTCAAGTTCAAAGGCAGCGCCTTTCCTAGCACTCGGATCTTCTGGGGAGGAAAGCGCACGAATGAGTTTTACCATGGAAAAGGATCGGCTCTCTTTTTCGCTTAATCCAATGGGCTTTGTTCCATCCACAATTTTATGATTGCGTTGGTTCAGTGCGGAGAGGAAGAGGTCTTTAGTTTCAGCAAGACTCTTGCCCTCCTCAATAGCCCGCATGGCGATGTCTTGCATGCTATATTGTTTTCCAGCGTCTATTATGGCACGAACTCGATCTTGTTCAGTTTGGCGACCAAGACTGCGCTCGGTTTCAATATTAATACTCATTTTAGGCTCTACCGGAGCCGAAGCGGGCACCTCTTCTGGCGCAGTGATAGTTTTTTCCATAAATTCTTTCATTGTAAGGCTTCTTCCTATGCCTACAGAGGAATCGGCGGGAGCTGTAACGATGCTGATTTCATAGGGTTCCCATTTCGTAATAGTATAAAACTCGGAGTCACTTTCTGACCTTGAGGAATACTTCACTTCTTTCACTCGATATCCGACGGAAGCTTGACATAAGATTTTATCTTGAACGTCTTTCCAGACTCGTTCGGCTTCTTCTGATTTTCCAAATCGTACTATGGCTCTTCCATGCCCATCGGGGTCGATTCGGGCAGATTCTACTACGCCTAGTACAATATTTAGGTTATGGTTAAAAAGTAAGTTTGCTCTCTTATTGAGACGGCTTAAATCGCAAGCGCCCGGGGCATGGCTCAGAATTTCAATTACTCCTGGCCGACGCTCAATTTCTGAATTAGAGCTAAATGATAATTCAATGGTTCGTGCTTCGGCATTCACTTGCTCGATGCTCATCATCCTCCGCATCGGCTCACTGAAAAATTGTTCTGAGATCTTTCCCATTTCTGCGAGAAGTTTCTCAAAGCTAAAAATTCTGTCTTCTGCATTTTTATGCAGATGCCAATCTGCTTATCTTCGCTCTCACTCTATGGTTTGAGATTTCATGGACAGGCCCTCGATGATCAGCTATATTTCCCCTGTGAGTCTCAGCACGTTAGCCATTTCTAAGGATCTTGAAGCCAACGGGTTTTCCGTACCCCAGGCCCAAATCCTGGCTGAAACGATTGTGGAGGCTACTGAGAGCGACAATAAGAACCTGGTTACCAAGGATTATCTCAAAGCTGAAATTGGTGAGGTAAAAACCGAAATCGCATCAGTCAGATCCGAACTAAAGACAGAAATCAGTGAGGTCAGAGCTGAAATCAAAGACCTAAGGTCTGAATTCAAGGGAGACATAGCTGCTCTTGATACCAAATTAGAAACCAAGACTGCTGGATTGGAAAACAAGATCGCCGGGCTTGAAACCAGAATGATCAAATGGATGGTTGGTTTACACCTTGCCACGCTGTTTGCCACTCTGAGCCTATTGTCCGGATTGATCTATGTTCTACTAAAGGCTTTTATTCCTCAGCCTTAACTGCCAGAGGATCAAGATTCATAGGTAGCCAAGTTTTCGTTGCTCGGTGGCACAGATCCGGAAGGAATTAGCGGTACAATGCCTCGTTTCTTTAATTCGATATTTTCCTTTTCCATTTCGCTCCAAACATCTCCAGGATCTCGGTTGCTGGTTTCCCTGATCACTTCACTGCGGGATTTAAATCCTTGGGCAACTGCACGTTCATTTGCCGCTTGCTCTGCTGCTGGATCAATCCAAGGCCAACTACGTCCTTTAAAGGATACGGACTTATATTTTTCCGGATTTGCAAAGTTTAGTGGCCTGCCATTTATTTTAATCACTTCATTAAGTAAGGCGCATGCCAACCATTTCTCATACATAGGAACTACCACTCCCTCACGAAATGAATGCTGAAGCCCCTTCCAGACTTCACGCTCATCAAGGGCTCCCTGGCGAATGCTAGAAAAATTTACACTGGTTAAATCATTTGCCAAGTTATGATAGCTCACGTTAAGTCCTGCTCCACTACTTCGAAGAAGTGTTCTTAGGAAAATTTCAATAGTGGACTCAGGAAATTGTGGGGTAAATGGGATTAATTCTCTATTTCCAATGTCTTGAATTACTCCTGGCTTCACATCAAATTGAATCGGCTCTGGGTGGGGATCCGCATCCAAATTCTTCATTAATCCTGTTTTTGAAGCTCCTATGCGAGCATTGGTAATAGCTGCATCTTCAAAACCTGCAATCATCCTCATTCTCCATAAAGCAGTACGAGCAGGAGGCAAACCGCGTTTCTGCCCTACTTTTTCCGGTAAAAACCAATGGATAATTTGATTAGCGGGCACTCTAATTCCACTACGTCCTCCAATAATATACCCAAATTGCTGTTCGTTTTGTTCCTTAAAATGGTAGGCTACAGGGCGATTATCCTCATCCATTTCTATCCCATGACGAATCACATTTCCATTGGTGAGTTTCTGATAATTAGTAGGATCCAACCGCATAGGATCTACAAATTGAAAGGCAATTCCATGAGGAAACTGGGATCCATATCGAACAATGCAAATCACTTCTCCATCGGCTGCCCAAGTCGAAAGCATCATTCGCTCGGCATCTGCTCGAGATAGCATACCAGTAGTATCAAAATTCCCTTTCCTTGAAAAGGTTTCATAAGATTTTTCGATTGCATCCGATGTCAATTTATCTAGTTCGCCATCCGGATATCGAATCTCAGCATCTAATTTAAATCCACTGGGACCAGCCACATTATCACGAACTAATTGAACATACTTCTTTAAATGATCGTAATTTTCAACGCCCTCTCGACTACGAGCAACAAGAGTGGTCCATTCCTGATAGATGTGGGCGTCCACGTTAACAGGGAAGGAAGACCAGGAATCCTCTAATCGGCTACTCGCAGCCGCTTGGCTTAAAACACGAATTTGTATTGAAGTCGCCTGTTGATGGCGTTCTCCTCGCCACCATTTATTCCCCAGGGTGCTGATAAAATCTAGTAGTTTCATAAATTATCTAAATACGAAATTCGATATGAGGACCCAGTTTACTCGCTCCCTTTTCCTTACGCTCTTCATCGGCTAATTCTTTACGCCAAAAGGAAAGAAGTTGAAGCAGTTCAGCAATACTATAACGTTCTAATTCTCGGTTATTGATCTTATACCTGCGAGCTTCTATAGTAGCCCCACCGGCGAGTATGGCCTCAATATTCTTAACTGCTTTCCTTGCAGTGCTTCTAATATCGCTTCCCGTTACTCGATCAATCGCCGAAGGCTCAAGGGTAAGGCTTTCTCGGGATATCAGACTTTTCATTTCGTGAGTCATGGCCCATACCTCCCAAAGGTAGTCTGGAGTTCCCCCGAAAAAATAGACAGCTAGGAAGCAGAGAAAATTGGATTAATTGATGAGGTAAATAATTTTTTTGAAATGAAGATTTAAGAAGGCGTAAGGAGAGTGAAAATCTAAG
>JAHFTB010000005.1 GCA_023269545.1 Verrucomicrobiota bacterium | reverse complement strand
GCCACCGCATTCTCTTTGTATTCTCGGTCGTATCGATGTCCGCATTTGCTACGCTTATTTTCCATTGTTTTGTGTCTTTCGCTTATGGAAGCCCTCTCCGCAATTTCAAAGACACATCACTGTGAGCGTAGGTTTGGTGCGGTATACCATAGCTGAAGACGTGTGCCCCATTTTGGCAACCCGTTTTCCCGGCCTCCATGTAGGGCGAGATGGTAGCTGGCAAAGGAATGACGAAGGCAATTCGCAGGCCAGCCTTTCAAACCTATGGCTTGAGCGGCAGCGGTGCGTTCATTAATTACTGACAGGATTCACATTCGATTCCCAATCGACGTGCTTCCAAGGAACAAAGGGATTCTTCTTCCGAAAACTTTTCAGCGGATTGGGCGACTTTTCCACGAATCTCTTTTTTTGATTCGGAGAGAGTAATTTTTTCAATGTCCGAAGCTCCCAGAGTACGCAAATAATAAGTTGTCTTTAATCCTTTACGCCAGGCAGCCCGATACATGTGACTCAGAGTTTTCATATCCGGATTTGCCAGAAAAAGATTCACGGACTGCGATTGGTCAATCCACTTTTGACGGCACGCTGCCGCATCTATGATATATTGGAAATCGATAGAAAAAACAGTGAGGTGCTTTTCCTTTAGGTACTGAGGGATATTTGGAATGTCTTTAAGCTCTCCGTTAAAATATTTGAGCTGATCCAACATTTCCTGGTTCCATAGCTTTTCCTTTTTAAAATCGAGGACCAGTTCGCTATTCAGGATCACAAAATCACCTCCCAAATTGCTCTTTACATAGAGATTTCGGAAATTGGGTTCGATACAAGGCGTCGTTCCCATGATGTTAGAAATAGTCGCTGTGGGAGCGATCGCGAGTACGTTCGAATTGCGCATCCCTTGTTTACGAATTTTCTCACGCACGGGTGTCCAATCCATCCTACTGCCTCGCGGTACATCCACGGCAATTCCTCTTTCTTTTTCTAACAAATCCAGAGTGTCTTGAGGAAGAATACCACGGTCCCATTTGGAGCCGCGATAACTACTATAAGTCCCTCGTTCCGCAGCCAGATCGCTGGAAGCGCTATAAGCATAAAATGCGATGGCTTCCATAAATTCATCATTGAATTCCACAGCTTCTGATGAGGCGAAATGGATCTTCTTCTTATACAATGCATTTTGAAGACCCATCACACCGATTCCAATAGGACGATGTCGGAGATTACTACATTTGGCGGCTTCGACCGGGTAAAAATTAATGTCTATGACATTATCCAGGGCACGGACAGCAATCTGTATAGTATCGCGCAGCATTTCATGATCCAAACTTCCGTCAGCTTGGATATGCGTGTCCAGAACGATGGATCCCAGATTACAGACAGCTGTTTCTTCGTCGCTGGTATTGAGCGTAATTTCCGTACAGAGGTTGGAAGAGTGAATGATACCGGCGTGATCTTGCGGCGAACGAATATTGCAGGGATCTTTAAACGTAAACCAGGGATGGCCTGTTTCAAAGATCATCTTTAGCATTTCCTTCCACAAGTCAATTGCAGGCAATTCTTGTCCGAAAATTTTACCCTCCCGTGCAAGGGCTTCATAATATTCATAGCGTTCTTCGAAACGCCGTCCATAGAGCTCATGAAGATCCGGCACTTCGTTGGAACGAAAGAGTGTCCAGTTTTGCCGGGCCTCCATACGTTTCATAAAGAGATCGGAAATCCAGTTTGCCGTATTCATGTCGTGAGTCCGCCGACGTTCGTCACCGGTATTCACACGTAGCTTGAGGAAATCTAAAATGTCATTGTGCCAGTTCTCGAGATAGGCACAGCCGGAACCACGACGTTTTCCCCCTTGATTGACAGCCACTAGCTGATCGTTGTGTAGCTTTAAGAAGGGAATGACTCCTTGGCTCTCGCCATTGGTTCCTTTGATGTAGCCTCCCGTACCACGGACGGACGTCCAGGAACCACCTAGTCCACCCGCCCACTTCGCAAGATATGCATTGTCTGCGATCCCTCGTTGCATGATGGATTCAATGCTATCATCGACTTTATAGAGGTAGCATGAAGAAAGTTGGCTATGCAGGGTACCGGAATTAAAAAGTGTCGGTGTTGAGGAACAGAATCTACGGCTTTTGTAGAGATGATACAAACGAATGGCTAAGGCGGTACGGTCTCCTGAATCCTCCAGAAAAAGCCCCATCGCCACTCTCATCCAAAAGAATTGAGGGGTTTCAATGCGACAAGGAGATTTCGCAGTTTTATCCACTATGAGATAGCGATCGTATAAGGTTTGAATACCGAGATAATCAAAATCCAAATCTGCGGAGGGATCCAGCGCATCGGCCACGTGGTCCAGGTCATAAGAAAGTAGTTTGGGACTCAGACGTTCAATAGCAATTGCATGTCGAATGTAATTGCGAAAAGCCGTACGGTGCGCATCCTTTAAGCCTTCGATTCCATCTCGCATGATGCGCCAATCCAATATTTCTTCGTAAATATAGGAGAGGAGAATACGGCCAGCAAACTTAGCAAAATCCGCATCTCGTTCGATCAATGCCTTCGCGTTTAAGATAATCGTTCTCTTCAGAGATTCTTCAGAGATTTCCGCTCCGATCGAACGGCGCAGTTCGCGTTCGATCTGACAGGCATCCAGACATAAATTCAATCCAATCGATGCAAATTGAATACGACGCTTCAATTCCCCGCCGTCCCAAAAAATACTTTGTCCATCCGAGGTGCGAACCACTAAGAGAGACTCTTGTTGTTCCGCCGTAATAGGGGGCAATGTTTTACGAATTTCCTCCCGCAGACGAGCCCGATAGGCGCGGTAAAGAATGTAGCTTTCGGCAACTTTATAAAAGCCGTGCCGCATCAATTCCTCCTGAACCATATCCTGTATGTCTTCGATATGAACAAAGGCTCGGTCGCCACGCCTCACTTGTTCGGAAACAGCCCGAGCAATTTTTGAAGCAGGAGTCGGATCTTCCTTCGTTGAAAGGAAGGCTTTGCGACATGCAATTTCAATTTTAGTCGCATTCCAGGGGACTACCAATCCATTCCGTCGAATAAGACGCGTGACTAAGGGAGGGGGCTGAGCGTTGTCTTTCTCATGCTTCTCTTGAACTTTTAGGGAGCGATTAAAGACGAGACTCTTAGCCACATCATGTGCATTATTTTCGATCAAGGCTTCTTCGATCAGCAAGGAAAGATCATGTTCAGAGAGGCGCAATGTACGCCCTCCTTTCCCTACCTGATCCGCGAGAAGTGTCGCTACGGAATGCGCAACATTTGCAACAAATCCACGATTTTGTTCGTTAAAAATATCTTTCTCTTCGCGTGAGAGAAGAAGATCTGTGAGTGCATTGCCAATTTCCTCCGCAACTTCATCTAAGCTAAATTGCCGTTCTTTGTTGCCACTGAGTACGGTGACTTCTGGGGAATAGGTCCCTAAGGAGTGGATGACTTCTCTCCAGGCATACTCCGGTTTTTTTTCTCGTGGGAGACTGACGAGACGCTTCAGTGCAAGATCTTCTTCAAACGAAATACGGCGAATCATGAGAATATGAGGGAGGGATATAATATAAGAAAGTAAAGAGCATCAGACTACAGTTCGTCGTCGGAAGCCAAGGTGAGGGCATTGGATTTTTGATAATCTGTCACACGTCCTTCGAAAAAATTCTGCTCCTTCTTGATGTCCATCATTTCAGCTAGCCAGGGCAACGGATTGGTAATAGGTGCATTCAATGGACGTAAGCCACAATCCACAAGCCGCCGATCTCCAATATAATCAATGTAAAGTTCGAATTCCTTGCTGGTAAGCCCCACGGCACTGACAGGCAAACAATCCCGAATAAAACGTTTCTCCAACCTCACTGCTTCAGCCATCGTGTGGCTTAAATCTTCACGAAACGCTTCGGTCCAGATTTCGGGATTTTCCTCCACCAAATCCATGAGAAGGTTGCGTAGCAATTCGATATGATTGGATTCGTCCCGCAAAGTATATCGAAACATTTGCCCTATGCCTGGAAATCTATTGTTACGATAGAGGGCAAGAATCAGACCAAACAGCCCAAAAAATTGGGTTCCTTCCATACATTGACCAAAGAGAAACATATTCTTTGCTAAGGCTTGCTTACTTTCGGTGGTGGTAAGGTCGAAATCACGACGCATTTTCCTGCTGTTACTGACTACAAAATCTGTCTTTTCTTTTATTGTCTCCACATCCTCGAACATCGCTTCGCATTCGTGTGGGTTAATTCCTAGCGAACTGATCATATAAACCAATGAATCGGCATGGATATTTTCCTCATGTGCATGCCGCCCCAAAGCCAACTTGAGCTCGGGCGCAGTCACTAACTCTCGAATGACATGAAGAATATTGTCTCCCACGATCCCTTCAGCGGCAGAAAAATACCCAATCCCCATTTTGATAATCCAGCGTTCAATCTCCGGAATCGCTGGATCCCGCCATTGTTCACAGTCTTTTTGCATTGGGATATCCTCTGGTTCCCAATGGTTTGCCTTCATTTTTTTGTAGAGATTGTAGGCCCACTGATACTTCAAAGGCAGGATATTAAAAAACATGGTTTCCCGTCCATTGATGACCCGTTTAGCTGCAAATGCCGTTTCAGCCTTATCTCGATCTAATATGAAACTTCTATTTCCAATTTGAATCGTGGTAGTTGCCATGGTGATGTGCTGAGGTTCCTTGCGAGTTTGCTCAAACGATTTAGGCATAGAGCAACCTCATTCTCGTTTCTCTTCAGTTAGGGGGATTTGCTGGTTCTGCTATGCAGCTGTCGGCTTCCAACTCTGCCCTTCATCCTTATTCATCATAGCAAAAAAGTATTTGAATATTTGAGGAACAAAGTCAATGAAAAATCCATTATGTTGTGTGTTCGACAAAAACAACCACAATATATTGTGGTTGCGCAAACCAAAAATTTCTCCTACAAGAGGCCGAAAATTGACTGCTTCAGCAAGCGCAAAAGACTCATTTCCTACTTCATCCCTGATAGGTAGCTTCTACTCTTATGAGTTTCTCTCGTTTCTCCGCAGCCTGCAATAGGATTTTGAAACAGCTCTACTATGGTATGGTGAAGACAGTAAAAATGACTTATGCGTGCTTGGAAACGGTCAAAGAAAAAGGGGGGATTCGAACAAATACTTTTTTTCCGGATAGGGTAACTCCCAAAAATGCTCCTTCAGCAACCGCATCGACTGTTACCAGATGAGAACTGTTGTAAGAAAATCGCCCACCCGGAGCAATACGAGGAAATTCTCCCACGACTCCGTCTCCTTCCACTGCTGTGATATGTCCGCTT
The DNA here is from genome assembly GCA_023269545.1 of Verrucomicrobiota bacterium. Lineage (GTDB taxonomy): Bacteria > Verrucomicrobiota > Verrucomicrobiia > Chthoniobacterales > Xiphinematobacteraceae > Xiphinematobacter. Next base: position 117,841 of record JAHFTB010000005.1, on the reverse strand, counting down.
TTTTCTCGAACCACCCATTTCCTTCCTTTGATGTCCACGGTCTCTTCAGACTCGTTCACGATGGTAAGAAAATAGGCAAACCGGTATGGGGCCCATCCTCCTTGAGGATCGGGGACGTAGATCACTTTATCCACCACCACTCGAAGGCCGGGCAATTCTTTAATAATAGTACTCACGGCTGAAAAAAGTCGCAAATTGTCCCCAAGAGCTGAATGGAAAGAGACTTTGTCTCTTTCTATTTTCGTCTCTTCTCTCTTTTTTAAGAAGGCTCAGTTCCTGGGTAGGTTTCAAGATTTCCGAGTGAGCTGAATAGAGAGTTCGCGCAATTGATGAGCTTCCACTTCGGAGGGAGAAAAAAATAAGAGGTCCTGTCCACGGCTACTCTTCGGAAAAGCAATGACATCTCGGATATTCGCAGTTCCACAAAGGAGCATCATGAGCCTATCCACACCCAGTGCAATCCCGCCGTGCGGGGGAGTTCCAAATTGGAAGGCACGTAAGAGATGACCGAAAAGCAAACTTTGCTTTTCCGGTCCAATCCCAAGGGTCTCAAAAATACGTGCCTGTAATTCTTGTTCGTGGATTCGAATACTCCCTCCCCCTATTTCCACTCCATTCAACACGAGGTCGTATGCCTCGGCTCGCACTTGGTCAAACTTCCCAGCATCCAATAAAGGAAGATCTTCTGTTTTGGGACGCGTAAAAGGATGGTGAACGGCCCCCCATTTGCCTGCTTCCTCACTAAAAGCAAGCAACGGAAAATCTACTACCCAAAGAAAGTCCAAGCGGGTGGCATCCGTAACAAGTTTCAAGAGTTCCGCGACTCGCACACGAATTCTTCCCAAGACTTCACATACAATCGCCCATTTGTCGGCTCCAAAAAGAATCAGATCCCCTTCTTCTATATTCAGACGCGCCGTAAGGGCTTTCTTTTCCTCAGCGGTAAAAAACTTTACGATAGGTGATTTCCATTCTCCATTTTCAACCTTAATAAAAGCGAGTCCCTTCGCGCCATATTGGCGGGCGATCTGCGTAAGTTCTTCAATTTGACCGGTCGTAATATGAGCGAATCCTTTGGCATTGATTGCTTTTACGCATCCTCCATTGTCCAATGCTCCCCGGAAGACTTTAAACTCGGTGGATCGGAAAATTTCTCCGATTCCGATTAATTCCACCTCGAAGCGAGTATCAGGCTTGTCGCTCCCAAAACGTTCCATCGCCTCTTGATAGGTCAAACGCGGAAATTGAGTTGGAATCCGCAATCCAAGCGTATCCTGGAAGATCCTTCCTATCAGTCCCTCGATCAGGACAAAAATATCCTCCGATTTAAAAAAGGAAGCTTCGATATCCACCTGCGTGAGTTCCATCAGGCGATCTGCCCGCGGATCTTCATCACGAAAGCACTTTGCAATTTGGAAGTATTTTTCAATCCCTCCCGCCATCAACAACTGCTTGTATTGTTGAGGCGACTGAGCCAGTGCATAAAAATGACCTGGATATGTTCGGCTCGGCACCAAAAATTCACGGGCTCCCTCCGGCGTACTTTTACCTAAAATGGGCGTTTCCACCTCTAAAAAACCTTGCTCATCCATGTAAGCGCGCGTGGTCTGTTGCAGACGATGGCGCAATCGCAAATTTCTGACCATAGACGGACGTCGAAGATCGAGATAGCGGTGGGAGAGTCGAAGATCTTCATTGGAGATTTCCGAATTCAGTGGGAAGGGAAGCACCTCCGCGCGGTTCAGGATTTCTAAGGTGGAACCCACCACTTCGATTTCACCCGTAGCTAGCCGCGTATTTTCCGTACCGGACAAACGCCGGGCAACTCTTCCACTGATTCGAATCACGTCCTCGGAACGTAAGCTATGTGCAAGTTTGGCAAGTGCATGGTTTTCTTCCGGGCGAAAAACTATCTGTGTGACACCCTCACTATCACGAAGATCTACAAAAATAACCCCGCCATGATCCCGTCGGGAATCCACCCAACCGCAAAGGATGGGCCGAGAGTCTAAGTGAGTGGCGCGAAGCGCTCCGCAGGTACAAGTTCGATAACTCATGTAAAATTCAAAAATCAAAAATGAGCGGAGCACGTTCAGTTTTCAGACGCTCCGCAAGCACATCGTGTGGGCATGCAAACTCTTCTCTGGTAGCCAGACGCTTAAATTTGACCTGCGGCCATTCGCTGCCGACGATCACTCCTAAACGAGCCTGTAATTGCTCCGCAATTTGAAATTGTTTGCCAACACGGATTGGCGTTAAGGAAAAATCTACATTCCATCTCTCTTGTCGTAAAGTTTGGATTATTTTTAAAGCCTGAGGTCTTTGAGTTTCATCCGCGATCACTACGTAAATTTCACATGCCGGTTGAGCGGCCAATGCATCGCGCATTTTCTTTTCAGCAGCCGGCACCGCTTCGATGAGTTCTCCCAATACGACATCTCCCATCCCAAATCCGACTGCCGGCAAGTCGACTCTCCCATCACTCATGGTAGCAATGAGCCGATCGTATCGCCCTCCACCAGCCACGGCTCGAAAGCGCTTCTGCCGGTCAAAAACCTCGAATACCATGCCCGTATAATAAAGAAGCCCTCGTACGATCTTTAAATCAATTTCCACATACTCAGAAAGTCCGCGTGCAGAGAGTTCGGCAAGCAGGTCGCTAAAGGAAGCAGGATCACGGCGTTCAATAAAGTCACGAATGTCCTGTAAGGTAATGTCAAATGGAGCCAGTTTCTCAGCGGTTTCTTGTTCGGACTGACGCTCTATTTTGTCGATAAGCTGAAGTAATTCTTCCATTCGGTTCTCAACGACTGCTTTTTGTTGAAAAAATCGAACCCACGCATTGCGATCGCTCAGCCGCAAAACAAAATCCTGTGAAGTCAGACCAAAGGCTCGTAGAGAATCAATCACCAGCGCCAAAAGCTCCGCATCGGCAGCAGGCGAAGCTTCACCAATCAAATCACAATTGAGTTGTACAAATTCTCGCAGCCGTCCTTTCTGCTGGCGTTCGTGACGAAAAAAACTTCCTATCCCAAACCATTTTAAAGGCTTACGATATCCATTTCCGGATTCCGCAACCATTCGTGCGATAGTAGGCGTCATTTCCGGACGCATCGCCACCTCTCTTCCTCCTTTATCTACAAATTGATAAAGCTGTCCCATTAACTCTCCTCCACTTTTTTTCCGATAAAGATCCGCTCTTTCTAAAAAAGGACCATCCACCTCTAAAAAACCATAACTCCTCGCAACACGTCGGAAGGTAGAGAAAATGTAATTTCTCTTCGCTACATCCGCCGGGTAAAAATCGCGAAATCCGGGAAGTATCTGCATCATATATTAATAGGAGAAATCCATTATTGAAGTATGTCAAAATATTGAACCAAAAAATAAGAAAAATACGAGCCGCCGTTTACTTTAGCAGGATTTAAACAAAAACAGGGGAAACGAACGAGCTTTTCTCCGGAATCCAAGTAAGTCATATTTATACAGGATCTTAGCACCTCTCACCTCATTAGGAGGTCATAAAAATATTGACATAACGTATCAAGACATCTAGTACATTATAGAACAACATTAATCATAATAAATCTATGCCAGCAATGAATCTGGCATGCCCCCCTAAAACTGGACGATTGAAAAAGGAAGTTCTGCTGGAGAAAAAAGCAGAACATGAAAAAGAGTAGATTCAGCGAGGAGCAAAAAATAGGGATCATCCGAGAGGGAGAAAGTGGGAACATCGGAGCTGTATCGGCCAAATACAACATAGGGGAAGGCACGTATTACCGCTGGAAGCGGAAATATAGAGGGATGGATGTCAATGAAGCCAAGCGGTTACGGGGACTGGAAGAGGAAAATGGGAGACTTAAGCGATTGGTAGCCGATCAAGCCGTGCAAATACATATATTGAAAGAAGTAAACGCAAAAAAGTGGTAAGCCCGTCTGCGAAAAGACGGGCAGTAAACATGAGCATCGAAGAAGGATGGGGCAACGGGGCCCAAGCATGTCGGGCGCTAGGAATGGCGCGATCGAGTTATGACCAAATAGGACAAATAAATGCCGGAAAACAGAAAATGAAAGAAGAGATCATCAGCTTAAGTGAAAGACATCCGCGGTATGGGTATCGGCGAATTAGCGCACTACTCCAGCGAGGAGGACATAAAATCAACGCGAAGTGATCGGCGAGAAGAGGGATGGAAAGTCACCAAGAAACAGCGGCGGATGAGGCGATTGGGCATTTCGACTGCTGTGCGAGCAAGAGCAGAGAATTGCAACGAAATATGGAGCTGGGATTTTGTGGAAGACCAAATGGAAAATGGGACTCGATTTCGAATCTTAACATTGCTGGATGAACATAATCGGCAATGCTTAGCGACATATGCGAATTGCTCGATTCGGGCCGTAGATGTCAATAGGCTGTTTTTTAGAAAAAAATGTGGGTGTGCGCCAGAAAAGCCATAAATCACGCGGGTGGAAGTTGAATTCATCAGACGCTTCACGACCGAAAGAGACAGTAAGGCCAAAACTGCAAGCAGAATCATTCCAAATCAAATAATGCTAGACATCTATATACATCTATATTATTCTTATAATTATGAATTCATCTGTAATTGTCATTGCTAGCTTTACCCCAAAAGATGGGGCAGAGCATGAAGTGGAAAAAATACTCCAAGGTATGGTTTCTCCAAGTCGCGGTGAAGCAGGTTGTACTTGTTACGATCTCTACCAGAAAGAAGCCTCAACCTCGTTTACCCTTTTTGAATCTTATAAAAATCAAGCGGCACTTGAGGAACACCGCCAGACTGAACACTTCAAAAATTATCGGGCTCAGATTATTGAGCTATTAAAGGAACCCATTCAGGTAAATATATTACAAGAAATTAACGCAGCAAAACGTTAGTTAGTGATGTGACGCAAAAAAAAGAAACTTTGTGGGCTAAAATGGTTTTTTTGCTCCCAGAGCTCCTAAAAGTGCGTAACGTCAGTTAGTTAAAGAAAGACCAAAATTATGATCCTAAGAAGTATTAATCCTGCCACAGGTCAAGTGAATGAATCATACAACGAACATACTTCAGAGGAGATCGAAGCAAAAATATCGAAAACGGTCAGTGCGTTTGCTACTTGGCGTCGCACATCGCTGAGCAGTCGCGCAGAAATTCTTCATCGCACTGCCGATATCCTCAGCTCTGAAAAAGAATATTGGGCGCGTGTTATGGTCGAAGAAATGGGAAAGACCAGAAAATCAGCTATCGCGGAAGCGGAAAAATGCGCAAGCGGCTGCCGATATTATGCCGTCAACGGACCGACCTTTCTGCATGAAGAGCGGATTTCAACGGAAAGAGAGAGTGCGCTTCATTACCTTCCTCTGGGTGTTATCTTGGCAATCATGCCTTGGAATTTTCCTTTCTGGCAAGTTTTCCGCTTTCTGGCGCCTACCTTGATGGCAGGAAATGTGGCTCTTCTTAAACATGCATCCAATGTGCCAAAATGCGCCCTTGGCATTGAAACCATCATGCGTAAGGCCGGTCTACCTGAAGGAGTATTTCAAACTCTTCTTATCTCTTCGAGCCGCACTGCTGACGTTGTGTCGGATCCACGCATCGCTGCCATAACACTAACAGGAAGTGAAACAGCCGGCGCTAAAGTGGCCAGTTTAGCCGGCGCCTCGCTCAAGAAATGTGTATTAGAACTAGGGGGCAATGATCCATTTATTGTCTTGCCAAGCGCTGATTTATCAAAAGCAGTTCGGGCAGCGGTAGTAGGACGGATTTCCAATAATGGCCAGTCTTGCATTTGTGCTAAACGCTTCATCATCCATCTCGACATCTATGATCGCTTCGAATCCGAATTCGTTACATTATTAGAGGCGCTGAAGATTGGTAATCCCATGGACGACGATATTGATCTTGGTCCTCTTGCGACTGCTGAAGCCGTTACGACAATCGAACAGCAAGTCAATTTATCAGTGCAGGCTGGCGCAAAATTATTGACTGGCGGCAAACGAATTCCAGGACCCGGGAATTTCTTCCTTCCAACGGCGTTGACGGATATTCCTCCTCATGCACCAATCTATCGGGACGAAGTATTTGGTCCGGTCGCTATGTTGTTCAAAGCACGCAATTTTGATCATGCTCTTGAACTGGCAAATGATACGCCTTACGGGCTTGGCAGTTCTGTGTGGACAAATGACTCGGAAGAACAGCGACGCGCAGCGGAAGAAATTGATGCGGGCCAAACCTTTATCAACTCAATAGTTGCCTCTGATCCACGTTTGCCTTTCGGAGGAATTAAAATGTCCGGATATGGACGAGAGCTCGGTACCTACGGCCTCCGGGAATTTACTAATGTGAAAACAGTGGTTATCTCCTAACGACTGCAGCGGCCGTCTCTATTTCAAATAAATATCGTTATAGGATATGGCATAGCCTCTATAAAATAAGTGCAATTTGCCTGAAGTTTTTGATATGTTATTTATTGCAACCGATCTATATACATATTATGCGTCCAAGTATTTTTAATAGTTTTTTTTACAGCACTTAATGAAGATCGATCGAACCAGCTGTACTCCTTCCTACATTCAAATAGCCAATCAGCTTAAAGCCCTGATCCTTTCTGGCACACTCTCTCCCGGCAGCAGGCTCCCTGCAGAATCCGCACTGGTCACCCAATCCAATCTTAGTCGGATCACAGTCCGAAAAGGCCTTGAAATCCTTGCCAAAGAAGGATGGCTTGTGCGCAAGCAGGGACTCGGTACCTTTGTTCGTAATACCATTCAACACGACCTTTCCAGCGCCCATACCCTAAACGAAGTTTTACTATCAAATAAAGTGGACCTTAAAATCAAGGTCCTCAGTTTTGGCGCTGCTTTACCTCCAAAAAATGTTCGCATTGCATTAAAGCTAAATAAAAACGAGAAGTTACTGCAAATCGAACGGCTCTATCTGGACGGTAGCGAACCCATGGCACTGGTACGCATGTTTTTACCGTTGAGCGTTCAAGAATTCGCCGATACCCTTCGAAGCGAATCGGTTTTGACAGAAACCACTTACACAATTTGGGAACAGAAAATGGGAATCCGCCTCAAGGGAGCAAGCCATAGCATTCGTGCTGGCAAGTCGGATAAGATTGATGCAATCCATCTGGGGCTTAAAATCGGTGAACCCGTTCTTATTCTTGATCGTATCACTTACGCTGAAGACGGTCGCCCTGTGGAATACCTCATGTTTCATTATCAGTGGCAACACTACCAATTTAGCGTAAATGTCCCTCGCATCAATTTGATAGCTCACTGAAGTCAGGCAACGGAGGCATCTGCCTTGTCAAGTTTGAGGTAATTTTCTTACCCGAAACCAAAATGGGGAGCAAAAATAATGGTAAATTCGAACTCATTTTTATACGGGATTCGCTATAATGGCCTTAAACTCAAAATCGTTGACCCCCATCACTCCCTTGAAACTCCGTTTCTTTGCCATTCTTCGTTTGTTTTATTCTCCCCATTTGTTTTATCCTCTCCATTTGTCCGCCTTCGTTTGATTCATTGAAATCCGCTTGCACCACCACTTCTGAGAGCCCTCTCTCTGCTGATACACTCCACCACCGACTGGTCGAAGAGCGCAGGAATCAATCTACCTTGTGGCAAATCGTTCATGTTCTAGGTTCTTTAAAATTAGCCATCCTCTTGCTGGCGATTTTGGCAATTGCCTGTGCCATTGCAACCTTCACTGAGGCAAACTTTAATACCAAAATTGCCCAAGCCACTATTTATAAAGCCCCTTGGTTTATTTTTTGGCTCGCACTCCTGTGCGTGAACCTCTTTTCGGTTACCCTCACACGCTGGCCTTGGCAGCGAAAGCATTTGGGATTCGTCATCACTCATTACGGTATCATCACTCTGCTCATCGGAGCTCTGATCGGTTCCGCCTGGGGATTTGAAGGCAACGTCATTCTTCGTACGGATACAGGCCCTGCTAGCCGAGTCATCACAAATCGTAACGCCATTCAGGTCGAAAGCCCACTGGATGGCCGTGTATACCGTAGGGCCTTTGACCCGGAGGTGACTCCTCCCTCTCCGAATCATCTTCGTCATTTCTCCGTACCCGGCAGCCCGCTTACCATTGTGGCAGATACCATGAGCACTAAGTTGCGCAACGAACCGGAACTCATAGCTTCGGCTATTCCAGGGGCTCCCCCTGGCATTCTATTGGAATTATCCAGTTCCGTGTCACCGGAACCCATACGCATTCCATTTCTATTAAACTCCGAGAATGCTCAGAACGGTTTCTTTGGTTTAGCCCGGATTCGGCTTCTGCCCCAGCTCCCAGAGCGTCATCCTCGTATTATTTCTGAAACTCGAATCGTCTTCAGCCACCATCCTCCCGTTATTCAAGCGCCAAAAGGCAATACCGGTTATCTCATCGAACTTAATCCTGAAGGAACCCTCTTTACTCTTACAGACCCTGCCCATAAATCGCAAACTCTGCAAGTTTCTCAGCTCCTTGGTCATTCAGTACGAATTGGTTCCGCCACTCTTTACTTAGATGCCTTTTGGCCAGATTTTGAAATGCGGGCCGGACGGCCTATCTCGCTTTCCTCCTTACCGCGGAATCCCGCCATACTAGTTCGTATGGTAGGTCCGGCCCACGATGGAACCCAAAATCCGCTATTAGAGATAGCGCCCAATCACACTGATTCGCAAAATTCTTTACAATATCAACTCAGCCGAGGCGGGGTGGTCTACGCTAGTGGCAAGCTAGCGAAAGGCTCCTCATTTGCCACTGATTGGGCGGACTGGAAAGCAAAACTCTTAGATTTTCTACCTTCAGCTTCCTTGACCTCTCGACTGAGCCCTTCCCTTCATGGACTTGGCGTGACAGGATTTCGGGCTTTTCTTCAAAGTCCGGACGGTACCTGCGGTCCTCCCGAATGGGTGGGGCCGGGCGCAGTAACCACCCTTTTTCACCGGGATGGGTTTGTCCGGCTAACCTATGGATTTGAAATCCAGCCCCTTCCTTTCAGTATTCGACTCAACCACTTCGAAGTACCCCGCTACGAAGGAACGAATACTCCTTCCAACTATATCTCCACACTCAGCTTTCAGAATGCAGGCACTCACAAGGAGTCGATCGCCAAAATGAATCAGCCTGCAAGCTTTCCAGGCGGTTGGTGGGCAATCATCACTGGTTTAAACTATAAATTCTCCCAGGCTCAATGGAATCCCGCTGACCTCCGGGAAACCACTCTCCAGGTGCTTTATGATCCGGGATGGTTCTTCAAATGGGTGGGATCACTCGGTATCTGCGCCGGTATTGCTATTATGTTCTATTTTACTCCAAAACGGTCATGATTTTTCGGATCCTCATCCTCCTCCTGAGTTTAGCTTTTCCTTGCCGAGCGGCCATCCACATTCAAACTTCCCTGCCCCTTGGTCCTCTCGAATCACTGCCCATTCAGGATCAAGGACGCAAAAAGCCATTTCTTGTTTTTGCCCAGGAATTTCTGCTCGCTGTTTCCGGCACTTCTTCGCTGACAGTGAAACACACTTCCTTCACAGCCATGGAGATAGTCGCCACCCTTTGGTTGTCCCCACGCGAATGGCAACAAATCCCCCTCATATTGGTCAAGGACAAGCAACTTAAGAATATTTGCGGATTACCAGCAAACCAGAATCATTTTTCTTTTGAAACCCTACGCGATACTCCAAGTCTGCAGCTGCAAATTTTGGAAGCCCGAGAAGCTCAAGAAAACAGTTCCGAAGCAAAACTCTCCACCACAGCCAAAGCCGCAGCCGATGTGGCTTCTCGCATGATGCTTTTGGCTACACTTACAGATGGCTCCCTCGTCCGCATAGTTCCTCATCCGGCCGGCGACCATGCTACATGGAATGCCCTCCCTCCTGACGATCCTCGTCTTAAAAATTTACGGACCGCCTATTCATCAGCAGATGCTAACGCATTTCGCGCTTCCCTTACATCCCTCAAAAGCTCCCTGACAAAAAATGCGCCTGCTTACTATCAGGCTGGAATGTCTAAAATTTGGTGGGAACTTCTCTATCAAAAAGTACATCCTTTTCGCTGGGCCTGGATTTTGTATTTGCTCGCCGGCCTGATGCTGTTCCTTTTTCCCTCCCGCAATTATAATTATCCCTGTGCTTGGATTTTAACCCTTGTTGGTCTTTTCTTTCAAATCACCGGATTTGCTTGTCGCATCTTCGTCGCTGACCGTCCGCCGGTCACAAATATGTATGAATCGATTGTTTGGGTTGCCTTTGGAACGATTCTTTTTGCTCTGATTTTTGAATCTCGTTATCGAAGTCGTTTTTTTCTTGCCGGAGCTATCCCTGTAGCCACAGCCTCTCTCATCCTTGCTGATAGCCAGCCACTCATCCTTAGCCACTCTATTCATCCCCTCACCGCAGTATTACAGAGCAATTTTTGGCTCACCATTCATGTGCTCACTATTACTCTCAGTTATGCGGCATTTGCTCTGGCAATGGGTGTGGCCCACATTGCTCTCGGAAAAATCACATTCCGTCAACCGGTCCCGCATCTTCTCTACAACTATATTTATCGCGTCCTACAAGTAGGTGTTCTCTTACTTGCATGTGGAACTATCCTAGGGGGCGTCTGGGCAAATTACTCATGGGGACGATTTTGGAATTGGGATCCCAAAGAGACTTGGGCACTTATCACTCTGCTAGCTTACTTGATCATTCTTCACGGACGTATCGCCGGAAAATGGAATGGATTGGGACTGGCCGTGGGAGCAGTTCTCGGATTTCTTTCAGTTCTCATGGCTTGGTACGGTGTTAATTTTGTACTGGGAACAGGATTGCACAGTTATGGATTTGGAACAGGTGGATTTCAATACGTGGTCGCAGCAGTAATCTTAGATCTGCTATTTGTCGTCTTTGCAATCACCCGAAACATTTCAGGCTACGGATCTACGAACGCATCTCCCTTAATGAAGCGTCCAAAATAGTGAGGAGCTGAGCGATACTGTCTTCAGTTTCATCGCCCATATTGGAAACGCGAAATGTCTTTCCCTTGATTTTTCCATACCCTCCATCAATTGCAATGTGATGCTTTTCTCGGAGGTGTTTCACCCAAGCAGCTATGTTTATGTTTCGGTTGTTCGCAACACAGGTCAAAGAAAGAGAACGATAGCCCTCCGGAGCAAAGAATTCAAAGCCATTCCGACGTACCCAGGCATGGACCATTGAATTTAACTGGCGATGACGTGCATAGCGATTTTCGAGTCCTTCTTGGAAAATATCTTCGAGTTTGGAACGCAAAGCATAAATGTGAGGAATGCTAGGGGTACTGGGCGTCATGTATTGTTCCTGATTTTTTTTGAATTCGAGGAAATCGAAGTAATATCCCCGTGCAGGAGTAGAGGCAGCTCGTTCAAAAGCACGCTGAGAAACGCTAAAAATGGCCAGGCCGGGCGGAAGGGCCAGGCCCTTTTGACTGCCGGTTAAGAGGACATCGATACCCCACTCATCCATAGGAATGGATTCGGTGGAAAACGAAGAAACAGTATCTACGATGAAAAGAACTTCCGGGAACTTACGGACAACGGCCGCGATCTCGTGCAGAGGATTTCTCACTCCGCAAGAAGTTTCATTATGTACCAGGGCGATTGCATCAAATCCGCCTTCGGCGAGTTTCGCTTCCACACTCTCTGCAGTAATCGGTTGGCCCCACTCCACTTGCAAGGCTTCAGCTTTTTTACCGCAATGCTTGCTCACCTCAAACCACTTATCGGAGAAAGCGCCGCACATACAGTTCAACACTTTCTTATTCACCAGATTACGAATGGCAGCTTCCATGACTCCCCAGGCGGAGGAGGTGGAAAGAAAAACAGGTTGGTGGGTTCCAAACAGAGTCTGCAAAGGAGGATGGATTTCAGCGTACAGTTTTTCAAAATCGCTGCTGCGGTGTCCAATCATCGGCTGAGACAGGGCACGAAGGGTTTTTCCCGAAACTTCGACCGGCCCTGGCATATAAAGTTTTACGTGAGGAACAGAGTCTGTTGTGCGCTCCATGGTAAGAAAAGAAAGAAGATGGCCTTATTTGTCCAAGATGAAATTTGCAAGTTTCAAACGTTCCATGCGGTCCCTAGCCTCTTTGGATCGAGGACCGGGAATGGCGGCAAGCTGTTTATAAACATTAATAGCTTCACTCCAGAGTTGTTTGGATTCCAAAAGTTTTGCCGCATCGAAGCCTGCTTTGTAAAACCAAAAAAATTCGGGATCCGCAGGGTGAGGAGCGCTGAAAACACCATAATAACTGGCGAGCGCATGGTCGGTATCGCCTAATTTTTGATATGCCGCACCGATTTTAGTAAGAGCTTGATTCTTCCAAGGTAAGGTCACGGCAGGGGCAGAACTAATTTGCTGCCATGATTTGATAGCATGAGCATAATTTTCCGAAGCAACCAGTCCCTGACCAAAACGGATATTGCCTTGCATCATAAGAGCTTCAAACCGAATATCGTCGTCACTTTTCGATGCGAGAATATTTTCCAAAATCAAAAGAGCTTGATCAGGATGACCCACTGTTTCCTGAAGTCGGGCTTGCTCCAATCGGGCGCGCAAAGCCAAAGGTCCTTCCATTTTCGCTACTTCTTCAAAAATTAACATAGCGTCTTCAATGGCAGAAGCATCCATAGTACGCACACTACTTTGCCCAGCAAAAAAGAGAGCGGTTTCCGCCATCGGCGAATCCGGAAATTCGTGAGCGAAACTCTCAAATTGAATACGAGCTCCCAAATAATTTCCCCGCCGAAAGAAAACCTCGCCGAGCTTCATACGTACCTCGGGTTTGAAGGGCGAGTGAGGATAAGCATCTAAAAAATCTCGTGCCAGTCGAATGACTCGCTCGTCCCCGTCTTCAGTCCCGTGATCGACTAAAAAAATAGCCAAGTAAGCTGCACGGTCGGCACGTGTTTCGGAGGTATGATTCAGCTGAAGCCATTGATCAGAAGCACCCTTCAAATCATTAGCAGCAAACCGTAGTTCAGCTAATGCCAGACGCGCACGTGGAGAGACATCCGCAATAGCATCCAGTACCTCGCCAGCATCGGGAGTCCTTTGTTTTGCTTTTTGCAAGGCTTCCACAAGGCGGAGTTCCCGGACAGCACTCCCTTGAGGATAACACCGCATGAGCTCCTGCTGAGCTGGGTGAGTGATTACGGAATGGTGATTGCTCAGCAGATAAGAAAGGGCCGCATTGTAAAGAGCAGTTTCCCTTCGTGGAGAAGGGTCTTGATGCGCCGCGCTTAAAAAGGCGTCCGCCGCTTCCGCATATCGACTTAAGGCAAATAACGCACTGCCTCGCAAAAAATCAACATTTTCTGCAATTTCTGTTGCTCCTGGCGAATGGGATTGAAATTTGGAAAGAACATCCAGCGCCTCTTGAGGTCTATGAGTACGAAGATATTGTTGGGCAACTTCAGTTCGGGCGGTATTTACAAGAGGATGGAACGGCATGTCACAGATAAATTTACGAAAGAGGCTGATGGCGCTATCAGTACTGTTAATTCGTAAATTATTGCGGGCATAATAAAACCAAGCATAACCTGCTCGGAATGGAGAATCCGCATTTTCCGCCCAACGACGCAGATCGCCACCGGAAGGACTGTTCTCTCGAGCGTAAATTTCATCGAGTTTCGCAAAAACGATAGGTAAAGCAAAATGTTGCGGGTATTCTTGAATAAACTTTGACAATATGTTCTCTGCGGAAGACAGGTCGCCGGTCCGGATCAGACATTCCGCTCGAGCAAGGAGAACATCTTGAATCAGTTCATTATCCGTCGGCTGAATATCCACTAAAAGAGCCGTGGCCAGACTCCATCGTTTTTCTAACATGGCCACTCTGGCTGCAAGATAACGCCCCCATGAGGAAGAAGCAGTCTGTGGATTCAATTTTAAAATGGCCTCCGCTGCTTTTATCCTATTGATATCCAATAGAATATTTACATGCTCTAAAATAGCGCGGCTCGCAACAGGGCTATCCGGCGGTATATTTTCCAAAGCCCCAAGCGCTTCCGTATACTTCCCCAAAGCTCGTAGCATACGGACTCTTCCCAAAGCAGCATAGGGCCGCAAGTGCGCATCGGTAAGTCCCTCTTTATAAAGAGGAAGAGCTTCCGAAAATTCTCCCTGGGCAGCAAAGGATTGAGCTAACCAAAAACGCGCAGCAGCATCGAAAGACAGGGCTGGATTGCGAAGGATATGGAGAGCATCCACTAATCGTCCTGCTTCGAAGTATGTTTGACCTAGTTCACGCAAAATACGTACTTTTTGGAAAGAATCCAAGGAAGGATTCGCAAGAAGATTGGCAAGTTTTGCAATCGTCACTTGAGGCAACCCCTGCGCACGAGCTTGCAATGCTTCATCTATACTATCTCTAGCATGGCAAATATCCCCTCTCAACAAAACCAAAAAACTGAATGAATAAAGAAATGTTCTCCTTAAGAAGGCCCAGTTCTTGGACAGTTTCAATGAGCAGGAGCTCGCATCTGATAATTTACACCTCATAGGGCTGTTATGTGTACAATACAGTTCATATGATTTCTGATCAGTGATCCTTGTACGACAACACCTTTTGTAAATAATGTCCGGTATAACTCTTCGGATGACGAGCTACTTCTTCGGGAGTTCCCTCCGCCACTACGAATCCCCCTGCCTCTCCCCCCTCCGGGCCAAGATCGATGACCCAATCCGCACACTTAATAACCTCCAAATTATGTTCGATGACAATCAGAGTGTTACTCGCATCGCGCAGTTTAATAAGAACATCAAGGAGCTTATGGATATCCGAAAAATGTAGACCCGTCGTCGGTTCGTCTAAGATATAAATTGTTCTTCCAGTAGCTTTCTTTGCAAGTTCGGATGCCAATTTGACGCGTTGAGCCTCACCCCCCGATAGGGTGGCTGCCGATTGGCCAAGGGAGACATAGCCTAATCCGACATCCTGTAAGGATGCTAATTTATCCGAAATAATAGGAATACTCCGGAAAAAACGAGCCGCATCATCCACAGTCAGATCGAGTATATCAGAGATGTTCTTTCCTTTATAGGTGATTTCCAGGGTTTCACGATTGTAGCGTTTTCCATGGCAAACCTCACACTCCGCATAAACATCCGCTAAGAAGTGCATTTCAATTCGAATCACGCCCGCTCCCTGACAGTGTTCGCAACGGCCCCCTTTGATATTAAAAGAAAATCTGCCTGCATCGTAGCCGCGGATCCGAGCCGCTGGTAGTTCACAAAAAAGCTCGCGAACGGCACTGAGGATTCCACTGTAAGTGGCAGGATTGGAACGAGGGGTCCGGCCGAGTGGACTTTGATCAATAATAATCACCTTATCCAACTGCTGTATGCCGCTGATTTTAGTGTGGGCGCCTGGCCTTGCCCGCGCACCATTCAGATCCCGAGCAAGAGCGGTATATAGAATATCATTTACTAGCGTGGATTTACCACTTCCGGAAATACCGGTGACACAGGTAAAACAACCAATAGGAAAAGCGACAGTAATATTTTTCAGATTGTTTTCTCTTGCTTCAACAACGGTTAGCCAACCTTCACCTCTTTCTTCGATTGCTTGTGTTTTGCGTGGACTGACGCGGACCTTTGGAATCGGTATGCGCAGACGACCATTCAGATATTGAGCCGTAAGCGATTCCTCACTCTGTAAAACTTTTTCGAGAGATCCTTCAGCGACAAGGTGTCCGCCACGAGGACCCGCCCCCGGTCCGAGATCTAAGATATAATCTCCGGCACGAATCGTGTCCTCATCATGTTCCACCACAATCACAGAATTCCCAAGATCACGAAGATTACGTAAAGTCTTAATAAGTTGCGCATTATCACGCTGATGGAGACCAACACTAGGTTCGTCGAGGACGTAAAGGACACCCGAAAGTCCGGAACCTATTTGGGTTGCCAGACGAATACGCTGCGCCTCACCGCCAGAAAGCGTCCCGCTTTCCCGGTTCAGAGTCAAATAACCCAAGCCCACCTGGAGAAGAAAATCAGTGCGATGCAAGATCTCCGGAAAAATATCCTTAACAATCTGATGTTGTGCCTTTTCCAACCGAATAGAGTCCATCCACTTTCGACACTGTTCGATTGTCATCTGACAAAACTGATGAATATTTAATTGCTGATCAGAAGTGGATTCAATCGTGACAGCCAAAATTTCCTCCCGCAGCCGAGCACCCTTGCAGACTTGGCACATGCGTTTGGACATAAACATACGTAAGCGATTTTTGGTAATTTCACTTTCGCTATCTGCAAACAGCCGTTCCATTTGAGGCACAATCCCTGCCCAGGATCCCGGAGACAATTCGCGGCTTTTTTCAGCCCTGGATTCTTTACATGAGTCGTTCTCGGATATTTTGACTTTTCCCGACGACAATTGCACAACTTTCGTTCCATAAAAAAGCGCCTGTCGGAAAGAGGAAGGAAGATCCTCGAACACTTGATCCCGCAAAACACCACACTCATTGACCAATTGATCCAGCAAGGAAGCATAATAGTGTTTCATCTTTTGATGACTCGTACGCCAGACCTTGATCGCACCTTCATTTAAGGTTTTCGTAGCATCCACCATAAGCTCGGGGTCAAAAAATGTTTCTGATCCGATACCATGACAACTGGAACAAGCCCCTAAATGACTATTAAAAGAAAAATGCTTCGGTGTAAGCCTCGGCATCATAAATCCAGTATTCGGATTTGAATAGTAGGTGGAAAATCGATGTTCGACCCAATCTGTTGAAGAAACAGGCTGACGCAACACGCTGAGAATATTGCCTCCCTGTCGCAAGGCCGTTTCCACAGAATCCGCCAAACGTTGTCGAATATCTTTCTTAACTATAAGTCGATCCACTACAATATCAATATCGTGCCGATGTATGCGCGTCAGACAGATGGAGTCGGACCCGAGTTCGATCATTTCGCCATTAATTCGTAAACGGACAAACCCTTCTCGACGTGCCTTTTCAATCACATCTCTCAATTCTCCCATTTCTTGTCGAACGAGAGGAGCAAGCAAAATGACTCGCGTTCCTTCTTCCCAAGAAAGAATTTCATCGGTAATTTGCTGTGGTGTTTGGCGAACAACAGGCTCGCCCGTTTTGGGATCGTGCGGCAAGCCGACTGCAGCGTATAAAAGGCGCAAATAATCGTATATCTCAGTGGTTGTGGCAATGGTGGAACGTGGACTTGCAGTAGCCGTTCGCTGCTCAATTGCGATCGCCGGGGAAAGCCCTTCAATCACATCCACATCCGGCTTTTGCATTTGGTCGAGAAATTGCCTGGCATATGTGGACAAGCTTTCCACATATTTCCGTTGTCCCTCCGCATATAATGTGTCAAAGGCCAATGAAGATTTTCCCGAGCCACTCATGCCGGTAATAATCACAAAGCGATTGCGTGGAATCTCGATATCAAGATTTTTAAGGTTGTGCTGTCTAGCTCCCTTAATGCGAATAATTGGGCGATCGTTAGCCACAAAACAGCTATTATAAGGCAAAAATCCGCCTTTGCGTCTCAAAAAATTTCAAAATAGCGGAAATTATAGCCAAATCTCGGCAACGGCTTTGAACAGGCTCTAAGACTCGTATTTTTTCCCAAATTCGGCTAACAGATTCTTAATCAGATCGATCCCCTTTCCTGATTCCACTGCTGCCGGAATAATAGGCGCCTTTTGAATTTTAGATTGGAATATTTTGAGATTATCAACGGCCTCCGGCAGATCCATCTTGTTAGCTACAACCGCCCACGGTCTGGCGGAGAGTGTGGGATCATAAAGCTTCAACTCCTTGCGCAGAGTACGAAAGTCCTCCAAAGGATCCCGCCCCTCACTACCAGCCATATCGATAACAAATAGCAGCATCTTACAACGGACGATGTGTCGAAGAAATTCATGACCGAGTCCTTTGTCAACATGAGCACCTTCTATAAGTCCGGGAATATCCGCTACCGAAACCCTCTGATAACTAGGAAATTCCACTACACCCACCGAAGGATGCAGTGTTGTGAACGGATATGAAGCTACCTTTGGCCGCGCAGCGGAAATGCTTCCGAGTAAAGTAGACTTGCCAGCATTCGGATATCCCACCAATCCCGCAAACGCTATGGTGCGTAACTCGAAGACAAACCATCCCTCTTCGCCCGGATATCCCGGTGTAAAGTGGCGTGGCACTCGATTAGTGGAGGACTTAAAATGAGTATTCCCCTTTCCTCCATCCCCTCCCGCACAAAGAAGGAATCGCTGCCCAATTTGATCGAGATCGCCAACAACTTCCAAAGTAGCGAGGTCTATCTTTGGCTTGGGTTGTTCCTCGGGAACGTGAGGCGGGGTGTGCGAAAGACGATAAATAACCGTTCCTACAGGTACCCGCACCACTTGGGGACGCGCATTACGACCATGCTTATTTTTACCCTGCCCATTGCTTCCTTGCTTAGATCGAAGATTGGGTTCGTAAAATAAGGAAACCAAATTATCCGTATGCTCATCGGCATGAAGAAGGATATCCCCGCCGCGACCTCCATTCCCTCCATCGGGTCCGCCCCGTGGTACAAATTTCTCACGACGAAAGCTACAGCAGCCGGATCCACCGTCTCCGGCCTTTGCATGAACACGAATCTGATCAACAAACATGGGTTACCTTTTTGTAAAGATCCCGCGTTTGTTGAGCGATATTATTCCAACTAAAAATTTGCTCTACTCGGCGGCGGCCAGCCGTTCCCATTTTTTGGCGGAGATCGGTATGAGCCATTAATGTATTTACTCGTGCCGCAAGGCTTTGCTCAAATTGTCCCGGATCAAGAGGATCAAAGGGACTCTCGTTACGCTGGTCTAAAGGAACTAAGAATCCGGTTTCACCATCGACCACGACCTCTTTAATGCCACCCACCGCACTTGCTATTACAGGCACTCCACAAGCCATCGCCTCGAGATTAATAATCCCAAACGGTTCATAGATGGAGGGACAAATAAACGCAGAGGCATGGCTATAAAGCTGAATTTTGGAAGCGGTATCCAGCATTTTTTGGATCCAGATAATTCCCGGTCGATGCGCTTGCGCATCTTTAATAGCATCATGAATTTCCGCCTCAATTTCGGGTGTATCCGGAGCTCCAGCGCAAAGTACGACTTGGAATCCCGGAGCAAAATGATGAATTGCACGCACTAAATGGATGATTCCCTTTTGACGCGTAATCCTCCCTACAAACAGCACGTAAGGTTGAGTGGGATGGATCCCATGAGCCACGAGGAGATCAGTTTTCGGCACGAATTGATACTCCGACAGATCAATTCCATTATAGATCACATGGATCCGGTGATCCGGAATGTGAAACAGGCGCAGAATATCTTTTTTTGTTTCTGCAGATACCGCAATAACAGCATCTGCCATTTCGAGAGCGGTTTTTTCCAACCAAACAGTAAAGTCATAACCGCGCCCCAACTGTTCGCGTTTCCAAGGACGCAAGGGTTCCAAAGAATGAACGGTAATTACCAGCGGAATTCCGTAGTTAAATTTCGCAAGTATGCCACCAAGATGTGAATACCAAGTATGACAGTGCACCACGTCGGCTGTCATTCCTGCCGTGTTAAAATCCAAACATCGTTGTATGGCCCCAAACGGCGAAAATAATGGCTTTGGACAGTTAAAATCTGTGGTTTTGAGATCAAAACCCCGGATGGATAAGTGGTCCGATTGCGAATTTTGATCGCCGAAACAACGAACTTCCACCTCCATAAGCTTGGAGAGCGCATGGCTAAGATATTCCACATGAATGCCTGCTCCTCCATAAATATAAGGAGGGTATTCGTTAGTTAAAAAAAGGGTTTTCATGGACTAAAGTCTGTTCACAAATGATCTTGACTCACCTCGGCAACATAGGCAGGCGTCCAAAGGAGAGCAACGTGAAAGGCGAAACAGCCTCTCACAAAGCTCTTCAAACTCCCAAAAGCCAGGTCACTTTACCCGGAGAAGGTGAGACATGACTGCAAGGATAATCAGATTGGGTGCTGAAAACTTGTTTGAGCATTTCATCTTTCCCCTGGCTACTTACTAGAAATAGAACACGCTGAGCCGCATGGATTAAAGGATAAGTAAAGGTCACTCGCCACACATCAAGCTGCGGCACATAGTTTTCAACTACTAAGCAATCGGCAACTTTCAGGGCGGAGGTTCCCGGAAAAAGAGAAGCGGTATGGCCATCCGCTCCCATTCCAAGAAGGAGGAGGTCATGTGAGTAAATGTGGTTGGGAGAAAGCTCTTTAAGATTGTTTTCATATTCCCGGGCCGCTTCAGCAGGAGCAAGCTCGCCTTTTATTCGTAAAACATTTTGCGGAGGAATAGGCACATGATCCAACAGAGTCCGGCAGGCCATGAGATAGTTACTCTGTTCATCCGTCGGCGGCACACACCGCTCGTCACTGAAGGTAACAATTATGCGATTCCAATCTAAGGAAAGCTTTGCCAATGCCTCAAATACAGGCTTTGGAGTACTGCCTCCGCTTAGGGCAATGCGAAATTCATTGCGAGCTTCGAAAGCTTTTCGGGCATCTTCCGTAATAATTGAGATGGCATCTTGAACGAATTGGTGAGAGCGAAGAATTTCAGGCGGCATGTGATAGGGACGGAAGCAAATCGGGTGGTAAAAAATATTGTAGGGCGGCGGTACCGGGACCAAAAGATGGAATTTCTAAAGCGCAAATACTCGCCGTAACCACTGGTATGCTCCTTAAATTAGGGCTTCCTAGCAAGAATGCAATTGTCTTGCTCAGATCAGGTTCATGGCCAACCAAAAGGATACTTTTAAATCGTGTGAAAGAAGAAATTTCGCAAAGACAATTTTCCGGATTCATTCCACAGGATAGCCAAGCTTGTTCCAGAAATGTTGCCGATTCCAACCGCTGTTTGATCACTTCTGCGGTTTGCCGAGCACGTACCACAGGACTGCTAAGAATTAACTCAGGAGGATATTTTATTGTAGCATAGAATGCTGCAAGTTGAGCCGCCTGGTTTTTTCCATGTTGCGTCAACCTTCGTTCAAAATCAGAGGCTGCACCGGAGGAAGCTTCGGCATGGCGAACAAATGTGAGTAACATATGAAAGACTCTGTTTCAGGCATAAATCATTCAGTGAACTTCAAGAGCCTGTCCAAGGCTACATGACCATACCTCCATCCACTGTAAGCACCTGGCCG
This sequence comes from Verrucomicrobiota bacterium, assembly GCA_023269545.1. Lineage (GTDB taxonomy): Bacteria > Verrucomicrobiota > Verrucomicrobiia > Chthoniobacterales > Xiphinematobacteraceae > Xiphinematobacter. Next base: position 96,618 of record JAHFTB010000005.1, on the reverse strand, counting down.
GTAATATAAGAAGCTTGAGGTCCAGCAAGAAAAGCGACTGCCGCAGCAATATCTTCGACTTTCCCGATACGTCCTAACGGAATCTGTTCAGTAATCTTTTCACGCCAGTCTCCGGCCAAAACGGCCGTCATATCCGTATCAATAAAGCCAGGAGCCACCGCATTCACTGTGATGTTCCGCCCGGCAAATTCCCTGGCAACGCTTTTAGTAAGACCAATCAAACCCGCCTTCGAGGCCGCATAGTTAGCCTGTCCGGCATTGCCAATGAGACCAATGACAGATGTAATGTTGATAATGCGGCCGGAGCGTTGTTTAGTCATAGAGCGGATGACCGCTTTGATAAAATTGAATGCTCCTTTGAGATTAGTGTCGAGGACCTCATCCCACTGCTCGGTCGTCATACGCAAAAGAAGAGTATCTCGTGTGACACCAGCATTGTTCACAAGAATATCCACCTTTTTAAAATCCGATAAAATACGCTCACCCAGGTTCTGTACCGCCTGGTAGTTAGCAACATCCTCCGCATATGCGCGGGCAAATCCCCCGGCTTCGCAAATAGCATCAGCAGTCTTCTTGGAATTGCCTTCGGTACGGCTTATCACTGCAACTTGAGCCCCCAAAGAGGCCAACTGCTTGGCAATAGCCTCGCCAATTCCACGGCCGGCTCCAGTAACAATTGCAACCTGATCTTGTAGTAAACTCATCATGAAAATTTTAAAACCCTTTGAAACGATGTCATATTATTTATTAACCGACGTTACGCACTTTGAGGAGCTCTGGGAGTAAAAAAACCATTTTAGCCTACAAAGTTTCTTTTTTGCGTCACATCACTGATCAAATTAACCTATTTCAATCCATAGCTTTACGCGCCACAAGACCTAGGCGCGGCCAAAACCATGTGATTTTTTCTTCTTCTTTCGTAATACGATAACTTTCGCGGACAACCGGAGATGCCTCTTCCACAAGACGCAGTACTTCCTTCCGATTCTCCATCGGAGTATTTGCCCGACGAAAATGTTCCTCTAAATCGAGTTGTTTGACAGGGGTCACATGCCAAAATTGAGTTTCCAGTCCAGCCTGTCGGCATAAAGATAGCCATTCGGCAGGTGGAATCAGACGAACATGCGAGGGGTCTCTTAACTTTTCCACGCGGTCCAGCCATTGGGCGGCCTCCGGAGAATCGTCTGGCACTGTCGTATCTATGATAATTAAAAAACCACCAGGCATGAGCACCCGCACAGCTTCTTGTACGAAATGTGCAGGGTTTGTAAAATGGTGAGGCGCCACACGACAGGATACAATGGCAAAAGACTCCGCAGGATAAGGCAATTCTTCGGCAGCGTGCTGCCGAGTGTGAATGGAAAATCCTTCCGCCGCTGCAAGTCGTCTCGCTACTTCTAACATGGCTTCGGAAATATCGGATGCTGTCACTTCACACCCCATTCTAGCCAAAAATAGCGCAGTATGTCCTCCCCCGGTTGCAATGTCCAATGCGGGTGCATGAGCAGGAATAGAAACGTATGGGACTAAAGATTGGAGATCCTCTAAATGGGAAAGAATTTGATGAGAACTGCCGTAATTGGAACTCTGTTTTTCAAACTGTTCCTGAACTGCCAATTGTTGAGAATTAAGTTTCATAACCCATAGTAGTCAATTTAATCGATCTCTAAAACTAAAATCAGACTCCCTGAACGCCACAAGGGTCCTTTTATGTAAATAGGCGCCTCTTTGGCGATACGGAGCTCAGCGGATGCTAATAATTTTTCCATGGTACCCGGATTTTCTAGCAAATCGATGTGCACTTGATAATGTGCCGGCAAACGTTTGAGCACCTCATAGCGAACATAAAAAGCCGAACCCGGCTTAAGCACTCCTTTAGGCTGGTCTTCGATAACCTGGGAGGATCGTCCCACCAAATGGAAAGTATTATAGTGAAAGATATTGAGGATATCTGTTGCGTAAGGGCAAATTTCTGATTCCACTTTGCCTCCGCTTTCATTGGTAGCAAAGATTAACGTACTCTTTAGCCTGTCATCCGCTTGCGTATTTTGCCAGCAAAAAAGAGCCGCCAGGAGGGTCAAACAAAGTGCGAATATCCGTTGGCTCATATCAGGGGTTACTATCTCAGACTCACGTCAGGAGGAATAGCTGGAATGCCGTCCAATGAGAACGCTACTGATCGACTGTTGGGAGTTTTAAAAAAACGAACTGAAATGGAATCAGCGGGGCGTAGTACCATAATTTTTGAGGCGGAGGGAATACCATAAGGACCCGGCACAAAAAAACTAAGACATACAGCCGCCAGCAAAACTCCGACTCCCACCCAAATCAGTGGGGACAATTTGAATAATTTTGGGTGAGTGGAATTGCAAGGGAACACCGAAGCGGTTGAGGCAATGTTTTGAAGAATACGGGCATCAAGAAAATCAGGATGTTTAGGAACGACAACAGAAGCTTCCATAATTAATGCACGACTTTGTAACCATTCCTCGGGTGCCAAAGGGTCTAACTTATGATGGGCCGAAAAATCAGCTGCTTCTGCCTGGCTCATCTTGCCATCCATCCAACGAATATGCTCCTTTTTAAAATTCATTCCAAATACCCTTTAGTTTTATTTGTAACTTCTTGCGCGCATAAAAATTCGAGACATTACGGTGCCCAATGAGGTGCCTACTATAGCCGCGATTTCTTTACAGCTCAGCTCCTCCACCTCTTTGAGCAAAATCACAATGCGATGATCAGGACTCAATTCGGCAATTGCGGATTGGACATAGTCTACAATTTCTTTGTTTTGCAAGGTATCCGGAGGAGTTGAAGGCGAAGATGGAACGGTACAAGTGGCCGGATCAATAGATATCGCCGCATATTTCCACCCTACATTGCTTCTCACTTTCCGACGACGGAGATCGTCAATCGATAAATTGGTAGAAATACGAAAAAGCCATGCAGGGAATGAAGCATCGCCCTTAAAGTATTTTATGGATTTCCATGCTTTGATAAATGTTTCTTGGGTAATATCAGAAGCATCTTCTTCATTTCTAACGATATGCCATATTAAAACGTAAATGCGATTACGAAAGCGACTGATAATCGTCTCAAACGCACTAATGTCTCCCCGTTTGACACGCCGAACGAGATCTTCCAATCCCGTCTCGGAATCACCGCTATCTGTGGATTTTACATTTGCCACGGAAAAGCACTTGAAAATTTCCTGCTACGCCAGAAAAACTTATAGAGGTCCATATCGTCGTCTCCATTCAGCCCGGTAGTTGCCGATGAATTCAATCACAGGGTCGCGTACACAAAAGAGTTGTCGGGTGAGGATACCTTTTTGGCGAGGAGTTAAGAGTTTGATCTGAAAAAGACATGTAATAGCCTGTAAAGAATCATTTGCCGTTTTGAGGGCTCGTTTCAGATAGGCAATCGTCATTCCAATCTCTGCTTGGTCCTCTCCGCAAAGGGCGGCCGCCAGCTTCGCCCCACAAATAGCAGAACAAGCAGTCAGGCGAATGGCTTCCGGATGTTCTTTCACGTGGGGATGCTTCTCGAGCCAGGAATTGATCATATTGTGGAAACGCACGGTCTCTTGATAAATTGGAGAGTCAGAAAATTTCTCAAACTCCGATTTCTCAAATTCCGAAAAATCCTCTTCGGCTTGGAATCCGATAGAGACCTCTACCTCGCATTCCTCATCATTATAATACGCCCAGCCCATTTCCCGAGCAATAATTTCATCCCGTTCAGGGTGATCCATATATTGCTCTAATAGACCCAGATACTTCTCGGTATTGCGATCTTGCTCCTGCAAAAATCGCTCCCAGTCGTATTCGTCCCAGACTTCGCTAGAATCGAAATCATTTTCAGCCATCGTATCATCCCATAATCTACCCTGATACGAGACGCAAAATGTTTCTACTTAGTTTGAAAATTTATTGAATACTTTGCAAGCGCAGTTGCCCGCATGCCGCAGCAATATCATGTCCTTTTTCCCGTCGAAGTGTTACTGAAATTCCTTGATCTACAAGAGATTGAAAAAATACTTGTTGCGTGGCTAGCTCCGGACGCTCCCATGAAAGGCCTGATACGGTGTTATAGGGAATCAGGTTCACTTTTGCGGAAACACGGCGGGCATGCTGTGCAAGTAGGGCGGCTTGGTCCAAGCCGTCATTGATCCCTTTGATGAGGATGTACTCAAAGGTAATACGTTGCTTCTTGCGGAGATGAAAGTAGTCCAAAGCTTCCAGCAAATCAGAGAGCGGATAGCGTCGATTAATGGGCATAATCTTACTCCGGACAATATCGGTAGCGGCGTGTAGGCTAATGGCAAGTCTCACCTGAAGTGGAAATTCGGCAAACTGCCGAATTTGAGGTACTAAACCGCTGGTGGACACGGTCATATGCCGTGCCCCCAATCCCACACCCCAGGAGGCATTCAGAATTTCAATAGCCTTCGTAAGATTGGCGAAATTAGCAAAAGGTTCTCCCATCCCCATAAAGACAATATTATTCACACGGTTGCCGCTGATCTCTTCCAATAACATGAGCTGCTCGACAATTTCTCCCGCTTCCAAATTCCTTTTCCAACCATTCAGTCCGCTGGCGCAAAACGTGCATCCATAAGCACAGCCCACTTGGGAGGATAAACAGGCGGTCAACCGATCTGTGGGTTCCCCGTATAAGGCTGGAGAAGCGGGAATAAGCACCGATTCGATCAGCTGCCCATCCCGTAATTTAAAAAGAAATTTTTGCGTCGTGTCCGCAGCCCCAATTTTTCGCACGTTTTCAAGAACCGGAATTAAAAATTCCTCAGCAAGGGCCTGACGCAACCCTTGAGAAATATTGCTCATCTTCTCAAAAGAGGAGCATCGCTTCACATATACCCAATCAAGTACTTGAGCTACACGAAACTGAGGTTCTCCTCGTTCCTTCATCCAGGCGGAAAGGCCTTCTTCGCTTAATGATTTAAAAATGCGCAAATCACCCATCTTTTGACTATTCATGCTATTTTGAGTTCCTCACAAGAGGGAGAATAAAACAAAAAGAGCGTCTCATAGCTGGACGCAGAAAGGAATTTGTTTTGACAATACAATATGTTGTGTCAAACAACACAGAAAATCGCACATTTATACAATGCGTTGCCCGAAATGCGCGTCAATAGAAGATAAAGTGATAGACAGTCGCCTCTCAAAAGAAGGGGGGAGCATTCGTCGTCGCCGCGAATGTCTCCGCTGCGAAACGCGTTTTACTACCTATGAAGAGATCGAACGTTTGGAACTACGCGTAGTAAAGCGAGACGAACGTCACGAACCTTTCGATCGCCACAAGCTTCAAACCAGCTTTTTAAAAGCATGCGAAAAACGACCGATTAGCATCGACCATATTGAACGATGTGTGGAAGAAGTGATTCAAGATTTGGAAGCCCGGCAGAAACAAGAGGTTTCTACCAAAGCTATTGGAGCAAAAGTCATGGAAAAACTGCATACATTAGATCCCGTGGCATACGTTCGCTATGCATCCGTATACCGACAATTTCAAGAGATCGGGGATTTTATCGAGGAGATTCAGTCACTAAAAAGAAAAATTACCAAAATCCCTACGCAACCCGAACTATTTGGAACATGATTGCACTGAGAAATAATCTTCCTCTGGTACAGATGACCAATGGTTGTTTGACCCCCTTTGATCGCAATTGGATCATCCGATCAGTTTCCGTGGCTGCCACTCAAGCCGGATATCGCAAATGGTGGCTTTCCGAGCACGTGGTAGAAGCAGTCACTATTTATTTTCAACATGAAGGCATGGAAACAGCCGTTACGGAACCTCAGCTTTCCACAGCCGTAGCATCTGTACTGCAAGTCATCGGCTATGCAGACGTCGCGGGACGCTTTCAACTATTACCTCCTCCCGTGCATATTTCTCTTTCCGAACTCGCCTCGCGAGCTGGCCATGGCTATGAACTGTTATTCTTTGATCTTCTACGTTCCGAACTGCGACGTATTTTAGATTCCGGAGCCAGTCGCATCGAATTTTCCGATCTTCGACGTTGTGTGAAGTTGCTCCGGTCCGCGAAAATCTGGAGACGGGATTGTGTGGGGCTTAATACTGAAATCGTCAGTTTCATTCGCGAAGAAATCAAGGCATGCCGCACGACTATCGATTTACAAACCGAACTCTCCTAATTCCAATGACTCTTTTTGAAAAAATCATTAACCGGCAAGTCCCTGCGGAAATTGTATGGGAAAATGAGGAATGCCTTGCATTTCGCGACATCCATCCCCAGGCCCCTGTTCATATATTAGTAATACCCAAAAAAAACATTTCTCACATTGGTGCCGTTCAAGAAGAAGATGCTGTCTTGCTCGGAAAATTATTATTAGCCGCTACTCAAATAGCTAAAAAAGAAGGTATAGCAAAAACTGGATTTCGGTTGGTAATTAATTGCGGATCAGACGGCGGAGAAACAGTTCCCCATCTCCATATCCATGTTTTAGGGGGACGCGCCCTGCAGTGGCCTCCAGGCTGAATTAGCCAGCGGAACGCACCTTCTTCAGGCGCTCTATACCCAGCACGAATAGCCCCGCAATCAGCCCCCAAAATACCGATCCGACTCCTAATAAAGTCAAGCCCGAAGCAGTCACTAAAAAGGCAGTCAATGCCGCATTACGGTCCTGTTTTTGAACCAAGGCCATGGCCAGGCTATTGCCAATGATATTAAAAAAAGCGATACCTGCAATCGCCAGTATCAGTTCCTTCGGAACCGCCGCAAACAGCGCAACCACAGTGGCACCAAATAAGCCCAATAATAAATAGAAGAACCCAGTAACGACCGCTGCTACATAACGGCGTTGTTTGTCTGCGTGAGCCTCTTCTCCCATGCAAAATATCCCGGTAACCGCCAGGTTAAGTGCGAAAGCACCAAAAGGCGCCAGCAGCAAACTAGTCACACCGGTCCATCCTATCAACGGGGAGATAGGTGTTTCCTCATAACCATACTCCCGCAAGCTCACCACGGCTGGTAAGTTCTGGGCGGCCATAGTTACTATAAACAGTGGCAGAGCAATACCGCATAATGCTGCTATTGAAAAATGAGGCGCGATAAAAATCGGTTTCGTAAGTGCGAAATGTAGATTCTCAAATCTCAGTTCGTGATGCAGTGCCGCTACCACGAACCCGGCAACTAGACTCAGTATTATCGCATAGCGTGGGAGCCAGCCTCGTACCAGCAGCCATACACCAAACATGGTGATCACCAAAACGAAACGGTGCTGCATGGCGACAAATACGTCGAGAGCAACTTGCAGGAATATTCCAGCTACCATGGCAGAGACCAGCGGTATCGAAATATATTTGAGCCCACGCTGGAACCAGCCAGTGAAAGTAACCAATATGATGAGCAGCGCACAAATCAAAAAGGCGCCGGTCGCTTCAGCAAGAGGTATGCCAGCACCACCGGTCATTAACATCGCCGCGCCTGGTGTGGACCAAGCGGTCACTACCGGTACCCGGTAACATAGAGAAAGAACGATAGTGGTAACTGCCATACCGATACCGAGGGCCCAGATCCAGGAGGCGATTTCTGCTTGACTGGCACCTAATGCATGGGCTGCATGAAACACAATAGCCACCGAACTTGTAATGCAAATGAATGCGGTTACAAAACCAGCGATAATTGCGGAAAGAGAAAAATCCCTCAAAAGAGATTTCATAATATGTCGTTGGTTCGCATAAGCTTAAGCGCCGCCTGCTCTCACTGCGATTCCCTCACAAGGGAGCGTCCCACATACAAAACGTCAAGGAAGAATCTCCGTACCGATTCCCGCATTACTAAAAATCTCCAGCAATAAGCAATGTTCCTGAGCTCCGGAAATGAAATGGGTTTTAGAAACACCTTCTTTCAAAGCTTGTATCGCGCTGCGCACCTTTGGAATCATCCCGCCCACGATAATTTCTTCTCGAATCAGATCTTCGATCTTATTGCTTCCGACAGAAGGAATAAGCGATTCTTGCAATGAAGGATCCCGCATAATACCCGGCACATCACTCACAAAAATTAGCTTGGAGGCTTTGAGTGAACCTGCCAAAGCCGATGCGGCGATATCCGCGTTGATATTCAATACAGTTCCGTCTTCTGAAGCCCCAATCGGAGAAATCACAGGAACGATTTCAGCTTTAATAGCCTTCTGAATATTTTCTATCTGAACTTTGACCACTTCGCCTACGAAACCAAAATCCTGCGAGGATCCACTCGGAGCCAGTAAAGGAAGAAGACGTTTCGCTTGAAAAATGTCTTTCCCCGAAAATCCAATCACCTTACCACCAAAATGTTCGATGGTAGCAACAATTTGCGGATTGATTTCCCTATCTAAAATCTCCTCAACGATGGAAACGGATTGCTCATCAGTCACTCTCAGACCATTTAAGAAATGCGTTTTCAAGCCCGCCTTTCTCATGGCAGCAGTAATTGCCTTGCCTCCTCCATGAACTAAAACGGGATTAATGCCGACCGCTTCCAAAAACACCACATCTCTGAGAAAGTGTTTTACCTGATCTTCATCTTCTATTGCACTGCCCCCATATTTTATTACGAAGGTGTGTCCACGGAAGCGTTGTATATAAGGCAATGCCTCTATTAAGCTTTCAGACCGAAGGTCTGGTGTGAGGTTACGAGCCATTAATTTTATTATTCTCCGAGGTTCAACCGTACGTATTCTTCCGTGAGATCTGTGGTAAGAGCCGCATAGCGGCCCCCTCCCAATTTGAGATCAATTCCAATTCGAAATGCTTTTCCAGAAGCAACTTGCCGTAAATTCGCAAGCGGTGTTGGCCCTGCTACCCCGCCTATTACCATAGGAAGCTGATCGAGAAAGATATCTATTCGGTCCTCTTCAATTTTGGCTCCCGAATAACCGAGAGCATCCATAATGCGCCCCCAATTGGGATCATTTCCAGCCCAGGCACATTTAAGAAGAATAGAATTTGCAACCGCTTCGGCTGCAGAGCGAGCTTCGGTATGGTTGACTGCTCCTCGTACTTCGACTTCCACAAATTTGCTGACTCCTTCGCCATCTAACACAATCATACGCGCAAGGTCCAGACATACTGAGTGCAATGCCTCAAGAAACATCGCATATTCCGCGCTATTCGCTCGAATGGAAGGCCCTCCGGAGGCACCATTGGCTAGTACAATAACGGTATCGTTAGTACTCATGTCGCCGTCTATCGTAATACGATTAAATGAGTGCTCCACGGCTTCGCTCAAAGCTTTACGAAGAACGGATAAAGAAATCGTGGCGTCCGTAGTGATCACACAAAGCATTGTAGCCATGTTTGGATTGATCATACCGGCACCCTTGGCCATGCCTCCTACGCGCACAGACACCCCGTTCATCTGCAATTCTCGCGCTGATTCCTTGGGATGTGTGTCACTGGTCATGATCGCTCTGGCCGCAATTTCCCCACCCTCACGGCTGAGGACACTCGCTAAGGAGCTGATTTTAAGCGTGATTTTCCCCATCGGCATCGGAACTCCAATACGGCCGGTAGAACACACCAAAACTTGCTGGGATTGTAGATTCAAAGCTTCTGCTGCAGTCTTTGTCATACTGACCGCATCATCAAATCCTTGTTTTCCCGTACAAGCATTGGCATTTCCGCTATTTAAGATGACCGCACGGATGTTCCGCGAGTTCATATATTTCATAGACACCTTCACAGGGGCCGCTTTTACCTGATTCGTCGTAAATGTCGCTGCTGCCACGGAATTACGTAACGAATATACTAAAGCTAAATCCACGCGATCCTTGCCCTCCCCCTTGATATCACAAGAAATTCCTCCGGCCACAAATTCATGTGCCGTACAGACTCCTCCCTGTACCTTTTTTAAGTGACTCATGATAAAAGTCCCTCTGTTTCAATAAATCCACTCATTAGATTAAAACACTGAACCGCCTGGCCAGATGCTCCTTTTACCAAGTTGTCGATGGCACTAAAAAGCAACAATTTTCCATTCCGTTCATCCAAGCGAACGGCCAGATCGCAAAAATTAGTCCTACTCACGTTCTTGATATCAGGCAAGGCATCACTGATGCGAACGAAAACGCTTCCCCCATAGGCTTCTTCCCATTTCCGCCGAATCCGGACAGCATCCACACCTTCCTTAGGCATTGCAAAAATGGTTGTATGCATTCCTCGATGCGCCGGAATCAGATGTGGAACGAATGAAAGAGAAATGTCTTCCCCGGCGGAACAGGCAAGATGTTGTTCTATTTCTGCCAAATGTCGATGTTTGGGAACACCATATGCACGAAAACTTTCGTCACACTCCCCAAAAAGAAGAGGAATTTCGGGTTTGCGTCCTGCCCCACTGATTCCACTGACACTGGAAATATAGAGCTCGGGCAGCAAGAGCTTATCCAAAAACAAGGGAATGAGAGGCAATAGAATGCTGGTAGGATAGCATCCCGGGCATGCTACCAGCCGAGCTGAGGCAATACGTTCACGATACCACTCCGGCAGGCCATAAACCGCCTCCGAAAGGAGATGCGCAGCAGGATGTTCACTGCCATAAAATTCCTGATACAGAGCGGCATCTGGCAAACGGAAATCCGCGCTTAAATCGATGACTCGAATTCCAGCATTCAGCAATGGCTGGGCAAACTCTGCGGCCAAGCCGTGCGGTAAAGCCAAAAATACTATTTCCACACCCGCATCAATCATGGTGGCAACCGAGGGAGAAACGAACCGTAAATTCGAAAATTTGCTGTTTTTAGCAAATCGAGGAAATACTTCGCACATTCTCTTGCCCGCATGCTGCCGCGAAGCCAAAGTCATCATGTTTACATGGGAATGGCGCGCCAATAAGGCACACAATTCCTCCCCGGAATATCCATTGGCTCCCATTATGCCCACCCGTTTCGGCGTCATGTCACAAAAATTAAATCACAGGACTTACTCAGATCCTAGAGAAAAGCTCGCTCGTTTCCCCCTGTTTTTGCGTAAGTCCTGACAGATTCTTATGCAAATCTTTCTTGAAATCGCTTTGCCATCTGGCAAATTGAAGCGCTTTTCGGGCCGTAGCACAGCTTGGTAGTGCGCTTGAATGGGGTTCAAGAGGTCGTGGGTTCGAATCCCGCCGGCCCGATTTGTTTTATAGCAAAGGGATATACCTTCCCGCGCTAAAGCCACTGCCGCACTGAGTCCGACCGGCCTCGCGCCTACAATCCACACCGCGGTGCTTTGATGCAAAAAAATACTCGTAATAGGTATATTTTACTATGCGGCACTTTAAGAGCCTGTCCAAAAGACGAAATGCTCGAAAAATCGAGGCATAGACTTTAATTCATATCATTTTTGTTGTATAAAAATATCTGCCTCAAACACGCAGAATATACGATTGCCCTCTGATTCAAAAAGCAATCAGACTTCGCCCAAATTTCCGTAAAATTTAATACTCTCTTAAAATGGCTGAAATTATTTCACCCACATCCATCCATCCCATTAATCGCCTCCCCAATAATACCACAAACCAACAAAGAGGATCTTTTAAAGGGGTTCAAGTTCAAGGAGGGATTGTACAAGATACTGCAGCAGACCTCAATTTTGACTTAAAAAACGGAACCAATGTTCTTGTCGCGCAGCGGGCCGGAGAGAAACAACGTAAAGGGGTACCATTAGATAAAGCCTCTCAGTTCCGTAAAGGGGCTGAAAAACGTGCTTCGCAAACTCTCGGCGACTTCTCCGAAGTATATGGAGGAATGTTTCGAAGTTTTCTTACCGAACTTAAGAATACTCAGAAAAAGAAACGTCCTAATCTCTCCGATCTCCGAGATCTGGCCGAACAATTTTTTGGTGAGGACGAGTCTGTCTGCCATGCCGCCATATTGGCTGCCGCCAATATAGAAAGCGAAATGGGAAATAATGATGGTTTGGAAGATATGTTGCGACAGCTTGCTCAAAACTTGATGGAAGAAAAAGGCTCTTTTATTCAGGCCGGATACAATGTGAACCCCATCATTAAACTCTTCGCAGGAGAACACTTCGATACCTTTCGTGCATTGCGCGATGCTTATCGGGAAACTCTGCTCTCCGATGCAAACGAAGAACAAATTTACGAATTTCTGATACACGTACTTCCCTTGCGTCTTCGTCGTATTCTTCGCAAACCTTCAAAATATAGAAAAGAAAAACAAAAGACAAATACACCGGATTGGGAAAACACCGAAGAAGAAGAATATTAATCAGTGATGTGACGCAAAAAAGGGAAACCTTGTAGGCTAAAATGGTTTTTTGCTCCCAGAGCTCCTCAAAATGCGTAACGGCAGTTAATCATATCCTCCCATCATAAGAGAGGACATCGTATCCTCTACGCCATCATGGAGCTTTTTTGTTGTCTTTGGAAAGATAGAATTTTCGGTTTTATGTTACCCCGCCAACAAGACGATTCCCCTCCCAACAGATCCCGAGCATTGGGTGGCAACCCACTCTCTCAGGAAGACATTGCTATCGAAGCCATCCATGCTTCCGTAGATTTTCTTCTGGAAGCTTTGGCCGAAGATCTCAATGCCCCCATCCCCAGTAAAGAACCTGCATTTCTCCGTGTCGCTAATGATCGGGTATGTCTGGTACGTTCGCTCGTAGAACGACTGGAAGCCGCTCGCATTTTCTTGTCCACCGTTGAGGGACATTATGGAAGCCAAGATCCCTCCTGATATATGACTGATCTGATACCCGAAGAAACCTTCAACATTCCGGAAGGAAGCTTTCTCGCCCAGGCGGATATTCTCATTCAAGAAATCCTCAAAATGTTGAATTCAGAAGCGCCTAACGCAGAAGCATTTCAACAACTTGCGAACCGTCTGCGAATACCGCCCCATCCTCAAGCCCGCATTTATTTTTTCACCCAACTTTATCAGCAGGTTTACGAATTTCCTCTTAAGCTCTTTAAACTCCCCGAAAGAAGGGAAGAATTACTCTACGCGATCCAAGATGCCCTCGATAACGCTATCCTCTCAGAAGAATAACCCCCTCTGAATTCTTTGCACAGAAATTGACCTCACCTCATTTGTAACAATGGAACAAATAATAAAAGATTTTGGCAAGCTCTTAGGGATGCAAAACCTATATGTCCCACCAGGCAAATTCTTCCGTTTGAATATGGAAAACCTAGGCGATCTCGATCTCCTACATGAAGAAGAACGGCTCCTCATGCGTTTGACAAAATCGGTTCCCTTTTTCAGTAAAGAATCCCTCTTAAATTTATTTACCGCCACCCACTACCGCAATTTCTCTTCCCAACCACCTATGCGTCCTTGGTTGCAAAAACCGGATCGCGTCGGTCTGGGTATCATTTTCTCCGAACGTGAAGCCACATCCAATCAGCTTTATCAAGCACTGGAGTTGCTCACCAAAGAACTTGGGAAAGTATGCACATAAATTCAATCACTTACGGAAAGGAAGCTAATCGATGAAAATTCCAGGCCATTTCGATCCTTCCATTGGCATCGAAAGCATTTCCCTTAAGGAGCCAGTAGCAGCCCAAAACCTTCTTCCGGAGAGATCTCCCGCTGGAAGTAAAGAGGCACTCACCCTCGCTCTGGCAAACAATTTCCTCACCTATCGACTCAAACATTTTTTAATGAACTCACTTTCTCCGGAAACCATGGCGCAAGGAGGTCTGTTGAAAGACCGCCTGAGGCACCTGTTAGAACTCTTATCTGAAGAAGAGGAAATAAAAGAAACGGAGCTCTTCCTATTTATACGGGAAGATTGCGACAGACAAGAGACTCTCATGGGAGAACGGCAGAAACAACTGGGGCCTTAAAAGAGTGAAACCTCTCAGCACAGATGCAATTGCAACTCTCGATTTGTTGGCGTATCTTTACTTAAGATATGGCCAAGCTCAACGTGCATGTATTTATTTGAAATTTTTGACTGATCTCTGTCCGAAATCCGCACGTCTTCACCGCAGCTATGCAACAGCTTTACTCATGAATGGCGCTACCGAGGAAGCTCTAAGATTTGCTTCACTCTCATTGGAATTAGCCGCATCTCCTTTTGATCGAGCTGTCGCACATCTGATCCGATGTTTTGTATTCCATAAATTAGGGCGCTCCTTGGAAGCGGAGGTCAGTAGCGCCCAATTCATTTTAGAACGACGGGATATGTGACTCCCTTATGAAACATCTTTTAGCAAATGTAAAGTCGTTCACTTCCAGTGGCCGTCACAATTATAGTGATATTTATATCGCGGCGATCATCGTTTGCGTGATTTCCCTGCTCGTAGTTCCAGTACCCTCATGGCTGCTGGATACTCTGATCGCTGTGAATCTGATGATCTCCATGATTCTCCTGATGATGGCAATCTATATGTCAGGAGCTCTCGCTTTCTCCACATTCCCGAGCATTCTTCTTATCACCACCTTATTTCGACTGGCAATTAATATTACCTCCACACGCATGATCCTTATGAATGCGTCTGCAGGTGAAATTATTTTTACATTCGGAAACTTTGTCGTTGGCGGAAATTTCGTCGTTGGGGCAGTTTTGTTCCTCATCCTCCTGATTATTCAATTCATCGTAATCACTAAAGGAGCGGAACGTGTTGCTGAAGTGGCAGCTAGATTTACCTTGGATGCTATGCCAGGAAAACAAATGAGTATCGACGCCGACATGCGGGCAAACGTAATCGATATTCGGGAAGCTCAAAGAAGACGTAACGTTCTGGAAAAGGAAAGTCAGCTCTTCGGAGCCATGGATGGCGCCATGAAATTTGTCAAAGGAGATGCGATCGCTTCTCTGATCATTTGTGCCATCAATATTACTGCCGGCATCTGTATCGGAGTAGCGCAAAAAAACATGGAATTCGGTAAGGCCGTAACCACCTATTCAGTACTTACCATTGGTGACGGACTCGTCTCCCAGATCCCAGCGCTTCTCATCTCGATTACTGCCGGCATGATTACAACCCGTGTGACCTCCGAGGAGCGGGCTGGACTGGGTACTGATATTTTTAAGCAAGTATTTGCCATACCAAAGGCTCTTATCATCGGAGGCGTGGTATTATCCGGTTTTGCGCTCGTCCCAGGTTTTCCAAAATTTCAGTTCTTTACACTTTCGCTTGCCGTCACCGGACTAGGCATTGTTTTACATCGCAATATCGGCAAGCCGCAAGCCGCACGAGGAGGAGCTGGAGGAGGAGCTGGCGGTGCTCCCGCCACTGGTGGTACCGGTGCGGATGGAGATGACTTCACTCTCACCGTGGGCGTATTAGTAGATATCGATCAAAGTATTCAACAACAAATCCCTTCAACTGAGTTGAATGCGGAACTGATTGAAGTACGCAAAGCGTTATATACGGACTTAGGAGTACCATTCCCCGGAATACATATTCGTTTTAATAAATCCCTTACCAACGGAACGTATCAATTACTTCTGCAAGAAGTACCCATCAGCGAAGGCATTTTACAGCCGAATAGTTTGTACGTCCATGAAGACAGCGAACAGTTGCAAGCCTTGGGTATTACCAGTACGCCTGTGGTGGACCCTGTAGACCGACGTCCTGCGAACTGGGCGCCGAAAACTTCTCTTCCTCGGTTGCAACAATTAGGAATCGCATGTATGCAGCCATCCAAATTACTGAGTTACCATATTTCACTCGTACTGCGAAAATACGCACGGGAATTCATAGGATTACAAGAAACTCGGAGTCTTTTGACTAAGATGGAAAAAGAGTTTGGAGAAGTCGTACGCGAAGTACAACGCGTGGTAGCCGCCCAAAAGATCGCTGAAGTCTTGCAACGACTTGTACAAGAAGGAATTTCCATTCGAAATCTAAACGCCATATTCCAAGCCTTGGTCGAGTGGGGCAGCAAGGAAAAAGATCCTGTCCTATTAGTAGAATATGTTCGAATTGCTTTACGTCGCTATATTAGCTACCGTTTCAGCGGGGGACAAAATATCCTCGCTGCTTATCTCATTGAGCCTAAAACAGAGGAAACCATTCGAAAATCCATTCGGCAAACCTCGAGCGGCAGTTTTCTTGCTCTGGACCCCGCAATAGCGCGGAATATTGTAAATGAAATAAAGCGCACCATGGGCGATTCCATTCACCTCGACAAACCGCCAATCATCCTCACTTCCATGGATATTCGACGCTACACCCGCAAACTCTTGGAAATTGACATGCCCGAAATACCTGTACTTTCCCACCAAGAATTGACCGAAGAAATTCAAGTCCAGCCACTCGGCAGCATCGGAGGAGCTTAGGGGATATCCTTACAGTTGCTTTTTTGTAATGGGCATTTGATACCTAAATGTATTAGGTTTTTTTTACCCTAATTTTCTATTGGAAAATTTTATATGCCAAACCGAAACTTGAATGAAGGAAAAGCAATTTTTAACAAATTTATTCTATGCCTTACTTGAGTAAAATATCACATACAGTAAACGATTTGGCAACGCGTTTCTTATCTCATATTGGTAGGGCTTCTGGTATAAATAATATGAATTGCCATATAGGTCATGCTACATCTCCGAGAAGAATAATTCATAATCTGAGTCCGGAAAAAAACACCGGTGATATTATATGGGAGTACACAATGGATCTGTCTAAACAGGAGGAGAACGCTTTGCTGTCGGGAAAAAATAACCTTATTACTGCAAGGGTTCACGAAAAGATGGCAGGCATCTTGAGCGAGTATGCAACTCATTTGGAAAGCAACTCCAGTAATAGTACCATTAATGACTCTGTAACAAACATCGATAAGAAAGAAGAGAACCAAGCGGTGCCAGATAATAAAGACAACCCTATAACAGATTTCGAAAAACTGCAATTAGTGGACAGCCTGAGAAATGAGGCAGCCGACCTGAATAAGAAGGCAGATTTCGATAAAAAAGAAGCACGGAAGGATCCTATTACCAGAGGATTAGACAAATTGAATAAAACTGTGAAAAATTTATTCAGCTGAAAACTTCCAACTTACGAGGACACTAAACTCTCAGAAATTGAAATTCTGCTGGACTCACCACCTAAAGAAGCGCCCAGTAAAACTCCTCAAAAGGTCGCATAGACACTTCACGAAACAAGCAACCCAAAACCCATGATGGCTCAAGGATGGGTAGCGCATAGCTCCCCATCCTCACCCACTCCTTTTGTAGAGGAGCCTGGATATTTCATCGAAACTAATTCTTATCATAACGAGTGAGACAGGCACCCATTCTTATTTTAAAGGAATTCCGCTATAGCATATTTTGCATGATCTGCATGGGCTGAGTAGATACGGTTTCGCTATATTTCAGACGGAGCACTTATCCCTTCTCATGGAGCTGAGCGATTTGCTTCCAAAGAGCAAGCTCCTCCGAGGAGATCTGTTCTGGCAACTTGACTTCCACCACCACATAAAGACCTCCTCTGCCTCCTCCTTTGAGAGGGAGGCCTCGGGCGGGGAGACGAAACTTTTTTCCGTTTTGAGTGCCTGTGGGAATGCGGAGTTTAGCCATACCCTCCAGAGTGGGCACAGGAATTTCACAGCCCAACACAGCCTGGTAAACAGGGAGTTCCAAGTCATGATAGACATCTCCGCCTTCCACATGAAAATCGGGATGTTGCTGGAGACGCACACGAAGAAATAAGTCACCGGCCTGACCACCGCCTGCCCCCATTCCTCCTTGGCCAGCTAGGCGAATCAATTGTCCCTCTCGGACTCCTTTTGGAATTTTAACAGTAAACGTTTCTTGTTGATCCGATTTGCCTTTTCGGAAGGAAATTTTCCGGACAGAGCCGTTGAGTGCCTCTTCTAGGGTGACAAGAATATCCGCCTGTACGTCTTGGCCCCTCTCAGGCATTTCTGTAAATCCTTGATTTCCAAATGCAGAAAATCCTCCGCCTCGCCTATTTCCAAAGAGGTGTTCAAAAAAGTCGCTAAATCCCGTACCTCCAAACTGAAATTCCCCTGTTCCCGGACCCCGAAATTGCTGCCACTCAGGCGGAGGCTGCCCCCCTGTCTGTTGCCATCCTTGCCCATACTCGTCGTATTTTTTCCGTTTTTCAGGATCGCTAAGAACTTCGTATGCTTCGTTGATTTCCTTAAATTTTTCCTCGGCGGTCTTCTTATCTTTGGCAATATCCGGGTGGTGCTTTCTTGCTAGTTTACGAAAAGCGCTCTTGATTTCTTCAGGCGTTGAAGAGCGAGAAACACCGAGGGTTTCGTAATAATCGCGAAATTGAACAGGCATATGTGAAACGGAATATAGCGAAACCAGTATAAAATGAGCATTGATTTTCCTGGAATTTTTGATTCCAAGAAGGCACAAAAATAGAGACGCCCGTATCTGAAGATACGGACTCTATTTTGTCACAAAGCTGGGGCCAAAAATAACGGCAAATCCGAACTCATTTTATACGGGCTGCGCTATAATAGCAACCGGAATCAAAAAATTCAACTTCCGCCCCTTCCATCAGGATATTCTTCTCCGGAGATTTTCAAAAAAAGATCGAATGTGCCTCAAATGAGGCCAAAATATGGGACTGTTGAGAAGTATAGCGAAGCACTTTAAATATAACCGTAGCCTCCACGGTACAGGTTCATACACCTTGTGACATTATATGGGGTAATCAAATTACAATACTTCGTATACTGTATTCGTTTTTTCAGACGTTCATTCTTTTCCCATAAAGCAGATACTTCGTCTAAATCTTCTGATTTTTTAAATCCATTGTCAGGCTTCGCATTTCTCCAATTTTGAGATTCCGAATGAGCCCTGATAATTGTATTTAATGTAATTTTTTGCATGAAATCTATTTAAATAAGGATATTACGCAAATAAATTATAATCAATAAAATAACAATGCATTTACTCTCTTTGTTCAAAAGAGTCCAAAATTTGTGATTCCAACTTTTCGGATTCTTTCGGTTAGCTTTTATTTTATCCAGAGCGAAGAATAGCGCCTCACCAGACCCTTCCCGACAGGACAACATCGGCAATAACGTAGCTTCTGGTTGAGATTGGATGATAAGTTCCGTATAAAGTTTCAAATATGCGGATGCTTGTTTCTCTATGGAATAATCCTGTCTTATTTTCTCGATGGATTGGGAACTCAGCTCTTTATGAAGACTATTATTTTGAAATAAAGCAATCATCATTGCCCCTGCTCCTTCCGCATTGCCTTCGTTAAAAAGGCAACATGAAAGTACTTCACCGCTCAAAAGATCAGGTACCCCACCAATACGAGGAGCCACTACAGGAGTGCCACAGGCCATCGCTTCCAGGATAACATTCGGAAGGTTGTCCTCCAGAGAAGTGAAAAGTAAAACATCCGCGCTATTATAGAACAACGGCATCTTGTCTGCTGAAACATATCCAAGCCGTTCCACTTGCCACCCCACAGGAGTAAAGTGATTTGCATCCGCACCGCAGCATAAAATTCGCATCTTTCCAGTTGCCACCTCCTTTGCGGTGACGGTATTCCGCGCGATCACATCTAATATCGCAAGCGCATGAGCAACTCCTTTGCGCAATTCCTGAAAGCCGTGCGTCGCAAATAGAATATACCAGGCATCCTTATCCAGATTGAGCCCAGATCGACAGTCCTCTTTTAGCAATGGTTTGAAAATATTGGAATCCACACCATAAGGAATGCAACAGCTGGCCGATTCCCTCGAGACTCGGCTCTTTTGAATATTTTGAAGCATCCATTGGCTGGGAGCAATAAATACGGGTTTCGTCACGGCTACAGCAGAAGACATCGCACTCAAACTTCGGGCTGTAAAATCCAGAGGTTCTTCGCTCAATTGAGGGCATTGGCCACAAGCCTCCTCAAAGCGATTACATCCCGCCGAAAAATGGCAACCGCCGGTTAATGGTCGCATATCATGTAGCGTCCAAAGCAGCGGTTTATGCAAAGCTGCTAGCTCCGTGATAGAAACACTCGAAAGAAATTCAGATGTCCAATGAAGGTTGAGAACATCCGCTTCATAAACTAAAGGATGGGTGGAAATGTTGCAACCGAATAAATCTATCGAAAAATGGGTGTTAGATCTCTTGGTACGGTTCTTCCAAGCTAAAATTCGAGAAACTTCCTTAAGAAGATCTTTACGAGATTCCAGACACGGATAGTTCTCACAATAGGGAAGCGTATTGAACTCCGAAAGAGAAAGCACCGTGCTCTCTATTCCTAAGCCACGCAACCCAAGATGCAAATTCAGGGTGGCTCGAGCTGCGCCCCCCTGCTCGATCTGTGTGCAAATATGGACCACCTTCATTATCAATCCTCAGATGACTTTATTTTAGCGCCTCCGCATAGCACCGCTAAATGCCCCCTTTGGATCTAACCCATACCATTCCCTTAATACTTTGTGATCCAGTCGAATTTGGTCGGTATCATCTAAAAAAAAGAGAGGCGTGCTTTCCACGTTTTCCACACACATACGAGGAGAAACTCGCTCGCAGGATGGAATATGAGCACCCGGACCAATCGTACAATCCTCGCCAATAATGACATCTTCTCCGATAGTGACGGATTTTTTTCGTAAAAAACGTACTGCCGATTCTTTGCTGAAATTTACTGATTCCAGACGGACATTATCACCGATTCCGACACCAGAACCAATATGCAAAGGATGCCCGGCACAAATGCTCACTCCATCACCTATTGTGACATGATCTCCCACATTCAGCCCACGCGGGTCGCGAATTTTTATTTTTCTTCCAAAATACACTTTGCGCCCCACTCGAGCTCCTCCCAATCTTAACAATACCCGAATCAGAGGCTGTCTCAAAAACTGCAGCGGCCGTGCAAGAATACTCTCATCTAACCATTCAAGTATTTTCCCGCCCCATCGTGCTTGGGAAATCCAGGAGGCAGCTATTTCCTGTAAAGCATTTCGGAAGTGCCCCCACCGGAGAAACCCCCAATATTTCGACTTGGAAAGAATGGCCAGAAGGGTTTGGCGGGCGATATCATCCATCATAGGTGTCATATTCGGACACAGAATTGTTTCTCGCACATCGCTATATTCGGGTTTCTTCAATGTAGATAAGATCTCTCGAAGAACATCTCTTTGTTGCTTGGATCCCGATCTCGACGAGTGACTGTATCCTGCGGGACTCTGCCGCCAGCAAGCAAGTGGAGTGGGGAAATACTGTATTCCGTTCCGCAACGCAGCAACATGGAAGGAAAACCAGTCGCAATGCCATCTCATCCTCTCCGAAAATCCTCCTGCAGAAAGTAAGGCTTTTGTCGGAGCAAGACAGGCATGTGTGGCAATATATGCCGCTTCGCCTTTTTGTTTTAATGACTTCTTTAATTCCTTCGGAGGAACTTTATCACCAGTCATCCACTGCGTCGGGAGAATCGCTTCCACATAAACACTGGCTCTTTTCTCAGCATGAACTATGTAAAAATCCGAAACCATCACAGGAGTACCTTCTCCACTCTGGCAACATAGTAATGTATTTTGAATGGCCGACGGACAAGGTGCATCATCTCCGCCACCGATATAGGTATAATTGCTATGCGACGCTCTTAAACATGTTTCCAACATTTTAATCACCCCGCAATTGCTTCCATGAAACACCGCCTGAACGCCAGGGTAACGGGAGACTATTTCGGCGACTTCATCCTGAATCTGCTTTGGAGAACCATCATCATGTAATTCAAATGATACGAGCTTCGGATCAAAATTTTTCGCTTCCTCTAAAACAGATTCCAAATACTGGGTCTGCCGGTAATTTAAAACAAAATATCGGAGCATCGAAGAATTCATCATCTATTAGCACTGGAACTGTTCCTACTTGTTCCTGCTCTATATGGTATCTCTCGGAGGTCTATCCTTCCACTGTCCTTTATCGACTCAGTGCTTGGGAATCACTCCACGTGAACAAAGTGATGCGAAAAAGCTATCGTTGACAAGTAATTTAAATCCAATGGTTCAGAGCCTGTCCAGTTGGAGGGCTGAAAATGCTCTCTCTGTTCCATACTTTATCAAGCACTATGAATTCGATCTTAGAGCCTGTCCAACGAAACGAGATTGAGCTCTTTTCGCAAAAAGATGACCAGAGAAATTATTCCGCTTTACTTTCACTATCCTTTGCACAATAAATAGTTACGAACCTCATTCAGTGAGGCCGTTTGGCTGTTACCCTCCTCTATACGCCCACCTTCGATAAAAAGTTCCCCATGATCTACGCTTCAAAATTTCCACACTAATCTTCCTCCGGCATCCACCATTTCCCCGCAATCGGCGCTTAAGAAGAGTGGTAGCGTATTGTCGATCGCAAAGGGTTGCCTGGCTGAAAAATTTGCCGCTTTACCGCATACTAAGCAGCTGACAGACCTGGAAGCATTGGCATTATTATCTTTGCACCGACCCGAGGGAGAGCATCCGGAATCTTCTTGGGCAACCATGTGATAATGGTTCCGTAAAAAAAGATAAGTACTTAACTTTACCGAGATTGAGTCTAACCATTATTATATGAGCCACTGCCATTCTTATCTTCAACAAGTTTCCCAAATCGCTAGCCTGATTAATCCGGATCAATTAGAAGCCATGGTAGAGGCGCTATGCGATGTAAGAGAACGGGGAGGTCGCCTGTTTTTCATGGGTGTGGGAGGAAGCGCAGCCAATGCAGCGCATGCCGTCAATGATTTCCGTAAGCTTGCCGGTATTGAGGCTTATAGTATTACGGATAATGTGGCGGAATTGACGGCACGTACAAACGACGAGGGATGGGATACCGTCTTTGCCGCATGGCTCAAAACCAGCAAGGCAAATGAGAAAGATGCCGTATTCATTCTTTCCGTCGGTGGTGGAAATCTTGAAAAAAATATCAGCCCTAATATTGTCAAAGCCCTCGATGAATCTAAGGAACGTGGGCTCACGATTCTAGGTATCGTGGGACGCGATGGAGGCTATGCCAAGAAAGTCGGGCATTTTGTCATTGTGATTCCTACGGTCGATTCAGATCGTGTGACTCCTCATTCGGAATCTTTTCAAGCCGTTCTCTGGCACGGATTGGTCTGCCATCCAGCGCTCATTATACAAGCGAATAAGTGGGAGGGTGCCAGTAAATATGGATGGGTATGCCCTCCGGCATTAGTGACACAAACGAACCTGTGGGAGGGAGCCAGTAAATAGAGATGTCCGTTGATGTCGTTCCCCCTGTCCAGGAACTGGGCTTTCTTAAGAGAAGGCATTTCGTCCTTCATCCGGTTTTTGGAGATCATTCGCAGTCTTTTTTTTCCATGACTCCTATTCAACGCGCAGTCTTTTTGGATAGAGACGGTATTCTCAATGCTTCTGAGATTCGCGAGGGCCGTCCTTATGCTCCACGTCGTGTAGAAGACTTTCATATCTATCCTGATGCAAGAGCGGCCCTGGAGCGTCTTAAAAATGAAGATTTTCTTCTTATCGTGGCCACCAATCAGCCTGATGTGGGCAACGGATTCATTAAGAAACATGTGGTTCAGGAAATGCATAGGCGATTGAAAGACTCGCTGCCGATTGATGATATCGAGGTCTGCTATTCCGCCCAAAGCGAAAATTCTCCCCGCCGCAAACCCGCGCCTGGCATGTTGCTGGATGCCGCCTCCCGATGGCAGATTGATTTATCTCAATCCTATATCATAGGAGATCGATGGAGCGATATGGAAGCGGGCCGTCGAGCGGGCTGCCTTACGATATGGATTGATTATGGCTACACAGAAAAAATGCCTGAATGTCCTGATTTTTGCACACGGTCGTTTGCTGAAGCAGTCGAGTGTGTCCTTACCCACTCTGTTTCAAGAAAGAACTCCTAATATGCAATCTCTTCATCACCTTCGAGTTTCTATTTTTGCCGACGGTGCCGATAAGGCCGGCATGCTGGCGCTTTATTCCAATCCTTTAATTAAGGGTCTTACTACAAATCCCACGCTAATGAGGAAAGCTGAAATCTCAGATTATGAAGCATTCTGTCGTGACATCCTACAGACCGTCAAATCCAAGCCTATCTCCTTTGAAGTATTTTCTGATGAATTTGATGAAATGTACGAGCAGGCACTGCAGATCAAAGATTGGCAGAACAATATTTTCGTCAAAATCCCTATTACAAATACTCGAGGAGAGTCTTCGATTCCATTAATCCGCGAACTTTCGGCTACTGGCGTACCACTCAATATCACGGCCATTCTGACCTTGAGGCAAGTCGAAGAGGTAGCGGAAGCTTTAAATCCCTTAGTTTCTTCTGTGGTTTCCGTTTTTGCGGGACGTATTGCTGATACCGGACGCGATCCATCGCCATTGATGCGCCGCAGCCGGGAGTTGCTCGATTCCAGGCCAAGCGCTCAGTTACTTTGGGCAAGTGTACGTGAAGTGCTGAATATTTTCCAGGCTGAGGAAGCCGGTTGCCACATTGTAACCGTGCCGCATGATATTTTGGGGAAGGCCGTTAAACTTTGCGGTATGGATCTACAAGAGCTTTCCCTGGATACGGTTCGAATGTTCCGAAACGATGCACTATCAGCGGGTTTCACCATCAACATTCAAAATTTGCTAGTGAATTCATGAAAAAAATACTCGTTACCGGAGGCGCCGGTTACAAGGGATGCATCCTCATCCCCAAACTTCTCCACGCAGGCTATGCAGTAGTCGTCTATGATCTGATGCTGACGTACGACAGAGGTCTTCCCAAACATCCCAACTTGGATGTCGTTACCGCAGATATTCGCGACACCGAGACGTACTGCCGGATTGTAGAAGATTGCGACGCCGTAATCCATATGGCCTGTATTTCTAATGATCCAAGTTTTGAACTGGATCCCAGCCTCAGTAAGGGCGTCAACTACGATTGTTTTGAGCCGATGGTACGGGCTTCACGCGATGCCGGAGTAAAACGATTTATATATGTTTCGAGCAGTTCTGTATACGGAGTGAGTGATGCTTCGGACGTTACGGAGGATCACCCCTTAGTTCCTCTCACTGATTATAATAAGTATAAGGGGCTATGCGAACCTATCTTGTTGAAATATCAGTCTCCGGAATTCACCACAGTCATTTTCCGTCCCGCCACGGTATGCGGTTATTCCCCCCGCATGCGCTTTGATCTTAGCATCAATATTCTTACTAATCATGCGGTGAATCGCGAAGTGATTACTGTCTTTGGTGGCAAACAAAAGCGACCGAATATTCATATCGAAGATGTCACTGATGTCTATCTTCAGTCCCTCGAATGGCCCGCGGAGAAGCTGGCAGGAGAGATATTCAATGTGGGTTATGAGAATCATACTATCGATCAACTCGCTCATTTTGTTAAAAACGTGGTGGAAGATGAATTTCCTAAGAAAAAATCAATTCAAATTCAAACTACCGAATCGAACGACCATCGTTCGTATCATGTAAATTCCGATAAGATCTCAAGAGTGCTGGGGTGGCGTCCAAAACGAACGATCGAGGATGCTGTACGCGATTTGTGCAAAGCCTTCAAGCGTGAGGAATTTCCCGACAGCATGAGCAATGGAAAATATTCCAACGTAAAGACAATCAAGGCCCTTGCGTTAGTATGAGTAGGACAAAGCCTTTGGCTATCGTGACTGGTGGCGCCGGATTTATCGGCAGTCACATGGTAGATTTATTAGTATCGGAAGGATTTCGCGTTCACATCCTGGATAATTTCATAGGTGGACGATGGCAAAACCTTCGACAACACGAGAACAACCCTGATGTGGTAGTACATGAGTACGATATCCGCTCTCTTGAATCGGATGATGCCTTCTTTAATGGAGCACGGTACGTCTTTCATTTTGCGGGCATCGGCGATATCATCCCGTCGATTGAACGACCGATCGACTATATGTCGACTAATATCATGGGAACGGTACGCGTTCTTGAGACGGCTCGCCACGCTGGAGTGAAAAAGTTTGTCTATGCGGCATCTTCGTCCTGTTACGGCATAGCTTCTGTGCCCACCTCAGAGACGGCTCCCATTATGCCGGAGTATCCCTATGCACTGAGCAAATATCAGGGCGAACAGGCAGTATTCCATTGGGGTAAAGTTTATAAAATGCCGGTCAACTCGATGCGCATCTTCAACGCCTACGGAACACGCTTTCGCACTTCCGGTGCATATGGATCGGTCTTTGGTGTCTTTCTTGCACAAAAGGTCAATGGCAAACCATTCACACGAGTGGGCGATGGCACACAACGGCGTGACTGGGTATATGTGTCGGATATCGCCAGGGCATTTTACGCAGCCGCTGTCACTGACCAAGAGCAGGCCATCTTCAATGTCGGTACCGGAAATCCTCAAACAGTCAACCGCCTTATTGAACTCCTACACGGAAACACAATTGAATTGCCCAAACGCCCGGGCGAGCCTGATTGCACATGGGCGGATATTAGCAAAATTCGCAAAGAGTTGGGATGGGAGCCGAAACTCACTTTGGAGGAAGGCGTCCGCATCATGCTGGATAATATCGAGTATTGGCGCGAAGCCCCTGTCTGGGACGTATTGAATATCGAACAAGCCACCAAGACTTGGTTCGAATATTTGAAAACCTAAAGAAGCATATGTTGGTAGAGCAACTGACGGAGGCCGAGCAGGCCACTTACAAACGCAAAATTAAGACCAGAGAAGGACTCAGACAAGTATTGGGTCCATTTCCCCGGAAGAAAACAGCGATTATGTGTCACGGCACTTTCGATCTGGTGCATCCGGGGCATGTGCGCCACCTGATCTATGCCAAAAGCAAGGCCGACATCCTCATTGCTAGCCTGACTTCCGACATTCACATTGCCAAGGCTAACTATAGACCCTATGTGCCCCAAGCATTGCGTGCAATGAATCTCGCGGCATTGGAAATTGTGGACTACGTGATCATCGACGATCACGCCACTCCCATTGAGAATCTGCTGTTTCTTCAACCGGATTTCTTTGCCAAAGGTTACGAATATCACAAGGACGGCCTGCATCCCAAGACGCGTGAAGAAGCCGATGCGCTGGAGAGTTATGGAGGAGAAATCATCTTCACTCCAGGCGACATCATCTATTCCTCGTCACACATTATCGAACAAGGTCCACCGAATCTTTGTGCCGATAAGCTCCATGCCTTGCTCGAAGCAGAAAACATTTCATTTGGCGACCTCACAAAGGTATTGAATTCTTTCCAGGGCGTTAAAGTGCATGTGGTCGGCGACATGATTGTCGATTCTTACACATATTGTACTCTCATCGGCGGGAACACGAAAACACCGACCTTCAGCCTCAAATTTGAAGAACAAATTGATTATGTCGGAGGAGCTGGTGTCGTAGCCAAACATATGCGAGCGGCTGGCGCGGATGTCACGCTGACCACTGTGTTGGGTGAAGATACTCTGGGTGAGTTCGTCCTCAAAGACCTCGAGAAGGCAGGTGTCCAATGTAACGCAATCAGGAGTGAGACACGTCCTACTACCCAAAAAAATCTGTTTACGGCACAAGGGTATCGAATGCTCAAGGTGGATAAGCTCGACAATCGTCCGATCTCGGAAAAAACGATAGACTGCTTTCAGGAAGCGATTGCCGACATTTCTGCCGAAGCCATTGTATTTAGTGACTTCCGTCACGGAATTTTTAGCACCGCAACTATTCCGATGTTAAGCAAGGCCTTGCCCAAAGACGTGCTGAAGGTGGCAGACAGTCAGGTTGCTAGCAGATGGGGCAATATCTTAGAATTTCAGGGCTTCGATTTGATCACCCCTAACGAGCGGGAGGCACGTTTTGCTCTTGCGGATCAGGATTCCACAGTGCGTCCACTTGCTTTGGAACTCTATCGCCGGGCAAATTGCAAATACCTGATTTTGAAGATGGGGGAACGTGGCATTATCACTTATCGAGCTCCCAGTCACGCAGTTCGGTCGTTTTTTACAGTCGATACCTTCGTGACGGGAACTCCGCCGGATCCGGTAGGCGCCGGCGACGCATTAGTATCCTACGCAACGCTATCGCTCGTACGCAAGGATTGCCCGGTGGTTGCGTCGGTTCTCGGCTCAGTCGCCGCAGCCTTAGCTTGCGAGCGGGATGGCAATGACCCTGTGGAATCCTCAGTCGCACTTGCCAAGTTGGAACGAGTGAGAAAGGTCGCCCAGTTCGAATAGCAATGCGAATCATTGTTGCAGGCATGGGCGTACAGGGAAAAAAGCGTCTCCGTGTTGCGGGATCGGATGCAGTTGGCACGGTGGACCCCGTAGCTGATGGTGTGGATTTTCGCCGGGTCGAAGACATTCCATTAGACACTTACGACGCAGCGCTATGCTGTGTTCCTGATGGAGCCAAGCCCGACTTACTTTATTACCTGCTATCTCATGGAAAGCACGTTCTTGTGGAAAAACCACTTTTCTCCCCCAATCCTACTATATTAGAGGAATTAAAGCAGTTGGCCGAATCTAAAAATGTGGTGTGTTACACCGCTTATAACCATCGCTTTGAGCCCCATGTAAAAGCTTTGAAGAAAATCCTGGATAACCGTGAATTGGGACAGGTTTACCTTTGTAAATTTTTCTATGGGAACGGTACCGCGCGTGATGTCCGCAACTCCATTTGGAGAGACAAGGACCTGGGCGTGATTTCCGATCTCGGGTCTCATCTTCTCGACTGGACACAATTTCTCTTTGGCAAGCTAGACGCTGAACCTAAAATTTGGACTGCGGATTGTTTTGAAAACCACGCCTACGACTATTGCATGTTCAATCTGCACGACCAGCTACTGATCGAGTATGAAATGACGCTTCTTTCCTGGCGCAACAGTTTTCGCCTGGAGCTCTTCGCTGAATTCGGGACTGCGCATATTGACTGCTTGTGCAAATGGGGCCCTAGTACCCTTACGGTGAGACGCAGAATGCTGCCGAGCGGACGCCCGGACGAGCATAGCGAAACGCTAGTTTGTGCCGATCCCACTTGGGAAATCGAATATCAGCACTTTCTTCAGCTCTGTAAGAAACCATCCCACAATATTGACACAGATATTTGGATCAACAGTATCCTCGGCGGCTTTCGCCAAAAACTTGGACTGGCGGCATGATAGGATTCATAGGACTTTCTCATCTTGGTATCAATTACAGCTTGGCCACGGCGGCAAAGGGCTTTGATGTAATAGCCTTCCATCCTTCCCAAGACTTAGTAGCCGATCTGACTCATGGGAAATTCCCCATAGACGAACCAGGATTGAAAGAGCTTTTTGAAGAATCGTGCTCCCGGATTCATTACACCGCTCACACCGCGGATTTAGCAAAATGCAATCTGGTTTTTGTTACGCTGGACATCAAAACTAATGATCAAAATCAAAGCGACACACACCCATTAGAATCTCTGATTGATTTGGTCGTAGCAAGCCTCCGTCCGAATAGTAATTTAGTATTACTCAGTCAGGTCAATCCAGGCTTTACTCGCTCCTTGAGGAAACGACTATTGAGCAATACCGCTTGCCGTATCAGCGAGGTCTATTACCAAGTGGAAACACTCATCTTTGGACGAGCCGTCGAGCGAGCACTTTATCCGGAGCGATATATGGTGGGCATGAAGGATCCCACCCGTCCGTTGCCGGAATCGCTTCATCGCTGGCACACGGCATTCGACTGCCCTGTGTTGGTTATGAAGTACGAAAGTGCGGAGCTAGCCAAGATAGCGATTAATTTCTTTCTGGTATCTTCTGTTGCCACCACCAATACCCTAGCGGAAGTGTGCGAGGGAATCGGTGCCGATTGGAGCGAAATCGCCCCCGCACTGCGCCTTGACGCTCGAATCGGTCCGAAAGCATATCTTAATCCCGGCCTCGGCATCGCTGGGGGAAATCTCGAACGCGATTTGGTGACGGTGAAACGTCTGGTTTCGGGCACTCATGCGGATACTTGTGTGGTGGATGCGTGGACACGCAATAGCTTACATCGCAAGGAGTGGACCGTACGCACATTGCGCGAAGCACTTGCCCGCCGTAATATCAGCATGGAAAAAGCAACCATCGGTGTATGGGGACTGGCTTATAAGGAAAATACTCATTCGACAAAGAACTCACCAGCCCTTGCTTTTCTTTCGGTGATTCCGGAGTGCCACAAACAAGCTTATGATCCTACGGTCCGCCTTTCAGTGGATGCTTTCCCGAGGTTGATGCAATGCAGCTCTGCGCTGGACTGTTGCATCGGTGCCGACGCACTGGTAATTCCGACCCCGTGGCCGGAATTTCGTAACATCGATTTGACGAATATTCGGAACGTGATGCCCGGACAAATCATTCTCGATCCTTATGGTTTATTGAATGCCACCGCAGCCAATAAATTGAACTTTGATTACTACAGACTCGGGTCATGTCACATCAAACAGACACTCGAGGCAACCGCCTGATTCTCTCTTCACTATTATCATATCCCACTATGCTTAGCTTACATTCCTCCTCCCCAATTAAACCTCAGCGCGCTGTAATTTTAGGAGCAGGCGGATTTATAGGAAAAATTAGCTCCAGATTACTTAAGTCTTACGGCGTCGAAGTATTAGACCTCACTAGGCGCGAGATGGACCTGCTGGCAGAGAACGCTTCGGCCGTGCTGGCCTCCCTCCTCGCTCCCGGCGATACCTTAGTACTCACATCTGCCAAAGCACCCTGCAAAAATGTTGCGATGTTGCTCGACAACCTACGGATGATGCAAACAGTGGTGGATGCCTTGCGGATGCAGCCGGTGAATCACTTGGTTTATATAAGTTCCGATGCGGTTTACAAAGATTCGCCAGAGCCTTTATCCGAAACCTCTTGCGCAGAGCCTAGTTCGCTTCATGGAATCATGCATTTGGCCCGCGAGGTAATGTGCAAGACCGAGGTGACAGTTCCTCTGGCGCTCGTTCGCCCCACACTCGTCTTTGGCCCGGGAGATCCGCATAATGGATACGGGCCCAATCGCTTCATGCGCCTCGCAAAGGAAGGCAAAGACATCGTCCTATTCGGTGAAGGTGAGGAACGCCGCGATCATGTATTTATTGAAGATGTGGGGGAAACTGTTCGCCGGTGTGTGCTTCACAAGGCTACCGGCATCATCAATGCGGTGAGTGGAAACGTCACCTCTTTTCGAGAGGCTGCCGAGTTAGCAGTCAAGGTTACCAGCTCATCCAGCAAAATCCTCAGGTCTCCGCGGCAGGGGCCCCTGCCGCACAACGGACATCGTCCCTTTAATAACACCTCTTTGCGCCAAATTTTTCCCGATTTTCAAGTTACCTTATTAGAACAAGGCCTCCTCTCTCAAGTCTGCCCGGAAACTGAGCCTTTGTAAGGAAAACATTTGTATTCGTCATCCCATCAAAAGATCACACTGGGGATGAACAGCCAGGCATTGCCTTGCTGCAGGAGCCTCAAAAATACGGTCACGAGGTAAGCGCCTTTTTATAAGTATTTGGTGATTGCCTTGAACTCACGGATCGTGTCATCCGCACTTTGCGTGCCTTCGCGCACGGAGTGTTCCAGACAATGGTCGATATGGTCATGTACCAAGGTCTTCTTCGCATTGCTGATGGCGCTCTCGATCGCTTGAAGCTGCTGGGCTATGTCCAAACAGCTGCGACTTTCCTCCATCATGGTAATGATGCTTTTGAGATGGCCTTCAGCTCGCTTGAGCCGTTTGATAATGTCGGGATGTGAAGTATGTGTACTCATCTGAACTATCCTATCCTGTAGGATAGGATAGTCCAGAAAAAAACAACCATCGCTCGATTTTTATAAGCGGCACAGGGGCGAAAATAGACATAAATGGAGGTATGGGGATTCGAACCCCAGACCTTCTCATTGCGAACGAGACGCTCTACCAACTGAGCTATACCCCCACAAATTTCCGTGACTTTATCTTCGGAGTTTCCGCGACTCTGTCTTCGGATGTTGTTCAGCTCCGAAGGCACTCATTTTCAAAGTGTTCATGACAGCAACAATTGATCCTTTCCGAAAACGGCTTCAAAATCAATCCCAAAGCACCTCACTGGTGACGTCATTCAAAGGGACTCCCCGGGAAGTGAACGAGGAATCGCTTCAATTTCGCGAATCACCCCGATTTCCTTGTCGCCGGTAACAGTTCCCAAGGCCCGGAACTTACGCGCGGTAACGAATACCCTACTCTCCAGACTACGAGAAGCATCATTAAAGGAACGAACAGCGGAGGATATTCCTGCGGCTGCCTTGTCCATATGAGCAGCAAAGACAGAGAGACGGTCGTGCAATTCCTGTCCTAACTCACTGATTGCACGAGCACTGTCCGCAATTTTTTCTTGCTGCCAACCATGATGAATCACTCGCAGGAGAGCGATGAGTGTTGTAGGAGTAGCGAGAATTACGCGATGAGCAGCTGCCTCCTCAATCAAGCCCGGTTCAATTTGTAATGCGGCTCCAAAGACAGTTTCCATGGGAAGGAAGAGGATGACAAATTCGGGTGTTCGTTCAAATTGCTGCCAATATGCTTTGCGAGAAAGCTGTTGAATATGAGTTTTTAATTGATCGGTATGACGTCGCAATGCCGCTTGGCGAGCGACATCTTCATTTAAATTGAGAGAGTCCAAATAGGCACTGAGAGGCACCTTGGAGTCAATGATCACCTGCCTCTCACCCGGAAGATGAATGATCAGATCCGGACGCATATGCCCGTCCTCACCTTGAATACTTTTTTGTTCGGTGAAATCGCATTTATCCAGCATGCCCGCAAATTCCAACACGCGACGAAGCTGCATTTCTCCCCAGCGTCCACGTGCTTGAGGCTCTCGTAATGCCCGGACCAAATTAGAGGTTTCTCCTTGGAGTCGCAGTTGTCCTTCCCCTACTCCCCGAAGCTGCTCCACCAGTTTTTCGTAGGCGCCCACCCTTTGCTTCTCGATCGCATGCACTTCACCATGGAATTTATTCAGCGTCTCTCGCATGGGTTCCACAGCTTCCTCAATTCTTTTCTGGCGCTCTCCCAAATCACGATCAGCAATCTCCAAAAATGATTTGTTGTTTGCTATTAAAGCTTCACGAGAAAGAGCTTTGAATTCATCGGCTAGCGCCTTACGCGCAGTTTCTAAAAGGGCCACTCGCTCAGCACTGGCGCTCCGTTCGCTCTCGATGAGCTGATGCAATCCGGCCAGCTTAACGTCTTTCCCATGGATCACCTGATCGTAGCGCATTTTGCATATTCCCCAAGTGCTTAAAACCGCAAGGACAATCAGTAATAGGATCAAAACCATAGAAACAATTTCCATTATCCTATGGCTAATTAGCACCTGGGAATAGGTGGCGCGAGAAGAAGTTGTGATTCCTCCATAAGAGCTGGCTCGCACAGCAAAGAACTCTTGTATAGCGAAACCGGTACAAACTTATTTTATACCGGCTTCGCTATAATTCTTCCCATACTGTTTTTGGGCTCTTTTGCGTAAGAGCCTGCGGCAAAGCTTCTTCAGACAGATCCTGCATATTTGCTCGACAACGTCGAGCAAATCTTTTCTACAATTTTGTAAAATTGAGACAGTCTCTCAAAGAATTGCAACAGTCCATCTACAGAGCTACCACCACCTCATGATCGCGGTGTGACAGAACTGGGACGACTCATCGATGACAATTCATTTATCAATTGAGAGGCTTCTTCGCGTAGAGCTGCAATACCCGCGTTTCCACCATCCTCTCCACCTGCATCCACTGCAATTTCTGCATCCTGCATCCGGCTTTTTCCACTTGCCGATTCCGCCCCCGTTAGCCAGTCTCTCTCCCATCTCTCTTCATCTTGTGTAAATGGCCAAGGACCTTCTGTATTCCACCGGGTCTGCCCTTGAAATCTCACCGTCCTGAGGCTGTCTTTCATTAGACTCTTAAATTTCTCCTTAGCAGATTCTATATGTTTTTCAAATTGATTCCCACGAGATCGGATCGCATGAATGCCAGCTTGAACTAAAGCAGCCTGGTCCTCGGGACGTGCTACAGCTATGCTGCCCCTATACTGCTCAGCAAGCCTCTGTAGGTCAGGGATACAGCGTTCCTTGGTGAAGTTCTTCACATTCCTAGCAGTCTCTTCTTTTGGGTTGAGTCTCGGTTCTCGTTGCACGCGGGCAGAATTAGAGGGGCGATGATCTAGCTGGCTTGCCAGAAAATTTTCCATTGAGGAGTAACCATACTCATGAAGTAGAAACTTCAATCCGCCTTTTTTATCCTTAAAGCTTTCTCTTCCAAACCAATTTCTTTGTTTGCTATACTCGTCCAGTGGGAAACGATAGGGGGACAACGACGTGGGAAGGTCCGGAAGAGGCAATGTCTGAGCGGGTATCGTTGATACCGGAGGCTGTTGGGAGTGGACCGGGGGCACGGGTTGCCCAAGTGCTTGGTGTAATCTTTTCGTGCCCTGCGTACGAGAGTTTAGCATCGTTGAAACGTTTTGTTTCGCTCTGGCAATTTCATCTTCTGTAAGAGCCTCACTGGTGTTTAAAAGAGAATTGTAATTTTCCATTAAGTTCTCTACAAACGTGAGTACTGATGACTTCATGCTATTAATTTTTTGCTCTGCCATATTTCGGATTACTTCCTGCGCTTGAGGGCTAGCCTGCACTTCTTGGAATTCTGCATTTATTATTAATCCCGCATCTATTATCATCTCGCTAATAGAATCTATAATTTTTATAGCATACTCCGCAGGACTATCAAAAGAGTACGGAGGCCGGCTCCCCTCCATTCGGATACTTTGCAAAAAGTCTTTTATTGAGGCAAATCCGGAAATTGGAAATCGGGGGTCCGGAGTACCGAGCCTTGCAGAAGATAAAGTCCTGAAGCGTTCAAGAAATACGGATAAGCTGGAAGAAAATTTGGCTTTGAGCCTTTCAGAAAATGGGGCTTTGAGATCTTCAGAAAGCAGAGGCTTGAGTCTTTCAGAAAATTGGGCCGTGAAATCTTTAAAAAGCATAGCCCCGAACTTTTCAGAAAAAATAGTCTTGATCCTTTCAAAAATCGGGAAGTCAATAGACCGTGGTACTCTTGGTCTATTTAATATTTTCTCAATTACTGGAGCATTATTTTTATTTCCTTTTTCAGTGAGAATCTTAGGTTGAAAATCTTGTCTGTCATAATGATTTTTTGAATTATCCAGTGGAGGATTCGTGATTTGTATAATTTGCGGATTGATTCCTGTTATTTGATTCATCATGGATAATCATTACACACGATTTTCAGTATTGTCCCTTTACAGATACTCAAAAATACTTACTAAACAGATAACCGAAAATATGCAGTGAAGTAGTGACAAAAAATGCCTCTTCGAAGGATGAAGCGCCAGTCCAAAAAGACTATAGCGATGGCGCGATTTGTCGTTCCTTCAGTTGAGAGATATAAAAGAAGGCAATGAAATTAAGGAACAAGAGGGCCAGAAAATAGATGCTATGGCGGCGCCAGTGGAAGGCACCTGTCACGGCTTCAAAACCATCCAGCATGTCGAGAGAAAATCCCCAAAAGATGGGAGCAGCACCCAATCCCAAATTGGTAATCACTGAAAACAAGGCAAAAAAGTGATTGCGACCCATTTCTGGCATCAGAGACATTGAGATGTGGGCATTAGCCAGATTGAAGGCACCAGTGGCAAATCCGGAACAAAAGTTCAGCATCGCTACAAGAATGATACTGCAGGGAATTACCGTCGCAGAAACAAGAAGCCACCCAATAATAACTAGGATAAATATGCCCATAGCCATACGAAATACCTTACGGGCGGAAAAATGATCAATGATGATTACGGATATGATCAACCAAAGCAGAGATCCAATAAATGCTATACTCGAGAGATATAAGATGAGCGAGATATTAAATTTAGGATAGGCGCGAAGATATTCGACTGTAAAAGCCCCCATTCCACCAGTGACCATGGCATAGATCAAATTAAAGATGACGAGTCGAAAAAAAGGCGCATACCGTAACATTGCTCCCCAGGGAACACGTACTGCGGATTTTTTGAATGTCTCAGACCTCTCTACGTTCGGGATACGTCGAATAAATAGTAAGCTGATTATAGCATTGATAGCGCTTAAAAAAAATAAAATCATAAATTCCCAGGACTCCGCTCTGCCGTGCATCAAAAATCCTGAGACTCCAATGGAAATAAGACTTCCCACGTATTGAAACAGTTGATCGAAAGAAAGGAATCGGCCCCTGACTTCTTCCGGAATGAGTGCCGTCATCCAAGGCAACCACCCCGCAGAGGTAATACCTCGCAGACAATTATAAATCAAGAGAATCGCAACCAATACGAATAATTTTGTATCTTTCCCTAGGAAATCCATCAAAGGTAAGACTGCCACTAGAAAAATAAAAATACTGCGGGATCCCCATCCCATGAGCACAAACTCGCGGTAACCATGCTTCTCTAATCTTCCAGCTCCCGCTAGCTGAAGTATCACTGTCAGTGGAGTAAATGCGGAAATAATGCCGAGAATGGTAGAAGACGCTCCCAGAGACTTCGCAAACAAGATGATCGGAGTCCCCATCATCACCTGAAAAGAAAGCGCGTTAAAAAATTGAAACCAATGCGAATTGAAAACACCTGGGGGGTAATTCAGAAACATCAGCTTGTAATCTATTCCCTCTTACTCCGAAATGGAAAGCTAGGAATCGTATTTTTTAGGCGAAATTGATATGGAGAGCGAAGCCCGTATCAAATGATACATAAATTTTCCTGGGATTTTTGATTCCAGAGAGGCGTAAAACGAGGCCATATCTGAAGATACGGACTCTGTTTTCTGACAAAGTTGGGAGCGAAAATAACGGTCCATTCGAAATCATTTTATACGGGCTTCGCTATACTTACTGAAACGATCATTCACATGCGCTGTTTTGAAATGGTTGCTTTGATTTTGCTTTCATGTGTAGAGCTAAGTCTTGCTTCACCCGCCATTTTGTATATAGTACTTTTTTTCTCCCTTCGGGAGATTGCCCCGAATATTCCGATGGTCGCCTCTTCTCGGTGAACTGGTAAATCATAGCACCAGTTGCCAATAAGGCCGCCGTTCCTCCGAGAGACGTTCCGATAATTGCGAAGGTATTCATCTTTTTTCTTAAAGGGGCCCTCGAACGTTTGGCTTCTGATTCCAAAAATGCAAGTTGCTTTTCAATGTGGTTCAAATCGGTTGCACTTTTGTTTGATAAGCTATGATGTTTATTATCAAGAAAAGAGAGGTCCTTTCCAAGAAAAGCAACATTTTCTTCGAGGGAAAAAATTCTTTTATCAAGCGCATCCATACGTGTATGGAGGTTTGTCTTGAACTGATTATTATCGAGTTCGAGGGAATCCAATCGTTGACGAAAGGCATCCAAGTCAGATTTTAGTATGAAGAGTTCGCGGATTTTATTTGTATAATTGTCCATTTGCATTGGCAACAGTTCCAGATGAGCAACTTTTTTCTCTAAGTTTTTAAGATCCATTGCGCCGTCATAGCTTACAGCTCCGACCCATAGGGTGACAATACGCGCACTCGGATTGCCTGGAGCCTCCATGACGCCTTTCAAGCGAACTTTTGTTCCAGCTTTAAGGGGACCTTTAATCATCTTCCCAAAACCTGCGGTTTGCAGGCCACTTCCCGAATCTCCCGATCTCTGATACCACTGGAAGACTTGTTGATTATCGAGATAGAGGCGTACTGTATGGAGAGTGTTATTGCCTGTC
Organism: Verrucomicrobiota bacterium; assembly: GCA_023269545.1. Classification (GTDB taxonomy): domain Bacteria; phylum Verrucomicrobiota; class Verrucomicrobiia; order Chthoniobacterales; family Xiphinematobacteraceae; genus Xiphinematobacter. The sequence continues at coordinate 58,981 of JAHFTB010000005.1, read as the reverse complement.
CAGAGTACACTGGCTCCGAGTTGAATCCCGAACGACTCATCGCTCATTAACGTATATTCGTAGTCTACGTTTGGCTGAACATCCGTGTACTGGCTGGGGATAAACTGCGCCTGGAGATATCCAAAAGGAACGCAAAAGATCATTAGCATCAGTTTCTTCATGATTTTGGAGGACATAATGGAATAAAGCCTTAAGAAAGGATAGAACAGTTCACTATGGCTCGTTCCGGTTTCAAGCAGTGCGATAACAAATAACAAATAACCTTGCTCTCTATACCAAAATAAATCTCATCCATGTGACCACATGTAACAATTTCCGATGGTTGAAGAATTTTTCAAGTAATTTGTTTATAGCTACTTAAATGCAACCTATTGATATCAGTTCGTGCCGGGCAGCTCCTGGTTCCCGATTTTTGCAAGTCCTCTCTTTTAGTTTTTTCATGAGAGCCTGTCCCAAAAGACTATTGCGGCGGAGCGATCAGAGATCCTTGCGATACATGGTACGAAAAGGATGTTCATCAAGGAGGTTAGGTTGCAATCCTCCCACACGTGATTTATTAAACAAAAGGACTCCCACATAGGCATAAAGCGGGCAAACAACCGCTTGTTGATTTACTAAAAAATTTTCCGCCTGAGCAAGAATGTTAAAACGTTTTTTAGGATTCACTTCCTTTATAGCGTCGGCAATCAAGTAATCATATTCCAAACTCGCCCATCCTGTTCTATTATTTCCATTCCCTTTGGTAAATAAGTCGAGAAATGTATTAGGATCCGCATAGTCTCCTACCCAAGACCGACGTGAAATACTAAAATTTAAGGCATTTAGTGAATTTAAATAGACCTTCCACTCCTGCGGAGCAAGGTTTACCGTCACGCCTAATTGACGCCTCCATGCATCCTGTAATTCGACTGCAATTCCTTCATTTACGGCGCTGGAGCTATAAAGGAACTCGATGAGCGGAAGACCGCGTCCTCCCGGATACCCTGCTTCCGCAAGCAGTTGCCTGGCTTGCTCCGGATCATAAGGAAGACCTTGTATGCCGGAATAGCCGGTAATTCCCGGTGGCACTATTCCAGCGGCAGGCTGTTCGCCTGCACGTGTAATATTTTGTGTAATACGGTTTTTGTCGACCGCCATGGAAAATGCAAGTCGTATTCGCGGGTCATCAAACGGCTTGCGTTGGCAATTGAATGCCAAAAAATACGCACCGAAAAAAGGGGCGGCCTGATAATCGGGACGTTTTTTCAATGCATCAATGTACAGTGGAGAAATCAATCCTTTGTCCAGGAGAACATCCACTTGGCCAGCATAATAAAAATTTAAGGCTGTATTCGCAATGCCTATTGGAAGTAAGTCCACCATGTTCAAACGAGTATTTGCCGCATCCCAATAAATTGGATTTCTTCGTAATCGAATACGATCATTCAGTCTCCATTGGTCTAATAAAAAAGGGCCATTAGTGACAATTGTCTCGGGTTTAGTCCAGGCCCCTTGATATTTATTAATAATATCCACTCGTACTGGGGCAAAGGGAGGAGTCGCACAAAGATCCAGGAAATAATTGGTGGGATGTTCCATCGTTACTTTTAAAGTATGGCCATCCAGGGCCTTGACCCCCACTTGAGCAAAATCCGTGATTTTACCCTCCGCATACGCTGTGGCGTTTTTTATGACATAAAGTTGGTAGGAATAAACAGCTCCGGTCGAAGTGGAAAGTGTCCTTTTCCAGGACTGTACAAAATCTTCGGCTGTCACCGGTTTGCCATCGCTCCAGTAAGCCGAAGGTCTCAGATGAAAGAGGTAACTCCGACCATCAGAAGAAATTTCCCAAGACTTTGCGATTCCAGGTACGATTTGCCCCTTTTCGTCGAAGCGAATCAGTCCTTCAAAAAGACTGCTTGCAATTCTCCCCTCAGGTTGCCCCGTTAAAAGGGCCGGATCAATCGTCTCTGGCTCTGCCCCATTAACGACCACCAGATCCGCTTGCCCATCTTGCCTTCCACACCCACAGACTAGAAGGGTGCAAAATACTAGCAAAACCATGCTCCGCAAAAAAACAGCTGACATACGGATATGCTGCCCATTGAACTCAACATGTTCAACTGATTCTTCTCTTTGTTCGCATTGAACAGGCAGTCTCAACCGATTCTTGTATTAACGAAAAAAACTGATTACCATTTTGCCATGCAACCTCTCCCCCCCTCTTCTACCTTTTCCGAAGCCATTCACACAAGCCGGACATGGTTAATCATCAGCGGAGCCCTTTATTTTTTTAGCGGGGTGGCCGCTATTATTTTTCCTCAGCTAGCTTCCATAGCTATTGTCCAGGTCATTTCATTTCTCCTCATCATCACGGGTATGGCCTCTCTCCTTGCGGCAATTTTTAGTAAACACGTTACACATCGCCTGATACACGGCCTTTTAGCTTTTCTCCGTATCCTAATAGGACTTCTGATTTTAAAGGAAGTGCTCGTGGGTCTGGCTATTTTTACTTGGATCCTAGCTGCATTCTTTCTTCTTGAAGGAATATTCGGAATTGTCGCCGCAACGCGCCTTAAAGAGCATAAGTATTGGCCTTGGCTATTCCTCAATGCAATCATCGCCCTTGCATTAGGCATCATTATATTAGCTCAGTATCACATCATGGCACCCTGGATCATTGGACTTCTTTATGGTGTAAATGCCATTTTCGGCGGAATCGCTCTTCTTCTTTTAGGCTGCGGCGGCACCATATTTCCGACCATTCCTCCTCATTCGCCCCAATAGTGTCACGGAGAGCTCTATGGCTTTATCTCAGAGCCTGTCCAAAAAGGCTCTGACATTTTTCTTGCAATTCCTTCTCAATCGATTACTTCTTGTGGCTTCAAGCGCGGGGTGGAGCAGCCCGGTAGCTCGTCAGGCTCATAACCTGAAGGTCGCAGGTTCAAATCCTGCCCCCGCAACCAATTTTTAAAAGGATTCAGGAATTTCCAGCCAGTGCTTCGCGTCGAAATAAGAGAATACGTGAGGCAACACTCAATCTGGGGCGCAGATATTGGTAGAGAAGGGTAAGAAGCAAGCAGGCGAGTGCGTTTAAGAGGGTAGTTTCCCGTAAACCAATAAAGTGTGCCAATGTTCCGCTGAGAAGTGCCCCCACAGGCGCACCAGCAATAAAAGCTGTAACATAGAAGCTCATGACGCGGCCGCGCTTATCCTCTTCTACAAAGCTTTGAACCAAGGTATTATTGGAGGCGAGTACAAGAATGGTACCCAAACCTACAAAACCAAGGTAAACTACTGCAATTGGAAGATTGTTGGAAAAAGCAAAGCCGTAGAGAGCATTAGCGGCAATGATTCCTCCCAAAAGAATAGCTTGTCCGATTCCTCGTAATTGTTTGCGTCCGGCCAAATAAACTGCGGCCGCTACGGAACCAACAGCTGAACTAGACATGAGTATCCCCAAGACTCGGGCATCTCCATTGAAGACGTTTTTTGCATAAGCCGGTAATAATGTGGCAAAAGAGAGAGCGAAAACCCCCATGAGAAAGGTAAGAAGGATATGAAACCATATGGGAAACACGCCTAGAACATAACAAAATCCCTGTTTCAGTTCCTTCCAAACGGATTTTCTTACGCTGGGGCCGATGACTTGTTTCAGCCGCATCGCCACCATAGCCGTAATCACGGCAATATAACTGCTAGCATCTAGTAAATAGCAAATCCCCACTCCATAAAACGCAATAATGAAGCCGGCAATGCTAGGACCAGCCAAACGCGCTAAGTGGAACATCGAGGCATTCATGGCAATGACGCTCGGGAGATCCTCACGCTTTTCTGCCAAAAGTATGGAAAGTGACTGCCTCGTCGGCATGTCGAAGGCCGTCAATAACCCTTGAGTCATGGCAAGGAGACTCAGGCTGAGGATACCGATGCGACCACTTAACGTAAGAAAAGCCAATGTTGCCGATTGAAAAAGAAATAGAACTTGAATGAATAAGAGAAGTCTTTTTCTATCCAGGCGATCCACCCAAACTCCCGCGATGGGAGCAAGGAAAATAGCAGGTGCCTGCCCAATAAAGGCGATAATGCCAAGCCATATGGTAGAATGGGTGATGTGATAGATGAGCCAGACCGTTGCGGTCTGGGTCATCCAATTTCCCAACATGGAAAGTAACTGGCCTCCAAAGTAAAGTCGGTAATTCCGAGAAGTAAACGGCTTAAGCAGTTGATGCACTTTTGCAGAATTCCGCTATAGCACAGGGCAGACAAATTCTCAAATAAAAGTCAATTAAAAATTCGTTTTGGACACAAAGCCACAACCCTGCTCAATACATTAATTTACAATGACTACATCTTGGTATTGGTGGGGGATATTCGCGGGATTTGTCACGCTTCTTCTTGTTTCGGATCTGGGAATATCCCGCCGATCCCAAAATGTGATGAATTTGAGCACAGCCTTATGTGCTACCGGACTGAGAGTAGGGCTGGCACTGCTCTTTAACGCAGGAATCTATCTGGGATGGATGGGAGAATATGAAACACGGCAATTGCAGCATTCTGCCGGATTGGAGTTTTTAACGTCTTACTTGGTCGAATTGGCATTGAGCATAGACAATGTGTTTGTATTCGCTCTTATTTTTCGTCATTTCCGGGTGGACGCTAGCTCTCAACATCGTGTGCTGTTCTGGGGAATATTAGGGGCTTTGGTCATGCGAGGGTTCATGATTTTTGTAGGGCTCCAAATTTTACATCTCTTCCATTGGGTGACCTATCTTTTTGGAATCGCATTAATCGTAGCGGGCATTCGGATGCTGGCACACTCAGAGAACCACTCCTCGGCAGAAAATTCTCTGGTTGAGAGATGGGTCAGGCGCATCCTTCCTATTTCAGAAGGCTTTCATGGCAGCTCCTTTTTTATTCGGAACAACCATATGCTTCTAGCCACGCCTCTGTTGGTGGTATTGATGGTAATTGAAACTACCGACCTTATTTTTGCTCTCGATTCGATCCCCGCGGTATTAGCGGTCACGCACGATGGCTTCATCATATTGACTTCAAATATTTTTGCGATTTTGGGTCTTCGAGCCATGTACTTTGCGTTGGCAGACCTTATTGACCGTTTCCACTTCCTTCATTACGGCCTTTCCGCAATCCTGGCATTCATTGGATCAAAAATGCTTCTCAGCGACACGCCGTTCCGAATCGGAACCATGCAGTCGCTTTTTGTCATCCTCATCTTCCTGATAGTCTCTATTGTCGCATCCTTGGCTATCCCAAAGCGTAAAGAACAGACTCCTGCTCCATGAGTTCGAAAGCCTTCCCATGATGCAATGCGCACTCCGGATTAAATATTTGCACCCAAAAAGGTATGTATTCCACATTCCGCTTTATCGAATCCCGTCCACCGCCCGGCTCGTTCAGAATCATGTGCGCCGACGGGCCGAGTACAAGGTTGGCAGCCAATACTGCGATAGCCTTTGGAGATCAGTAAATTCACGGGGATATCATGCTTTTTAAGAAATTGCTGAACTTGATCCCGTGTCCAATTTGCCAATGGATTCAGCTTTAAAATAAAACGATCCATGATCCCGTCAAAATGATAAAGCTCGAGTATCCCTGCCTGGCTCCGCTCAGCAGTCTGCTCACGACGAATACCCGTAATCCAAACATCCAAGTTGGAAAGTTTCTTTTGCAGCGGAATGACTTTGCGTAAGGTACAGCAAAGATTTGGCTTTTTATTCCAAAGTTCAGGACCCAGCTCCCTCTCCTGTTCTTGCACAGTCTGCTCCGGAATCAGTGATTCAATAGAGATTCCGTAACGAGTCTCAAGTTGAGCTTTTAATTCCAAAGTCTCTGGAAAAAGCAGACCGGTATCGAGGGTAAACAGAGGAAAATTACAGCCCAAGCTTCGGGAAATGTGATTGATTACCAAACCGGCACCCTGAAAACTGGTACCAATCGCCGCTCTGTCTCCAAAACGGTTCCAGCACCACCGTAAAATTTCCTCCACAGAAGCTTTTTCAAATCCCTTTGAAATTTTCCTCACCTCTGTAGGGTTCTTCAATGACTCAGGCATTCATAGGAGTTTATCCTAAAGATTTTGCAGCTTCAACTACTGCTTCAGTCGTAATTCCCAATTCTTGAAATACCTTGGGACCCGGAGCACTGAGTCCAAAACGGTTGATAGCCACTGCCTTGCCATCAAGTCCTATGTAACGGAACCAGGTATCGGAGACGCCGGCTTCAATGGAAACTCGACGCCGCACCGCCTTGGGCAACACCTTTTCATGATATTCGGGCGATTGCCGCTCAAAACGTTCAAAACAAGGAATGGAAACCACTCTCGTTCCAGGTCCCAGCCGTTCTGCGGCTTGCAGCGCAAGTTGAAGCTCACTTCCCGATGCGAGAAGAATGAGATGCAGCGCCGCGGTCTCCTTTTTCGCAATATAAGCCCCTAAAAATACCCCTTCCCTGCGATCTTTCACTAGGATCTCATTGAGATTAGGTACATTTTGGCGGCACAGCGCTAAGAGCGTAGGACCTTCTTTACGTGAAAATGCCGCGGCAAACGCACCCGCGGTTTCTTCAGGATCAGCAGGCCGAAGTACGTCTAGGTTGGGGATACAACGCAGAGCGGAAACTGTTTCCACTGGCTCGTGAGTAGGACCATCTTCACCGACTCCAATCGAATCATGGGTGAAAATATAAACTACTGGCAGATGGGACAATGCAGCCAGGCGGATCGCGGGACGGCCGTAGTCACTAAATACCAGGAACGTTGCTCCACTTGCATGGAAGATTCCCTCATAGGCAATGCCGTTGAGAATCCCACACATAGCGTGTTCACGAATTCCGAAATGCAAGTTACGTCCTGCTCGATTCTCTCGATTAAAGTCTCCCCCTCCTTGAATATAATTCAGCGTAGAACCATGCAGATCCGCACTGCCGCTAATTAGCAGTGGAAGAGATTTTGCAATCGACTGAAGAACATCACCTCCCGCTTTACGTGTGGCAATAGTCGCCGAAGAATCAAAGACGGGAACATTTGCAAGCAGGTCAGGAGTTTCGCCCTTCAATGCGCCGTCAAGAAGAATGGCTAGATCGCCGTTGGCGGAACGCCAAGCCTCATAAATTTTTTTCCACTCCTCGTAATTTCGGCGCAACTTTTCTTTATGTCCGGCAAAGTATTTGCGGGTTTCAGGAGAAACGTAGAAAGCTTGTTCGGGCAGTCCCAAACCTTTACGAGCCTCGAGAGTAAACTTAACGCCAGCTTCACCATGAGCCCGATTCGTGCCACTCACCTCGGGAATTCCCTTTCCAATCAATGTCTTGGCAATAATAAAGTGGGGTTTTCCGGATTTGGATGCTTTGGCTTTATTAAAAACCGCCCAAAATTCTTGAAAGTTTTGGCCATCAATCTCGTAAACTTCCCAACCTAAGGCACGATAACGCGCTCCCGTATCCTCACTTTGAGTGACAGGCCCCATGGCATCTAACGTCACATTATTGGCATCATAAATAAGGATCAGATTATCGAGACCCAGATGCGCCGCCAAAGCGGAAGCTTCCTGCGCGATCCCCTCTTGCATACACCCATCTCCAGCCAACGCGACCACATGGTGATCAAAGATACAGTGTTCCGGAGTATTAAACCGTGCTTCAGCCATTTTGGCTGAAATGGCATATCCGACCGCATTGGCTACCCCCTGCCCCAACGGACCCGTAGTAGCTTCGACACCGGGAGTTTCATGAAATTCGGGATGTCCCGGCGTAATGCTATGGAGTGAACGAAACTTCTTGAGATCTTCCAAACTGATAGCAAACCCCGAGAGATGCAACCAAGCATATAGGAACATACTGCCGTGACCGGCCGAAAGGAGAAATCGATCTCTGTTGATCCATTTTGGATCTTCCGGATAAATCGAAAGTGCATTACCAAAAAGAACCGCACCTATTTCCGCAGTGCCCAAAGGAAGCCCGAGATGGCCGGATTTACAGACAGTTACCGCGTCCATAGCAAGGCCGCGTGCATCGCGAGCCGCCATTTCAAGAGAATGCAAATCAAGTGACATAATTAATTCTTTATTAGATACTTAAAAAAATGTTCCGATATTAGGGAATCCTTATGGAACCCAATAACCGATCAATATAACCCAGTCATATTCTCTTCCAAAGAATAGGCCCTCACTAGCTACTTATTTAAGTGATGTGACGTAAAAAAGGAAACCCTGTGGGCTAAAATGGTTTTTTTGCTCCCAGAGCTCCTAAAAATGCGTAACGTCAGTTATTTAAAATAATGCAAGCTTACGGGGCAAGGCTTAAAAAAGCTCTTTTTGAGTAGACAAGAGAGATGCCCCTTCTTTGCTTTCGCCCATTTCCCTCCTGACCTCAGCAAGAAGAGATTTAAATTCATACCTTTCCAAGACTTGAATTAATGGGGAAAACTGAGGCCGGATATGCAAATCCTTCACAGGTCGAGGCAGAGGAAGATCCAAATCCAATCGGATCATTTCACGATTTTCTATGATACGATCGCGTGCATTTTCCAATTTAATGCGCAGTTTTTCGTTTTTTACTTCTTTGAGACTTGCCAGCAGGTCAGAGATTCTACCGTGACGTCGAACGAGGTCCGTAGCCGTTTTAGGCCCGACTCCTTCCACCCCTGGGATATTGTCCGCAGCATCCCCCGTTAATGCAAGAACTTCGCCAATGAGTGTGGGAGGAACTCCCCACTTTTTCAGTACATCGCCTTCTCCCAATAGAGTAAAATTATCCGTGGACGCGACAAGATCCGCTTTATTGGTAGAGTAAATAAATACCTCTGGACGAACCAATTGCAGAAGATCCTTATCATTGGTAGCGATATCCACTTCCATTCCAGCGGCTACCGCAGCTTCGGTATAGGATGCCACGAGATCGTCTGCTTCGACTTGTGGCAGGCTCAGACTGGCAAGACCGAGGAAAGGACAAATCTCTTGGACAAGAGGTTCCTGAAAACGCAAGAGCTCCGGCATCTCCGGCCGATGTTGTTTATAAGCGGGTTGAAGCGCCATTCTTCGAGCAGGTGGGCCTGAATCCCATATCACAGCCCCGAGTTCCGGCCGCAGATCCGTCAGCATCCGACGCACCGCTCGGACGAAACCGTAGAGAGCGTTCGTAGGTTCTCCCCGTGAGTTTTGAAGACTCCGAATCGCATGGAAAGAACGGTAAAGATAATAATGACCATCAATGAGAAGCAGGCGCATGGCAGATCAGGAGAGCCAACCGTAATATCTCAAGCATTTCAAAGTAATATGCACAGATCGCGCAATTGCAGTCTTTCCAATATGTGACTGCCGGGTTTTGGCGCCTGCCTGGGCTCGAAAACTCCTGGCAACGCTGCCTTGCTCCTACTTTGACGACACTCTCTAGTCCTCAACGCGATTCCCTTGACGCTTAGGGGCGGATTCTCATACTTTGCGCTCCTCCATGCAGTTGCGCGCCCCGCTCATCACTGTTTTATTTTTGCTGTTTGCAACGGCTTTTTCGTTACATGCCGCTGGTCAGAACACTCCGGAATTGCAAGAAGCTCCGAAACGGAAAGGCCATCCTGATCGAATTACCCAGCCCCTCACCTCAAATACCGAGGCAGCGCAGTTGCTTAAACAGGCAATCCAAGACGATCAGGCCGGAAATTTTGTACAAGCCATTAAGGAATACCGCTACATTGCGAAAAACTACATCTTTGCGCATGAAGCCCCGGAAGCTCAATCGTTGTTAGCCGCGCTATACAAAAGAAAGGGGGATCTTCGGCGTTCATTCGATGCTTTGCAGGTTCTGATCACGCGCTATCCCGAAACAAAAAAGTTCGACAAATCCATCGCAAACCAAATTGACATCGCAAATTTCTACTTGGAAAAGAAAGGTAGCTTTTTCACTAACCTGTTAATGTCGAATTTCGAAACCGCGCAACACATGTACGAAAAAATTCTCGCATCAGCTCCCTTCGGACGTTATGCCCCCCTCGTACAATTTAACTTAGGTCTTGCCTATGAACGCCAAGGGCGGGTCCAAGATGCGGTTCAAGCTTATCAGACCCTGATCGATAAATATCCGAATAGCAGCGTCGTGAATAATGCACAGTACCAAATCGGATATGTCCACATGCGAGTGGGTTTAGGTAAAAATTCACAAGACCTCTCCGCTCTTTCAAACGCCCAAGATCAATTTCAAGATTATATGCTACAGCACCCGGATAGCGAACATAACATCCAGGCTCAAAAGAATCTCACGTCAATCGGAGAAAAAGAATCCATCAACATTTATAATATCGCAAGATTTTACGACCATGATCGTAATTATAAGGCCGCTTATATCTATTATAATGATGTCATTCGGCGTCAACCTGCCTCTCCCGAAGCAGCCCTAGCCAAAACGCGAGTGGAGGCTATTCGTGGCACTGTGGGTGACGATGCCCTACGTGCAGGACCTGAGAAAGCTGAAACTGGTAAGATGGCCGCCAAGCGCCGCCGACTGAAAGCTCAAGTGGAAACTCAGGCACTTTCCGATTATGCCGGCCCCCAAAAGCAAGATATCATTCCGGATGAGTTGCCTGTTGCCAAACCTCAAATGCGGACAGGCGAACGCAATATTCAGCCTCTCTCTCCTCTCGAACCCTCTCTGCCGCGTCCATGAAAAAGGTCTTTTCCCTTCTATTCATCTTAGCGCTTACCGGTTGCTACCAACTGGGCGAGATTCGTCCCACGTCCATGCGCAGCATCCATAAATTGGCGGTTCCTACATTCCGCAATAGCACCCTCACACCTCGGGTAGAAGTCCGACTGGCGGATATCACGATCCGTATGCTTCAGAATGATGGCACCTATGAAATCGTCCCGGAGGACAAAGCCGATGCTATTTTGGAGTGTAAATTAGTCGAAGTCTCCCGCTTGGATATTCTTTCATCGACCACAAATATCTATACCACTCAGCAGTTTTCTCTTCAAATAAAGGTTGAGTATCAAGTATTAAATCGAATTACCGGCACGATACTTCAGTCGGGCACGGCGAATGGTACCACCACTTATTATGTCACTAATGATCTTGTGTCTGACGAGCGGCAAGCGTTTCCATTGGCTGCCCGCGTTATGGCTACTTCGCTCGTCAATCAGTTAACACAAGGTTGGTAAAATTTGAGTATGCTTACGATTATTCCCACTCCTATTGGGAATCTGGAAGATATCACCCTCCGAGCTATTCGTTGTCTGCGCGAGACAGATTATATTGCAGTGGAGGATACCCGTCATGCTTCCATTCTCTTGCGGCACTTGGAAATTTCCAAACCACTCATCAGCTTCCATGAACATAATGAGGCTGCACGCAGCATAGAGTTGGTCAGCCGCATGAAAGGAGGTCAAAAGGTTGCTCTGATCAGTGACGCCGGAATGCCAGGCATTTCGGACCCCGGATATCGATTGATACGTCTTTGTATTCAGGAAAACCTTCCCTTTACTGTGCTTCCAGGCCCTTCTGCAATATTGACCGCGTTAGTGGGTTCCGGATTTCCTTTGGATAAATTTTATTTCGGTGGCTTTTTGCCTAATAAATCGGGACGTCGATTGACAGAATTGCAGCAGGCAGTCAATCGACAGGAAACCTCCCTCTATTTTGAATCGCCTCATCGATTAGTAAAATCTTTGACCGCCCTCACAGAAATCTCTCCATGCATCTCAGTTTGTGTGGCTCGAGAACTTTCCAAAAAATTTGAAGAATACCGACGTGGAAACGCAATCGACGTCTTGAATCATTTCACCAAGCATTCCCCCAAAGGAGAAATTGTTCTTTTGATTCAAGGTGGCCTTGAGATAGAAAAAGCACCTGATTTGAGTCAATAGACTATTTGATATATTCATTTTGCCATACGAAATATGACAACATTTCTGAATACTCTGTTTAATGAGCGAGCAATTCCGCGATCTGAACAGCATTCAGAGCGGCTCCTTTGAGCAATTGGTCTCCACAGATCCAAAAAGCCAGGCCATTATCCAGAGCACAATCCAAGCGCAAACGTCCCACTTCACAAGCATCTTTACCTTCTACATTTAAGGGAAGCGGATAGAGATTGCTCACCGTATCATCTACCAGTTTGATACCGGGCGCCCGCATCAAAACGGAACGTGCGACATCGAGTGAAACTGATTTTTCGAATTCCGCAGAAACAGCAATGGAATGTGCTCGATAGACTGGAACTCTGACACAGGTCACAGAGGCTCGAAACTGAGGAAGATGCATAATACGGCGGCCTTCATTTTGCATTTTCATTTCTTCCTTTGTATATCCCGAATCAAGGAAAGCGTCGACGTGCGGAAGTACATTGAATGCAATTTGATGAGGATAGACCTGCTTTTCCACACTCTCTCCTTTTCCAATGGAACGAACCTGCTGCTCGAGTTCCTGAATCGCCTGAGCCCCCGAGCCAGAAACTGCTTGATAACTGGAAGCAAAAATGCGTTTTACGCCAAAGGCACAGTGTAAGGGATACAATCCCATAAGCGTAATGGCGGTTGTACAATTCGGATTAGCAATGATTCCTTGGTGTTGTTTGGCATCTGCTCCATTGATTTCGGGAATGACTAATGGCACCTGAAGGTCCATGCGAAATGCTGATGAATTATCAATTACTATAGCCCCGGCTTCCCGGGCTATGGGAGCATACTTTTGCGAGATTTTTCCATTCGCGCTGAACAGAGCAAAGTCCACTCCCAAAAACGCACTGTCGTTTAATTCCCGGACTACAATTTTTTGATCACCAAATGACAGAGATCTTCCCAGCGACCGCGAAGACGCCAATAATGTCAATTTAGAAATGGGGAAATTCCTGCGTTCCAACACCTGCATGATCTCCAACCCCACCGCTCCCGTGGCTCCCACAATTGCCACATGAAATGTCTTACTCATTGTTTTAATTTGCCAAAAAACAGACTATAGCGGAAGTCCTATAAAATGAGTTCGAGGTTACCATTATTTTTGCTCCCTGCTTTGTGCCAAAACAGAATCAGTATCTTCAGATATGGCTTCGATTTTACACCTTGCGAGAATCAAAAACCCCAGGAAAATTCATGCTCATTTTATACGGGCTTCGCTATAGTCTCTTCTGATCCTAAAAAGCATCTCATTGCTTCAGAACATGATATCACGCATTTAACGATATCTGTTCCTGAGCAAAAAATGCAATTGCGCCAAGGGAAGCGTATTTTAGCTGTTTACTCTATTTCTACTTCGAAATTTGGACTTGGATTTCGTGAAGGCAGCCTACAAACGCCATTAGGACGTTTTTATATCCATGCAAAAATCGGTGTCGGAGCTCCATTAGGAGAAATTTTCCGAGGTCGACAACCCACTGGCGTCCTTGCTGTACAAGGGGGAGAAGAAGATTTGATCACTACTCGCATTCTTTGGTTGGGAGGCCTGGATGAGGATAATGCCAATACACAAAGTCGATACATCTATATTCACGGAACAAATCAAGAACATCTTTTGGGTATACCTGCCAGCCATGGATGTATCCGCATGAAGAATACCGAAATTTGCGAGCTTTTTGATCGCGTACATACGAATGATCAGGTTTTTATATTGAATACTTCGTTAGATGCCTAAAGTATCGAAAACAGGCTGCAACAATTTTACTTATCAATAAGAATAAATTTTCGTTGTAAGCCATAAGAGATTCGCCAGAATACGCCCATCGCAGCCAGCGAAGAAAGGGGGGGGAAAAACCAAATGAAGTTTGTTAAGATTACTGCTATTATCGCCATTGCAGGCGCCGCTTTGGGTCTTGGAGCATGCCAACATCCAAAACAGCAAGTGCAACCAGCACCTGCTACTATTGGCACTTCTAAGTAGACCTTACACTACTACACCCTCAAGCTTGCAACGAATGTTTCCGGACATTCTTAGCGGCTTGAATGGTGAATCATCCGTATCATGTTCCGAAACTGTGCGGATCAATGATTCAAGCCGGACGTCCCCTGAAGGGGACGTCCGGTAACCCCTCATTTTTTTCATATAGCGAAATTCCTATAATGAGTTCGTGGACTCCACAGTTAAAAAACTGCGAATTGCTCCCATGAACTATAGAGCGAAGCCAGGATCCTTCATGTCGGTGGCACGCTCAAATGAGGGCTATCAGCGGCCACAAATCTCCACAGATAATCGACAGCCACGGAGATTCCAATGCGCGGACAGTGCCGTAAGGTTTGTTGCGGAGGACCTGCGTAAAAGGAATAACGAGGATCGGAGCAGAGATCGAGTCCATGGTCAGTGCCCCGAATTCCCAAAGCTTGAGTCAACTTTCCGGGCCCGGAACAAAGCTGTGTGAGGATAGTCCGTTTCCGATTGATTTGCATCGCCTCGATCCCAGTGGTGGGATGGAGAGCGCGTATCAGAACGAATCCGGAGCGGTTTCCTTTAACAAGAACATTGAGCATCCAATGTATTCCATAGTTGAGGTATACATAAGCGGTTCCTGCCGGATACGTAGCAACAAATGTGCGCGCAGAAGAGCGAAAGAAGGTATGACAGGCAGGATCTCCCTCACTCTCATAAGCCTCCGTTTCCACAACATTTCCGGAAAAATTTCCCCATCGTAAAGTGGCCCCAATCAGCTCTCGAGAGCATTCCAGCGGAGATCTACAAAAGAATTCTCTGCCCAGGAACTGGGCTTTCTTTAAGGAAGGCCTTTCTGCCGGTTCCTGAGGAGCATTCGCAGCTTTTTTGAGGCTGTGAGGTCTGCCTATTATCTTCCTGACGGATGGTCGATAAATATCCATGGTACTTCAAAGCATTTGGAGAGATGTTGCGCAATAGCCTTAACTCCAAATGTTTCAGTTGCATAATGCCCCGCATAAATCAAATTGATACCGGCCTCTTCGGCCGCAGAATACGTCCAATGGGGCCCCTCACCTGTGATCAGCGTGTCCACTCCCTCTGCAGCAGCCTGCGCTACCTGTGTTCCCGCACCTCCGGTAACCACTCCCACAGATCGACAAATTTCCGGTCCACCAGGCGCAAGCTGCACTCTTCCTCCGACAGCTCTCTCCACTTGCTTTAAGAGTTCCTCACGATTGATTGCCGTCTGGACACGCACTCCAATAGGAGTTCCGAATTCCTCTAAAAAAGGCTTGTATTCCGTCAATCCGCATTCGCGCGCAAGAAGGACATTATTACCATATTCAGGATGGGCATCGAGAGGGAGATGAATACTATATAGGGCAAGGTCGCCAGAAATTACCGCGTTCATTTTTCTATATGTGGATCCCGTCCAACGAGTGACTCCTCTCCAAAGCAATCCATGATGGACAATCAGCAAAGAAACTTTCTCTTGAATCGCCCGATGAATGACGCTTTCGCAAGCATCTACAGCTGCTGCAATTTTTTTCACTTCCCCCGTGTTTTCCACCTGAAGCCCATTATAAGCGCCGGGATAGTCATTAAAATTTTTCACACAGAAAATATCATCCAGATAAGCAGTAATTTTCCGGAGAGAACTCATGCGTCTATTTTCAACAGTACTTCCAAAAAAAGAAGTTTTTTTCATAGCTGCTTATCGGGTAGTTTGTCTCTCTTATGCTCAAAGCCGGTATTGTGGGACTCCCTAACGTAGGTAAATCCACCCTTTTCAATGCACTCACTCGCACCCGTAAAGCCCAAGCTGCCAATTTTCCTTTCTGTACCATCGAACCCAATGTGGGAATCGTAAATGTTCCCGATCCTCGTCTGGAAGTTTTGTCTAAAATGACGAAATCTGAAAAGACGCTTCCCGCTGCCATTGAATTCGTAGATATCGCTGGTCTTGTCAAAGGAGCCAGTGAAGGAGAAGGACTTGGAAACAAATTTTTGAGCCATATCCGAGAAGTGGATGCTATCGTCCAAGTGGTCCGGTGCTTTGAAAATTCAGACATTCACCATGTCAGCGGCAGCATAGAGCCCGTCCGCGACATCGAAATCGTGAATACCGAGCTCATTCTTGCCGATCTTACATCCCTTCAGAAACGGAAAGAACGACTTCAAAAAGGTGTCCGTGCAGGAGATAAGACAGCCAAAGCCGAACTCCAGCTTGTGGAAAAACTCACTCCCCACTTGGATTCCGGACATCCAGCCTCCACCCTAGATCTCTCCACGGACGAAAAATCTGTTCTTCGTTCTCTATTTTTACTCAGTTCCAAACCCTCTCTTTTCGCCTGTAATGTCCGGGAAGACGATTTGGCCGATCCTAAAAATTGCGACGCAGCACCTTTTCTCCATGCCGTAACTCAGCATGTTTCCACTCACCTAAATACAGAGGCGGTCGTGATCAGCGCTCAAATTGAAAGCGAACTTTCCGAACTGCCTCCCGCGGAAGCCAAAGAATTTTTGGCAGGCCTTGGCGTCACAGACAGTGGGGTGGGACAGCTGATTCGCGCTGTCTATCATTTATTAGGTCTTCGCACTTATTTCACTACGGGCCCCAAGGAAACACGTGCTTGGACTATCCATACCGGAGACAAGGCGCCCGCCGCGGCCGGAGTGATTCACTCGGATTTTGAACGAGGTTTTATAGCAGCGGAAACCGTTGCCTATGAAGATCTGGTGCAACTGGGGTCCTCTGCTAAAGCACGCGAGGCCGGACGTCTTCGTATAGAAGGCAAAGAATATGTGGTTCTCGATGGAGACGTTATGGAATTTCGATTCAACGTATAGCTGTGATTCGGTTACTAGCTGATCGTATCGCGTTTCTGACAGTACGCTATCCTTTCTTCCTGGCAGCGGCAGCGGGACTCATTGTCCTCCTTGCTGGCGCCATTATTTCTCTCAAGACCAGTTTGGATTCAGAGGTTCTCAACCTTCTCCCAACAGACAAAAATACCGTTCAAGGCCTGAAAATTTATAACCAAAAATTTTCGCAAGGACGCACCTTGGTTTTTGTTGTTGCCGAAGATCCCAATGGAACCAATCATTTTGACGAATTTACTTCTCAACTTCGTCAGCAACCCTGGGTATTAAGAGTTTTGGATGGCTCACCGTTACAGTCTGTAGCCGGACAAAATACGCTCGCCCATTTCGCTACCCCCCTCTTATTTCAATTAGACCAGCGTGCTTTTCTCCAAGCAACGGAGCAATTGAAACCTGCTACCATTCGCAAACGAATGGACACCCTCATTGCACAGCTCCATGGAGAATCTCCTTTGGCGCGGTTTCAGCTTCAAACTGACCCACTGGGGATTTTCACCCTAGCGGTACGTCCCCTTACCACTGCAAATACCTTTCAAAACGAAGATGAAAATACCTCGGGCTCGATGAGGCTCGTTCCTGTCATTATCCGACAGGCATCTCTTTCCGCGCAAGATTCCTCCCATACGATGCGCATGGTCGATAGCTTTGTCACAGATTTCATGCGGGACCATCCGGGATTGAAAATATCCGTTACGGGACGTTCGGCTTATGTCGACCAAGTGTCTCACAGTATGAGAAGGGATTTTACTATCAGCTCTCTTCTTTCCATGGTGCTGATAGCAGCTCTTTTCTTTTTCGGATTTCGTCGATTGCTTCCTCTGATCGGTTCGACCTTGCTTCTGATATTGGCTGCCGCAGTAGGTTTGGCAATTGGTTCACTTCTTTTCGGTCAACTCAATCTCATTGCAATTGCATTCTGTTCGATTTTGTTTGGCTTGGGTGATGATTGCAGCCTTTTACTCTATCAGGCCTATCTGAGAGCATCTGCTCGAGGCGCCGTTCGACAGGAAGCGATCGCTGAGTCAATCCGTACTGCATTTCCCTCCATTCTTTGTGCCACGATTACTAATGCCATTGGATTTTCCGCACTGACATTAAGTGGGTCACCGGGCTTTAGTCAGCTAGGTGTGCTGACAGCTGTGGGGCTCGGCGCGTGCGCATTACTCATGTGCTTGTTCTTCTTTCTCTTTGTCCATGCGGTTCGGCCTCCTACCTGGGATCCCCTACAAGAAGGATTGAACAGATGGGTCACTCTAGCCATGCGTTATCCCCGTTGGTTTTTATATCCTATTTTAAGCATACTGATGCTCATAGGGATACTTGCTTTAAGCCCTTGGAAGACTCTTCGATTTGATACTTCTTCCACTTCGCTGGAACCTTCTCAAATTCCCGCTTCCCGCACTCTTCAGCTCATTCGCTCGGAATTTCCATCCGGATCCTCTCCGCTTTTGGTCATCGTTCCCACTAGCAATCCCGAGAATGCTGCCAAAGTAGCTCAGCAATTGGATGTTTGCCTTCAATCCCTCGGAAGAAAATTTTCCAGTCCTCTTCCATTTATTCCTCAGCCTTCCCGTGAACAATCTAATGCTCGCAAACTTCATATTGCAGCCATCCGAACCGCGCGTTTGCAATTCTCTACTATATTACAACAAAATGGCTTCCATCCTTCCGCCTTCACTTCCACATTCACACTTCTAAATTTATTAGAAATTGCCGCTCAGAAAGCTTCTCCTCCGCAATGGAAACAGATTCTGCCCCTCAACTCTCCCTGGTGGTTTCTCATTGATCGTTTTGTATCATCGGATTCTTCCACATTCGTCGCATTCGTTTGGCCTATGGAAAACGAACGGCCGGAAAATGTGGTTCCCATAGTTCAGAATGCTCTCCACAAGGCGGGAATCACTGCATACGTGTCCGGACTGCAAGAAACCTTGGATGAGTTAGTTCCATGGGCAATAAATCAACTATGGAAATTCGGAATCGGTGTGGGCATCGTGATACTACTGGTTTTGGCCATTGCTTATCGTAATTTCGCACTCTGGAGTCTACATGCCCTTAGCTTAGCGTTTTCATTGGGAGGGCTAGTAGGGACTTTAAAACTTGTCGGCCTGCCTATCAATTTATTAAATATTTTGGCATTTCCCTTAATTCTCGGCATAAGCGTGGATTATGGAGCATTTCTTATTCTGGCTTTTCTCCGCGAAGGAGATTTTCGTGAAAATGTGGCTCATGTGATGAAGCCCATCCTCATTAGTGCATTAAGTAGCTCCGTTGGATTCGGTTGCCTGCTTGCCGCCGAAAATCCTTCCCTCCGTGGCCTGGGCATTGTGTGTTCCTTAGGTGCTCTCTGGGCCCTGATGACCGCGTTTTTGGTAATCCTTCCAGGTGTGGCTGTTCTCCGGAAACGAAGTTGTCACAAAAATGTTTAAAAAGTAGGCTCTCCACTCATGCGCCGATTTTTTATCTTTTTTTTGATAGTATTTTTGAATGCGTCTCTTTCTTTTTCTGCCGAACCCACTGTTTTGATAGTGCAAAAAAAATTGAAAGGGCTGGGGCTTTATCATGGCCCTATCGATGGGTTATCTGGCAGCAAAACCAACGCAGCAATTCGGCGCTATCAAATCAAAAATCGCCTGCCCATTACCGGCGAACTCAATGAAGAAACATTGCACAGCCTGAAAATATCGCCTCCATCGCAAAAATGACATACCTGATTTAGTGAAACGTAAGCGTTCGGCTAAGGGCAACTATGAAAAGAGGAGCCAATCGAACTTCTCCCAAAAGATTGGAGAGCGGCAACATAGAAAATCAAGTATAAAATGAATTCGCTATATATTCTCCTTCTAAAACTGCACTGACTTTAGTTGAGCGTAAACATAACCGATAAATATATCCATCTCGGCTCGAATCGGAATGCGCTTATTATCGTCGGAAATCCAAATCACACCGCTATGAAACTTGCGGTGAGCAACTAAACTTCCTTCTTGAGGTCCGTCCATTAAGATTTTTTTCATACTGAGACTGAATTTAATAGTCCGCATGGGCTTTCCCCCACAGTCGATCGTCTCTCTACCTAAAACACGATTCTGTATAAAGAAGGCTGAGTCTCCGGGAAATACCACCTGTGAAATCTGATCCCCATTGCGTAGAGGTTGACTGCGGACAAACAACATAGCCGCAAGCATGTCTCTCATATTTTTTATCGGAAATATCTTTCTTGCATGAGGTTTCCCTGGCGTCGGAATGGCCATTCGCAATCGATCCGCTTGCAGCTTGTTATATTGAACATCCATAATCATTGTGTAGGAGCGGTACCGCTCGATCTGATGCATTTTTTCGGGTAGCCAAGACCCTCGAAAGCCTGAACTGATCTGTGTGGCATCAATTTTCCAAAGCTTTCTTGCCCAGCCATAGGTGCCACCACTTGCGGAAAAAAAGTAGTGATCTCCGGAATAGGAAAATGTCACGTCCGCTTTAGCTGCGCCTATATTTGTCCAACCAAATTCGTACTGAGCACGACAAGGAAGGGTTTCCGGGAAGTTACCAGCTTGCGCAGGGACAGGAGATTTTCTCCAATTAGGTTCTTCAGCTTGTCCCCAAGATACTCCTATAAACAACCAGAGAAATAAAATCCAAAGCAAGGCCCACTTCATGAGCGGTCTGGTATATGATCGGGATTGACAAACGAAAGGCTGGAAGAGGCAATCCATCCTTTGGTTCCATTAGGCAACACACAATAGTCCCAGTCTCCTCGTTCGGAAAGGACCATTACAGGACTTCCCGGTGGAAGCAAGGCTACAGGAGATGAGGTTCCCGCCGGCTGGCTGAGCATGGATTCACTCTGCGCTGCGGTTACAACAGCTAGAGTCGCGTCCACTATTCTCGGATCTCCCCACCATCCGATTCCTAATAGAAAAGCTCCTAGGAACAAAACGCATATACTCAAAACAAGAGCCGATATTTGACGTCGATTTCGAAATGCCATTGCGACTAGAAAAAATGCTCCACTCCACAATAGGCATTCCCCTATGATCAGAAGGGAAAAAGGCGATATTTTTTCGATAATTGGTGCATACCAACGAGAAGTCAGCAGTTGCAACCCTGTTTTCTCACTTAATTCGACTAGTCCCTGAAGCGCTTCCTTCCGTCGAGGATTGAGCACTAGGGCTCGATAATAATTTAAAGAGGCCTCAGCTATTTTACCTTGTTGCTGTAGGGCTCGCCCTAAATTAGCATAAAGTGCCGAGCTCTTCCCTCCTTGAGCAATTAATTGTTCATAGGCAGAGGCTGCAGCCGAAGTATTGCCTGCATGCAACATTTGGTTGGCTTCTTCAAAAGTGACAGCGTGAACGCTCTCAAAACCTATTAATAAGATCCACAATATAAAAATACGCATGCTCATTGCCGCCTTTTCTGTTTCAGAAGTTTTAAGACAGCCTTCCGAGTTTCGAGAGAAAGAGCACCTTTCGCGCGTCCATAGGCCAGCTCTTCGTAACGTGCGAATACGTTTAATGCCAACTCCGCCTCTTCTCCTTGCAAACCAATGGCATGTACCACTTCTTCAGCGGAAGCTCCCTTTGTATCTCGCTTGGAAGTGATACGAGCTTGGAGACGTAAAAATTCGACCACTGCGGAATAAAATTCCTTTCCTTGAGAAGCGGATGCTCTGGTTTGGCACTCCATCAATGCATGCCGCAAAGCAGCTTTTTCTCCTCTGCCGGATGCCGAATGACGTCGTATGAGTTGAATGCCTATAAAAGCTAAAAGCGCCAAAAGAGCCGCTGCATTGGCAATAGCAAATTCTGGACGTGTGGTGATAGGCTGAAAGGACTCCTGCCGCAGTTTCTTCGCAATTCTAAATTTGTCTCGCCCCACCGGAGGCGATGCCTGGCCCTCCGCGGAAATTGGAATTGTTCCCACCTGTGGTGGCGTGACATGGAAAAGCGGTTCGGCATTTACGGGCTGTGATGGTCCGCGCAATGTAATATATTTGCTTAAGTTCGGATCAAAATAAGAAAATTTCACTCCTGGTGTAGCGCTCCTTTTTTCTTTGGAAACTAATATCCACTCAAATATTTTTTTTCCTAAGTATCCGATGGGATCAGCGTCCGAAAATTTTGAAGAAGGAGGATAGGATTGCCACCCCTGTTTCGAAACCAGATCAGGGGCAGTGATTTGATCAAAATTCCCTTCTCCTGAAACGATCGCACGTAAAGTTACCGGATCACCGGGAGAAGGATCCCGGGGAGATGCTTCCATGTGCAAAGAAAATTTACCAATAGCGCCATGAAAAGAATCCGGCCGATTTTCTTCCGGCAGAGGGATGGCTTGGATCATAACAGGCGGAGATTTCACCTCCATTTTTTGCACACGCGTAATGCCTGGCATAGAGTCTAAAAATCGCTGAAAGAACGCATCTGTCATTCCTGGTGGAAGCTCGGGGCGGGCTTGTGTCAAAACCTGACAGGCAATAGAAGTGGAAGGCAGTTGCAGTTCCCCAGCTGTCAGAGGACGAATCGAACTACGGAAGGAAAGAACCATATACCTCACCCCATTCATTACCTGCTGTCCTTGATGAGGTTCCGGAATTTTCCGCACTACAAAGTTGTCTCCGATCAGAGAAGGCATGGAATTGACAGATTGGACAGGTAAATCGGGATGAAAATAGTAACGAATTTCAACGGGGAGCACTTCTCCCACATAAATCCGCTTCTTAGGAATAATGAGGACACCAAATGCAAGCTTATCAGACTGTGAATCGACCAAATTTCCAGGCTGCGGGGTTGCCGGAACAGTCGAGGCTGGTGACGCTGCTGCGGAAGAGGATTGTAGGCTGGTTTGTGATCCTCCAGCCAGAGAATTGCCCCAGTTGTTTGTGGAGTCATAAACCGTCAGATGCAAGGGCTGCGTTCGAAACACTCTTCCATTTACCTTTATCTCCAAATCCGGAATCGTGAAATTGCCTGGGCGGAGTGGCAATATCACAAAAGTATACGAAGAACTCGTTGAGACCTGAAAATTTATCATTTGCATCTGCACCGACTCGCCTACATAGCGGGCCTGCAAACCATCCACTCCTAAATCACGGGGCACCTCCGCACTTCTGGCTCCTTGCACTATGATTTCCAGTCGGACCGGCACTCCTACCGGCGTTTCTGTATCGGACAGACGAGACCGTACTTCTATATCTGCCGCATGGGCAATTCCCACACAGACAACTAGAAAAGCCAGGATACATTTTTTCCAATAGAAATTTAATAGGCTCCTCATACTACGATCTCTTACCAATCTTGATAGATGTCCTGTGAAGACTGTTTCTGTTCGGAAGACTTTAATCGCTGTTCTTCATCCTCCATGGAATTGATTAATGCATTTGCCTGATCTTTTGTCAGTGTGCCTCCAGGAGTATTCGGCTGGGAAGTCTGTTTCTCTCCTACTTTTCGCTGTCCGATTTCTCCAACAGGGCCCATTTTTTTAGGGCTCGGCATTGCCTGTGGGTTCTGCGGTTGCTGCTGCTGCTGTTGTTGTTGCTGTTGCTGTTGTTGCTGTTGCTGTTGTTGCTGTTGTTGCTGCTGCTGTTGTTGCTGTTGTTGCTGCTGCTGTTGTTGCTGTTGTTGCTGCTGCTGTTGTTGCTGTTGTTGCTGTTGCTGTTGTTGCTGTTGTTGCTGTTGTTGCTGTTGCTGTTGTTGCTGTTGCTGTTGCTGTTGCTGCTGCTGTTGCTGCTGCTGTTGTTGCTGTTTCAGCTCTTCTAACATTTTTTCCACTAGTTTTTTATTATCAGCTGCTGCAGTATTTTGCGGCTCCTGCTTCAGAACTTGGTTGTATTGTTGGATTGCGGCTTTCCACTGTGCCTCTTTTTGCGTATTCGAAGATAGTGTTTCTCCCTTTCTTACCAGGGTATTGCCTATATTATATTGAGCCTTATCACGAAGCTCCGGTGCTTTTCCCAAAACTGCTTTTCCAAAAAAATCCAATGCTTTGTCGTAGTCTCCCAGCTTGTAAGCTGCGGCTCCCGCATCAAAAAAAGCCTCGGCGAGAGTGGGACGTTGCCGTGTATTATTTTCGAAGCTTTTCAGTGCGCTTTGGTAGTTTCCTTCTTGATAACTTTTTAAGCCACTCTGTGCGTGCACTGAGCAAGTGGAAGCGATCAACAAACTGAGAAAAAAAACAACGTGGTTTTTGGTTTGGCGTCGATCCCCTATTAACCACCAGATAGCCAAGAGGATGAGAGCTGGTATGAGGGTCCACTCAAATCTTTCAATCGGACGACTTGAAGTCACCGCTTGTCCCCGCCTTTCTGCAAGAGGTTGAATACCACGATTAAAGATTTGTTGAGCTGTTGAAGCATCAAGATGGGAATAAAACCCACCGGTAACTTCGGCTATTTCTTTAAGCCGTTTTTCATCCAATCGGCTCATGACGGGTTGATTGTCCGAATCCCGTACGAAATCTTGCTGTCCATCATCAGTGGTGATGGGCAATAAAGAGCCCACCGCAGAACCAATCCCCACAGTAAAAATACGGATACCTTGAGCCGCTGCTTTTTGTGCTTCAGAAACAGCATTCATTTCTAAGTCTTCGCCATCGGACACTACTACCAATGCACGAGTAGTCCCCTCAGCATGACCAAAGGCTTCTTCGGCTATTTGAATAGCCGAAGAAATATTAGTACCACCGCGAGGAATAGTGTGGGTATCGAGCTCTTCCAGACTATTTAATACAGCACCATAATCGGTCGTCAATGGGGCTTGGAGAAAAGCGGTTCCAGCAAAGGCAATGAGCCCTAAACGATCTCCTGGGAGGAGACCGATCAAGTCTTGCCCAAATAACTTTGCACGTGTGAGACGGCTGGGAGCTAAGTCGGTTGCCAACATGCTGCGGGAGGTATCCACTGCCATGATAATATCTCTTCCCACCTGAGTAGCTTGTGTGGACAAGAGACCTAACCTGGGCTTGGCTAACGTGATGATGAGCAACCCTATTGCGGTGAGAAGCAATAGGGTTCGAAGGATTCGGCGTGTAGTGTTCGCAGATCCTATCAATTGTTCATATAAACGGGGTGCAACGATCTGTTTGAGTAATGCGGTACCCCGACGATGGCTCCACCATACCAGGAATGCGAGTATGGGCAGAAGAATCAGGGCAAAGAACCAGCGGGGTTCTCCGAAATTAAGAGCATTTAAGGAAGTCGTTTCCATATCGTTTGAGAAAGGAGGATTTCCAGGATGAACAATGTGAGGGCGATGGTGACCAACCAAGGAAACAAATCCCGATAAAGGGAGATTTTGGTCACTTCCGCTTTTGTCTTCTCCATGTGGTCAATTTCACGAAAAATTTTTACTAGCGATTGCCCATCCGCCGCACGGAAGAATTGTCCGCCTGTCATTTCGGAAATTTTCTTTAATGTATTTAAATCAGTATCAAATGCGACCCATTGATATTGAATATTCCCGAACACATTCTGGACGGGATAAGGGGCGGGCCCCTCTGATCCCGCACCAATAGTGTAAATTTTGATTCCAAGTGCTTTGGCGGCTTCCGCAGCGGTCACCGGAGAAATACGCCCGGCATTGTTTGCTCCGTCTGTCAGCAAGACTAAAATTTTTGATTTGGCAGAACGTTCTCTCAGGCGCCGGGCGGCCGCCGCAATCGCCGAGCCAATGGCGGTGCTATCTTCCACTAATCCTACCTGTACACGATCCATATTAGCCATCAGCCAATCGTGATCCAAGGTCGGAGGGCTTACCAAGTAGGGGCGGCCTGCAAATGCTATGATTCCTATACGGTCATTGGGACGTCTACTAATAAATTCTTGAGTCACCACTTTAACGGCATCCACCCGACTGGTACGTCGTCCTCCAATGCTCATATCCTCAGCCTTCATCGATCCGGACACATCGAGAGCTAGCATAATATCCACTCCGCTCGCCTGCACACGGCTAATGCTCTTGCCCATCTGGGGACGTGCTGCCGCTATGATCAGCAACGCCATGGAAAGGAAGAATATGGCGGGAAGAAAGGCTCTCGAGAGGGATTTTCTCTTTCGCCCGACAGCTGTTAAAATCTTGGTGGAGGAAAACCGTACGGCGGCCACGCCTCCCACACGTCCTTTGAAAAAGGACAGAATCGGAAGAGCCAGCAGGAAAAAAAGGACCCAAGGGAAGACAATGGTCAGTCCCCCAAAATGGAGAGGTTCTGTCATACACTGCTTTGTTTTTTCTCTCGCGTCCGCACAAGCTTTTCCGCTTGTTTCAACAAGGAAGCACTTTCTTCAGCTCCCACTGTTGCTCGAGCAAACTTAAGAAGATCAACGGTTTCTAAAAATTTTCCCAGCATGGCTTTTTCTTCAATAGAAAATACGGCATTGTTTCGAATAGACTCCAAAAATTCCAAAGAAGTCTGGGTGGTAGCACTTAGGCTATGTTCCTCTTGCACATAGCAACGAAGGATGGTGGATACTTCCACCCCAAAATCATGGGGAGAAATTGTTCCCATGCGGTTTCGAAGCACGCTAAGCGCCGTCAGAGCCTTCTCCGGGGGAAGGATTTTTCGTTTTCTGAAAAGAAAGAATCTGACTACCCAAAGTAATAGAGCAAGGAAGCCTAAGAAAAGCAAGGCGGCTAAGATGACTACCCAAATCGGATATGGAAAAAAGGGAATGGGAGGTACGATATCATGGAGAGGTGCTGGAGTAGCATTCATTTCAATGCCAATCTCCTTTCCCTTCGTTCAAAAAATGCGCGTAAGGGACGCAGTACGTCCTGATCAGTACGGAGGGGTACGATGTCCACTCCGCGACTTTGTAAGATTTTACGTTGTTCCTCTCGCCGATTTTTTTCGAGTTCTGCAAGTTGATCCATTGTTTCGGTGTCAGAGGTATCGATATCCACCTGTTGCCCTGTTTCCGCATCTTCAAAAGTCACGATTCCTATGTGGGGAAAAGCAATTTCTCCGGGATCAAAAATGGGGAAAGCCACCACATCATGTCTCCGACTAGCTACGGCAAAGGGTTTGGAAAAATCCGATGCGATAAAATCCGAGAGGATGAATACTACTGCACGTCGATGCATCACACGATTGAGTGTTTCTAAGGCTGTAATCATATTCGTGCCGCTTCCTTTAGGTTCAAAAAATAGCATTTCGCGAATGAGTCTGAGAATATGGAGGCGTCCTTTTTTGGGAGGAATCAGGAGTTCCACATGGTCACTAAACAAAATAAGCCCTACCTTGTCGTTATTCTGAATGGCACTAAATGCTAAAATGGATGCCACTTCCGCTCCGACCTCGCGTTTACTGAACGATACGCTCCCAAAGGAGCCGGAAGCGCTGACATCCACCAATAACATCACGGTCAGCTCCCTTTCCTCTGTAAATTTTTTAATATAAGGGGCATTCATCCGTGCCGTTACATTCCAGTCAATGCTTCGAATTTCATCGCCAGACGCATATTCTCGTACTTCATCGAAATTCATACCCCGTCCTTTGAAGACGCTATGATACTGCCCGGCAAAGGAGGAATTTACTAACCGGCGCGTTTGTAATTCGAGCCGTCGAATTTTTCGAAGGATCTCGCGTGGTTCTTGCATGTTTGTGTATGAGGACTGCCCGGAAACGGGGCTTTCTTTAAGGAGAGTATTCTTTATCCATTCAGTTCTTGAGGCAATTCGCAGTTTTTTTCAGGCTATGCCCCCTCTGGGAAAAATCAGGGAACCGGCAAACCGGCAAAGACCTTTTCCACAATGTTTTCGCTGGTCACTAATTCGGCTTCAGCTTCATAGGTCACCCCAATTCGATGGCGGAGAACGTCCAGTCCGACGGATTTTACATCCTGTGGGGTCACATATCCCCGACCCGCAATAAATGCATTCGCTTTGGCAGCAAGGGTTAAAAAAATAGTTGCCCGGGGGGAGGCTCCATACCGAATCAGTCCATCCAATTTAAGTTTAAATGCAGCCGGATCACGAGTCGCTCTCACAATATCCACGATGTAATCCTTCACCCGATCATCCACATAAATTTCATTTACCACACTCCGAGTCCGGACGATTACGGCTGGATCGACTATGCTTTGCACGGAAAGCCTGGGAGCGGAAGTTGCCATGGCATCGAGAATGGCACGTTCTTCTTCGCGGGTAGGATAACCGACATGGACCTTCAGCATGAATCGGTCTAATTGGGCCTCGGGCAATTGATAAGTGCCCTCCTGCTCGATCGGGTTTTGGGTGGCCAGAACTAAAAAAGGATCCGGAAGCAGATAGGTATGTTCCCCTACGGTCACCTGCCGTTCTTGCATCGCTTCTAATAACGCACTTTGCACTTTGGCTGGTGCACGGTTGATTTCATCTGCGAGAATCAAATTAGAAAATATGGGGCCTAACTTAGTGGAAAATTCGGCTGTACGCGGATTATAAATTAATGTGCCGATCAAATCCGCCGGCAGGAGATCGGGAGTAAATTGTAATCTTTGAAATCCCGTTTGGATGGTTGAAGCTAACGTACGCACCATCAAGGTCTTTGCCAATCCGGGCACGCCTTCCAATAAAACATGTCCATTAGTCACGAGACCTATCACGAGCCGATGTATCAGCACACGTTGGCCAACTACCACCTTACCCACTTCGTCCAGAAGAGGCTGAACCCATCGCCTGGCTTCTTGGACCTGTTCATTTAACTCTGAGGATACATTCATCATAGTACAAAAAAATAATCACTGACGTTACGCACTTTTAGGAGCTCTGGGAGCAAAAAACCATTTTCACCTACAAGGTTGCTCTTTTTTTCGTCACCTCACATAATAAAGTTCACCAGGAATCGAATTCATATGATATGCGACATTCCGTTATCATTGCTTTGCTCATTTCAGACACTTTGAAAATTGCTTGGGAGGCTATTCCTGAATTAAGCTGCGGAGGGTGAGGGCTTTATCCAGAGCGATTTCCACATCATCGCTCAATATACAGTAGTGTCCCATCTTACGTCCCTTTCTAGGCTGGGATTTTCCATATAAATGAAGCCGCGCAAAAGGTTCCGATAAGAGACGTTTCCAGTCCGGAGTACCTGACTTCCAAAGGTCACCCAAAAGGTTGACCATCACCACCGGGGACAGAAGAGCTGTCGATCCCAATGGCAAACCACAAACTGCGCGAAGTTGTTGTTCAAATTGACTCGTCACACAGGCATCGACAGTAAAGTGGCCGGAGTTATGAGGGCGCGGGGCCAATTCATTGACCAATATTTGCCCCTCACGGGTCAGAAAAAACTCTATCGCCAAGAGACCCACCACCTTCAAGGCTTCCGTAATACTGCGAGCTAACATTTCCACTTCTAATTGAATATGGTGGTCCAGACGTGCGGGAACAATCGAATAGTCCAGAATGTGGTGATTCTGAATATTTTCAGAAACCGGATAAGTTTTGAGAGTGCCATCGATGCCACGGGCACAGACAATGGAGATTTCTTGCTGAAAATCCACCCAGGTTTCAACGACCGCATGTGGTGCATTAAACTTTAGCCAAATCGTTTTCCAATCCTCGTCTTTCTCAATTTTCAGCTGCCCTTTTCCATCATACCCGAAATCCGCCGTTTTGAGCACACAGGGGAAGCCAAGATCTAAGACAGCATTACGGAGAGAAACCGGTGAATCCACCACTCGGTACGCTGGTAATGGATATCCCTGAGCAGACAAGAACGCCTTTTCGCGCTCCCGATTTTGACAGATTCGCAAAACACGCGCGTCGGGGCGAACGGGACGCAATGCTTCCAATGCACTGAGGGTCGCAGAAGGAATATTTTCAAATTCAAAGGTAATGACATGCGTCTCACACGCAAATTTTTCTACTGAGACAAGATCGTCGTAAGGAACATGATATTCCTGATCACAGACCTGACCG
Source organism: Verrucomicrobiota bacterium (assembly GCA_023269545.1). Lineage (GTDB taxonomy): Bacteria > Verrucomicrobiota > Verrucomicrobiia > Chthoniobacterales > Xiphinematobacteraceae > Xiphinematobacter. Next base: position 29,363 of record JAHFTB010000005.1, on the reverse strand, counting down.
GCAGGGCTGTCCGATACAGGATCCAGGACATGTATGCGGTATCCCATACGGCGTGCGGCAAGAGCAAACATACGACCGAGCTGGCCTCCTCCCAGAAGGCCAATGATACTTCCGGGTAAGATGGAAGCATACTGGGAATTGACTTGTGAAACGTCTGTCATCATCCTGTTACGTTTTACATAGAACTTAATTCATGGCACGAACGCAGAAGATGCACAGCTCAAAACACATGAGCATCACAGACCGCATTATCTATTGGCTAGTTATAGGCACAGTTGGCATCATCCGCTCCTTGCCACTCTCTCTTTGCTTTGCTTTTGGCCAGGTATTGGGGGCCATCGCATGGAGTATCCTGCCGAGGTACCGGCGATTGGCAAGAGAAAACATGACTCGAGCTTTCCATGGTGAGTATTCCAATTTCCAAATCCGTCTCATGCTTTTCAAGAACTTTGTGACAATAGGGGCTAACTTTCTGAGCGCACTGAAAATCCCTGTTCTCAGCGATGCGGAAATTTGCAGCCGCTGCGAAGTGGAAAATAAAGATCTCATATTATCACCCTTACAGCAAGGTCAAGGAGTGGTCATGGCTATCAGCCATATGGGCAATTGGGAACTTTTTGCCCAGCTCAATTTCATGCTTCCAAATATTCCCACCGGTACCATCTATCAACGCTTGCGAAATAAGGGACTGGACGAGCTCGTTGATAGAGATCGACGCAATCGTGGAGTGGTGACTTTCGATCGTAAAAAAGGATTTGTGGGAGCCATTGCTATGCTTCGAAAGGGCGGGCTCGTCGGTGTATTAGTAGATCAACATGCTGGAGACAACGGGTTATGGACGCCTTTTTTCCGCAAGCTAGCATCTACGTCTCCTCTCCCAGCCATCCTCGCATGCAAAAGCGATGCCGCCGTGATTCCGGTGAGTATCTCTACCACAGGATTTGCTCGCTGGAAAATCTCTGTTCGCACTCCGCTTCCATACGACAAAAACAATCCTAATCAGTTGACTTTGGATATTAACACATCACTGGAAGCGCAAATTCGCGAGTCGCCCAAGGATTGGTTTTGGATACACAACCGTTGGAAAACTCCTGAACCGAATCTCTTATTATCCAGAGAAAAACGAGGAGTTTATTTACCCGATCAATTTGAAGAGAAATTACAACCATTCTCTATTCTAGTTCGGTCTAGTAATTGGCTGGGAGATGCCGTGATGAGTGTGCCCACTGTCCAGGCACTGAAACGGGGCCGCATAGATGCTCGGATTGCCGTATTAGTGCCTGCGAAGCTCGCCGATCTTTGGCGAGCTGTACCAGAAGTAGACGAGGTATTGACAATTTCCGAAAATCTATGGAGTACGGCATGGAAAATACGCAAACAGTTTGATGCGGCAATACTGTTTCCCAACTCTCTGCGGAGCGCGCTGGAAGTGTTCTTAGCCGGAATTCCTCGCCGTATTGGCTATCGGGGGCATCGACGCAGTTGGCTACTGAACCAGAGGATAGATGAGCCAAAGAAATCCGATCCCCTGGTGCCCGAGCATCATGTCAATCGTTATGCACATATCGCAATCACATTGGGTGCCCCCACTCCGCAATTCGAGCCCCTGTATTTTCCCGAGAGCTCTCCTTCTACGGACATTGGAATGTGCCCCGGAGCGGAATATGGATCCGCCAAGCGTTGGCCAGCCCTAAACTATCGGCAGGTATTAGAGGAAGTTTCCAAACAGATCGGTTGTCGATGGAAAATTTTTGGTACGGCCCAAGATACTCCCATTGCAAAGAAAATTGCGTTGAACCTTCCGGAAAGTATGGTGGTCGATCGTACGGGGAAAACCAATATGTCCCAACTGATTGCAGAATTAGCCTCCGTTTGCGTGCTTTTGACAAATGACACAGGCACCATGCATCTTGCCGCCTTATTTGGAGTTCCCGTCGTAGCGATCTTTGGATCCACTGAGCCCCTGCTCACCTCTCCCTTCGGATCCAAAAACCGCATATTACGTGATCACGTGGAATGCAGCCCCTGCTTCCTTCGGACTTGTCCGATTGACTTAAGATGCATGAAAGCGATCAGTCCTCAGCAGGTGCAAGAAGCCCTGTTAGAAATTTCAGGGCACAAGCCATTGCAGTAGGTAAGCGAGGGGGTTTTACAACCTCCTCTCGCACCCTACTGACAAGAAAATTGGAAAACAAGCGTTCGAAGGTACTGAGAGGGCAAAAGACATCTCATTTCTTCGATGTCTGCATTGCTCTCAGCAGAATGCTTGCTATTCCTCATTCTTGATTACTTCCTTTTGGCTCCGTGAAAACGGAAACGACCGGGTTCAATCTTTCTTACTTCCCCTAAACGCTTGCCTGTGGTGCTAAACCAAACATGAACATTCGCTTTAGGAACGGATAGTTTGGAAGCAATGTCCGCGACGGTGATTCCGCTTTCTCCGGCACCTTCTAACACGGCCAAAATGCGCTCTTTGAGTGCACCAGGTTTCTGACCGCGGTTGCCTTTCATAGTTTTCTTTTCGGCCACACGATCCGTTTTAGGTGGACGTCCTTTTCTTGCACCGCGGCGAGGGGCGGCGGGAGCAGCTCCTCCAAAAAGAGCGGCAATATCGGCTTCCACTGCTTTCACCTTTTCCAAGAGGTCTTCGCGTTGTTTTGCCAAAACTACAAGCTCTCCCATGGAAGAAGCTGTAAACGATTCAATATTCATTTGATACTTATTTGCTTATGGGTTGATGTTGAGAAGTCATTCGCCATTTTCCTGTCCTGCTTTAAGCAAGAACTTCTTATTGAAACAGCGATATAAATGACCTTCATGTGTACTAAGAACAGTTTTTTCCTGATATACAAACAAAATGTTAAGAAACATCTGAAATTAGTGTTTTGACTCGCATCAAATAATACTAACAGAAACGGTTTCACGCACGCACAAAGGAAAGATAAAACCGGACAAATATAATCCTTCCCGGAAAATGGCTGTCGACGACTTGTGGAATCTGTGGAAAAAAATTTTAGCCATCCGGTCGGCACGAATGAATCCACGTTTTCCGCTTTCCCATAAACCGCCATCCGTGAAAGAAACATTAATGAGAATCTCCGGGAAGAATGTAAAGGAGGTGCGCTTCGGTAAAATAGACCACCACTCCAAATGAATGGGAGTCTTCGAAAGTAAGTAATTACTGTCCTGAAGTCATATAAGTACCGGAGTTTGTATCAAATGAGTCAGTCTCCCCTCGGTTGAGGCAATCACACGCGTAAATCAGATGAACGCACTATGGCAGCTTGAGCTTGTACAGCATTTCCTCTATCTTAAAGTATCCGCTTGATAAACATTTCGAATCAGTCTCCGGAGACAATTGTCTCCATGCGGTTGTTGGCTATCACTCAACGGGATGCGAATAATAGGATCCCATGCGCACTACTTAAGTCTTTCCATCCCCTTCATCCACGTTCTTGCACCAAAAAGCAGTCAAAAGACCCGGCCGGAAACTGTAAAGTTCGGAACATTGACTTCCGAACTGAAAAGTCCTCTTGCAAACTATACTGCCTGGAAAGTTTACTTGCCTCTCCATCAAGCAACAATCAATGCTAATTTTATGATCAAAACATATGGTTGCAGTCCCACCACCTTACGGTTTCAATACGGTGTTAAATTTGCGATATCCGGAATATTGGCCTTGTATTGTGCCTGCTGGCTGCGTTTGGACAGTCCGGGATGGTCGCTTGCCACCGTCACTGTTTTGATGATTGCCCAATATGTGGGAGCTATGGCGGAAAAGGCATTTTTTCGCCTTTGCGGAACTATCACCGGGGCCATCTTAGGTGTGGCATTGGCGGGAAATTTTATTGGAAATGGCCCACTATGCCTCACCTTACTTTTTATCGTCCTCACCTTTTTAAGCTACATGTTTGGAGGAAAAAAAGCCCCTTACGCCTTCCTCCTTTGCGGTTATACCCTGGTGCTTGTTATGGGGGGAAGTCTGTTTGTCCCCGAAAAAGCATGGGATATTGGGATATCTCGCACAATGAATATTAGTCTCGGAATTATTGTCACCCTCATTGTCAGTACGGTGCTCTGGCCTCGGTATGCACAAGTCGAATTCTATTGCCTCACCATGACGATGCTACATCGTTTGGAAGAGACTGCACAAGAGATGGAAAATTCTCTTTATCAACGTAGTAGCGACCTGGTGCGATTAGCTGAAATTGAATCCGACCACGTACAAAACATCGGATTATTACAAAAGCTCATGCTTTTTGGAGCACGCGAGAGTTCCGCATTCGCCCTGCGACTCCCTAGCTATAATATTATTGTAGATCGTCTCAGCCGGATCCATGCTGTTTCCATAGGATTAGCTCGGGCCAGACATTCGAATAGTTTGTTTGCAAAAGAGATTAAGCCGGAAATGAGCGCACTGCTTTCTGCGACCGAAAATGAATGCGCATTGTTTCGCGAAAGTCTGATGAACCATATACCGCCTCGCCAGGGAACTCTCGAACCTGCCTGCAAGGCTTTAATGCATCATATTGACGCATTACGCAGCGCGAAAATCCATTTTAAGAATGAGCCCGCTGAATTTGCAGCCTTTGCCGGATTTGCGACAGGATTTTTAGATTTAGCAACTCATTTTCAGGCTATTCGGGAAGAACTCGTACGCCTATTTATTGGCGGACGTTATCGGCCTGTTCCGATTGCAAAAAAAAAATCCCGGTTTGCAATCGATCCCCATCGTATGGTGCCCGCCTTAAAAGGGTCTATTACGGTGATTCTCGCCATCATCTTTTGCGATTGGATACACCCACCCGGAGCTGATCTGATTCCAGTCGCCGCCTGGTTCTTCATTATGCTTCCGCGCACTTATTTTTATGGAGATAAGGATCAAAAAGTGATTCGTTACGCATTCTTTGGAGGCCTCGCGGGGATTCTCGCACTCATCCTATTTACTTTTCTGACTCCTTGGATTGCGAATTACTTCTATATAAACATCTTTGTTTTCGTTTCCTTCTTTTTATTGGGATGGGCTTACTTCGATTATTTGGGAATCTTTAGCCAACTCATGTATGCGCTCACACTTGCCATCGCGGGAATAGTAAATATTTGCCAATACTGGCCCCCCCCTCCTCATAGTTTTCAAAATTGGTATTTCGGAATTGTTGTAGGAATGGCCTTTTGTGCGTTAGTACAAAGACTCTTGTGGCCTCCTCTCCCTCAAAACGAATTTTTCAGTATCTGTCAATGTTACTTCGCCGGATGCCGGAACCTACTTGCCCATTCCTTTGGCGGATCGAAATTAACTCCGGATCCCGCAATTTTACAAACTGCATGGAATACGGACCAGTGGGTGGATGCCCTTCCTCTTCGGGCCTGTGTGCCTCAAGAACGACAAAGACTTCACGAGTTTCTTTCACAAATGCGATCCACTGGATATCAATTAGCAATGCTTAAAGATGCGGAACGGCAGGAGGCCACAAATGTCTGTCTTTCCAAACTTTCTCCTATCCTGGTTCCGTTGAAAAAAAACCTGCATTCCGATTTAAACGAATGTCAGCAAGCCTTCCAAAATCGTCACGCATTTCCTTTGCCCTCACCTCCACGCCCCAGTCCCACGGAACGCTTTCATTCCGTATACCAAAAAGTGCGCGAACAAGCATTACTTAAACCGGAAAGCACACCGGTAGTCATGGAAGTGCTGGGCACTCTTCATCGCCTGGAAGAGGCCGCATCCACTGCTTGGCACTGTCGGCAGCTGGTTTCTCATCTGCAACTCGAAAATTATGCCGGAGATGTGGCCCTATAGCCCCGCTGGCAGTTTTGCAAACAACTTTTTCTTTAAAAAAGCAAGGTGAAGGATATTCTTCCAAAACAATTAAGAACTGATTAGAAGACGTTTATTACGTATGATAAACCATTAATAGTTGCTTCCCATGCATAGTCAATGCTCATCTTATGCTCAAAGCGTATGGCAGTTGTTCCACCATCTTACGGTTTCAATACGGTGTTAAATTTGCGATAGCCGGAATATTGGCTTTGTATTGTGCCTGCTGGCTACGTCTCGACAGCCCCGCATGGTCCATCGTCACTGTCTCTGTTTTGATGGTTGCTCAGTATGTGGGAGCTATGGCTGAAAAGGCATTCTTTCGCGTATGCGGAACCCTTATTGGAGCCCTCTTAGGGATCGCACTGATAGGAAATTTTCTTGGGAACGGTCCGCTATTTCTTACCTTACTTTTTGTCCTCCTGACCTTTTTTAACTACATGTCCGGAGGAAAACGAGCGCCCTACGCTTTCATCCTTTGCTCTATGACCATGTTGATTGTGATCGGAGGCAGTATGTTTGCTCCCGAAAAAGCATGGGATATCGGGATCTCCCGCACCATGAATATTAGCCTTGGCATTATTGTGACTCTTGTGGTCAGTACAGTACTCTGGCCTCGGCACGCACGAGTGGAATTTCGTAGCCTCACCATGACGATGTTACATCGTTTGGAAGAAACTACCAGCGAGATGAAACAATCTCTTTATCAACGTAATAACAACCTAGTACGATTCGCTGAAATCGAAGCCACTCACGTAAAAAACATCGAATTATTACAAAAGCTCATGCTCTTTGGAGCACGTGAGAGTTCCGCATTCGCCCTGCGAGTCCCTAGCTATCATATCATCGTAGATCGGCTCAGCCGGATACACGCTGCATCTATGGGATACACTCAGGCCGGACATCCGGATAGTTTGTTTGTGAAGCAGATCAAACCGGAAGTGAATGCATTACTTTCCGCAATCGAAAAAGAATGTGAACTATTCCGAGAAAGTCTGATCAAATGCTTACCTCCTCGATCGGGAATTCTCGAACCTGCCTGCAAGGCTTTGATGCATCACATTGACGCATTACGCAGTACAAAAATCTATTTTAAGAATGAGGCAATCGAATTTACAGCCTTTGCCAGATTTACAACAGGATTTTTAGATTCAGCGGCTCATTTGCATGCTATTCGGGAAGAATTGGTACGCCTATTTATTAATAGCCATTATCAACCCACCTCCGCCGCATCAAAAGAATCTTGGTTTGCTATCGATCCCATTCACATCGTGATAGCTTTAAAAGGATCGATTACGGCAATTCTTGCAGTCATCTTTTGTAACTGGATACACCCACCCGGATTCGAGGGCATTCCGGTCAATGCTTGGCTCTTTATCATGCTCCCACACAATTATTTTTATGGAAATACGGGCCAACAGGTATTTCGACATGCATTATGGGGAGGACTCGCAGGCATTCCCGCACTGATTCTATTTACTTTGCTCACTCCCTGGATTGCGAACTACTTCTATATAAATATCTTTGTTCTTTTTTCCTTCTTTTTATTCGGATGGGCTTATTTTGAGTATTTGGGAATCTTTACTCAGCGCATGTATACGCTCATACTTGCTATTGCCGGAGTGGTAAATATTTGCCAATACTGGCCGCCAGCTCCCGGTAGCTTTCAAAGTTGGTACTTTGGGATCATGATATCAATAGGATTTTATGCATTGGTGCAAAGACTGTTGTGGCCTCCCCTTCCTCAAAACGAATTTTTTAATGCCTGCCAGCAGTATTTCTCCGGATGCCTTCACCTCCTTGCCAACTTTTTTAGCAAATCAGAATTCGCTACATATCCCACAATGTTTCAAACCGCGTGGAACACTGACCGATGGGTGGATGTCCTCCCTCTTCGAGCCTGTGTGCCTCAAGAACGGCAGAAACTTCACGAGTTTCTTTCTCAAATGCGATGCACCGGCTATCAGTTAGCTATGTTGAAAGATGCGGTCCACCACGAGGAAACCCATGTATTTCTTTCTAAAATCTCTCCTCTCCTCGTTCCATTGAAAGAAACTCTACTGCTCGATTTGAGCGAATGTCAGCAAGCCTTCCAAGATCGTAGTACATGCCCTTTGCCCTCGCCTCCCCGCCCCAAGCCCACTGAATGCTTTCATTCCGTATACAAAAAATTGCGCGAGCAAGCATTATTCAAACCGGAAAGCACACTGGTGGTCATGGAAGTACTGGGTATGCTTCATCGTCTGGAGGGGGCTGCCTCTGCCGCCTGGAATTGTCGACAACTGGTTTCTCATTTACAACTCGAAAATTATGCCGGTGACGTCGCCGTGTAGTTGAGTGCGTGGAGGCAATTCGCAGCTTTTTGAGGCTTATGTCCTCTGCCAACCGCAAACTTTTACCAACCGCGAACCACGAACCACAAACTATTGAGTGTGCCGTCGAATAATACTCACAGAAGCTGTTTCGCCAATGCGCAAAGGAACTGATGAGGGCGGATCAAATATAATTCTTACCGGAAAACGTTGGGGAAGACGTACCCACTCAATGGTCTGCCGAACATTTGGCAAAAGCTCTTCAGTTGCCCCATCAATACGGTGAATTGCCCAACCGACACTTTCCACTTTTCCATAAAATGTTATTCGCGGATGGGACATTAATTTGATCCGAACGGAATCTCCGGGATGAATGTAAGGGATCTGCGCCTCGGTAAAATAGGCAGCCACCCAAAATGAATTGGAGTCTACCAAGGCAAGCAATTGTTGTCCGGCAGTCACATAAGTCCCCGGACTCGTATCAAAATTGGTCAGGTATCCATCGATAGGCGAGAGCACACGCGTAAATTCGAGATTCAGGTGTGCGGTTTGCCGACTGGCTTGGGCTGCATGAAAGGTTGCGTAGGCTGAGGCATAATCGTCTTGCGCATTCTGTAATTCCCGTAAATCGATCACTTTCTTGCTATAGAGCACGGTGTCGCGTTCTAGCTGCTGTTGAGCACGCACTACATCCGCCTGAGATTGTTGCAACACTCCCTCCGCCCTCAGGAGGTCCGCTTGATAAGTACTCGGATCGATCTCAAAGAGCAGATCGCCTTTACGCAGTTGTTGGTTATCATGCAATGGGATACGAATAATGGGACCCGAAACGCGTGGGGCAATGCCCACTACATTAGCTCGGACTTGTGCATCCCGAGTCCAAGGAAAATGAATAAACCGATAATATAAAAGGCTAAGTGCTGCCAAAGCTAAGACAACGACTGATAAGGTAATCAGAAGCCGAATTCCCGAATGACTCCATTTTATGGGCTGCATATTAATCCGATGAAACAAGAAAAAAACACGGCAAGCGAGATCAGAAAAAGAGGAAGATGCCAAACAAACCTTGTCCAATTCAGCCTTTCCATCCCATCCACCAATATCATCGCGCAAAGAAAGCCAACAAATGCTATGGGAACCACCCAGGGAATATAAAGGCCCAAAATATTGACTTCTGGGCTGAAAAATGTCTCAAAAATCATACTTGCCTAGTAAGATGACTCTCCTCTTCGTCGAACTATAGTCAATGCCAATCTGAATGGATAGGCCGCCCTCACCGTTTCCATATAGCGGAATGTCTTTAAAATGAGCGCCTGCCCTAATCCTCATCATCAGACTTCTTGGCGTGCCTGCCGTGTGCGGGAATCATCACCGGCGCGCCTGGAGAAGAAGGGAGCATCTGCGCATCTCTGGTTTTTTGTTCCGCCGCTTCCACTGTGGGAGAAGGACGAAAATATTGGCTATAGTCTCCTAAGTTCTTGGAATAAATATCGACCACTCGAGGAGTAATTAAAAATAAACGCTCCACCACTCCCTTGCTCCGACTGCTCGCAGAAAACAAGAAATTGACGACTGGAATTTGGCTCAACCAGGGATATCCACTGCGCTCTCTGGAACTGACTTTCCGATATATTCCTCCAATTAAAAGACTCTGATTCATGCGAACCACAGCCTGCGTCAACACAGTCGTTGCTTTGGTGGTAGGATTTTCTCCCTGTCGATCACTTTTCCCCTCCGAAATGGTAATCTGCATGGACACTTGTGGTTGCCCTCTATCCATCGTGATATGCGGCACCACTTGTAATGAGAGACCTGAGCTGATTTGAAAGAGCGTACCGTACACACCTTTCGTGGATACATAGTCCGTCGTGTTATCGCTGATCGATGCGGAAAAATTATCCAAAGTAACGATTGTGGGACGCGAAAGAGTCTTTGCTCTATTATTTTTTTCCAAAAAATTCAGGGCTGCAGAAATTTGAGCCGTTCCATAAATTCCGCTGAGACTGAGATTTCCAGTTTTTGTATCTCCACCCGTATTATTTATTGTAAAACTCGCAAGAGGACCCAGTGGGGCTATCGTAATTCCGTTGGCTCCCAGGACTCGACCTGAATTGATATCGGCATCTATGATGGAGGCAGAAATCTCGACAATTTTCACCGGAACATCCAATTTGGAGATGGCAGCTTGGTAAAAGCCCATATTTTCTCGAACATCGCGTATGATGACCGAATTTGAGCGCACATCCGCCAGAATAGAGATCCCCCCACTCGAACCAGGGTAACTGAGACCCCCTCCACGATTCTGCTGGTTATTATTTGCTTCCTGTGGGTTCGCTCCCGAAACACCGGCGACATTTTGCTGAAAAGAGGGGTAATCATGTGCACTCTGTCGATCCGGAGGAAATGCTCGAGCCACCTGCCGCTGCACTCCCGCTTTCTCCAAAACGCTCACTACCGGTTTGGCACCGCTGGGTGGAGTAAAACGCCCCATCGAAATTCCGGGCCCTCCTCCACCAACCAGTTGGGACAAAGTGGTTGCTATCCCCTGAACAGTATATCCGTCCGATCCTCCTCCGAAGCCTGGGCCCCCGGCCATCTGGACATCATAAGCCCAAGCATAATTGATGGGAAACACTTGAATGACGAGTTCGCTCGTCTGTCTATATGCAGTTTGTGCTTCTAACGTGCGCAGCACTTCCTGAGCAATATCGAGAAATTTAGGAGGACCCGTTAACATCACTAAAGGAGTGCCCGGAATCCCTCGGATGGAAGCTCCCGCTCCGAAAAGACCCATCTGTTCCACTACCTTCACGGCTTGATCTCCAGGAAGGTACCTCAATGTGCGCACCACAGTTTGGCTTTCTGAACTGGAAGAAAAATAAATCTGTTGATTATAGTAGAGCCAGTCCAGACCATAGGCACGAGACAACTGATCCAAAAACTTTTGCGGGGTCAGTCCCATAAAACGGCCACTCACCTTCCCAGCCACTCCGGGACTAGTAAAAACCCGGATGTTCATTTGACTGCCAAATTCCTGCAAAATATCTTCCAGCGGACTTTGATCCGCCAGGATATTGACAATAGAACCCTCTACCCATGGGGAGGAATTACCACCTTGCTGGGGACTCGGCCTTTGTTTGTCCTGAACAGATCCGGTAGGCTCCGGATCGATACGGATATCCATCGGCTTCGGCAATTTTTCCGGAGGGAGGGCTCTGGCTGATGGGGCACTTAAACTTGTGACCCCTACAATCAAAATCCCACACCGGACAATGGACCGCCATAAGATCCGAGAGATCACGGAAAAACTTCCCTACCCGTACAGCCTGCTTCGGCCCCTTCCATACGCCAAAATTCTAATTCTTCCAAAAAACGACTCATGATGGATTCTAGTTCTTGTTCCTTCGAATCCGATATATCTCTCCATAACACCAGGATGTCTTCTTTTTTTTCGTAGCAGAAAGTCCCCTCTAGTGTGCCCCACATCCCGGAAGCACGTTCCAATAAAGAGAGTAGTGCATACTCCTCACACTCGGAAATTTCCGTGGCAATAGTTCCACAGACCACCCATCGCTGCCTGACCTGGCAGATTCGAACCGGGAACTGGCCATCAATCATGAGATCAACCGGAAGGGGCAAGGCCCCCTCCGGCTTCTCAACACCCAACACCTGCAACACCAAAGCAAGAAAAGAAGAATCATCACTTTGAGAAGAAAAGGCGGGCGTCATTTTATGACATTCAATGTAAATGCATTATCCGTTGTGACGCATAATACTCTTCTTTGTTTCGTTTTCGTTATTTGAGACAGATTGTTCTACATCAGTCGCCATCTTCATAGACTCCAACGTTTTACTCATAGTGCCCTCCAGGTTCTGATTGAAAACTTCGTCAAGCTTAGCCTGTGCAACCCCCTTCTCGGCATCCGCATTAGAGGTCACCTGGACATATTCTCCCCCCGTTTTGAACATTCCAGCCACAGACTTTGCAGCATCAAAAGCATAACCGGCAGTCTTCACCTTATGTTGCCGGAGAAGCTCCCTTTCCTCGTTCTCTTTCTCTGATTTTTTCAGCTCCTCCATTTTTGATTCATCCTTTTTCGCTTTTTCTAGATTGTTCTTCTCTTTTGTCTCTACGTCCTGAACGGCGTCTTCCTGTTGCGTCTTTTCAAGCTCTTTCTTGGATGTCTCGTGGCGTTTTTCCGCTTTCTTCTGATCGTCTTTGGCTTGCTTCTGAGGATCAGTATTTCCTTCCTCCGTCGTTTCGGTCTTATTCAGATGATTCTCCTTCTGAGACTGCTTCGCCTTTGCCGCAGATTCTTCTTCTTCTTCCATCCCTGGCTCCTTGAGACCCTTAGCAGTCTTAAGAGCCGGCGCATTGTCCAAACTATGTAAGAGTCCGGCGCTGTCGCTAGCCAAACTCAAGACACTACCGCAAATCGAAAGCCCCAGATTCAACTTAGCTCCATTCTCCTTGGTATCAGCAGCTTCTATAGCAGAATGGAGCGAAGCTATACTAAACTCTAATTTGTGCTTTAGCTGTTCAGCCAATCCCTTCCCTAGCACAGCAAATGCTTCGTTCATTAAAGCATAAACTCTCTGCATCAGATCCCCTGATCCCCAATTGTCTGATGTGGGTGGATTCCCATTACTATTCGGAGAGGCTATTTTTGCAGGTGTATTATTTTTGGAAATGTCTTTTTGCCCTAAGTACTGATCAGGCATAGCAGAAACATAAGCAGTAAACCCAGTATTCAACTTCTCTTTGTTGGCAGGGTCATCGAGAATATTTAATATTCCCATTATTTGCGCATGCTCTGGTGCAGAAATATCAGCAGCAAATCCAGTATTCAACTTCTCTTTGTTGGCAGAGTCATTGAGAATATCGAATATTTTCATTATTTGCGCATGCTCTGGTGGCGTGCTTTGAAAGGAAGGGGAGGGTTGATCTAAAGAAGGAATGCCTGAGTCCCGTTGTAAAAAAGCTCCTGTTTCGGGCAATTGGTTTTGCACCACTTTCTGTGCCAATGCTCGCTTTTTCTCCACAACCAGGGGGTTGAGCACTTGTTGTAGATTTGTCTCTATCAGCGTCTGAAGCGTTTCTTTATCTCCAGCCGCATTTTTTTGGATTTTCGCCGGCCAATTGAGCGAATAGAGCGAATTGGAATTGATGCCCGCATCTAAGTTTTGTTGGATGTGTCCCATAAGTTTATCGATTAATTTTTATTAAAATAATATTGATCCGCACTACATTTATAATGTAGATCATTTCGGAATTTTATCCACAGAATTTTTTATATTTATGCAGCAGTAAAACGAGTCAGGCTTAATTTAGCATCTGTATCGGAACTAATATAATCACGCGCACTCTGCATCTCAGACTCCGTGAGGGTTTCCCATTGTTTGACATTAGTCATAATAGACTCTAGGATCTGTTGAACGAACGACTGCGCAGCCTCTGCACGATCCACATTCGCCTCTGCTATTTCTAAATCATAATTTACTTTTGCGGTATAGATCTGTACGCCACCATTCACAGCGCCTACAGCGTGATTCCCCATAGTGGCAGCCCAATTTGTATATCTGAAGATCTTCGCCATTTTACTCGTCTGCTCCATTTCTTTCAGTATTTTTTCACTAATATCCACAGCTTTACTCGCTGCTTTCTTAGTTACTTTCTGAATTACTTTCTTAAGTAGATTTTTTAGCATTGGCGCTACAGTTAATATAAGCGACATAGCAATAGTAACCCCTATGACGGCCATGAGTGCGGCTTTCGCTGCAGCACTCAGGTCATGATCATATTCTAATACCATCATACAAGTCAGCGCTATCAATTCGGCGACTGCGCCAGCCGCATCTTTCACATCTCCCGATATCGCCGCAACCGCTCCTTTCACAATAGTACAAATGACCTGAAATGCCTCTACAATAAAATTTGCTACCTTCTGTATACAATTCGCATTCTTTTGTTTCTCTTGCTTGTCAATGGCATCATCCATTTTTTTCATGGCCTCATCATTAGCAGACTTCTGCTCCTTCATGGTCATATCAAGAGTTTTTAACCGACTGGTCATCGTCGCAGCATTTTGGTTCGCATTTTCGATATTCAATGCCAGGATGCGTGCATCCAAGCTTTGGAAAATATAAGCATAGGGATCTTGCGATGGGGCACCCACACCAGGATTTCCATTTTTTAGTTGAGGGAGCTGCGCCTGTCGCGTCACATCCTTTAGGATATTTTGAAGCTCAGGGCGTACCGCATTTGCGAATTTTGTTAAAGCGTCCACATCCGGAGATCCTAGCACAATTGCGTAAGAGGTCCTGCGAATATCGCGTACAAATTTTTTTAATGCCTCACCTAATTGCGCTTCATTTTTTTCCGTCCGTTTCTCCATCGGAAGGATTCTATTCATGAGATCAAAGTGTTGTGCTTCCCATTTTTCTAAAATGTTCCTAGGATTAGGAAACAGAGCCTTTATCGCGTCTCTTTCTCCTTTCATATATATCTGACTTTGCCGAGCGCTCAGATCCCGAGGAAGAAAAGTCCTCATATAATCGTTTATTGATTGAGTTCTCATTTTATCCAACGCAGTCTGCAGTTGTTGATCGGCAAGGCTATTGTGTAACATCTGTTCCGCTGAGTGGACCAAATCTTTCTCTGACGCTCCAGTGAGATCAGATACTTCTTTGAGAATCTGCGCGAGCTTTTGAGTCGCTTCCTCCGGGGATAAGCCCTTTAAGCTTTCTATCTGCTTCATAATATCCGCTGCCTTTTTCTTAGCATTCGGATCAGAGGGATCGATATGTTTGTTCAGAAAGTCCTCTATTAATTTTTCTCTGGTATCGGCATCATAGCCTCCTAATTGATTCAGAAGGTCTTCCAGCTCTTTGCTCCACTGATCTTCGTCCGGGGAATTGTCTATCCCTGGAGAATCCTTGTCCGCGGTTCTCGTAGGCACCTGGTTGCCTAAATTTTCAGAAACTTCGGGCTGAGGTTTCTTCTTTTCTGTTTTTGCCTCTATGGATATTCCAGCGGGCAGTTTTGCAGGGTTTGTAGATTTTCCCAATATTTCCCCATTCGACTGAGAAGCATCCCATCGTGCCATCAATTCCACTAGTTTGGAATTTTCCGGAGGCTGAGAGCGAGGCAATGATTCCGGCGTGACACTCAAAGAATCGGGAGAATTTTTTGAGGAATCCTGGAAATTCACACCCCTACGCGAAGGGGGAATATTGCTTCCTGGAGCGAGGATCGAATCTGGCTTAGATGATAATGACATAAAGTGTGGATATCTAGGTTAAATGAGAGGGGATAAACTGAACATACATAGGGAATCAAAGTGCATAGGGAAAATTCCCCTTTACCGAGAATTACTTACGATTTGATATGAGTTTTATTTGACTGACGTGACGCACTTTGAGGAGCTCTGGGAGCAAAAAAATATTTTAGCCTATAAGGTTTCCCTTTTTTGCGTCACATCACTTATTTAAAATCGATTTGGAGTTTTTTTTAAAAAAATAAGTTTTGAGAAACTGAATTTTTTGTCGAAATTTTTCATGTTCCGGCATGCTCCCACATCGGTCTGATGCCTGTCTCAAAGCCGCCTCGGCTTCAGAAATTTGATGCAATTCCAATAAACACTCGGCAAGATACACCCACACTGCCGGAGAAGCTTGATCCATGTGCGAAGCTTGCATATAGGCATAAACCGCTCCTATATAATTTTTGTTCATTTGGCGAGAAGCTCCCAATCCTACCCAATTCCGTTTTTGTTTATGTTCTAATAAGCAAAGGAGGATAAAAATCTTTTCGGAATCTTCATATTGAGCAATCGAATATCGAGTATATGCAAGCGAATACAATGCCTTCATATGTTCCTTCGAAAATCCCTGTAATTTAAACAGGCTTTCCCGAGTAAGAAGCTCCCAAGCACCAGAAACCTCCGCATTACCCAGTGCGGGATCCAAAACCGCCTGAGGAAACCCCTTTTCATTGGAATGAGTGACTTGCTTTATCTGCAATCTTTTTTTCCTGAAAAACATATGAAAAACTGGTAACAGCTCCCTTATGAGGCTCTCTTCCAATACTTAGAGTGGCTTGGGCATTACAGTTTTGAGCAAGTCCACTGTGGCCTGTAGCAGCTGTTTCGCTACATCTAAATTTGAATTTTTAGTATTAGTATCTTGACTCAGCGTAGTTTGGTATTTGTTTTCTTCCGTACTTAGTTCCTGTTGTACCCCTTGAAGTTTCTGCACATTGGCATCTCTCCCAGTGGTACCATCAGTCCGCAGATGGGTGACATGGATAGTCGCATCAAGATCGTTCGCTAGATAGTCTCCAACAGTTTCCGTCTTTGTATACACCGTCATCGATCCATGATCATCCACATGCTTTATGGTAAAAGTCTCCATTTGGCTGCCATACCAATATCCATTCTTACTTCCTTCGGCGTCACTAGTATCAAGACTATCTAAGCATTGTTGTAAATTTTTGAGTTCTTGTATGGAAGCGTCATAATTATCTGTATCCTTTGCTAGCTGCTCCATATTAATGGCATAGACGCCCGGCCAAGTTCCCGAACCCATCATCAGCCACATCATAAAGATCATGAGATTACCTCCACAGTTATCAAATTTGTCCCAGTCATATCCCGATCCACCCGGGTCTGCAATGGGAGGATTGGCACTTGAAGAACGATTTGCCAACAAGGATACAGGAGGATTTTGCCCTGAGGAAAGTTTTATCGAGGGGTTTCCGGATGCTCCTATAGAAATATCCAGTGTACTGATATCACTGAACGAACCATGGAGCGGTTCCTTTCCTCCTGTTAAAGTACTGAGATCGTCTTCTCCCAGACTAGTCTGCCCCTGAGTCTGCAGCATACGCATATAAGAGGCTTCGCTCTGGGCATATTGCTTTCTCGCCTGATCCAGCAGTTCATTAAAAAGAAGCTGAATAGTATCTGGGTTGGACCCCACTTCTGCCAAATTAATATGGCTTAAGTTTTTTGTTATCACGTCCAGTGCAGGCTTCAGTTTTTGAAGTTTCCCGTCTATGCTCTCCCGGATGAGCACCTTATGATGTTCGGCGGCTGTGCGAGCATTGACTTCGGGTTGACCTGCTATGGGATCTGGTTGGATTTTTTTGTATGGTAAATTGGAGCCTTTGACATAAGCCTGATGGATCTTTTTGGATCCAGGCTGGATAGTGGGAATATCACTATCGGAATGTCGCCGCTTCCGATTTGGTTGCGAACCCTCTTCTTGTAAGCGATTCCAAGCTTTTTTGATCTCGGGATTGTGCAGCAGTTCCTCAGCAGCTCTGCTACGTTCTCGCTGTTTGGGATCTAACTGTTCAAGAGATCCCAGTACATATCCTAAGAAATTTTTACTATCCGGAGTCTCTAACAGATCCGCAATTCTTTGCGTCTCAATCTGAGTCAAATTATCGATATCAAGAGGTGCCTTATCCTTAAAGTCAATGGTCTTAATATTTATCTCCGTGAACTCACTCACAGTTACTTTGGAATCAGCTTTCTTATATGATTCTTGAACTGAATGTGGCGAGGAGCGATCAAAGGGTCTAGTGGAGTGCATATCAATGAATTCGAAAAATAATTTTTATGTTTTTATACCGACTCCTATTTCTTCAAAATGGATTTGTATTTATAACAGTTTCCCAATTGGTTGCAGGAGCGCATTGCATCATGCAATTTTTCTTATAAGAAAAGCCTAAAGAAATTTTTCATTTCTACAACTGCCATTTTTCAGTACTTAATACTTAGGTATGCACTACTAATCGAGGATCCATTCCAGGTATCGAAGCTACCTTTTTTAAAATATTGCCGCCGTTTTTTTCAGATATGGAGTTTTCCCTTTTCCAAAGAAGAGAGAAAGAAAAAGCGTAAAAATGCAAAGGGAGGAGAAGCATATAGCGAAATCCTATCAATTAGTTCTCCGCAGCCAAAAAAAAGATGCGCCCTTATGAGCGTCATATTCATACTCATTTGATACGGGCTTCGCTATAGCAGAAAAACTTCTGGCAACGGCCCCCGCGCGCAATAGTTTTTTTGGATAGGCTCTAACGTTCCCAAGGCGGAATAAAGGCCGATTCGGTAATTTTTATAGCGAGGTCTAACACCTCTTCCAAAGCATAGATTTGAGCTCTCTCAAAATCAGAAAATTCCCCTCTTCGGCTCCTGTTTTTCAACTCTAATAATAGGCTCAACGCATTTTTACGTTCCATTCCATACCCTCCCTCATCGTGGATGTTTTGACCAAGATCAGTGAGAATCATGAATTGCGGTTTAGGAAGAGTATACATAAAATCGAGATGCCTTACTAAAACGAGATGCCTTATGTTTAAAAGCTATTTTATAAGTGTAATGCAAGACTTACGCAAATTCTAGAGAAAAGCTCTCGCGTTTTCTCCTGTTTTTTTGCGTTAGAGCCTGTCCAAAAAGGGAAAATTCCACACCAAAACAGATAGAATTTTCAAATCACAGTCTCCTAATTTTGAGGCTGGTTACCACATGGAAGAAATACTTCTTGGATAATTTTTACAGCCAGATGGATTGCCTCATCCGCAGCACGTCCTCGCTCCGTATGAATATCCGGAGATGCGACAATGGTTTTTTGATATCCAAGTAATAACGCCAATACTCGTTTGCGTTCGATTCCTTCTTGGTCCTCGTAAATAGAGCGAGCAAGAGGCGAAAAAAGTTTTATTTCTTGTTTGCCAGATTGCGACATAATTTTTAACTGACGTTACGCACTTTTAGGAGCTCTGGGAGCAAAAAAACCATTTTAACCTACAAGGGTTCTCTTTTTTGCGTCACATCACTTTTTAGTTTAATGACGATAAAGAAAAGTCAATTTGGCCCTCGGGGCCCTTTAACCGGAGGGTATCGGAGGTAATAGTTTCCAAAGTATATCCATTTTTTAATTTGGCACCGGGAAAAAGCTTTGAGCCATCGGCGAGACTCACCCAAGGCATAATATTTCCAGAAATTCCTAGTACTTGAGAGGGGAAAAAGTCCTTTAGTGATCTTCTGACCGTTGTGGCACTGTTGACTTGGTCAATAATAGAGGCTTGTGATGCATATTTTTCGCGTATCGCCGCTATCCAGGAATCCCATTTTTGCTTTTGTTCCTTTGCGAGGAATCCTTCCAGGCGCAAGCCAGTTTCTCCCGCGACGGGTCGAACATCCCCTTTAAAGCCTTGCTGCTGTAAATCGGTACTTATGAGCGCGACTAATCGATTCCCAAAAGCAACTTCGCAACGGCTGTCTCGAATGGCAGGAAGATCCCGAAAGACATGGGGCAAACAAGTTTTCCAATTTTTATCATCTTGTAAATAGCCACTCCAGAAAGCGATTCCTTCCGGTTCTATACGGACTTGAAGCATAATGCCATAAAGGCGTACTAACGTTGCTGCCGAGAGCTCGAGTTGAGAAAGATCAATGAGATTGTAGGTAAACGGAGGGGAGGCTCGATCTAAAATTCGGCGCGCCATCGTGGAGGCTTCTTCTCCCCTTACCCAAACCTCGAACTGTTTCCTTTTTTCTCCTTCATTAATGGTAAAAACCACATGAGGGACGTTTATTAAAAGTTCTTGCATCACACGCACCTCTATGGAGGGGGGAGGCCAGGGGAGGCTCGTCTTGCCGGTAGCTAAAGAAGATGCGGGAGGGGGAAGCGCTTTGGTAGCCGGAGGTTTTTTCGGAAGAATTTGTTCCCAAAAATTGGAGAACTTGTGAAACAAGCGCGCAGATTGAGCGATAGGAGCAAAGGGAGCGGGACGTTTCCGTTTTTTAGAAAATTCCTCATATGCAAAGTAAGTTCCGAGGCCAATGAGCGTCATCACACCACTCAGAATGAGGATTCTTGAAAAAATCTTCTTCTTTTCTTTATCTGGCGGCGGCGGGGTGGGAGAGGTAAAATTGACAGGAATTTCTTCGGCGCTCGAAGGCACAGTAGAATCATCCGGAACCACCGCTTCAGGCCACTCTTGATCGGCTCTTCCTGCCACTAGGTGAGTATCTCCCGCTGTAATCACCTGCGCAGGGCTTTCTATGATCACATCTCCCTCAACGAGAGCCCCATTCACGAAAACCTCTCCTTCTAAGGGAGATAAAAAGAGGAAGCCGTCCTCCTGTGGAATCAGGCGAAGATGATGAGGAGCTATTTTCGAATCAAAAACAATGAGCTCGCAGTCATCATCACTTCCCAAGATGATTCCTTCGTGTGGAATCTCCATTTGGGCTCCTTCGTGAGGCCCATTTAATATTTTAATGACAAGCGGTGAATCCATCAAAAGATAATTAATTCCAGCTGGGGAGAGCTCGAATTTCCGAAAGTAGGAGCCTCCCCCCCCAATCCATCCACCAGGTTGCTATAGCGCAGCCGGTATACTGGCTACGCTATATAGTCTTCAAAGCTCCCAGCAACCACTGATCACCATGCTGAATATGTGATGTTACGTAAAAAAGGAACCCATGTGGGTTAAAATGTTTTTTTGCTCCCAGAGTTCCTAAAAGTGCGTAATGTCAGTGAATATCTCCCCAGGAACCGGGCTTTCTTTAAGGAGAATATTCTTTTTTTATCCATTCAGTTTTTGGGGGCAATTTGCAGCTTTTTTTAGGCCGTGGAGGTCTCTCAAGATTGCGATGATTCAGAGCTCCAATTAACGAAGAGGCCCGGAGCCTCATCTCTCTACACCTGACTGCTCATGAGAGTCTGGGTGGCGTTAATTCCTTTATCTGCAAGTTTAGCGATAAGGTTCCAGTAAACCCCCTTCTCAGCCAAGTGAGTCTGGAGGAGTAATAAACTTCCGGGAGTCACTTTGGTAGGATCTTTCTTCATGTCTTCCAATAAGGTCATGAACTTTTTGTCTTCGGAGGGCTCCTGTCCCTTGCTCATACAATGATTAAAATGAGCTATTGATTGGTCAGTCCCGCCATACTTGGCCTCAATAGGGATCGAAACTGAATTTTCTTCTTCTCCGGGAAAACAGACTCCTATTTTACCTGCAACACTTGCTGTGGAATCCATATAAAAATAATTTAAGTTGAGAAACTTTTCACTTCAATGACTAAAAAATAACTTTGTGAAGATTCATTTATTTTCACACTTTTCTTATTTTCTTCATATTGTTATGGAACCTTTCAGTCATCTTCGATATTTGTTTCATAATGCCATCCGTCATAATTTCAGTGAATTGCTTTTTTTGAATCAAAAATTTAATCAAAGCTTCATTTGTCATTTCCTTGGAAGGAGGGCTTCCCATCTTAGGTCTGTTTGCAGAGGCATGGATAGGGTTACTCATTTATGACGAAGAATTTTTATAATTGTCATACATTCTTTGCACGTTACCCATGAAAATAGCATCCTGATCCTTCATTGCGCCTATAATATTAGACGTCATATTCTTATTGAACAATATCCCTTTTCCTTCTTTTGTCATATCGGAATGAACGTGAGGAGCATCTTGAGCCATGAGTTGTTGGAAATGCTGGACTGATTCCGGAGGGGGCGGGCTTCCAGGAGAGTACGAACTGTTTTCTCCGCATCCTTCTCCGCCTTGAATACTGGCATGCTTGGCATGAAGTTTTGGATTCATGATTTTTTATGTTAATTTTTGTTAAATATTAATTTGTTTATCTTATTGAATTTTTTTGACTTTCCCCAGCAGATGCTCGGGCATACTCGATTCCCATCTTTCGGATGTCTTGTATCCAATCACGAACCACAGGGTCCATACTGTGTGGACCCAATTCTAATTCCAGCAATAGTTGTTCGACTTCCAAAGGTTTACGACTAAAAACAGACATGAGAGCCAACCCCAGAAGGGGATAAGCAGCTGTTGGATCCGCGATACGGAGTTTTTGAAATAAAACTTCCGCTTCATACACAAATCCTCCTCCATATCCCATTAATCCGACTTCCATTAAAAGACGCCTGATTTCGGTAGGCAATCCCTGTGTTCCTTTGCTTGCAGTGCTCATTTTATCGGATATTAGAGACGATACTCTTACCAATTTCTCCCCCAATTAAGACAATCTGACTCACAGATTGTGTCAGTGTCTGGATCTGAGACATAGCAGCTTGCATCTGTAGAAGGAAACCGTTGTCACTAGCCAAAGTACTTCCTTTACCGCTCAGGCTGGCTTGCAAAGTTTGTAACCGCACCGCAGCATCATGGAGGGCAGGAAGCAGCCCATCGATGTAGCTAAGTGCATTAAATCCCAGGTCATTAGGTGCGCTATACTTATCAAAAATATCAAACCCCATACTCGTATGATCTTTTATACCAAATAATATTTGTGCGTAGGAGTGAATTATGCCAAGTGTAATACACTCGTATTACAGCCTACACGTATTCGGAAAAGATAGCCCATTCCGCTCATTGTTGTGAATGATTTGTTTGCGTAGTTTATACTCTGAATATGGGTTCGCTTGAACCCTGTGAGGACCGATTCACAAATCGGAACGAATTCTAGAGTAGATCGGGTCTTTTTTTCTGTGTTAAAGCTCGAGCACTTGCAAGACGCCATTCTCGAATCTTCTCATGATTGCCGGAAAGTAAAATCGCAGGCACTTTCCATCCTCGAAATTCCTCGGGTCGCGTATAGTGCGGATAATCGAGGATCCCCGAGGCAAACGACTCCTGAACCGCAGAGTCCGCATCTCCTAATACACCGGGAATCAGGCGAATGATAGCATCCGCAAAAACGAGAGCCGGAAGTACGCCATTGGTAAGAATGTAGTCTCCTATGGAAATTTCGTCATCCACCAAATGATCGGCAACACGCTGATCGACTCCTTCGTAATGTCCACATAACAAAATCAATTCTTTTTCCAGGGAGTAGTGATGAGCGATGTCTTGTTTGAAAGGACGCCCCTGAGGGGACATCAGGATGGTGCGGGTATGAGGTCCTTTCAAATCTGCCAAGGCATTGGCGTAGGGTTCTATCTTCATCACCATACCTGCTCCACCCCCATAGGGCGGTTCATCTGTAATTCGGTGTTTGCCAGAAGCCCACTGCCGGAGATCCAGCGCTTGCACATCCACCAATTCTCGTTCTCTGGCCCGACCGAGTATGCTGTGGGAAAGTACCTCCTCGCACATAGAGGGAAATAATGTCAGGATTCGTATTTTCACTTCTTCAAACAATGCATAGACGCATTTTGAAGGCAACTAGAGCATTTAATTTATAAAAGAACCCTCGCTCACAGGAGACTGCTGGCGGACCTTATGAGTCACAAAGTAAAAAGAAAATCTCTTCCAATAAGAAATTCCCCTACTCGTCGTCGGCGCAAGAGTGTCGGAAAGAGAAAAAGTTCATGGAAATTTCGCTTTTTCCGCTGTCTATTTCTCTTGGCAGTAGGGCTGATCCTTTGTTGGAGCCTGATCGCCTCATTTTATTACGCCTGGGCATTGACCTTTGATCTCAAGCAATTAGGAGAAATGCCGCAAAGTTCCGCTCTTTTTGATAAGGACGGCAATTTTTATAGTCGCCTTGCCGGCGGAGAGAACCGAGAAATCGTTCCCTTTGATTCTATTTCCAATGATTTTATCAACGCGCTGATAGCTCGGGAGGATGCCCGATTTTATTGGCATCATGGTGTCGATCCTATTGGGATTGCCCGTGCCATCGTTCGAAATTTAGCAGGGATCCGCCAAGGCGGAAGTACGATCACACAGCAGTTAGCGCGCAATAGTTTTCCCTTAGGCGGACGGAATCTCCATCGAAAATTACTGGAAGCTGCCCTGGCCTTCCGCATCGAGACGGAACTCAGTAAAGAGCGTATTCTTGAGTCTTATATTAATCGAATCTATTTTGGCAGTGGCTGTTATGGACTGGAGGCCGCCAGTCAAACTTATTTTGGAAAGTCCGCAAGCCGACTCAACTTGTCCGAGGCGGCACTGATTGCGGG
This sequence comes from Verrucomicrobiota bacterium, assembly GCA_023269545.1. GTDB lineage: Bacteria > Verrucomicrobiota > Verrucomicrobiia > Chthoniobacterales > Xiphinematobacteraceae > Xiphinematobacter. The sequence continues at coordinate 5,294 of JAHFTB010000005.1, read as the reverse complement.
GCTCATTCGAAGTCCCAATCGACTCTCTCCTTTCAATGACTTATCTTCGGCCATTCGACAGCGAAATGTAGTGCTTCATAGCATGAAGGCACTGGGGTTGATCACGTCGGAGCGGTTTCAACAGGCTCTGGATACTCCGGTGCGAACACAGTCGCAGAGGGACACACGTCCAAAATCGGGTTGGGCCATGGAGGCCATTTGCCGAGAGCTGGAATTGGTATTGCCCCGTGAGCTTTTTGATGAAGGAGGACTGCGCGTTTACACGAGTATCTATCCCAAGTGGCAGCAAATTGCTCAAAAAATAGTTTCGCAAGACTTAGATGCCCTTTCCGCCAGACAAGGCAAGGGGGGCGCTCTCATCCAGGCCGCCGTGGTCATAATAGACAATCGGGATGGCGGAATCCGCGCCATTATCGGAGGTCGAGACTACGCAAATTCCAAATTTGATCGTGCATCGCTAGCACAACGTCAAATTGGATCTGCAGTAAAGCCATTTCTATACGCCTTGGCATTTGAAAAAGGATTGAGACCGGACACCCTCATCGAGGATTCTCGTATTGTGTCGGGAGAATTGCCTGCCACCTTCTCTACCTACAGTCCGCTCAATGGGGATGGTCTTTTTGGAGGAGTTCGTCCCGCTGAAGAGGGACTTATTTTCTCGCGTAATACGATGACTGTACGTATCGCAGCTCGGGTCGGTCTCCATGCCTTTGGCAAGGTTCTCAAAAAACTCGATCTCTTAGATCAAAATGCACCGGTTTATCCCAGTGCCTGCCTCGGGGCATTCGAGTGCTCGGTGAAAGATTTGACTGCAGCTTACACGGTTTTTACGAATCAAGGAGCCAAGCTTCAGCCCTTTTTGATCGACCACGTGGAAACGCGTGACGGTCGAACGGTTTATCGCGCCACACATGGCTCCATTCCTGTTTTTAGCCCTCAGTCTGCAACCTTAACAGATTCTTTGTTACACAGTGTTATAGAAAGAGGGACGGCTTCCCGAGCCAAAAATTTGGGGTTCACTCAGTTTGCCGCCGGGAAAACCGGGACCACTAATAATGGGACGGATGTTTGGTTTGTAGGGTATACCCGGTCCGTGACTTGTGCTGTTTGGTTGGGGAACGATCAACATACCACCGTGCTCCGCAATGCAAGCGGAGCGGCTCTCGCTCTGCCGATCTGGGTCCACCTCATGAAATCCATTAATTAGTGACGTGACGCCCTTTGAGGAGTTCTGGGAGCAAAAAAACCATTTTAGCCTACAAGGTTTCCCTTTTTTGCATCACATCACTTTGTAAGAAAGTTCTTGGTATTCGAAAAAGGTTCTCGTGCAGGAAACTAATCGGTACATGTAGTTTCATTTATGTTTACAGGTCTTGTTGAAGAAGTGGGGGTACACGTGGGAATTCAGAGCACTTCGTCTTCTCCCTCCCCTTCTTTTCTTTTGAGCATAGAGGCTCCTAAAATCGCGGTGGTGGCACAACTCGGTGATAGTATATCGCTGAATGGCTGTTGCTTATCAATTGTTAAGATCGCTGGAAGCAGAATGGATTTCCATTTGCTGCAGGAAACTCTGCGATGCACAAATCTTGGAGATCTCCGATCGGGAAGCCTTGTCAATTGTGAGGCTGCCCTCGCCCTAAATAGTCGTTTGGGAGGACATTTCGTACAAGGACATGTGGATGCCACGGCATCTGTAATATCAGCGGACTTTTCCGAAAACGATTTTCGTTTGGAGATAGAAATTCCACCCGGATTCGCACGCTATCTGATTTCTAAGGGGTCTGTGGCTGTGAATGGGGTCAGTTTAACGGTGGCCCAACTCCGGGAGCGTTCTTTTGTGGTTTGGATCATTCCTCAAACGCTCGAGCAAACAAATCTGGGTACCTTACGATCTGGCGACCGAATTAATCTGGAGTTCGATTTATTGGCAAAATATATTGAGCGAATGAGGATTGTGGATTAAATTCCTCCTGCTCGGCTTCAATTCTGCGGAAGCTCCGGCACTATTAAAAGACAATCGAACTGAGAACTTGTATCTTCTCTCATTTTGTTGTACTTAGTCACTTCTTTCACACGGCGGGGTAGCCAAGTGGTAAGGCCGGAGTCTGCAAAACTCCTATGCGGCGGTTCGATCCCGCCCCCCGCCTCATATTGCTCATTAAACAGGACTTACGCAAAAACAGGGGAAACCGAGCGAGCTTTTATCCGGAATCTGCGTAGGTCCTGTTTAATGAATGTTTCGCTGATAAAATTCTTTCTCTCCTCAGGTGATGTTATCTTCTTATCCTTTCCGTATTGGTTTGTTTGGTATCGGTTTAAAAGCTTATTGGCCCCAGTTTCAAGGCCTTCAACAGCGGTTGGAAGGATATGTGAAAACGGTTGCGGACAAGATGGCTCAGCCGGGGGTGGAGGTGGTTTCTTTAGGATTAATTGATTCTCCGGAAGCTGCGCTTGCGGCTGGCCATCAGTTTCGGCGAGAGGATGTGGAGGTAATTTTTTTGTATGTCACTACTTATGCGCTCTCTTCTACGGTATTGCCAGTGGTACGGCGAGCTAAGGTCCCTGTCATTATTCTGAATTTTCAGCCAACCGCTGCCTTGGATTATGCTAGTTTCAATCGATTGGAAGATCGAACGCAGATGACGGGAGAATGGCTTGCTTATTGTTCTTCTTGCCCCGTCCCAGAGATTGCAAATGTGTTCCGCCGGACAGGGATTGAATTCCACCAAGTCACGGGTGCTTTACAGGAAGATGCGGAAAGCTGGAAAGAAGTGCATCAATGGATAGATGCCGCTCGTGTGGTCCACATCATGGCTCACAACCGCTTGGGCCTTATGGGACACTATTATAATGGGATGTTAGATGTGGCCACTGATCTCACTCGACAGGCGGCCACTTTTGGAGGGCATATGGAATTCATTGAGGTAGAGGAACTTGTAGTCTTACGGCAAGAGGTCACGGCAAAAGAGACCATCGATCGTGTCGGACATTTTCGGGAAGTCTTCGATGTGCAATCAGATTGTAAGGAAGAGGAGTTGGTACGGGCGGCTCGAACTTCCCTGGCTTTGGAGGAGTTGGTCCGCGGTAAGGATCTGGGTTCTCTCGCCTACTATCATATGGGACGCGGCTGTGCGGAGATTGAAGAGGTCATGACTTCGGTGATTGTAGGTAATACTCTTCTCACCGCACGAGGCATTCCGATTGCCGGCGAATATGAGATAAAAAATGTACAGGCAATGAAGGTCCTGGATTCGTTAGGAGCCGGTGGCTCGTTTACTGAATTTTATGCCATGGATTTTTCGGACGATATGGTCCTCATGGGACACGATGGTCCCGGGCATATTGCCATTGCCAGCGAAAAATGTAAGGTACGGCCATTGGGAGTGTACCATGGGAAGGTAGGCCAAGGGCTTTCTGTGGAAATGGCCGTGCGCGCGGGGCCGGTTACTTTACTTTCCGTGGTCGAAGACCCGGAAGGAACTCTTTTCTTCTTGGTCGCGGAGGGAGAATCCGTTGCCGGACCCATCCTGGAAATTGGTAATACTAATAGTCGTTACCGCTTTCCCATCGGTGCACGCTCATTCATCAATAGTTGGAATTCTCATGGTCCAGCCCACCATTGTGCGGTGGGAGTCGGACATATCGCAGACAAATTGGAAAAGGTAGCCGCTCTTCTTTCTATTCGCCTGATAAAGATTTGTTAAGTCCGGATGGAATCGGTGGAGTTTTTGCCACTACGTTTCTTTTGAAGCCGAGGCTTTTGAAATGGGAGATTTCTTTTTCGCAGTGGAGGAAGTTTTTTCCGAGGGTAAGGCAGCTTTCCTTGTGCGTTCTTGAAATTCAAATCCCACTTTACCGTTTTTCAAAACGAGGTAAGCGGAAAAGGGACGGCCTTTTTTGGAAATAAACCGCGGCAGGAGGTCGGTTTTCCCGATTTCCAAAATTTTGGAAATTTGGGCCACAGGGATTTCTTTTTGGAGAATTACTTTTCCAATTCGGAGGGTGCATGTTCCGGACGGCACTTCGCTACAACAATAGGAAGCCCCAATATCGTGAACACTCCCTTTTTGGCAGACAGGGCAAGGTCCAATTAAGGGAGTTGCGGAAAAATCGACCTTGAGTGCCGTTCCATTCAAAGCGGAATCACCAAAATCAAACCCCGGTTTAAAATCTTCTCCCAAAGTAATTTTTGCTGAAAAAGGACGCCCTAATTTACTGCGAAAACCCTCGAGAGGCCCCACACTGCTGGTTTCCAGAAGCATCCGGATTTCTTCGGGTTCAAATTGTCTGCCAGCCACGTTTTTCCAGAAGAGGAGTCCACATCCTTTACATTCGTAAGCACGAAAAGATTCTTTAAATCCGACGGCATGGCATTTTGGACACTTGACCTCGAGGTCATGGAAATTTCCTTCCACTGAATCGCCCGAAAAGTCTTTTGTTTTTTCGACGACACTTTTTGTGAAACAGCGAATTTCATTCATGAAGGTGTCACGATCGATTTCACCAGCTTCCATGCGTTTGAGTTTGTATTCCCACTCGCCGGTGAGTTCCGGGGAACAGAGTGCTTGAATACCGATACCACGCAGCAAGGTGGTGAGGGAAATCCCCTTGGAAGTCCCCACTAATTCGCGCCCTTCACGGAGGATATAGCCGTCAGAAATCAGACCTTCGATAATTTGAGCTCTCGTAGCGGGAGTTCCCAAACCTCGTTGGCTCATGGCATCTCGCAATTCCTCGTCTTCTAATAGCTTCCCTGCCCCTTCCATAGCGGAAAGGAGAGTGGCTTCTGAGTATCGCGCCGGCGGTTTTGTCTGATTTTCGCGTACATCGACCTGATGAGCTAAGGGAGTTACGCCTGTACGCAGTGAAAGAAGAACCTTCTCATCGGTCGCCTGCTTGCCATAGACAGCTAGCCAACCCGGGTCCACAATGATTTTGCCATCGCTACGGAAGGCTTCCCCCTCCACGGTGGTGGTGCGCACTGTAAGCTGAAATTGGGCGGGAGGGTAGAATGCTGCGATAAAACGCCTCATCACCATATCATAGATCTTAGCCTCTATTTCATCCAGATTCTTTGGCGCTACATTGGTAGGAATGATGGCATGGTGGTCAGTAATTTTGGCGTTGTTAAAGACTCTATCGAGCAATTTTACCCATCCTTTTTCGAGTGCCTTTGCAGCATGAGGGCGAAGATCCGTATTGGTAATGGATTCTAAGACGATACAGACTGTGGCAAGGTTGTCTTTCGGAAGATAACGAGAATCCGTTCGCGGATAGGTTAAAACTTTGTGGCG
>JAHFTB010000050.1 GCA_023269545.1 Verrucomicrobiota bacterium | reverse complement strand
GCCTTAGATTTTCACTCTCCTTACGCCTTCTTAAATCTTCATTTCAAAAAAATTATTTACCTCATCAATTAATCCAATTTTCTCTGCTTCCTAGCTGTCTATTTTTTCGGGGGAACTCCATTTTCTTTCCATCTCTCTACTACGTTTTCATCGCTCATGTTGTACATTTGCTTCAGCAGTATTAAGCCCACCATCAGTCGGATTGGCTTGGCCGGACGTCCCTCTTGGCTGTAGTACCCTGCAAAGGCTTCCTCTATGCTCTCCCACTCTATCTCTTCTCCAAGCTTGCCCAGCGGATGCCGCGGATCACAAACTTCACTCAGTGTCTGAAATAAAAAGGATCTCTGTTTCTTATTTGTTTTCTGGGGTTTCATTTCGACCGGTTTTTTTGTTCTTTCTGCCTTTTTCTGGTCAAAATCCTACCTCTCTTTCCTCCTCTACTCCACCTTATTTCCTACATCTACATAGTTTTTTCAGGGACGACTAAATATCGATGTTGTGACCTGAGCATACAAGGAATCAGCGGCTCTCAGCAATAGAAGGCAATGCGGCTCATCGTATTTGGTTTGGAATGACGTGCGGATGTTTTTGAAATCTTTGGAAATATAGGATTTGGAGCATCGAATGAATGCCAGCGAAAGGAATGGCGACCATCGTGGATATAATTCAAAGTTATGACTTTACGACATCAACACTGAGCGACGCGCCAAAGCGCGCGTAGCCGGTTCCGAAAGCGATGAAAGCGCACAACTCGGCAATCTCATGATCGCTAAAATACTCCTTTAATTGATCTACATCTTGTTTAGTAACAGTAAGTTGAGTTTGCGCCATTTTCTTCGCAAAATCGACAGCGACTCTCGTCTTGATATCCGTGATGACCGGCGTAGGGCATCCATAAGACATGCATTGTGCGCAGCCAATTTGGTACGCAATAGCGCGCCTCACCTCTTCTTGCAATGCAGAATCAAAGCTTGAATATTTGTAAAAGGACTCCAACAGGCGATCCCAGTTTTTTAAGATCTCAACGTTGTGCCCTAATAGTTTTTGCAGAGGTGTGTCTCCAATTTCAGAGTATTTAATGAATGCCATGTATTATCTCATTGTAAAAAAATTCGTTGTCTCATCTTTGATCTTTATAGTATAGAAGAGAGGCGTCTACAAAGTAAGGTTCTGTCGGTTTTAGGTTCTTTTAAGCCGACCTTCGCTATGGCTCCCCAAACATCAACCAAAAAAATCTTAAAAATCTACGAACCCTTGCTTCATAGACGCCCTTACGGCCTGCTCTTCTACAAATGCCGCTAATTTTGTAATCGTGCAGCACTCGAAGAGTATTTCGGTTCGAAGGAGCCCACCTGAAGCACAATTTTGTTTGCTACAGGTTGCGACTTCTTTTCGCATGATGAGTGACCGCAAGCTGATCACAGCACACACCGAGACCACTCTCTTTAACAAAGTCTGAAGGCGATTCAATTTCCAGCGAAGTGTTATAAAGTGCGAGAGCATCCCCCAACTTTCTATTGTCGTGTCACTTGCAATTCTATTCCGCCCGGTATACTCGTATCATCCGAATTTTTCGTTATGTACATTAATTTTGATCAATTAATTAAAGATGAGTCAGAGGAAGCCTTAATTGACCCGCGGAAAATTTTTTCTGCGTTGCCAGGCAAAGATGCGAAATATTCCTATCTCCGCGATGTTCAAGCCGAAGTTTTGGATGCTTGGTTTGCGCGCCGAGAAGAACCCGATCTTGTGTTGAAGATGAACACGGGGGCGGGAAAAACCGTAGTTGGTCTGCTGATCCTCCAATCCTGTTTGAATGAGGGAATGGGACCTGTTGTTTATGTTACCCCAGACAATTTTCTATGCGAACAGGTCTGTCTTGAAGCAGGTCTCTTAGGTATTCCGATCACCAAGGATTGCTCGTCTCCGGATTTCGTTCAAGGAAAAGCAGTGTTAGTAATAACGGTGCACAAGCTCGTCAATGGCAAGTCAGTTTTCGGAGCCGACAAGGATGACTTAAAGATCCGGGTAGAGAGTCTTTTGTTAGACGACGTTCACGCCTGCCTGAGTACAACGGAGAAGCAATTTACACTGAAAGTTCCAGCTGCTCATACGGTCTATCAGAAATTGCTGAATTTATTTGATCAGGACTTGAAGATGCACTCGCCAGCCCGATTGCTGAGAATTCAAGAAGGCGATTCCCGGAATCTGATGTTGGTGCCTTTTTGGACATGGATAGATAACAATCAGGATGTATTAAACGCGATTTTTTCTCACCGAGAGGAATCTGAATTTAAGTTTGTGTGGCCATTACTCGAGGAAAACCTGACGCATTGCCAATGTCTATTCTCGGGCGCAGAACTGGAAATTTCACCCCGTTGTGTCCCGATTGAGTGCATTCCAAGTTTCGTCACCGCACAGCGGCGGATCTACATGACGGCGACGCTTGCTGATGATAGCATCCTAGTTACTGATTTTAATGTCAGCCCAAAATCGATTGTCCAGCCAATAACACCTAAACGCGCAAGCGATTTGGGGGACAGAATGATTATTGCGCCACAACAATTGAATCCAAGCGTCACCGACGAGCAACTTCGAGACTTTATAAAAGCGTATTCTAGTAAATATAATGTCGTTGTCATCACTCCGTCGGATGATCGGGCAGCCTCTTGGGAAGGTGTTGCCGATAAAATCCTTAATAAGGAAAATATTCATGAAGGCGTTAAAGAGTTGCAACTGAAGCATGTGGGGCTAGTGGTCTTCAGCAACAAATACGACGGAATAGATCTACCGGGCGACGCATGCCGATTGCTTGTATTAGACGGTCTTCCGCAAGTCCATCGTTATGTGGATCGCTACGAGCAATCCGTGTTAAATGATGATGACGAAATTCTCTCTCGCCAAATGCAAAGAATCGAGCAGGGAATGGGTCGTGGTGTTCGTGCAAATGACGATTATTGTGTGGTGATCATTATGGGCCGTAAGCTCACACAAGTACTGTTTTCTAAGAAAGCAACCGCAAAATTTAGTCCGGCAACGGTTGCGCAAATGAAACTATCGGAGAAGCTGGCAAGACAGATTCAAGGCAAGCCACTCACGGATTTGGCTACTGTGATCTCGCACTGTTTGGAACGACATTCTGACTGGCTAAAGGTCAGCCGCCAGTCCCTTGTCAACGTTACATACGACTCCGCCTTGGAGCTATGCGAGGTCTCCTTAGCTCAGCGAGAAGCATTTGACTTGGCACAAAAAAATCAATTTCACCAAGCCGCCGAGGTCATTGAAGCATTGGCGAATAAGACAAAAAATCCAAAGATTCAAGGTTGGCTTAAAGCACAAGTCGCCGAATACATTCACCGATTTGACAAAGCAAAAGCACAGGAAATCCTATTGTCAGCTGTGACGTTGAATCGCTGTCTGACAAAACCTGTCCGCGGAATTACATATCAAAAATTGAGGCATGGCACGGACAGCCAGGCAGTTTGCGCAGAAGCTTTTCTTTACTCGAAAGGATTGATGCCGAATGAGATTGTTGTGTGGCTTCATGGACTTATTAGCGATTTGAAATTTTATAGCAATACGGCTGAGCGATTTGAAAAAGCGATAGCGATGTTGGGATTGGCTATCGGGTTTAAGACGCAGCGTCCCGAGACCGAGCAGGGAAAAGGACCCGATAATCTGTGGTCGCTGGGAAATTTCAGGTTTTTTGTGATAGAATGTAAAAGTGGCGCAAAAACAGACACAATTGCGAAGAGAGATGCCGATCAACTGGCCGGCTCTATGAACTGGTTTCGTAATCACTATGACCAGAGCTACAAAGTCACACCTATCCTCATTCATCCCAAATCAGTCTTTGACAGACAGGCATCGCCAGTACCTGACATCAGGATCATTGACGAAGAATGCCTCGAAAAAATTCGCTGTAATCTCATCTCCTATGCAAATGCCATTGGTTTATCGGACGTGATGCCAAGCAAAGAACGGCTGAGTAAATTCTTCGAAGAATCAGACTTTACTCCCCAAAAGTTCTGCGAAAAGCTCACGAAAGCTCCCCACTGAGGGAATCCTGCAATGACTAAAAGGAGTGGTTTAGTGGTTGACACGAGAAGAATTGGTATCCTTCAACTGAGTTTTTAGCATACCTGCCCTGAATTCGGCATACGTCAGCCCATCCTGGTTTCGGTGGCTACTAACGCTCTCGAAGAGCTTCACCAACTTTATGCAGAATTCCTTGTAGCTTTTTTCTTCTGTTTCCTCAGATTTGATGGTTTGCGGCCTGCTTTCCATATAATTGCCATACGATTCTATTCATCTAGAGTCAATTCAACCGTTGACGCACATGAAATCGGTGACTTATTGTCCTAAATTTAGGCGGTGACTCGCCCCTCATCTTTGCATTCTAACCTATGATCTGCATAAAAAAAAGTGGTACACGCTTCTGGAGGCAGCGATCCTGTCACGGCAGAGGTTGCGGGTTCGAGCCCCGTAGGCTCCGCGTTTTACTCTAAAAAAGATCAGCGTCTTTCTTCTATGTCGGGCTACTTTTGGGTAAAAATGGTACAGTAAAATAACACACTCTTGGCTATGAAAAGTGGGTCAAAGGCAGTTTTTTCTATTATATCGGGCTATGTCGGCTTATTCGCAATAGAAGTGTACATCAAGTGCCACAACATGGTGGCCTTTATGAGACGCAGAGATGGCGGTGACCAGGCAGTCCGAGATAATTCAGGTCATTTAAACATTTCGGAGGCAATTTTTGCTTCAGGAACTGGGCTGATTTTGGAAGCCATTTTCTCTTGCTGACATTTCTTGGGCCTGCAATCTGAGAGCGTTTCCGGTCTTTGGTTCTACGAATTTTTCCGATTGAATCCAGTCTTCTATGGCGTTGGCAATCCAAATGTCTGCAAGGAACTCTTGCTCTAGCCTGCCCCTCTCACAAGTGAGAAGATGGAAATAAAGATCACGCTCTTGTGTCATTAATAATTGGGGAGGGGAAGACCGCGCCGGAACAGGTTCAGGGACTGTTTTTGCGAGATGATGGCCGAAAACCTCGCGAGTCATCAAAATTGGGGACAAATGAGAAGCTAGCGCTCGGGCTGATGCTAGCAAAGTGAGGCCCCATGTATCTATGTCCCCCCAATATGCAACTTTAGAGGCTTGTACCCAGGGTGCTGCGAGCCACCCAAGACTGTTTCCACAGCCTAGAACCACGATGACACCGGGAAGTTTTTTCGGCAACAGATAAAGGCATTTTTCATTTTCGACAACAAGGACTCTCTGAGGTGTGATTGTAGCATTGGTGAGATCTTTGCTCCTGACGCGCTGTTGGTCGAAGGGAAGAATCGTCCCATCAAGATCTACAATTAGTGTAGGCCGTCAAGCAGATTGCATTTTATTAAGTTTTCTGTGGCCACGTTTGACCTTTTCGAGAATGTCAGAAGCTGTGGCAGTCCAAATAAAGGGTTTAGGATTTGCATTATGAATAGAGATGTATTGTTCAATAGCAGTAATCAGTTCATTGAGGCTGCGAAAGACCCCACGGCGAAGACTTTTTACTGTGAGGTCGCGAAAGAAGCGCTCCACCATATTCAGCCAAGAAGCGCTAGTGGGGGTAAAATGAAAATGAAAACGTGGGTTGTGCATCTGCCATGCTTGGATCTTCTCATGCTTATGGGTGGCATAATTGTCGCAGATGATATGAATCTCTTTATCTGAAGGAGTGTTTTTGGCAATGAGACGTAGGAATTTCAACCATTCCTGGTGACGATGCTTATTCATACAGGTACTGATTATGCGACCATCGGCTATATTCATTGCGGCAAAGAGGATTGTCGTCCCATTACGCTTATAATCGTGGGTTAAAGTTTGACAGCGCCCTTTCTTGAGTGGAAGGCCTGGCTGTGTGCGATCTAAGGCTTGGATTTGACTCTTCTCCTCGCAAGAGAATACGATGGCATGTTCAGGTGGAGAAAGATAAAGGCCTATGATATCATTGAGCTTTTCTTGGAAATGTTTGTCGTTGGAGAGTTTGAAGGTTTTAACCCTATGTGGTTTCAATCCATGAGCTGCCCAAATACGTCCCACACTTGAAGGACTTACTCCAACTTTTCGTGCCATGGATTCCCGGCTCCAATGTGCGGCTCCATCAGGTTTTTGGGTTGTTGTAAGTTTAATAATCCGCGATTTTGTAGAGGAAGAAACACGTGGAATACGACCCGGCCGTGTCTTATCCTTAAGTATACCTGCCAACCCTTGCTGAGCATATCGTTTCCGCCAACGTCCAACTTTCCCAGGGTCTTGATTGATCTCTCGTGCTATTTTCTGATTCTCATATCCATCGGCTGCAAGCAATATTATGGCAGCTCTCTCCTGTACACGCACCGCATTCTTTCTTCCTCTTCTTAGTTCTGCTAATTTCTTGCGTTCTTTTTCTGTAAGTTGAATTCTTGCTGCTATTCTCATTAGCAGCTTTTACCATTTCTGCTTATAATATGCAATCTGCTTGACGGGCTACACTAGACCGCCTTGTTAAGGATGATGCAAATACTCCCCCAAAAAAACTTCACTTGCGCGCTACCTCTTCAAACTCGCTCGATTAGGGGGATACTTGGCTCGTGCCAAAGATCCACCCCCCCAGAAACACCGTCATCTGGCGAGGCATTCGTAGGCTGATTGATATTCAAATCGGCTTTGAACTACATCCGATTTGTGGGTGATTACAAGCTGAGCCGTACGGATACGCCTCAATTTTTCGGACAACTCTTTGGAGCTCGGGAAAATAGGTGCGGAAACTTTTTCACGAGCGTCGCTAGCTTTTCCTTGGCGGAAATTCTGCGAACTTTGTCCTACGGGCTCGCAGACCGCTAGCGTTCGGCTTCCACCACGCTGTGAAAAAGCGTCTACTTTCCCAGTATAGTGCTCTCCAAGTTACCCCCCTCATGCAGTCTGTTCGACGGCCTACACTAGCCTCTACTTCACCGCTCATTAAGCGGCTATGTTTGGAATATGCGTAGCATCTCCACGACCAGCTAGCAGGCCATCTATTGAGATATCCTCATCAATTTCGTTCCAATGGATGCCGTTAATTGACAAATCATATTGTTGACGTTGCTCTATTGTAGCATGCAACAATTTTGGAAACCATGCTAGTGGAATTCCTAGAGTGCGGCCATCGGATAACTCGACCCACATACTGTTATCATCAAATCGTACTGATTTAGCAGAAGTATTCATTCCATGTCCTTTCGATAAGTGCTGAATTTTGTTCGACCACTTCGGATAATTCGCGCAACACTTTGGCACTAAATCCGTTGCTTTTTACTAAATGAACTGTTGGGTATAACATAAACTTTGCTTCCCCTTCACTGGTGTAAACGTGTACGTGTATAGGCTCTCTTGGATTACCCTCATTTGAATAAAAAAAGAACCGAAATCCTTTGTAGCGAAAAATAACTGGCATTGGAATTCTCGGGTTGCAGGATTTTCTTAGTTCTTTCGTTTATCTGGAGAGCAATTTTTCCAGCGCAAGCCAGTAGGAGGTTACTCCCAGATTATTTGTATATTCAATAAATTGGTTGATTACCGGAGCAGGACCGGTGATAAAAACTGATTTGGTGGGCGCCTTTTTCCTATTCCGTCGGACCTCGCTGGGACCATCCGCTTCTCTGGATATAAATCCGAGTGATTCTCCTCGTTTTACGGCTCCTTTTTCTTTTTCAGCGGATATTTTCGGTGTGCCTTTTGGGAGCCCTGAAAGGTCCAGTTTCTTCGGTTTTGCGTTCTCAAAGCCCATACTCATAATTTTAATATCATTAATATTAATATCAATATTTATATCTTGTGTTCTTCTTTAAGTGCATTGATCACTTCTTGGGTTAGTTCATAGGCGTTGTCACGGGCTCGGAACAATCCGGATGTAGTTTCTTTGAAGTGGTGCCGAAAAGGTGGACAGGGGAGATAACCTAAAAAGAACCGTGAACACCAAAGAAAATAAAAGCAGTAGGAGATTCGACGAAGAATTCAAA
>JAHFTB010000059.1 GCA_023269545.1 Verrucomicrobiota bacterium | reverse complement strand
GGTGCGGATATCTACGCTCGTCGGCTCCTGGAAGCCATGAAGGAACTCTATTACGTCCGAGTCGATGCGGGTACCTACTTTTATCTCTACGTCCGCCAAACCATCTCACTCGCCGATGCCAGAATCGGCGGCTCCAAAGACCAATCAGACTCTCGTCCGGGTACGGAGAGCGCGGCGATCCAGTCCATTCACATCCAATGAAACACCACCTCATAGTATTCTGTCTCCTTCCCATTTTCCTGGCGGCTTGTATTTGTCCGCTTACGCGCAAGACTAATTCCCCTGTCGGACTCAAAAAAGGCGAACCCTCGCAACAGTGGGCAGGCACTTTCATTCCGAGACGGGATACAGACATTGGACTTCCGGAACAAGTGAAGGCTTATTCTATCGGGCGATATGTAGATCCTTCTGATCCAAACGCATTGCACGAACGCCATACGATCTACAGGCGGGAGCAGAATGCACATTGGAACTTGGCTTCAACGCGTGGGGTAGCGGCATCTCGCTCCTACTACCTCACTGCTGACAAAACTCAACAGAATCAGCAGCAACAAGCTTACTATGAGGCAGCCCAAGAGCAGGCTCGCTTGGCTAAAGAACAACTGGCTGCCAGAGAAAAACGTCTCGCGGAATTGGAGCAAGAAAATTCCAAACTGAAAGAGAAAACACGTCCGTCGCTACTTTAATTATCACACCCATGAACAACATGAAAACCAGCATCAATCAAATAGAGCTCTCTTGTAGAGCTGCAAAAGATCCCGTGATTCAAAAAGCAGAAGAAGGAAAACCGGTTTTTGTCACCGTGTTTTGCCTTCACAATAAACCCTCTCCATCCGGGGAGTGCATTATTACAATGCCTATAGTCGTAAAAGCTAACGAGAGGCTCGCTTGCCAGGTGCATCAAAATATCAAAAAAGGGTATCGATTTAAAGTCTCTGGACAACTGGATTATTGGAAAAATCCAGAAACCAATCGGGAAAATTATTCTATTTCCGCTGACACCATCGGAGAAATCACCCAACCAAAGAATGAATTTCACTCCTTAACCTCAATAGAATTATGAGCCGAAATATGAACATTAAATTAGATGATACCACCTATAAAATTTTTGAAACTGCTGCTGCAACCGTTTCACAAAATGGCATCAAGATTCCGGTAGCACAACTTGCAGAGACAATTATTAACGCCGAACTCGCAGGAATGGATCCAAAAAAAGTCGCACGTAAATTTGCTAAATCTCTGATGAATCGACTCTCCAATATCTCTCCAGAACCAGAGTCTGAAGAAGAGCAGGAAGGAGAATAATTATGGCACTCGTAAAACAAAATGAAACAGAACTTCATTTCAAACGAAATCCGATAATTGATGAACAACTAAAAACTATCGTTCCATTCCATTGTACGAATCTAGCAACCGCAATAGGTCGCTATTATAGCGCATTCAAGGAGCTCGAAAGATCCGAAAAAATGCTCGAAGAGGAATATGAGCTTAACTTTGCAGCGGAACGAGACGAGGGCGTTGGAGAAGAGGTGAAGGAGCCTGCTATACGGCAAGCTCTGGCATGGTCGTCCCTATTGGGTGAAACAACTTCTCTGTTTCGTGAGCGGCTCCCTGGCGTAATTGCAGGGGCATGGGAATCAAACAAATGAAACAACTTAAAGCCATCGACTTTTTTTGTGGCACAGGAGGAATGAGTTACGGCCTTCTTTCGGCGGGCATCAGGGTCCTTGCGGGAATTGATAATGATGCGGGTTGTCGAGAAACTTACGAGGCAAATGTTCGCGGTGCCGCTTTTATCCGGAGAGACATTATCCGACTCACAGCTCCAGAATTGGAACGTCTGCTCTCTCTTCCAAAAAATGATCCTGATCTGATCTTCGCCGGATGCAGTCCCTGTCAATATTGGAGTAAAATTCGTACGGATAAGACCAAGTCGGAGAAAAGCGCTTTTTTACTTCGAAACTTTGAACGATTCATCGAGTATTTCCGGCCTGCTCACGTCGTCGTCGAGAACGTGCCGGGATTATTGACCAGAAAATCGGAAAGCATTTTGCCTGGATTCTTGGATTTTCTAAAAAGGCAGGGCTATGCATTCGATGACGGAATCATAAATGCGAGACATTATGGAGTACCACAAAATCGACGACGTTATCTCCTGATCGCTTCCAGATTGGTTTCCAATGTAAAATTGCCGTCTGGAGTCGAAGGCATATCACTGACAGTAAAAAGCGTCCTTGGAGAACAAAACGGATTCCGCAAGGTTTCGGCCGGCCATAAGGACAATTCCGAATTTTTGCATACGGTTTCAGCATTATCCGAGGTTAATCTGCGAAGAGTCCGAATGACTCCTCGCTCAGGCGGAAGTCGCCTTTCCTGGAAGGATAATTCCGACTTGCAAGTTAATGCCTATGCGGGTCGGGATGAAATATTCCGAGATGTCTATGCAAGAATGCATTGGGATCGACCCTCCCCTACAATTACCACTCGTTTTATCAGTTTCTCGAATGGTCGTTTCGGGCATCCGGAGGAAGATCGTGCCATTTCTTTACGGGAGGGAGCTACGCTTCAAAGCTTTCCAAAAACCTTCGTTTTTAAGGGCAAAAACATCAATCATATTGCGCGTCAAATTGGGAATGCCGTTCCTCCGGAGTTGGCACGAAGAATTGGCATACATCTTTCCAAAATAGGAAAAACCGCG
>JAHFTB010000004.1 GCA_023269545.1 Verrucomicrobiota bacterium | reverse complement strand
TTAGATTTTCACTCTCCTTACGCCTTCTTAAATCTTCATTTCAAAAAAATTATTTACCTCATCAATTAATCCAATTTTCTCTGCTTCCTAGCTGTCTATTTTTTCGGGGGAACTCCAGTTTCATCTATAGCGGAATTCCGTTACACCTTTTCCGGAATTGATTTTCCTAAAATGCCAGCGGGGCGTAGGAGCAAGATCAGAATAAGAATTCCGAACGCCACAGCATCACGATATGAAGAAATGGCAGAGCCTCCGATTAAGCTTTCCACCATGCCGAGCAGAAGTCCACCCAAAGCGGCACCTGGCAAACTTCCGATTCCACCTAGAACCGCAGCTACAAAGGCTTTGATACCTGGAAGAATACCCATGAGTGGATCAATGGAGTGGACGTTCAGCGCATAGAGAATCCCGCCTGCGCCTGCAAGTGCGGAGCCAGTGGCGAAGGTCAAAGAGATGATGGCATTGGTATTCACTCCCATGAGTGCCGCGGCATCTCTATTTTGAGACAGCGCCCGCATAGCCATTCCAAATTTCGTATGCAAAACAAGAAATCGCAGGCCAAGAAGCAAGACTGCGGATACTCCCAGCGCCACCAAATGATTAGAAGAGACGCTGAGTCCTAATCCCAGTGAAATCCGAATGGAGGGAAGTAAGTCCGGAAATGGCTTTACGTTTACTCCGAAAAGAATTTGTCCTCCGTATTCCAACAAGAGAGAAACTCCAATCGAAGTAATGAGCACAGTAAGACGCGCGTGCTTTCTTAAGGGACGATACGCCAAAAATTCAATTAATACGCCGAGTACGGCGCAGATTGCCATTGCACTTAGTAGGACGGCAATTCCCACGGGTAACATCCCAAAATGGCCGAAAATAGCCTGCATCCTGGGTGCCAGGTAATATCCTGCAAAAGCACCGATCATCAGGACGTCGCCATGTGCAAAATTGATGAAGCGGAGGACTCCATATACCATAGTATACCCCAAGGCGATCAGTGCATAAATTGACCCCAAGGAGAGTCCGTTAATAAGTTGCTGGGCGAGTTCCATGAATTAAAGAGAGAGAGTTTCGAGGTAGGTAAATTTTCCGTTTTGTACTCGGATGATAACCGCAGGCTTTTTCGGATTGCGATCTTCATCGAATGTAATAGCACCCGTGACAGCAGGGAAGTGTTTTGTGCTCTCTAATGCATCTCGAATTTTCGTGGTTTCTACGCTGCCGGCACGCAATATGGCGTCCGCCAATAATTTCATTGAATCATAAGCAAGAGCTGCCAAGGCGGATGGGAGAACGTGATATTTATGATAATATTTCTTTACGAAATCTTGTACGATCGGACTCTCATTATCTGAGGAAAAATGGGTGGAAAAGTAGGTTCCGTTTACAGCCTGGCCTCCTATTTTCAGAAATTCCGTGGAATCCCATCCATCTCCACCCATAAATGGAATATTCATTCCGAGTTCACGAGCCTGGCTGATAATTAAAGGGGCGTAAGTATAATAAGTGGGTATGAAAACCGCTTCTGGGTTGGTTGCCTTTACGGCTGTGAGTTGTGCGTTAAAGTCCTTATCGCCCTCAGTAAAATTTTGTTCGGCTACAATCTGCCCCCCATGCGCAATGAAATCGTGAGCAAAGCTTCGGGCAAGTCCAATGCTATAATCAGTGGAAGTGTCCGCCATGATGGCGGCTCGCCGAATACCCAAGGAGTTCATGAATTTGGCCATCACCTTTCCTTGGAATTCATCGATAAAACAGATGCGAAAAATATAGTTTCCAACTTGGGTGACCCTGCGGTTTGTGGATCCACTAGCAATCATCGGGATTCCACTTTTTTGGGCAATGGAAGCGCCTTCCAAAGATCTTCCCGAAGCCACCTCTCCTAGAAGAGCAGTAATATGTTCGCGATTAATGAGTTCCCGTACGATAATCGAACTTTCTCCTGCCTTAGATTGGTTGTCTCTGACAATTAATTTGATGGGACGACCCAACACTCCGCCATAAGCATTGATTTCTTCCACCGCAAGCTGGGTTCCGCGCAGACTATCTTCTCCGAAGCTCGCTTCGGCTCCTGTCAGCGATGCGAATAGTCCCACCGTGATGTCCGGAGTTTTCTGCTCCGGAGTCGTATTTCTTTTGCATGCTGGCAAAATCATTACAAGCAATATGATCGCGAGCGCTCCGAATAAGATCCTTTGTTGCTTCATGTAAGTTGTGTTTATAACTGACGTTACGCACTTTGAGGAGCTCTGGGAGCAAAAAAACCATTTTAGCCTACAAGATTTCCCTTTTTTGCGTAACATCACTTTATAATAGGCAATATTGATCTTGCAATAGATGAAATGCTGTCTTCCAAGTCGTAGCCGGATTCCTGTTTTAAGAAATCTGACTAAGATATTACAGTGGAAACCTTTTCGGAGAGTTAATGAAATAAAAGAAAGATGTTTTTCAATATGCCGTGAGTTGCGAAGGAATCTTTTGTAAGAGGCTTAGGGAGTTTCTCTTTTAACAAATTTAAATTCCCCATGTTCAATGCGCAGAAGAACCATGGATTTTGAGGGATCTCGATCATGATCAAAGGTAAATTTTCCGCTGACACCCTGATAGCCGTTGGTTGTAGCGAGCGCATCTCGAATTGCTTTCGAATGGGTGCTGCCAGCACGTTGAATGGCATCCGCCACTAACATCAACGCGTCGAAGCCGGTTGCAGCAAGAGCCATTGGTTTGGTTCCATATTTCTTTTTGTAATTCTCCACGAAGGTTCGCACAGCAGGTTGAGGATCTTCCGAAGAAAAAGTATTGGTGAACACGGCACCATCCGCAGCATCTCCTGCCACACGCACAAGGTCTGCGGAATCCCAGGCATCGCCGCCAAATATATCCAGCTTCAGTCCCAATGATTGCGATTGTTTCATGATAGATGCACAGTCGGTGTAGTAACCAGGGAGTAGAAGGCAATCTGCTCCGGAGTTTCCAATGGTGGTCAACTGCGCCAGAAAATCTTTATCTCCCACATTATAGCTTTGCTCGGCGACAATGGTTCCGCCCAGATTCAAAAATTGCTTCTTAAAACTTTTGGCGATGGTGGTGCTATTATCTTTACTGATATCTACGAGCAGCGCAGCGCGTTTCTTTCCGATGGAGTGCATATATTGCGCAAGTGTTTTCCCTTGTTGACTGTCGCGATAGCTGACCCGAAAAACGTAATCACCGGTTTTGGTAATCTTATCGTTTGAAGCGGAGTTGGCAACGAGAGGAATTCCATAGCGCTGAGCGATGGGGGCTGCTTCGAGGGTTCGTCCGGATGCAACCTCGCCAATAAGCGCGACGACTCGATCCCGGCTAATAAGTTCCCGAACTAGGGAAGAGGTCTCGCCCGCTTTGGATTGGTTGTCGCGAATGATCAATTCGATAGGACGTCCCAAGACTCCGCCTCGACCATTAATTTCCTCTTCCGCCATGCGAATGCCCTTCATTGCGTCTTGACCAAAACTTGCTTCCGCTCCACTGAGAGACTGAAAAACTCCTATACGGATATTTCCTGAAGTTCCGGCGTTTTCCTGCGTATCCTTTTTTTGGCAAGATTGGGAAAAGAGCGCAGCGACTAAGAGAAAAGACAAAGAAAAAAGCCTAAAGGAACTGAGTGAGTACATACGTGATGGGTAAACAAGTAACCAAATTTTTTGGCAAGATTACTAAATGCGCAAAATTTACCCATTCAGCATCTGGTAGCAGAAAAAAGAAAAATTACGGTACGGAAAATAGTCCCGCGCCCACAGGGATACCTATATGCGCCATGGAGTCGCTTAATTTACATGCGGCGGACTGTCTGCAACTTGTATCATGTTGTGTAGAGAGACTATGTGAAGAAACTAAGGGTTTAAGGTAGCGCACGGAATAAATTTACCTTTTTCTAATCGAGTTACGAAGACATGTTTACGAGGATTGCGGTCGCTTGCAAATGAAAACATCCCAGTGGCGACGGGAAGATTGCGGATTTTTAACAGATTCTCACGAATTTTTTCCGGCTGATCAGTATCGCGTAAAGCTTCTCCTAAAACGAGAATTGCATCATGTGTCAGAGCGGAAAGAGCGGATCCATGAGTTCCAAAAATAGTCTGATAATTTTGGGAAAATTGAGAGGGATGAGAATTTTCAGAATCCGGAGAGTAATGGCTGACAAAGTAGCTGCCTTCAATAAAATCGCCACCCCATGTGACTAAATCCGGAGTGTCCCATCCGTCGCCGCCTAGGATGGGCATATTCAATCCTAGTGCTCTGATTCTCTTTGCTACCACAGCTCCTTCCACGTGTAACAAAGGGAGAACCAAGAGATCGGGTTCGCTGGATTGAATGGAGAGGAGTTGAGGAGAAAAATCTTGGCAATCGCTAATATTCTGTCGACTGACGACCGTTCCGCCCAAATTGCGAAATTCGGATTCAAAAGTTTGTCCCAGGTTGGAACTGTATTCTTTAGAGGGATCAATGAGTAAAGCGACACGTCGAAATCCCGAATTCCATGCAAATGCAGCCATCGCTTTTGCCTGTTGAGAATTTTCAAAACAGGTACGGAAAATATATTTCCCAAGTTTTGTCAGACGATCCGTAGTTGCAGCAGGACTGATGAATGGGATGCCGCTGCGCTCTGCTATGGGAGCGGCTTCCATGCAGCGCCCGGAGTCTAATTCTCCAATCAATGCACTTACGCCTTGTCGATAAATCAGATCGCGAACAGCGATGGAGGTTTCCCCCTCTTTGGATTGTGTATCTCGGAGGATGATACGGATGGGGCTGAGCGAACGGGATGCTCTCTCCAAATTAATTTGTTGAAGAGCTATTTCCAGTCCTCGCATAGCCTCTCTTCCATAGAGTGCGTCCTGCCCCGTGAGGGGAAAAAGAACACCCACGCGGACCTCTGATCGATTAGATAAAGGGACGAGCTTTTTACAACCCATCATCCCAACGGTACTGAGTATTGCGGACAATAAAATAGAACAAATCAAATGAGAAAAAAACATTGTGGGCAGTACCATTAAAACACGAATAACCACTTGTCTATAAGCACATAACCAAATCAAATTAAATGTTTTGTGCCGGTAAAATCAGTACTGTCTTCCTCTCGGAGGTTCTGTTAGCCTTCTGATCCTATGCATGGGGAATTTGATTTGCAGGTTAACAAGAAGGCATTCCAAATTAACTTGGACGAAAGACTTTATGGAACTTTTGCTGAAATCGGGGCGGGGCAGGAGGTAGCGCGACGTTTTTTCCATGTGGGAAGTGCGTCCTGTACCATTGCAAAAACCATGTCTGCCTATGACATGACGTTTAGTGATTCGATCTACGGTGCTTCAGAGCGATATGTAAGTCGCCAGCGTTTAAATACCATGCTGGAACACGAATATGGCCTGTTAGTGGAACGGTTGGATCAGAAGATGGGGGATAAACGTATGTTCTTTGTTTTTGCCAATACTGTAGCGGCACGTAGTTTTCGCCGTCACGATGAATCCCATGGGTGGATCGGAATTCGCTTTCAGATATCTCCTCGTTCACCGACTAGCGAAATCATTGCCCATGTGCGCATGCTCGATACAAAAAATATCCTGCAGCAGGAAGCTCTGGGAATCATTGGAGTAAATTTGATTTACGGAGCTTTCTTTCTACGTCATCGCCCGGAAACACTCGTGAGCTCGCTGATGGACGACCTTTCTTCTTCGCGCTTGGAGGTCGATATGATCCGGTTTTCGGGACCTGAATTCGAGAAAGTAGACAATCGCATTATGAGTCTCCAACTGGTTTCCCAAGGATTGACTACTGCCGCAATGTTCCGAGCGGATGGTGAAGCCATTCAACCCGCGGAAGTCCTTCACAAAAATGCGTTGCTGGTGGCGCGTGGCAGTTTTTGTCCTGTTACTTTAGTCTCCAAGGATATTTTCGATTGCGGACATGCCATGTTCTTAAAGGATCAACGTCTGCAAAATGCCGAACCCTATGTTTTGATGGAAATCACCATGCAAAATCTTCTTCAGAGTGGAGAATTGGATTTGCACGATTTCCTAGACCGTGTGGATGTCTTGGGGAGTCTGGGCAGAACGGTGCTCATTTCCAACTATGGAGAATACTATCGGTTGGTGAATTATCTGACCCGCTACACGGATCAGCCAGTTGCCCTACCTGTCGGCATTCCTGGCATGGCGGAAATTTTCGAAGAAAAATATTACCGAAATTTGGACGGCGGAATTTTAGAAGGCCTGGGCCGTTTGTTCAAAAACGGTGTGTGCCTTTTTGTATACCCCAAATTAGAAAGCGATGGCAGCCTCACTACTGCGCTTAATTTTCGAGTGGCTCCTAACCTAAGATATCTTTACCGACATTTGATTGAAACCCAATTTGTCGTGCCCATGGAAGGATTCCATCGTGAATATCTTAATATTCGATCACCGGAAGTGTTACAGGGAATTCGAAGCCACGATAAAGTATGGGAATCCAAAGTGCCTCCAAAGGTTGTCGGCCTTATTAAGGAAAGAGGGTTATTTGGATTCTAAAGCGTCTTTTGGGACTGGCTCTAAGTCCTGTTGACAATTAATCAGTTGCGGGTGATGATGGCGTTGTATATGCAACAGATTGTTTCCCCAGCATTAAAAGGCTTCTTTATTGTCCGAAACCATTTCTTCCTTTTCCATCGTAGCTTATTATTTGCATGTCTTGGGTTAGCAGTATTTTTTGCGGTTCCCTTACAAGCGCAATCAGCATCAGAAGAGCACAAACCAAGAATTGCATTGGTGATGAAGTCTCTTGCCAATGAGTTCTTTATCACCATGGAGGAAGGTGCGAAGGCTTATCAAAAGCAGCACTCGGGTGATTTTGATCTTTTGTCGAATGGAATTAAGAATGAAACGGATTCGAATGCTCAAATCCGTATGGTGGAGGAGATGATTGTTTCAAAGGTCGATGCCATTGTCATTGCGCCATCAGATTCAAAGGCCATGGTACCGGTACTCAAACGGGCGATCGATCATGGAATTATCGTTGTCAACATCGACAATCGTCTTGATCCCGGTGTATTAAATTCGAAACGCATTAAAATTCCATTTGTCGGACCGGATAATCGTAAGGGAGCTCGCTTAGCGGGGGATTATTTGGCTAAATATCTTAAAGTGGGGGATGAGGTAGGTATTGTCGAAGGAGTTTCGACAACGATGAATGCGCAGCAGCGTACCGTTGGATTTAAAGATGCTATGACGGGCGCTGGCATGAAGATTGTCTCGGTACAATCCGGCAATTGGGAAATTGGTCCGGGGAATGCGGTATCCGCTGCGATACTGAATGAGTATCCTCAGCTCAAAGCAATTTTATGTGGCAATGACAATATGGCGATCGGTGCTGTTTCGGCAATCCGTGCAGCCGGTTTAGCAGGTAAAGTATATGTCATTGGGTATGACGATATTACGGCTATCAAGCCCATGCTTGCGAATGGACGTATTTTAGCCACGGTAGATCAGTTTGCCGACAAACAAGCCATATTTGGGATTGATACGGCCCTGAAAGCGATACGCGAGCACAAGCCGCAAAGTGCCTTATTGGACATGATAGAAACTCCCATAGAATTAATCACGCATAAATAATCTCGCTAATATCCAATCTCCCTTATAAGTTGAAATGGAGTAGGATCAATGCAAGTAGCGCTTGGAAATCCAATGTCTACACCAAAATCGGGTTCAGGAGTCCTTGCTTTGTCCCAAATTAGCAAGGTTTATAGCACGCCAGTACTCACGGATATCGATCTCGAATTGGAGGAGGGTTTAGTACTGGCGCTGACCGGTGAAAATGGAGCGGGAAAGAGTACTCTATCGAAAATTATTAGCGGGTTGATTCTGCCCACAAGAGGCACGATGACTTATTGCAATGCGCCGTTTTCTCCGATCAGTCGGCGTGAAGCCGAATCCAAGGGGATACGAATGGTCATGCAAGAATTAAATCTTTTGCCCACGTTAACGATCGCTGAAAATTTATTTTTTAAGCGCTTGCCTACAATGAATGGATGGATTCGATACCACCAACTCCATGAACAGGCACGGTATGCGATGGCCCGGGTAGGTCTCGATTCGCTGGCCCCTGATACACTCGTGGGTGAGCTTGGAATAGGCCATCAGCAAATGGTTGAGATTGCCCGTAATCTCATTGGAGAGTGTCGGATATTAATTTTAGACGAGCCGACCGCCATGCTAACAGGACGGGAGGTGGAATGTTTATTCGAGCAGGTCGAGCAGCTTAAGCGGGCAGGAGTATCTATTGTATATATTTCTCATCGTCTCGAAGAATTAGCGCGTATTGCAGATCGGGTTGCCGTTCTACGAGATGGCCGTATTGTCAGTATAGGGACGATGGACGAGCACCCGGCACACCGATTAGTCACTCTTATGGCTGGGCGGGATACGGAAGAAGAATTTAAGAGGAAAGAAGGGAAGATGGGAGCAACCATCTTTCGGGTGAACAACCTTCATCGTGGGAATAGGGTTCGAGATGTTTCATTCGAAGTAAAAAGCGGGGAAATCTTTGGAATAAGTGGTTTGGTCGGCTCCGGCCGTACTGAATTACTCCGCGTTATTTTCGGTGCTGATGCCAAGGATAGCGGGACTATCTCGATAGGAAATCCCCTGCGACCCTCCACGATCCGTTCACCATGGGACGCAGTGAAACAAGGAATCGCTTTGATTACAGAAGATCGTAAGGGTGAGGGCTTGCTACTGTCTCAATCGATCGCTTCTAATTTTGCATTGGGCAATTTTGACGTAATTGCCGGTAGAGGAGGTTGGGTGGATGGAAAACGATTGGAAAAAATGTCTCATCGTCAAATCGATGCAATGCGCATTCGCTGTACGAATGTTCACCAACCAGTAGAAGAGTTATCCGGCGGTAACCAGCAAAAGGTGCTTATCGGACGTTGGTTGGAAAAAAATGCGCAGGTCCTCTTATTCGATGAACCGACGCGTGGAGTGGATGTTAGCGCGAAGTTTGACATTTACGGCTTGCTTGCTGCAGAGGCCAATAAAGGCAAAGGGCTCATCGTGGTCTCCAGTGAATTGAGGGAACTCATGCTCATTTGTGATCGAATTGGTGTCATGTCGGCCGGGAAATTGGTTCGGATCTTTCATCGCGGAGAATGGACTCAGGACGCTTTGTTAGCCGCTGCCTTTTCAGGTTATGCAAAGCGTGAAGCACTTTTGGCAACGGAACAATCCACTCCTCGTGTCACCATATGAACGATCGTAAGACTAAAATCGAATGGCGGGGCAACCTCAGTAGCTATCTCGGATTGGTGGGAGCATTACTGGCAATGATTGTGCTATTCTCAATACTGAGCACACATTTCTTTACCTACGAAACGTTTGTTACGATTGCAAATCAAATTCCTGACCTTCTTGTGATGTCCGTGGGGATGACATTCGTTTTGATTATCGCAGGTATCGATCTTTCCGTCGGATCTGTGCTTGCGCTTGCGGCATCCGCAGTGAGTATCGCGGCATTGCAATGGCATTGGTCTCCGGTGGCGTCCGCGTTAGTGGGACTGTTCATAGCGACATTGACCGGATGCTTCACCGGCATTGTTACCGTGACGTGGCGTATTCCGTCTTTTATTGTTTCCCTGGGAGTGCTCGAAATGGCCCGCGGCTTTGCTTATCAACTGACAAACTCGCGTACGGCTTACATTGGAGATGCATTCGATCGCCTGGCCGATCCGTTTATTGCCAGAATCGCTCCTTCGTTTCTTATTGCAATAGCCGTGATGATCATTGCGCAAGTGGTGCTGACTCGGACTGTATTCGGGCGTTACCTCATTGCAATAGGGACTAATGAGGAAGCGGTACGACTTTCGGGTATTAATCCGCGTCCCTATAAAGTATTAGTGTTTGCATTAATGGGTGCGTTGGCAGGGCTAGCTTCATTATTTCAGATAGCACGTCTTGAAGCGGCGGATCCTAATGCCGGTGCGGGCATTGAATTACAAGTGATAGCGGCAGTTGTTATTGGCGGTACCAGCTTGATGGGCGGCCGGGGATCAGTGATTAACACCTTGTTTGGGGTGCTGATTATTTCGGTTTTAGCTGCCGGTCTTGCTCAAATTGGTGCAAACGAACCTACGAAGCGTATCATTACCGGATTAGTGATTGTGGTTGCAGTAGTGTTAGACACTTATCGTGGCCACCGTGCCAAAAGTGGAAGTTAGAAAACTCGAAGGGTCCGACAAATTTGTGAATATACGTTCCTCTCAAAGATTTTTATGACAACAGGCCAGTTTCATACCGGGCGAATTGCGGTTGTGGGAAGTCTCAATATGGACTTAGTGGTCCGTACGTCTCGTTTGCCACAATTAGGAGAAACTTTGGCAGGAAAATCATTGGTACAGATATCAGGTGGCAAGGGCGGAAACCAGGCGGTTGCTGCGTCCCGCTTGGGGGCGAAGGTTGCGATGCTGGGCTGTGTAGGAAATGACAGCAATGGGATGCGCTTGCGACAAGAGCTAGAAAATGACGATATTGATTGTAGCGCTGTGATCATAGAAGATACTTTGCCGACCGGTGTGGCACTGATCATGGTCGATGATAGGAGTCAGAATGCGATTATCACGGTGGCTGGCAGCAATGGAGCACTGACTCCTGCTGCAATTCCTCGATATGAGACCGTGATTGCGCAAGCTGATGTATTGGTTTGTCAGATGGAGATACCTGCAGAAACTGTGTTCACGGCGATGCAGACGGCACGCCGATTTGGACGTATAGTCGTATTGAACCCGGCGCCGGTGATAGCTCCACTACCCGTTCCTTGGTGGGAACAGGTGGATTTTCTGATCCCCAATGAAGTGGAAGCATCAGTTCTTTCGGGTATTTCAGTAAATTCTGTGGAAAGTGCAAGCAGCGCAGCCAAAAAACTCAGACAGCTCGGAGTCCGACAAGTGATCATTACTTTGGGCAGTCAAGGTGTGTATGTAATGAGCGCAGAGGATGCGCAAGGACGCCATTATCCTGGTAATCCCGTGCAAGCCCTGGACACTACTGCTGCCGGTGATACGTTTATTGGGGGCTTTTGCACCAAACTTGCTGCAAAAGATTCAGTGGAAAATGCCGTACGCTTCGGCCAAGCAGCGGCCGCTCTTTCTGTAACACGTATTGGGGCGCAAACGTCCATTCCCTATTTGTTTGAGGTACATAATTTGTACCCGGAAGTTACGAGCAGATGATCCGATAAGGCACCGATCCGGCAATTTCTTCTCGCTCTTCGGCCTCCACTGGAGGCAGATTACTATTTTAATGCTCTCATATCATGTGGAAGGGTAGATTTTCGCAGGAACCATCCCAGCTTCTTCAGCAGTACACAGAGTCTGTATCGTACGATTGGCGTCTCTATCAACACGATATTCAAGGTAGCTTGGCGCACGCCCAGGCCCTGACTGTAGCGGGAATTTTGACGAAGGATGAGCAATCTCTCATTAAAAAGGGACTGCTAGAAATTGAGAAAGAAATCGAGAAGGGCGAATTTTTATTTAATACTCAATTGGAAGATGTTCATATGAATATCGAGGCCGAGTTAACCCGCCGTATCGGCCCAGCCGGAGCAAAGCTCCATACCGCTCGTAGTCGGAATGATCAAGTTGCATTGGATCTCCGTCTTTATTTGAGAGACGCCATTGCCAGGTTGTGTCAATTAGGTGCAGAATTCCAACGCAGCCTCCTGCGCCTTGCTTCGCGCCACTCCAAAGTTTGCATTCCCGGATACACTCATCTTCAACGAGCACAACCAGTTTTTTTTGCTCATCATCTTTTGGCTTATGTGGAAATGTTGGCTCGCGATATCGGACGCCTGACTGATTGTGCAGCCAGGATGGATGAGTTGCCGCTGGGTTCCGGAGCCATTGCCGGATCTACTATTGTATTGGACCGTGAACTGATTGCGCGGCAGCTCGGTTTTTCTCGCGTGACCCAAAATAGTATGGATGCCGTAAGCGATCGTGATTTCGCTTGTGAACTCCTCTCCGCCCTGGCGATCCTAGGGATGCATCTCTCTCGATTAAGTGAAGATATTGTCTTGTGGACTTCTGAGGAATTCGGGTTTTTGGAATTGAGTGACCGTCATACTACGGGTTCCAGTTTGATGCCTCAGAAAAAAAATCCTGATATTGCAGAACTCACGCGAGGCAAAACAGGACGACTCTATGGGAATCTCTTTTCCCTACTGACCACACTGAAAGGTCTTCCCATGACATATAACCGTGATCTTCAAGAGGATAAGGAGGCTGTCTTTGATTCCATAGACACTGCTGATCTGGCTCTTTCGATATTTGCGGAAATGCTCGATGCGGCCCGCGTGCGAGAAGAGCGAGCTTCCGCTGCTGTTGCTGATCCCATGCTGCTCGCCACGGATTTAGCTGATTATCTGGTACTCAAAGGAATGCCATTTCGCCAGGCACATGAAGCCGTGGGTCGGGTGGTTGCTGAATCCATACAATTAAAGGTCCCTTTGAATCGAGTTCCGATAGAGCGACTCTATTCGATCTCTCCTCTATTTGAATCGGATGTGGCATCGGTTTTTAATCTTCAACAGGCCATGAGTCATAGGCGTGCCGTGGGGGCTCCCGCACCTTCCAATATCGAAGATCGCCTAGGGTATTGGACGCGCATTTTGAAAGAAAACTGAATAATGGCCTGGGAACTAATATCAGAGAAAAGCCACTTCGAACGTCCTTTTCTCTCTCTTTATGAGGAGGTGATTTCCACTCCTTCATGTCCGAATGGTATTGAGTGGTATGTGGTTCGCAGACCGCAAGCAGTTGTGGTTGCTCCTCTCACTCCCAATGGAGATTTTCTTCTTATTCGTCAGGAACGCGTTTCCATCCGCAGAGAAATTTGGGAATTTCCGGCAGGCCAAGCTGATGCTGATGATAGGGGCTGTCTTTTACAAACAGCTCACCGGGAGCTAGCTGAAGAAGCGGGTGTGGAAACTCACAAGCCTTTAATACCGCTTGGCCATTTCTTTAGTTCTCCGGGACTGACTTCCGAGCAATGTCACCTTTTTTTGGCAGAAGAAGTGCAACCGCGAGCTGGTGGTGCGACTCCTGAGGCCACGGAAGCAATTTTAGAATGCCGCGCCTTTTCCTGTTCAGAACTACGACGCATGGTTTCTTGTGGGGAAATCGTAGATGCTAATACACTGGCTATTTTTGCGAGATTAGCTGCCAGGGGAAGTATTTCATTCTAAAATATTCTCAGTGATTCCCGGTATGAAATTTTTGCGCAAACTTTTGGAATTTCGAGAAAATCAGGATCAGCCCAAACCTTTCCTTGATCATCTTGAGGATCTGAGACGTATGCTTATCAAGATGGCGGTAGTGCTTGTGCTCATGGTACTCCTTTGCTTTGCCTTCCGCACCGGTTTAGCAAATTTATTACAGCGTCCTCTCATGGCGTTGGATTCCGCTCGCATTGCTCATTTGCAGTCCTTAGGAGTTGCTGACTCGATGACGGTTTCCTTCCAAATGTCGTTTTACGCCGGTTTGGTGCTCGCGTTTCCTTTGCTCATTCTTTTTCTTGGGGAGTTCATTGTGCCTGCACTCACCCCTCGCGAAAAACGGCTGTTATTTCCCGCAGGAGCATTTTGTACGCTTCTTTTTCTTACGGGAGCTGCTTTTGCCTATTTTGTGGTGCTTCCCGATGCGCTAGCCTTTTTCTTCCGCGATGCCCGTTCGATGAATTGGCAGCCGACGTGGACCGTTCGCGAATACTATACGTTTGTCACCCAGTTTATTATTGCTTTTGGATTGGCTTTTGAATTGCCTCTTGCGGTATTGCTGATTGTTAAATTGGGTTGGGTCAGTGTTGCGTTCTTAAGAAAAACTCGCGCATTCGCGTTGATTGTCATTCTTGTTTTGGCAGCGATTATTGCTCCCACGCCCGATCTATTTACTTTCTTTCTTATGGCGGGTCCCATGTATGCACTCTATGAAATATGTATTTGGATTGCTGCTTTTGTTGAAAGGAAGTCGACTAAGGATGTATCACGCCATGGACCACCCCCATAGTGGAATGATAATGGATTGTTTTACGCTATAGTTACGACCTCTGTTTCCATTCTGCTGAGAACCATCCCAGTAGAAAAATATCCATCTTTTCTGAAAACCGTAAAGCTACGGCTAATAAACGTAGTGCTGTACCGCTAGGTTTACGTGTCCCATTTTCCCAGAAAATGGCAGTGATTTTCGGCACATTGAGTAGCGAAGCAGAATGGATAGCGCTAGTCGATGGACTGCAACTTACCCAAACACTAACAAAAAAGTGGTGGAGAAAAAAAGTTGAAGAAAGCACATAAACGTTTGAAAACAAAAAAAAGCGTCTGATATTAGAGGTACTTAATTATGGCAGTGATCAGGCTTCCAATTACTGAATATAAAGAGCTCAACCTGAGAGCACAGAAAGCCGAGGAACTCGAAAAAACTAACACGGAGCTGATAGCGCATAAAAATCATTTGGAACAAGAAGTTCAGACACTGAAAGAACTCATCAGGCTGGAAAGAATCAAGAAATACGGAAGAAAGAGCGAAGCACTCAGTGATGGGCAACTGGAACTACTGGAAGAAAAGCCCTCGGTAGAAGAAGCCGAGTTGAAGGATCTCGATGCTGTCAACGAGCCGAAGAAGCTTCAGAAGGATGAGTGGCTGTAAATGACTGAGCAGCATTTGCCAGAATCAGAAAATGACCAGGTATCATCCATTATCCCTCCAGAAGTTGATTGCAAACCTTGGGAGCATCCAAATGGTCTCTTGCGAACTGCCGTGCGGCGGTACTATGCCGCGAATAATCTTCGGACACTCTACGAATCTTGTTCGCAGCCTCTTCTATGGTTCGAAAACTGAGGATTCCTTCTCCTTCTGGTAAGTGGTGACTCCAGCCAGTCTCTTGCACTACTGCCGGCCGCCCCGCCGCCAGATAGCATGCGGTTCGACAGCTAAACCACCCACTGTTTGCAGCTACATAACCGTGTTTGGCAATGCTCCATTCCGCTTTGGAATTGATGAGAAAGGAACGATAGCTTTCGTAATCCGGCAATATTTCGTGGGGCTCGAGGATGGTCCAGCCTCGACGCAGTAGCTCTTGAGTAGGCCGATTTCGGCCAACTCCCTGGCCCATTGCGACGACGAATCTTTCCGGGCTGAGACTAGGTAAATCCACGCATTTCAGAAATTCCATGTCTTTCTGACCATAAAGCTGTCCTTGAAATTCCTTGGGAGGATAACTTGCCCAGTTCATCACGGTAGTCCAGGCATCTGAAAAATCACACGGAGTCGCTTTTTTTTCCCAATGGGAAAGGGAGATAGGTTGCACAGTGGGCAACCATCGAATTTTCCCTGTGGGAACCTTGCAGTCGACTTGTCCCACATGGAGACCAAAGGTATAATACCGGGTATATCCGAGAAGCAGTTCAGTATTTTCCTTCTTTTCTTTATGCCCCAATTGGGTAAACATAGGATCTCCATCAAGGAAAAGCTTACAAGGGATACGGGCGGTCACGTCACGCAACCAGCATGCTCCGGAGACGTTTACCAGTACATCTGCTTCGGCTAAGACTTTGTCTGCAAGTGGGGCGGCTCCGTAGTAAGTGTTGTCAGCTTCATTCCGATAGATCCACCGGTCGCCGAATCCGAATGCTTCCATAACACGTTGTACATAAGCGACATTTTGCAAGCAATCTGATGTAGCTTCCTGTTTTACAGGATGATAGGGCCAATTTCCAGTATCTTCCAAATACCAAACCTCATGTCCCAGTTCATGAAATCCAAGTAGATATTGGATATAGTCCCATGCCACTCCGCCAAAAGCGTATTGACCGATGAGACCACTGACAACGATTCGCATGGGAGTACCATACGATAAACCTGCCACTTGTCAGCTCGTTTCGGATAGAAAGGATGCCTTATAACAAATTGATTAAGAGCAGGATAATTGGGTGGTTTCCATAAAATTCTTTGTCAGAAGAAAGAAATTTGTAAATAATGATGTTATTTTAATGTCCGCTGCTTCTGAATTCGTTTTTCTTGGTTGTCAATTTGCCGCAAAGTACCCGGAAGGAGGTGGAAATTTTTCTGTTCCTCTACAATGGGCCCTGGCTCTGCAGAGGCTCAATAGGAAATTCATTTGGATGGAAGTTCTTATCAGCTGCAGCGACCCGATAGAGGATCAGCGACGGATTCGAATTTTTGAGCGACGAATGCGAGACGCTGGATTGCAGAAAAATTACTGTCTGCTTTTCCAGGAAAAAGCAAATGACGAGAATGCTTGGGATGCGATGTCTTATTACGGTATGGAATCCAAGGCATTTTCTCGGTTGTTTGAAGCGCCCCATATTCTTCTTAACCTCTGCTATTCCATTCAGCCTCCTCTCCTCAATCGTTTCGACAAACGCGTACTGTGTGATCTGGATCCAGGTGAGGTTCCCTACTGGATGAAGGAAGTGGAGCTGGGGCAATCCTCTCATCAGGAATTTTGGACAATCGGACTCAATATTAATGACAGTAGCTGTCGTTTACCTAAACAGCATGTTTCGTGGCGCACATTCTTTCCCCTCGTCGATACTCACCTGAACCGTCCCGTTCCACGTCCTCCCAAGCCAAAATTTACTACGGTGGGACAATGGTATTGGAAAAACGACATGTTGATGGATGGAGAATGGAAAGACTTTTCCAAAAAGGCTACATTCGAAAAATTTTTGGGTCTACCTAACAAAGTGCCACAGGCTCATATGGAATTGGCGATGAATATGACCAAAAATGATCTGGCCAAGGAAAGATTAGAAAGTCTGGGATGGAAAGTGGTTGATCCGCATCGCGTGGCAGGGACCTCCCATGCATATCGCAAATATCTTGCGGGAGCTCTTGCGGAATTTACCGCTGTCAAAGGGATTGATACGTATTTGCAAACGGGTTGGATCAGTGATCGAGGAGCCACTTTTCTTGCAATGGGGAGACCTGTCATTACAGAGGATACAGGAGCTGCTTCTTATCTGCCTGCGGATTCCGGAATGTTCTTTGTGGCTGATTTAGAGGGAGCCACCGAAGCGGTGCAACGAGTGATGCGGGATTGGGATCACTTTTCCAAAAAGGCGCGCGAATGTGCCATGGAGTATTTCGAAGCCACAAAAACGCTCAAGCGCATATTAGGATAATAAGAACAGATCGATACTGAATCCCCAAGCATTTCGCTATACTGACTCAGCTGCAGCCAAGAGGGTGGAAAAATCTTTCGTGAGGTGGCATCGCACCAGTGCTGCGAGCAACTGAGGGAATTGTTTTTGAGGAACTAATTTAGATAACTCTTTGGCATGGGTGGGCAGATTCAGTTTGCGTGCCGCTTTTAAAGACAGTTCATCAGCAAACGGAGCATGTTCTTTCCAGACTGTTTGGATTTCTCGAAAAAAGATGCTGGCACCGACTTCTCCAATACCTTT
The DNA here is from genome assembly GCA_023269545.1 of Verrucomicrobiota bacterium. Classification (GTDB taxonomy): domain Bacteria; phylum Verrucomicrobiota; class Verrucomicrobiia; order Chthoniobacterales; family Xiphinematobacteraceae; genus Xiphinematobacter. Next base: position 126,343 of record JAHFTB010000004.1, on the reverse strand, counting down.
GCATTCCATAATTAATTCGCGTTCGCGGGAAGGATCGTGTTGTGCAGCCGCTCGGAGGTTGCGCAAATCCCCTTGATAATGATCCAGGAGAAATTGCGCAATATCTGCTAATGTACGCGAGGTTTTTTCGTCATAATGCGCATATCCGGAGTGATTTAATACCGCAGTGCGTTTCTTCCACGTGGATGCCAACATTTTTTGTGCGGTAGTCCAGTGATGTTGAAATAGTGCTGTAGCGGCTGCCCGAGCGATTTTATTGCTGATAGGGGCGCAAAAAAGCAATGTGGCACAAAGCCAACGAAAAAGAACGGAAGGGGTATTGTTCTCCAATTTGATGCCCAGTTCCTCAGAAAATGTGTACCCATATTTTCTGAGAAGCAAGGTGACCACTTTATCGCGAGACTTCATCTTCCATATTGGGATCGCAGAGGAGGGGGGAAATGCTTGTATAGTCATCCGAAAAGGTGTCCCATAGCGAACTCATCAGTTGTTGCGAACTACCCACCACGAACTTATTAAATTTGCTTACGAAATATTTGCAGTAAGCCCCAAGAATTCTTTAGGGTTGCTGGAATGCTAGCGTCATCCGACTTGGACTCGCGGTTAGAAAAATCCACTCAAGACAATTTTATTCGAGCATATCGTTTTATGTCAGCGGCGCGAGTGCTCGAGGAAAAATTGGCGAGTTTGTACCGCTCGGGATTAATTAAAGGAGGAGTCTTCCTTGGAAAAGGACAAGAAGCCCTGAGTGTATCGCTAGGCATTCATCTGCAAAAAGGGGATATTTATGCGCCCCTCATTCGTGATCAAGCTGGCCGTATGGCTTTTGGGGATACGATTCTGGATACCTTGAGGACTTATCTTGGCTCTCAATTGGGGCCGATGAGAGGAAGGGACGGCAATATTCACCGTGGTTTTCCTCGCGAAGGCTATTATGCCATGATTAGCCATCTCGGCGCCATGATTCCGTTGGTAGTCGGTGCCCTCATGGCTCGACGTTTTCGTGGCGAAACCAGCGTGGTGGGGGGGACTTGTATCGGGGATGGAGGTACCTCCACAGGAGCTTTTCATGAAGGTTTAAATGCAGCAGCTGTAGAAAAAGTTCCTCTCGTATTGCTTGTTGCTAACAATCAATACGCTTATTCCACACCGAATAGCCGACAATTTGCATGTAAGAACCTTGTGGATAAAGCTGTGGGTTATGGAGTGACCGGCTATGAGCTGGATGGCACCGATCTGGAGGAGTGTCTCCGAGTGGTCGGCAAGGCAGTGCAAACAGCCCGTGAAGGAGGGGGCCCTCAATTAGTGGTTGCCTCTCTCCTCCGATTAGTGGGACATGGAGAACATGATGATGCCAGTTATGTGGATCCCGCTCATCGCCAGAGTCCCCATGGACGTGATTGTCTGCAACTAGCTGAACAAATCCTTATAGAGCGTTCCTGGGTTTCTCAATCAGAACTGTCTGATTGGCGAAAAGCCCTTTCCGAGGATATAGAGATTGCTGTTGCCAAGGTTTTACGTGAGCCTACACCAAATCCTGCGGAGGAAGATTGGAATGCGCTGTCTCAAGTCGAGCTGCGGGACAATTTTTCAGAATAATGAGTGTTACATATTTGGAAGCGATTCGCGAAGCGCAGGCTCACGCATTGGCAGCTGATCCGAGAGTTTTTTTATACGGACAAGATATCGGGGGATTTGGTGGAGCCTTTAAGGCAACTAAAAATCTGTCTTCGCAATTTCCCGGTCGTGTATTGGATGCCCCACTGAGTGAGGATGCTATTGTGGGGATAGCTATTGGTGCAGCAATTGAAGGGATGCGGCCTATTGTGGAAATGCAATTTGCCGATTTTTCCACATGCGGTTTCAACCAGATTGTGAATCAGGCTGCCACGCTTTTCTACCGCACTGCAGTGCCTTGTCCCATTGTCGTTCGTCTACCCTCCGGAGGCACCTCCGGGGCCGGGCCTTTCCATAGTCAAAGTATGGAAGCAATCTATGCTCACTATCCTGGCCTGATTGTAATGACACCGGCTACAGTGGAAGATGCTTATAGCATGTTGCTGGAAGCAATCGCTATCGACGATCCGGTAATTTTCTGCGAACATAAATTGCTCTACAATCACTTAAAAGCGGAATCATTGCCTCACGAAGCGGTCCCCGCACGGAAAGCACGACTTGCGCGCCAAGGGCGAGACGTTACGGTGGTCACCTATAGTGCTATGGTGCACGAATCTCTGGCTGCTGCTGAAGAACTTGTGGCTGACGGCTATGAAATTGAAGTGGTGGATCTGCGATGTGTGAAACCATTGGATACGGATGCGATTCTTGCTTCGGTTGCGCGTACAGGCCGTTTACTTTGTGTAGGAGAAGCATGGTCGTGGGGTGGTGTTTCCGCGGAAGTCATTGCGCGTGTGGCATCGGAAGGATACGGCCTGTTGGATGCTCCCCCGCAAAGACTGAATGCAAAGGAAACTCCGGTGCCCTTTCATCCCGATCTTTGGTCTTCACATCGGCCCACAGCTCTTGCCATCACGTCGAGTCTTCGACGAGTATTAGAATTTTAAAGTCCCCTAACTTGTTGAATCATGCCCTATCACCTCCCTATTATCATGCCGCAGCTTGGTGAATCCATTGCCGAGGCCACGATCGTGAATATTCTCTATCAGGATGGAATGCAGGCGGAGACTGACTGTAGCCTGATGGAGGTGGAAACTAATAAGGCAGTTATGGAAGTCACTGCGCAATGTAGTGGAAAAGTGAAAGGACTGATTGCGCAAGTAGGCCAAAGCTATCCGGTCGGTGCCGTCTTGGGATACATTGAAGTTGCGGAAGCAGAAGCCAAGCGGCTCGGCATCCAACAAGAGGAGCCGCCTTCTCCGTCAACTGCAAAGAATCCGATATCCGCAGCAGTAAATGTACCGAACGCACCGAAAAAAGTGCTTCCCACAATCAAGGGACTTCCGGTGCCAGCTCATGCCGGAGGAGCCAGCTATCTTTCCCCACGCATGAAAGCACGCATGAGCGAACTAGGACTCCATGCAGCGGATCTTGCAGGCATTGCAGGAAGTGGAGCAGCTGGTCGTGTGACCATTGAGGATCTCGAACGATTTCTTACCGATCTCGAACGCAGCCAAATGACAACAGCTTCATCCATGCGCGTTGCCGTGGCCGATGCTATGCGCCGAAGCTGGACGCGCCCATTAGCAACGGTGGTTCTTCCTGTAAATATGGACCTCCTATTGGCGCATCGGAAAAAGCAGGTGTCTAAACCCGGGCCAGCTTTATATGCTTTGCGTGCTCTGGCTTTAGCATTAAGCGAAAATAGTGTTGCCGGAGGACGCTTGGTCGGTGAACGGATTGTTCATCCCCGATCCATCGACATCGGTTTCGCTGTGGAAGCTGAAGACGGTGTGTTAGTCCCTGTCATTCGTAATGCGGACCAGTATCGGTTGAAAGATCTTGTCGAACGTTACAATCGTCTTGTAAATCTTGCACGTCAGCGAAAATTGCCCGCTCAAGAAACAGGGGGATCGATTGCCACAGTGACTAACTACGGCGTGTTTGGGCTCACATTGGCGACTCCTATTCCGCTTCCCGAACAAACCCTGCTTCTTGGTATAGGTGCGGGACAAATCAAACCTCGTTGGAATGCTGAAACCCGAGAATGGCTGCCCGAAACCATTTCCGCATTTACGTTGAGTTTTGACCATCGAGTGATTGATGGGGGTGCAGCGGGCCGTCTCCTTCAACGTATTGAACAGCTGCTCCTGGAGCCCGAAAAAATTTAGAACATTCAAATATATAGCTTCCACTTATTTTAGGTCACCAATCTGATAAGCCAAAATAGAAAGTTTTGTCAGGAATTCATACCGGGCGTTGATCAGGGCAATTTGAGCTTGGATACGTTGGAGGTCGGCTTGACTCAACTCAACAATCGAACTAGTCCCAGCGACATAAAGGCTTTGTGCCAGATCGAAAGCCTTTGACGCCGCATCAAGATACTCTTTTGAGACTTGAATTTTTTTGAATGCGGTCTGCGCGTTGATCCAAGCAGTTCGAACATCCCGCAGAGCAAGGGTCTCTCGATCTTCAAGCTGCTGTTCCACAGCTTTCGCTTTTAACTGCGCCTCCTTCTGCTGAGCGGTCAATCTTCCTCCTGTAAATAAGGGGATACTGACGTTCACACCGATCATTCCATAGGTCTCAGAAAGATTTCCTTCATGGTAGGGAGACCCCCCTCCAGCTGCAATAGCGCTCACCGTCGGTAGCCGGGCCGCACCCTGAGCAGCAGCATACTTGAGGGCAGCATCTCTCTCAAAACGCATGGCAATCAGATCTGGCCGTTGACTGAAAGCCTTCGCTTCAAATGATTGACTCGATTCAGTCAGTGGTTGAATAGTAAAATCTTCCGCCAGTTTGAAGTCAGGCTCATCCCTTGAACCCATGGCAGCCATCAGATCGGCTAGCGTTTCTTTCAAATGCCCTGCAGCGTCAATCATTAATAATCGAGTTTGAGCCAGGGTGGCCTCTTGAATGCTCACATCTAGGGAAGACTTTAAGTTGCTATCTGCGAGAGCTTTGACCCGATCTTTTAATAATTCGTTGGTTTTTGTCTCTTGCTCTGTCAATCGTACTAATTCGTTAGCTCTCAGAACGGCATAGTAAGTACGGTCCACGTTGAGCAGGACCATCTCCTGCACCACCTGCAGTTGTTCTCGCATCGATCTTGCATTGAATCGCGAACTCGATGTCAGAAAAGCCGTCTTCCCAAAATCCGTAATGAGTTGAGAAAGGTAGAGTCCGTTAGATTCCCGACTCAGGATGGTTGGATTACTGAGGCTATCACTCGTTGCAGCCATACGAGAGTTCCCCCCATCTGCCTCCGCAAAGACTGCTGAGCCGGCTAATTGAGGGAAGAAATTTGCTAAGGTTTCTTTTACCACTTCCGTTGCTGCCTTGGCCTGATAGCTTGCCGTCTTGATCGCAGGATGATGAGCCAGCGCATAGCGTTCGGCTTCTTTCAAAGTCAGCACCTTGGGAAATTTGTTCTCATGGTCCATTTTGAACGCAGATTGCAAAGTGATACTTTGATTTGAAAAATTCGACTCTTTTGATTTCGCTCTAGCCAATGGAGCCACTGCAGCGGCAAGAAGCAAAAATTCGATAAGCAAAAATGATAGTCGCATGGTCCCGCCTTTTTTGGATAGCAATTAAGTGAATGTTGGCATGGCTTCCGAGATGGCGGCTTCTTCCCTCTTCTTTCTTCCATAAACCAAAAGGAATGCTGCGGGTACGACAAAGACGGTAAACAATACAGATAGGGCTAAGCCACCTATAATGGCACGAGCCAACGGTGCATAAGCTTCACTTCCTGTACCCAGTTTCATTGCCATGGGAATGAGCCCGATTAAAGTCGCCAGAGATGTCATGAGGATAGGGCGCAAGCGAACTCTCACAGCATAGGCAACAGCCTGGTTCAACTCCATACCGTCCTCTCGCAGACGATGAGTAAACTCCACAATCAGAATACTATTGGAGATCACAATGCCCACCATCATCACCACTCCCATCAGCGACATCACATTGAGTGTCGTACCTGTAAATACGAGCGTCATTAAGACGCCCATTAAGCCCGGAGGTATAGCCAAGAGAATGAGCAAGGGATCGATAAACGAGCGGAACTGAGCCACCAAAATTAAGTAAACAAGAACTACGGCAAGAATTAGCCCCATGCCAAAAGAAGAGAAGGAGGTATTCATTGCCTGCACGGAACCCCGCAAAGTGACTCGCACATTAGGCGGCAACTGAGTGGAATGAACAATTTTTTGGATGGCGGCAGCTACTTTTCCCACTTCTTCACCCTTGGGAGATATGTAGACATCTACGACCCGGTACAATTGATAATGATCCACCTCTGTCGGTGCGATCATCCTTTTCACGGAAGTCACCGCATCAATGCGTGTGGTGTTTTTTGCCCCTGAAGAACGCAGTGGAATTGAGATCAGATCCAGAGCGGATTTTACTTCGTTTTCGGGGTATTGCACCGTAAGCATGTAGTCGTTTCCGGTATGAGGGTCGACCCAGTAGCTGGGAGCAATCATGGCATTGGAAGTGAGTGCGGTAATGACATTACTCACTACCTCTTTTGCGCTTAATCCTAATTGGCTGGCCTTTTTCCGATCGATATCGAGTTGCAAAGAAGGTGCATCAATATCCTGGGGTACGAGTACATCCCCTACACCAGACACCTGCCTCGCTTGATAGGCAATTTCCGAGGCCACATGGTAAATGTCTTCTAAATTATTGCCACTCACTTGCACATCGATGGGAGCAGGCAGGCCCATGTTCAAGACCGCATCGACTAGCCCGCCCGATTGAAGATAGACAGAAAGTTCCGGGAGTTCGCGGTGCAGCGCTTCACGTACTCGACGAATATATTCGTAACTACCTGTCTGATGGGTATCTTTGAGACTTACTTGAACAAACGCTGTGTGCGAGGCAGAGTTGCTCGTGTAGATAGAAGAAAAGCCCGGCGTCGTTCCAATATTTGATACAATTAAGCGTAATTCTTCCGGAGGCACTATCTTACGAATCACCTCCTCAACTTGCTGGATACTGGTTTCTGTCTTTTCTATACGGGTCCCCGTGGGGGCCTTAATATTAATAACAAATTGCCCTGGATCGCTCCGTGGAAAATAGGCTACTCCCAAAAAGGGCAGGAGTGTAAAACTGAGAAGTACCAGTCCGAGGATGACACTCACGGTAATACCCGGTTTCCGGAGAGTTCTGGATTGCAGCCTGTCGAACCCATCCAGAAATTGACGGAAGCGCAAATTAAATGCATCATTGAACCTAGCCCCCCAGCCTTTCCGTGGATTGGTTTCCCCTTTGCCCTCGTGGACCACAGCACTCGTTTTGATAAATAGCGCACAAAAGAGAGGGACCACCGTCATTGCCACTATATAGGAAGCGAAAAGGGAAAATACGACAGAAAGAGCCAAAGCTGTAAAAAGGAACTTGCTCACCCCATAAAGAAAGGTAACGGGAAAGAATACCACCGCCGTACCTAGGGTTGCGGCCAGTACCGGAAATGCCACTTCGTTGCCTCCCTTTTCCGCCGCAACCGCAGCACTCTCACCCAATTCCATATGACGAAAGATGTTTTCCAGGACCACAACCGAATTGTCGATTAACCGTGAAAATGCCAACGCCAGTCCGCCAAGAATCATGGAGTTGATGGAGTTGCCACCTGTCGAAAGAACAATAAATGCTGCTAGTGCGGACAGCGGGATGGATAAGAACACTGCAACCGTCGCCCGAACATTGCCGAGAAAGATCAAAATCATCGCTCCTGTGAGGCAAAGACCAATGAGTCCTTCATGCACCAAGTTCTCAATGGCATTTTTGACAAAGATAGATTGATCAAACACGACATTCGCTATGAGCGACTTTGGAATATCCATAAGACGAGCCACCGCCCGCTTAATCCCATCGACAACAGCAATAGTATTCGCATCTCCGCCTTGTTTGAGTACAGGGAGATACACAGATGGCTGGCCATCGATTCGAACGATATTGGATTGAATCTGCGCCCCATCCTTGGCTTGGGCAACGTCTCCAACAAGTACTAAGCGGTTTCCCAGTGCTTTCAATGGGACTTGGTTAATATCCTGAATCGTGTTCAGCTGACTATTGGTATACAGGTTGTAGTCGATGGGACCGATCTTCACGTCTCCGGCGGGCAGGATCAGATTGGCATCGTTCACAGAACGAACGACATCCATCACGCTCAATTGGTAAGCTTCTAGCTTTGCCGGATCCACATAGACCATGATCTGCCGGTATTTTCCCCCAAAAGCCGGTGGCACCGAGGCACCTGGAACATTCGCCACTTGATTGCGCACTGTATACTGACCGAGATCTCGCAATTGCGTCTCGTTCAGACTCTTGCCCTTTAAGGTAATTAGGCAAACCGGCAGGCTGGAAGAGTCGAACTTCAAAACTACTGGCGGCAACGTACCTATAGGCAGGCGACGTAAATTTGCCATGGCCAGATTTGAAATTGTGGTCACCGCCGAATCTGCATTAGTCCCAGGTTGGAAATAGACTTTAATGAGGCTGACCCCAGGAAGTGAACGGGATTCGATGTGATCAATACCACTAGCTAAAGTAAAAAATCGTTCAAAGCGTCCGGTAATGTCATTCTCGATTTGCTCCGGAGGCATGCCCGAAAAGAACGTAGCCACCACTACTACCGGTATCTTAATGGAGGGGAAGAGATCCACTGGCATGCGCGCCACGGTGGTTACACCGATCACGCAAGTCATTAGGCAAACCACGAGAATAAAAAACGGATATTTTATTGCGAAACGGGACATAAGGATGTGCTTTTAGGAAAATAGGGTGCCACTCATCGACCGGGGCTGCTTTTCAGCCTTATCAACGGAACCCTGTAAGTCTCAAGCGGGCTCAATTTGCTCAATGGAAGGTTCCTTTATCCATTGTCTTTAATGTGTTGGAGGCCAGAGTGGCTTCATCTCTCACCTTAGCGGTAACACGCATGCCTGGATGCAATTCACTTGTGTTACCGATGATGATTAAGTCACCCAATTTCACTCCTTGTTTGATCTCTACCCACTCAGCTGTCTGAATCCCCAACTCGACGATGCGTTTTTCCACTTTTTGTTTTTCATTGACTATAAACACGCAGTTTTCTGTCCCCATCTTCACCGCCTGTACAGGTGCAGCCAAGATGCCCTCCCGGTGATCAATTTGAACATCCGCAATTGCGTACATCCCAGGTGTGATACTGAGATCGGCATTATCCACGTCCATCTGCGCCTCCATCGTACGGGTGCTTTGATCCACCTGACAGGCCATCCGCGATACCTTTGCAAGAATCTTTTTATTGAGCGCCGGAATTTCGATTTGGACTTGGTCCCCCACGTGTAAACGTGTCACAATGGACTCGGGTACCGGGAAAGTTGCTCGTAATATATTATCCTGAGCCAAGCTCACCACAGGCATTGCCTGTGTATTTGAGGAAATCCCTGCTTGAATCAGAGCACCAGGATCTGCATATCGCTTGGTAATGACTCCTGCAAAGGGAGCTGTGATTGTCGCGTAATCCAGCATCGTTTCAATTTTATCTTCGTCAGCCTTGCTCTCAGCGACCTGTTGGGCAGCCAAAGCCAAATGAGCAGCGGCAGAGCTATCCCGCGAATTCGCGGTATCGAGATCCTGTTGTGCAATGAGGTGGGGATTTTTTTGAGCTACTTTCTGCAGTCTTTGGAGCAAAAGATGCACGTCGTGATATTTGGCTTCTTCGCTCTTCACACTTTCCTGAGCTGCTGCAACCCCTGCTTTGGCGCGTGCTAATTCTTCGTGCAATTCCGGGATTTCAAGGCACGCGATCACACTTCCCTCTTTTACATGGTCTCCAATATCGACATGAATCGATTGTAAGAATCCCGCGACCTTAGCATGCAAGTTGATTTGCTGATACGGACGCATTTCGCCAGTAATACTCATCACATTAGCCAGGTTGGCTTCCCGGATTTCGGTTACTGCTACCAAAGGGAGTTCCCCTTGTTTTGCTTTTGCTTTGCGATTCCCCCAAAAGGTCAAAACCAATAAGGAGCAGAGTATCAAGCCCGAAATTCCTATGATGTATTTGAACTTCCTATGGAGGAAGCGGTTTCTTTTCTCGTTTCTCATAATATTATTGGTTTTAGAGGCAAACAGACTCGAAGGATACAGCCCCCCTCAGGGCGATTTATGGCATCGATAGATCCGCCATGCGCAGTACAAATAAACTTAGCTATCGATAGCCCCAATCCCGTGCCATCGACTTTTTGCGTTCGTTCGTCGTCGCTGCGATAAAAGCTTTCGAAAATATGTGGCAAATCAGAATCAGGAATTCCGTATCCGGAATCTATCACCTCGAAAAAGCCGGATCCATTTTCCATTCGGGTCCGCAGGACAATTTCTTTCCCTGGCGGCGAATACTTAATTGCGTTGTCGAGGAGATTGACAACCACTTGCTTTAATCTCGATTTGTCCCCAACCACTTCATCTGTAAGATCACCTTCACAACGTACCGTAAGATTTTTTTCCTCGGCAAGAAGCGACATCTGCTCAGCAGTATTGATTACAAGACTCGAGAGGTTAAAAGGTACGGATTCACTCTTAGCTTCGCCAGCTTCCAGCCGGGTGATTGCAAATAATCCTCCTACAATTTTTGCCAGCCTTTCCGCCTCTTCAAAAACACTGCCAATTTTTTCTCGTTCCTCGTTTTCCAGCCTGGGGGAACGCAAGACTCCCTCAAGTTCACCTAAAATGATCGTTAATGGCGTTCGAAGCTCGTGTGATGCAAGCGCGCAAAAGCGTTGCGAGTGTTGAAAAGCTTCCTCAAGGCGAGCAAGCATTTGATTTAACACCACCGAAAGATGTTCCAATTCATCCCCCGTATGGGCAATAGGCAGGCGGTTTTTCAAATTGTGCCAACTCATTTCCTGAGCTGCGTTGACAATTTTATGCACCGGCCTCAGAGACTTCTTTGCCAAAACCACACCTCCCGCAATGGCTACGACCAGTGCAAAGGATACCCCTATCGATAACATCATCAGATAGTCCCACAGAATTCTATCTATGGGATCCAGCGAAGCCCCGACTTCCACAATATAGCCGCTCTCAGAAGAGAATATCTGCGACGCAATGAGCATGTTTTGAGCAGGTAAACGCCATACAAGTTGAGTGCCCTTTGGCATGGGCATAAAGGGGATTTTCTCTGGGAAAAAATTGGCTTCCACTGGCTTTCCTGAGACATAAAGAATCTTTCCCCCAGCCTTTTCTATACGAATGAAAAGATCATTGTGCTCGGGAGCACAGCTTACCTTGATGTCATGGATGGCTTTTTGCTCTCCGGTTTCTTGCCAATGCAATTGCCACAAAGCAACAATTTGTTCTGTCTTTCGTTCCAGCCTTTCCTTCAATCGCGAAGTCATATACTTGGAGAGCCAAAAATAGGAAAATGCTCCTAGCGCCAAACAAATAATTCCGCAAGTTACTGCATACCAGATACTTAATCTAAAGCTAAGGGATCTAGGATTCATCCCCAGAGTTCCTTTTTATTCAAATAGTATCCCATTCCCCGCAAAGTATGAATCAGCTTCACTGAATGGGAGTCGTCGATCTTTGCTCGCAATTGCCGGATATAAACATCGACGATGTTTGTGAGGCCCTCGAAACTCTGATCCCAAACATGCTCAATAATCATACTCCTGGAAAGAACTCTCCCGGAATTAAGGGCTAAGTACTCTAGGAGAGCATATTCTTTGGAAGTTAACTTAAGGGGAACTCCTCCCCGTTTGGCCTGCCGTAACATACGGTCGATTTCCAAATCAGCAATAGTGAGCGTATTGATCCGAACCACAGGTCCTCGTCGCAACAATGCCTTAGTTCGAACCAGAAGTTCGGCAAAAGCAAAAGGTTTAGTTAAATAATCATCCGCACCAATTTCGAAGTGTGCCACTTTGACGGCAATCGCATCGTATGCCGTCAACATGAGAATTGGAACCTCCTTATTATGTGATCGAATGCGTTTGACAACTTCCGTTCCACTTAAAAGAGGAAGGTGGATGTCGACGATGACGAGATCGTACGGATTGTTGATCGTCATTTCCACCCCCTCTCTGCCATCAATAGCTGTATCAACTAAAAATCGCTCGGCATTCAAGCCAGTCGCAACAATCCGTGATACTTTTGGATCGTCTTCAACGAGGAGTATTTTCATGGATGTTTTTAAAGAATAACCGACCCAAATGAGGTGAGATTGAACAATATATTAAAGTTTCTTCATACTATCCGGGGAGAGCGTCAAAGCATATAGAGGCTGATAGTTTTTTTACGGGAGCAGAGTCATTTGTATAAGTGACTCGCTGACAAGACTCCGCCCAGAGAATATCATTATTGTGCCAGATCTCTAGTGTCCTGAATGATAGAGCGAGGACAGTAGTAGAGCTTCCAAAGGCAGACCGACAATATTTGAAAAGGAGCCCTTCACCTGGGAAATAATGCGTTCACCACCCTGTTGGGCAGCGTAGGCACCCGCTTTATCGTAGGGATGGATGCTATCCAAATAAGATCGGATTTCCGCTAGTTCCAAAGAATGAAAAAGAACCTGAGTGGTGTCAAAAAATTCGTTTATGGAGAGAGGACCCAAGAGACATACCCCTGTAATCACTTTGTGCCAATGACCTGAAAGTCGAGTGAGCATACTCTCGGCTTCCGCTCGGTCTCTTGGTTTACCAAAAATTTCGTTGTCAAGACAAACTACTGTATCAGCCCCTAAGATGATTTCTCTCTCATTGGGTCGCAACGCTTCGTATACTGCTTGAGCTTTCAGTCGCGCATTGGCTAACGCCAAAGCGCTGGGGCCATCCGGATGGCTGAGAAGCTCGGAAATGTAAGAAGGACGTACCAATACCTCGTTTCCTGCCTGTTCTAAGAGTAGTTTTCGGCGTGGTGAAGCGGAAGCGAGTATGAGGCGCATAAAGGCTCATCATAGGTGTGGTTTCTAGACCCCACAGCTTAAAAAAAGCTGCGATTGCTCTAGAAACTGAATGGAGTGACTCAATGTTCTCCTAAGAAAATCCAGTTCCTGGGCAGACCCCACCTTGCGCTTGCATGTGCGTATCGGCGAATTACTGCTCACTCGATAATTCTCAAATCCAATTCCACCCCATGCGCAGCAAGTGGTTACAAACGAGGAACCTCAAAGAGATTCTGTTTCAGAAATTCCGACATCTCCTCGAATACTATCCAGACGACGTTGCATCAAGCGGTGCGAGGTAGGACGATTGGCCACGCGATTTACTACTCCCGCCACCGTGGGGATCAGGGCGGCGATGCCCGCCCCAATCAGGGCAATGGCGGCTCGCTCGCGAGCAGAGCGTTTCAGCTTTTCAGCAAGGAGTAATCCGAGACCAAAGCCTACGGCGGCCTGGGAAGCCGCAACAATACTGGTAACGGAGAGGTTTTCACCAAACTTAGAGAAAGAAAATTGGGACATAAACTAATACATAGTTTAAAATCGATGCCGTATGTTTTCAACAGAGAATTTTAAGTGGCTTTCCATATGATCCATTCTGATGCGGCTCTTATTATTGTGGGGCATGGTTCTACAGTAAATCCTGACTCCAGTTCACCCACTCATACTCATGCCATGGTGCTGCGAAAGCGGAATATTTTTCGAGAAATCGTCTGCTGTTTTTGGAAGGAAGATCCTTCCTTGCGGGAAGTTTACAACATGGTGGAATCGAAAGATATTTACGTGGTACCTAACTTTATTAGTGAAGGATATTTTACACAGACTGTCATCCCGCGTGAATTAGAGCTGGAGGGAGCCCTGACCCAAAAAGGAGGCCGCACCATCAGATATTGTCCCCCTGTGGGAAGTCATCCGAAAATGACAGAACTTCTCTTGCGGCGTGCGGCAGAAGTCGCTCCCGGCGTACCAAAAGAAAAAACGAGTCTTATTATCGTAGGACATGGGACAGATTTAAACGACAACTCAGCCAAAGCTGTAAAGGTACAAGTCGCCCGCATTCGAGGAACCTATCCGGAGGTGATCTCGGCCTATATGGAAGACATTCCCCCAGTGGCTGAGTGGGACCGTTTAACCAGTCAGCCGAATGTGGTGGTAGTTCCCTTCTTTATTTCAGATGGCCTTCATAGTTACCAGGATATCCCGATTTTGTTAGGAATTACCTCTGAACCCGGAGCCGCCGCGAGCCAGGTCGAGATTTTTAGACACAATCCTCATGATCTCCGAGGCAGAAAATTGTTTTATGCTAGCGCAATCGGTACGGAACCTTTGTTCGCAGAGATCATTTTGGACCAGGTTCGCATGTGGAATCCTCACTGGTTGGATGATAAGAAATAAGGGAATCTGACAGCAACCTGTCGATCGCCGAAATGACCGTCTCCGACGAAATGGACTCCATGGGGCCTCCCATGTCTTTGGGGTGGTATGGAACCGTATGGGGACCTAAAATGCAGGAACTTGGATTCCTGGGACGCCATTGATAGGGATTTGTCGGGCCAAAAAGGGCTACACACGGAGTCGAAACGGCATCAGCAAAGTGGATCGGGGCAGAATCTACCCCGCAGAGCAGCTGAGCTTTGGAAATAAGCACTGCCAACTGCGCGAGATCCAGCTTTCCTATCAGGTTATGCCAGAGGCCTTCCTGATTCATAAGCAAATTTTTCAGCCACAATTGTTCCGAAATAGAAGGAGAACCTGTGAGCAGCACTGGTAGCGAGTATACCTGACGGATATGGCGAATCACCGCTAACCATCGCTCATTTAACCAATACTTTTCCGGTCGGAGCGCTCCGGGGTGGACCACTACGAAGGGCGGGGTGACATTCAGACTGGCAAGAAGGTCATTCACTTGTCGAATAGAATCAGACGGGAGTTTGAGACTTAAAGGAAGTCCCTCTCGGTGAATGCCGAGAGAGGTCAGCAGGTCCATATGAAAATCCGTCGTATGCCGTTGACTCAAAATCGAAGGAATAAAAGTATGATAGATACTCCTTCGGAAGGGCCGCTGTTCAAATCGGGAATAAGTGATTTTCAGGGGGGAGCGGACGAGGAAGGAGATGAGGGAGGAGCGATCGCTGGCGTTAAAATCCAAACACACATCGTATCGTTCGCGAAGGAGAGTCAGCCATGTGGAGGCGGGACCACGTCGTAAAGGTAGCACGCGATGGACGGGTAAGCAGGGGAACAAAGAGAAAAACGCTCCATCAGCAGCAACATGAATTTCAGCGTGAGGATATGCGTCCTGTAAAGCAGTGAATGCTGGTGTGGTAAGCAGAAGATCTCCGATGCGCTTCAATTGAAGACAAAGGATTTTCACAAAGTGGTGCGGTCTTGCAAGAGGTGATTAGGAAAGTTATGGCAATAGGTTCATGCAATTCCTGTCTCACCAAGTCAAGGCCATCTTCTCTCAGACCCTATGCGAATAGCGTTAGTACGGCGTGGTTACTCGGCTACAGGAGGTGCGGAGGCGTATCTGCGTCGTCTGGCGCAAGGGCTGGTAGAAACTGGGGAAGAGGTGATTTTCTACACATCCGCCGAGTGGCCGACAGCGGCTTGGGAATATGGAGAGGTGCGAAGAATTCCGGGCCATTCTCCATTAACTTTTGCACGAGCTTTGCAATCTTCGAAAAAAGATTTTGATTGTTTGTTGAGTCTGGAACGGATTTTGGGGTGCGATCTCTATCGGGCGGGAGATGGTGTTCATGCATCCTGGTTGCAGCGAAGAGCACGATTTGAATCTCCCTGGCGCCGTTGGCTTCGTGGCCTGAATCGCAAACATACGGAAATTTTAAAACTGGAGCGTGTGATATTCGATCCCCGCCACACAGGGATCATTGTGGCGAATTCACGAATGGTCCAAGAAGAAATTGCGAAATATTATCAATTCCCCAAAGAGAGGATTTTATTGATTCCCAATGGATTTTTTGCCCCTGCATTCTCATTTGAGGATCGGATACGCATTCGTCAGAAATATGGATTTTCAGCGGAAGAAACGGTGGTGCTTTTTACAGGAACCGGATGGGAGAGAAAAGGGTTGCGTTTTGCGGTGCGTGCCATCGACGCTCTTCAGGGGCGAGCGAAGTTATTAGTGGCTGGCCGAGGACCATCGAGAAAATATGCTGGCTCGCACACGGTATTCGCAGGTCCGGTTTCTCATATGGCAGCCCTTTATATGGCAGCGGATATTTTCCTTCTGCCCACTTTATATGATCCTTTTTCCAACGCGTGTTTGGAGGCTCTTGCAGCTGGTCTACCGGTGATTACCACGCTTTCCAACGGTTTTTCCGAGGTATTGGAAAATAGCGCACTCGGGGATAGAGTGGAAGTGGGCGATGACCAGGCTCTGATCCAGGCATTAGAACGATGGTTGCCCGCCGAAGTTCGTAAAAAGACACGACAGATACGAATCCAAATTGCATCACGGTTTTCGATGGAAGAAAATATTCGCAACACTTTGAATGCCATTCGGATTGCTATTGAAACTCGAGCAAGTTATTGAGACGGAATATTCGGTTCAAGGAAAAGCTCACGGTGGGCTGTCTTAATTTTTATAAATATAAGTTATTGGTTATAAAATAGTTGTATAAAATAATCGGATTTTAGACTCTATAGCTTGATGCGGCATTTGTTCCGCAATGGGCACCCGCACTTTCTATTTTCTATTTAGGTTTTTTATGCCGACTTCTATCAAAACTGTTGTTTCGAATCCCCATTTCCCCCCTATTTCTTATGACTCTTCAGCGGTGATGGGTTTATCAGCCGATGAACCGCCTCGAAATGAAGAAAAAAGTTCAAGATCCGATATACTGCTTCAACGGGTACATAGAATGTTAGTACCTAAGGAAGAGAAACTACGTATCATCCAAAATACACCTCCGGATCGTATTCCCGAGTTACCTATAGATACTTTTTCGGAATTAAATCTACAGGAGGCAAAGTCGCTCACTGTGGATAAAATGCAAAAGTTAACTGCCCGTCAGATTTTTGCGATTCCCACATGGACACTCCAACATTTGAGTCCGCAACAGGTGGCTAGTATTAGTCTGGAATCTTGGCGAGAGTTGCCGAAAAATATTATTAAGGATGTGATATGCCCGAAGAGCGTGATACGGGAGGAGTATCTTAAGGAGCTGTCGGAAGATCAGATCTCTGTAATATCCGAAGACTGGTTTCAATATTTTACACCGAACCAAATCAGGGAATTCAGCCCCAGCGTCTTTAAGGAATTATCGAGTAATCGCTTGAATCAATTAAAAGCGGATAGCATTCGGGCGATCAGTCAGGATCAATTGTCCGGAATTTCCAGGAAAACTTTATCTGAGTTAAAAGAGGATTTTTGTCTCTCCCTAACAGATGATCAGATTAAGTGGATGGACGATAAAGTTTCCGAAATTGCACCGTCTATATTTCGTAATTTTAACATTCAAAGGGTGCTAGGTGCATTAAATTACAGTCAAATCTACTGGCTGACTGTCAATCAACTCAGGGCCGTTTCGGCACCAGCCTTTCGGCAGCTCATATATAATATGTTCCAGCAGGGAAGAAGTATAATGGATTTCGTGGGAGGACTTCGTTCAATACAACTCCGTTGCTTGAAGCCAGAACAGATTTCAGCATTTGATATCCCAGGCAGGCAGAATGTTCTGATATCATTTGACCTAACTCTACAGTATTTTTTCCTGCCGAAATATCAACTCCAAAAATTCACCCAGGGAGAGCTTCAACAAATTTCATCTTTATCTCTTCATATGATGGGGGATTCATTTTTAAATAAGTTGACGCCACAACAAATTAATTGGTTCACTCCGCAGCAGTGGAGTGTCTCTGATGTGGCTCACATTGAGGCTGCTCATATGCGGCTCCCGCAGCCCGATACGTTATGGCAAAATGCATTGCGCAATTTGCCAGCGGTGGACCAAATTGCCGAGCTGGGATATGAATTTCCCACAAATTTAGATCCTGAAAAAACAGCTGCTCTCAATGAAAAAATAGCCACTCTCAAAGATGGGCAACTAAGAGCAATGACGGCGGTTCAGATCAGAGCTCAGGATCCAAGTTTTTTTGCTGCCCTCGTGATTCAAGGCCGATTTGCAATACTTACTTCAGAACAACGGCAAGCAATTCAGCCTGAAATTTATTCGAGGCTCGGAATGTGTGAGTTTTTGGGAATGCTCTATCCGCTACTCTTAGGCCAGCGTCGACATGTAGTACTCTACCATCAGCAATACCAACAATTCGTCCAAATCGTAGGAGATTTTACAAAAGAACAAGTCGGGAGCATACGGATCTCAACGTACAGAATGTTAGGCGATCATTTTCTTTGCCATCTCAGGCCTGGGGTGCTTTCCCATGTTCCTGAAGAAGCTTTCCGTTATGTAGGTGAAGATTTTGTAGCAAGCTTAACTCCTGGGAAGGCTCAAGATCTGACTGTAGAGCAAATTCGTAATATAAAACCGGAAGTTTTTTTTCGAAACCTGAAGTCGGGTGTGCTTTCCAGAATCTCCCCGGAAGCTTTTCGTTATGCGACGGAGGACCTTATGAACCACTTGACTCCTCAGCAAGCTGCAAATCTGACGGCAGAGCAAGTCTGTAAAATGAAACCCGCGGTTTTCGCATTGGTGCCTGAAAGAGTGGTTTCGCATCTTAGTCTGGAAGTATGTGAAAATCTTCCGCAGGAACATTTCCAATTGTTAAAATGGCACAATGTTCATTATCTTCGTGCCTTTCGACCAGAACAGATCGCTAAACTGCCAGCGAATATTTTTTCTAATATTTTAATACCATTGGATATAGTACAGAATCTGGATCCCGGAATTTTTACTCTGATACGGGCGGAGCAGCTCAACACTTGGGCAGAGGATCGCTTCCAAGTTGTGCGTGTCAAGGGGCTCAAAGGCCGTCAGCTCAATCGACATAGTATGTGGGACCTCAACAGAGAACATCTTCAAAATATTCCTGAAAATGTCATCGGAGATCTTAATGCGCATACATTAAATACGTTGCAGATGACACAATTCAGGTTTTTAAAAATGTCTCAGCTTCATGCTATTTCCAAGAGAGTATTGCAACAGTTATTAGAACTTAATTCCCCTATCATCGAGTATTGTGTGAACAAAAAAATTCTTACTCAGTGATGTGATGCAAAAAAGGGAAACCTGGTAGGCTAAAATGGTTTTTTTGCTCCCAGAGCTCCTCACAGTGCGTCACGTCAGTTACTCAGGAACAAGTGACTCCTTGAGCAATAATTAAGACTGCAAATGGGCAGGGGAAGTGCCTTAAATGGTGGCTATTTAGCCGGAGATTTCTTGTAACAAAGCTCAATAAATTCTCTAAATACTCCAGTGCGCTTTTTTTAAAATGAAGCGATCATTGGGGATGATCATTGTCGTCCGTCAGCCCCTTGTCGGCATGGCTCTGGCTGCAGTTGCGGGAATTGTTCTTTCTTCCATCTTTTCTGTGTGGAGTTGGATTGCAACAGGTTTGAGCCTCCTCATTCTTTGGCGGCTTTTTAGTGGCACCGCTTGGATTTTGCTGGCGACGGTATGTGTATTTGGCTGTTTGCATAGATTGCAGACCGTGGAATCGCAAGCGGCCTTATTTTCGCGTGATATGTCCATTAGTATTTCTGGTATTTGGAAAAGTCAGGGAGTCATTACCCAAGCATTGCGATCTTTCCGCGACACCTCTTCCCTTCTCGTCCGAATAAAAAAACTGCAATCAGGAAAAAACGAATATCATCTGCCCCTACAGGTTTTGATTCCTTGGCGGGGAGAACCGCCTGCAGTCGGCACAATGGTCCAATGGATGGGATCCGTGCGCCTAATCGATAAATTCACCTCGATACGGTTTCGCAACGGAGTTCGATTCAATCGCCAGGCATGGCTCGCTTCTTTAGGAATAGACCTGGAATTTTATCGGATTGCAGCGGTTCAAGTAGTCCATCCGCCCTCGATATGGAATCTCAAACTCTGGGCTGTGCGTGCACGAAAACGGGTGGAACAGGCAATTAACCGAGGGATGGAAAACAATACAACGGAAGCTGCTTTCATTCGAGCGCTCACACTGGGTGCGGATCGGGAAAGCGAAAAAATGTTAGCGGAGGCTTTTCGCCGCACGGGAACTTATCATATTTTTTCTGTCAGTGGTCTCCATGTGGGTATGGTAGCTGCTATTGCGTGGCAAGTGTTTAAGATTTGCAGAGTGTCTCAGAAAATAGCCGTGCCTTTGATTATTGTTCTGTTGTTTTCTTATGCCGGTATCACAGGTTTGCGTCCGTCCGCTTGTCGCGCAGCTTGCATGGCAGGAGTGTTTTTGGGAGGGATTTGTGTGAAGCGACGCGCTTTTGTGCTCAACAGTCTTGCAGCTGCGCTTCTGTGTATATTAGGTGGGAATTCGGAGTTGTTATTTCGTCCCGGTTTTCAACTTTCGTTTGTTGTGGTGGTCGCCATTACCCTCCTCGCTCCACCCTTTTATCGGATGGGACAGCAATGGTATGCGCCGGATCCTTTTTTACCTCGTCGGCTGTTTACGCCTACCCAGCGTTTTCTGGAACGATTGGGAAGTGCTATTTCAGCCACGATAGCCGTCTCCACTGCTGCTTGGATGGGGTCTACCCCCTTGCTGCTTTGGCATTTCCAAAACGCGTCCCTTTCCGCTTTGTTAGTGAACCCAATTGTAGTGCCGCTTGCGTTCCTGGTGCTGAGTCTTGCAGCATTGAGTCTCTTTTGTGACCTTTTTCTTAGCACCTGGTTGGCTGCTCTCTTTGCCCATGCGAATCTTGTACCCGCTTCAGCCATTCTGACCATTGTCCAATGGGCGGCAAACCTGCCGGGGGGATACCTTCGAATTCCTTAAGGCAAATATTTAATTCTTTAAGAAAACTTATTACAAACGTATTATGAAAATGCTTAGCTTTATTTACAAAACATATCTTGGCAATAGAGTTTGAGGAAGCTACGGCATACTTATGGTTTCAATCTTAGAGATTCAGGGCCTATCTATTCATCGCTCCAAGTTCAAAATACTGGATGATATTTCCTGGCAAGTACGGCGTGGAGAAAATTGGGCTATCCTAGGAGCCAATGGATCCGGAAAAACCTCTCTGTTAAAAGCCCTGGTGGGTTACCTCACCCCGACTACGGGAACCATTACGGTATTGAATGAATCTTTCGGTCACTCGGATTGGAGGGAGTTGCGAAAGGCTGTGGGAATTGTGAGCAGCAGTGTGGCAAATCTGATACATCCTGAAGATACCGGGTTGGAAATTGTAGTCGGAGGCAAATCCGCGTCCATTGGATCCTGGAAACGTATCCACAAAGCGGAACGGCGTTCTGCGTTGGACCTTTTGGAAAGTGTCAAAGCAGACCATTTGGAAGGAAAAATCTGGGCTCTCTTTTCTCAAGGCGAGCGGCAGCGAATTCTCATTGCCCGCGCCTTAATGGCAAAACCAGCCATCCTGATTCTGGATGAACCCTGTGCCGGCCTGGACCCCGTTGCTCGCGAGGACTTTCTCGCGTTTTTGACTCATCATGCGGCTTCCACTCATGCCGCTCCTTTGCTTTTTGTTACGCATCATGTGGAGGAAATTATTCCCTGCTTAACACATGCGCTCGTGCTGAAATCAGGCCGCGTCCTTACTGCCGGCCCACTTTCTCAGCTCAATTCCTCAGTTCTCTCGGAGGCATTTTCTTGCCGAGTGATATTGCGTCGTAAAAACCACAGAATTACCCTGACGGTCAAACCTTCACTCCAGTGATGTATGACTATTATAATGTTTTGAAATTTGCTTCCGCTATTTCATGGGCAAAATATGTGAGGATCATATCAGCTCCGGCCCGGCGGATTGCGAGGAGTGATTCGTCCCTTATTGGTTCGTAATCGAGCCAACCCAAACGTGCGGCGGCGCAGATTTGCGCGTATTCTCCCGAAACCTGATATGCGGCAAGAGGGAGTAAAACCTGGTCCCGCACCGCACGAATCACATCCAAATAAGCTCCGGCAGGTTTGATTATCAGTATATCAGAACCTTCTTGAATATCTAAAAAGATTTCTCGGAGTGCTTCGCGAATATTTGATGGATCCATTTGATAGGTTTTTTTGTCGAGCGGAAACTTTTTATCTTTTTTGCTGCCTACCGCATCGCGAAATGGTCCATAATAGGCACTTGCATACTTAGCCGCATAGCTCATAATGGAAACTTCTTCGAATTCAGCTTGATCCAAAGCTTCTCGAATGGCTCCCACTCGACCATCCATCATATCCGAAGGTGCCACGATATCCGCTCCCGCTTGAGCTGAGACTATGGCCATCTTACAAAGCATTTCGACCGTAGGGTCGTTTAATATTCTCCCTTGAGCATTCATAATGCCATCATGTCCATGGTCAGTAAAGGGATCCAAAGCAATGTCGGCGATGACTATTAGATCCGGATACGCCTTTTTAATGGCTTGTATGGCTGTCAAAAGAATATTATCAGGATTTAATCCGTGCGAACCTCTCGAGTCCTTATACTTTGGCTCGATATAGGGAAATAATGCTATGGCGGAAATTCCCCAGCGCAGGAGATTTTCACATTCTTGGAGTAAATCTTTCGGGCTTAATCTCATGATGCCGGGCATGGATTCAATCGGTTCGGACCATTCTTTTTCCCATAAAAAAAGCGGTTGAATTAAATTCGATACGGAAAGTGTCGTTTCCCGGACAAGTGAACGAATAGCAGGATTTTTTCTATTTCGACGCGGACGATCAATTAAGTTCATGGACTTTATTTTTTTAAATATTACCTTATTAATTTTAATTATAATGTGAGGTGACGCAAAAAAGGAAATCTTGTAGGCTAAAATGTTTTTTGCTCCCAGGGCTCCTCAAAGTGCGTAACATCAGTTATAATTCCATTTAATTTAAGTTTGAGGGGGGCACTAAAATAGTATCTTTTTGGAGAGGGCGCCTCTCGTGCGAAGCCAGAATATTTTCCACAGTAGTCGCGGCGATTTCTGTGAGAGCTTCTTGGGTTAAAAATGCTTGATGTGCGGTTACTAATACATTTGGGAATGTTAATAGATATGCTAATTGTTCGTCTTGTAAAATTTCTTGAGAACGATCATGATAGAAAAACGCATCTTCTTCTTCGTAGACATCCAAGGCGACGGCTCCCACTTGACCCGAGCGCAGCGCTTCGATCAGATGAACGGTGTGTATGAGTTTTCCGCGACTTGTATTGAGAAGAACTACTCCTGCTTTCATCTGAGCAAGCGTCTCCGAACGGATCAGGTGCTCTGTCTCTTTCATGAGGGGAAGATGCAGTGAAATAATATCACT
This sequence comes from Verrucomicrobiota bacterium, assembly GCA_023269545.1. Classification (GTDB taxonomy): domain Bacteria; phylum Verrucomicrobiota; class Verrucomicrobiia; order Chthoniobacterales; family Xiphinematobacteraceae; genus Xiphinematobacter. The sequence goes on along the minus strand of JAHFTB010000004.1, from coordinate 103,419 downwards.
GTTTTTAAAAAGGTTCGCCAGATTTGTTAGCTGAACGCCGTAGTGGGCTGCCCAGTGTAGGTCTGGAAGAGGGTCGTATGCAAGTACATGTGCCTCAAATCCTCGAAAAATTTGTGCCGCCTTCTTTCCGATTTTGCCGCAGCCCACGATACCAATGGTTTTGCCAGCAATATTAAATCCCATTAATCCATCCAAGCTAAAGTTATGCTCCCGAATTCGGTTATATGCGCGATGGATTTTTCGGTTCAGCGAAAGAAGAAGCGCACAAGTATGTTCGGCAATAGCATTGGGAGAATAAGTGGGAACCCGTACGACGGTGATTTGCAATTCTTTGGCAGCTTCCAGATCCAGATAATTGAAGCCTGCGCAGCGTAGTGCAAGCAGTTGAATTCCTGCTTTCTTAAGCTTTTCCAAACAAATGCGATCCAGAATGTCGTGCACAAATGCGCAGACAGCAAAAGCACCGCGTGCGGATTCAGCAGTTTTTGCTGTCAGCTCAAAAGGATGAAAGTCAAAGAGCAGCTTATTTCCGGCAGCTTTTTTAAAAAAAATTTCATCATAAGATTTGCTGTCGTAGAAGGCTACTATAGGCTGCATCAGCTTTTTTTAGAGGCGTCTCTTCTCTGTGTAAATGGTTATCGGGGCCATACGGATTAAAACCAAGCCATTTTGGAATATGGCTCGGAAATTGCTTGCAGAGCAATTTTAATGCCGTAATTTCCTGAACGATATGTCGGGAATGGAACAAATTCAAAAATTTGCTTTGCAGCAGACGCTTTCTCCACAAATGCGGCAAAGTTTACAGATTTTGCAAGCACCTCTCATGGAACTGAAAGGGTTGGCGGTTACCGAGATGATGGCAAATCCAACGTTGGAAGAGGAGCCGCCCTCGGAATCGGAAGAATCTTCTCTATCTGACAAGGAATTATCTTCTCTGGAAGACGAATGGAATACCTATTATGTGCAATCTACCACTCCCTCGGATGCGGAACAGCGACATCAATTTTTAATCAATTCGCTCACAGAAACCAATACATTGCAGCGGTTCCTCGCTGAGCAGGTAGAATGGATGGGGATGGGGAAGGAGGATAAACGTATTGCTGCATGGATCGTAGGCAATATAGACGAAGCAGGCTATCTGGAAGCTTCGGTAGAAGAAATTGCCCGATCCGCTCGTGTGGATATGGCAAAGATCGAGGAAATCTTAAATCGTATTCAAACTCTGGAACCAGCGGGAATAGCTGCGCGCAACCTCCGGGAATGCCTGCTCCTTCAATTGCAACGGCAGAAGCGAGAGGAGAGTCTCGAAAATAGGATCATCGCGTCTCATTTGGAAGCTCTAGGGCGAAGAAAGTTAGCGGAAATTGCAAAGGCGCTTCAAGTGCCTTTGAGCGAAGTGAGTAAGGCGGCCGATCGTATTGGGCATTTGAACCCCAAGCCAGGACGAATCTTTGCAGATCCCTCTGAGCTTTCTGTCATTGTGGATGTCATAATAGAAAAGGGAGAAGATGGAGAATACTGCATTTTCCTCAATAATGACGATTTGCCGCGTCTCCGTATCAATTCTTCATATAAGGAACTTCTTTCTCAATCGGGGAGCAGCTTGGAGGTGCGAGATTATATTCGGGAAAAAGTTCGAGGAGGACGTTTCTTTATTCGTAGCATCCAACAACGACAGGAGACTATTCTGGAAATCGCTCGACAAATTGTGAGTCGACAGCGTGATTTTCTCGAAAATGGATTGGAAAGTCTACGCCCCATGACCATGGGACAGGTTGCTCAAGCGGTAGGGCTTCATGAAACTACTGTCAGCCGAGCTGTCTCTGGCAAATATATGGGTACTCCTCAGGGAGTCTTTGAAATGAAGTACTTTTTTACCTCCGGTTATCAGACGGCAAAGGGAGAATCCGTGAGCAATGAGAGTGTAAGAAAAGCAGTATCAGAAATGGTGAATAATGAAGATCCTTCGCAGCCCTGGAGCGATCAGGACATGGTGGCTCTTTTAAAGGAAAAAGGACTTCCCATTGCGCGCCGGACGGTAGCAAAATATCGGGAGCAGCTTTCTATCTTACCCAGTCACTTACGGAAGAAATTTTAAAACATTTTTAGAGTTTTGACTCCAGAATTTTAAAGACCACTGTATTATCCTGCAGCCCGGAAAGTGTCTCAGAACCGGGGCCGGAGCCGAGAGCGAGAACATCCTCTGCGACTCCCAAAGCGGAACTTGCCGGCCAAGAGGAAGGACCGTCCGTAGCTCCGGGACCAGTGGACCACGTGAGCGAGGGAATGCCTTGGGTGTTTGTTCCAATGAGAGAGACTCCCTTGTCGCGCCTAAAGGGATATCCGTTTAAGCGCAAGCCTCCGATGGCTTGCTTTGCCGTTACCACAATGAGAGCGGTGTCTCCCGCATATTGAAGAGCGGTTGCAACAGCTTTATCGAGCTCTCCCATACAGCGCAGCATTCGTTCGCCTTCATTACGGCGTGCCGCACTATCCATTAAGCTGGAATCCACAACCAGTAAATATCCCTTGCGATTATATTGGAGTAATTGAATGGCTTGGCGGACCATTTCTGCCAGAGTGGGCTGACCAGCGCGGGATTGAACTTCGTCAGGAAAAGCCATTTCATCCATGGCAAAGACACCAAATACTTTCGGTGTTCGCCAAAGAGGAGTGTTTTCTAACTCAGATCGAGTGCGTATGATTTCATACCCATTTTGGCGCATTTCCCAAAAAAGATCCCGTCCATCTTTGCGTCTCCCATTGGAGTCGAGTGGCAAAAAATCCCCCGCTCCTCCTCCTAAAAAAACATCAGCAACAGGCTGATCCACTAGTTGTGCTGCTATGGAAGAGCTATCCAAAGAGGAAGAGGTTTTTGCAAAGAACGCTGCGAGGCCAGGCGATATCAGATAAGAATTGGTAATGAGTCCCACACTTCTTCCTCGTGCATGAGCCAGATCTGCCAAAGAAGGCAAGGGAGTATTGTTGATATCCATGGAGAGCGCATGTCGATTTACTTTTTGTCCTGTGGCTAATGCGGTTGCAGCCGAGGCGTCATCAGGCACTGCGTAATCATGAGCGTAGGTGGAAAGTAGGGCCAGATGGGGGAGAGACTCCAAAGACAAACGATGGTCAGCGCCACCTTCATAAAGACGCGATGCTGTTAAGGTGCTGGAGGTGAGGCCGTCCGAAATAAAAAGAACTATTCCGAATGGCTTCTGAATCAACCAATTAGAATAGTAAAGGGCAATGCCTCCGCCGAGAAAAACAAGCAAACAAACCAATGCTAAAAGCCGATTTCGCAATTTATTGTTCATGATGCTGAGGAGATTTGAATGGATTGTAGTGGAATGAGGTCAGACCTATCCGATGAATTCTTTTTCTGAATATGCTGAGGCATGATGATTTAAAATGCTCAAATTTTTTAAAAAAGGCATAAAGCATTTGCCCTATGCAAATGAATTGGGATAGGTTTCCAGCTCTTGCCCTGTGGTGTAATGGTAACACAGCGCCCTTTGGAGGCGTTATTCATGGTTCGAGTCCATGCGGGGCAGCCAGTCGGATTTCCTGCATGGAAACGAAAAACATCCTCTCCCGGCACCGAATTTTGGTGGCCACTCAAAACCAGCATAAGCTCATGGAGTTCTCAGAATTGCTGGGTCCGAACTTTGAAATTCTAGGAATGGATGCTGACCTGCCCCAGGTAGAAGAGTCCGGAGATACTTTTGAGGCGAATGCACGTCTAAAAGCTGAATTTGCATCGAAGTTTTTTTCTCATTGGGTATTGGCCGATGATTCAGGTCTGGAGGTGGATGCCTTAGACGGAGCGCCAGGGATTTTTTCTGCTCGCTATGCTGGGCAAGGAGCTACCGATGCCGAAAATTGTGCTCTGCTTTTAAGACGTTTAGAGGAAATAGGCGTCCGAGGAACACAGCCAACCGCTCGATTTCGCTGTGTTCTCGCCTTGGCTCAGGCCGGAAAAACTGTGGTTACCGTATCAGGTTCCATAGAGGGAACGCTTGCGGACAATGAAAGCGGTCAAAGGGGATTTGGTTATGATTCTCTTTTTTACCCGGTGGGCTATTCTACAACCTTTGCCGAACTTTCCCCTAAAATTAAGAATGAAATGAGCCATCGAGGCCGCGCATTTCAAAAACTTCGCTGTGCGTGGACAGCTTTGAGCGATATTGATTTGTGAATTCCGGTAAAATATTCTGAGCGTATTATGACAAATGTACGAATGGAGACTACTCTGCAGACGCGAGATGTAGAGAAGATCGCCGAAAAAATTTTCGAAGGAAGGCGCATTTCTTCACAAGAAGCTCTGCTCCTTTATCAGCTTCCTCTTAATACATTAGGAGCGCTTGCCGATGCCAGAAGACGCTTGATACAAAAGAATGTTTATGACGGACGTGGCAACGACATTGTTACTTATATCGTTGATCGAAATGTAAATTATACAAACGTCTGCAATGTTTATTGTAAATTTTGCGCATTCTATCGTACCGAGAAGGACAATGATCATTATGTTCTTTCTTTGGAGGAAATTGATCAGAAGTTAGACGAACTTGCCGCAGTGGGAGGCGTGCAGGTGCTCTTGCAAGGAGGACATCATCCTAAGTTGCAAATCGATTACTATCTGAAGCTTCTTAGTCATATCCGGGAGAAATATCCTCAAATCAATGTTCACGGATTTAGTCCTCCAGAGTTTAACCACTTTGCAGAGGTATTCGGCATGCCCGTGAAGGAAGTGATTTCAACTTTTCGCGAAGCGGGTCTTGGTTCCATACCCGGAGGCGGTGGCGAAATTTTGGTAGATCGTATTCGAAACCGCATTGCTCCATTAAAGTGTAATTCCAATCAGTGGCTGGAGGTAATGCGCATTGCCCATGAGATGGGTCTCCATTCTAGCGCTACTATGATGTTTGGCCATGTGGAAACAGTGGAAGACAGAATGGAACATTTGCAGCGTCTTCGCGATTTGCAGGACGAAACCCATGGTTTTACCGCCTTCATTTGTTGGACGTTTCAGGCAGAAAAGACCAAGCTTCGGGCTGAACCAGTCGGTTCTATGGAATATCTGAGAATGCAGGCACTGTCGCGAATCTTCTTGGATAATTTTACCCACTTACAGAGCTCCTGGGTGACCCAGGGTCCTCGAATTGGTCAAATCGCCCTCAAATACGGTGCTAATGATTTTGGAAGTGTGATGATGGAAGAAAATGTTGTGAGCAGTGCGGGCACTACTTTCCGCCTGGCAGCGGAAGAGATAGAAGAGCTCATTTCCACTGCAGGGTATGAACCAAAGCGTCGAAGCACATGGTACGAACTGTTAAGTTAAAAAATACGTCTGCTCCCTCCTCGCGCCTTCTCTTTGCTGCCAGTGACCAGAATGCCAATATTCTGTACGCTACGAGATTTTTTGCTCCGGATCCATTTATCTACGTACTGCACAAGGGAAAAAGTTGTGTGATTCTCAGTGATTTGGAATTGGATCGCGGACGACGGGAAGCGCGTGTGGATAGGGTCATCTCGTATACCGAACTTGCCTCGCAAGTCAGAGAGAAGAATCAGCCGGCACCAAGTCAGAATAAAGTTTTAGCGTTTTATTTGAAAAAACAGGGAATTTCTCAAGTGGAAGTGCCTGAGGATTTTCCGTTATCCATAGCCGAGGCTCTGCGCAAAGCGCGGATATCCATAAAGTGTATCTCGGAGCCTTTTTGGCCGGAGCGAGAAATAAAAACTGTGGAAGAAGTCAGACACTTGCGAGAAGCTCTGGAAATGACGCAGGCGGCTATGCAACGAGCGTTTGAAGTTTTGCGTGCCACTAAAATCGGAAGAAATGGCATCCTGCGCTGGGGCAACGTACCGTTGACCTCGGAAAGGTTACGTACAGAAATTGAAATGTGCATTGTGAGCCATGGAGGTGTCGCATCCAATCATTCCATCGTTGCTGGAGGGGAGCAGGCAATCGATCCGCATGAAAAAGGAAATGGACCTCTCTTTGCTCATCAATTGATTATTTTAGATATTTTCCCCCGCCATGCCACTTCCGGCTATTTCGGAGATTTAACCCGGACTGTGGTTCGGGGCCGAGCGACAGATGCTCAACAACATCTTTGGGAAATTTGTCTGCGAGGTCAAAAGTGGGCATTTTCTCAAATTCGTCCTGGAGTCAGTGGCCAGATAATTCAGGAGAGTCTAAAATCGTTTTTTGCACAAAATGGTTACCCCACCGAACAGAGGGGAGGAAGATGGAGCGGATTTTTTCATGGCGCCGGGCATGGTTTGGGACTCGAAATTCATGAATATCCTCGGTTTGTGGCTACTCAGTTCGTTCCCCATCAGGTCCTTACTTTGGAGCCAGGAATTTATGTTCCGGGTCTCGGGGGCGTCCGACATGAAGATGTGTTGCAAGTAACCCACACTGGAAAACGAATTTTGACCTCTTTGCCCAAGCCATTGGAACTCTGAATACCTAAAAATGCCTTTTAAACTAAAAATCGCAGGCACATGCATGCTCATTGTATAGGAATTTCGCTATATTCCTTACCTGTCGTTTTAGGTTGAACGAAACCGTCCGAAAATTGTCTAATTATCAGTCGATTAGAGCAATTTAAAATAAAAAGTACTCCACTCACCATCTCATGAATTCACAGACTTTAATAATATATGGAATTTTAATTGGAATTCCGCTGATTCTAGGAGTGTACGCCCAGATGAAAGTTTCGGGAGCATTCTCGCGTTGGAAGGAAGTTCCGATTGCTTCCGGAATTACGGGAGCAGATGCAGCCCGTCAAATTCTCGATGCAGCGGGAATCCACAGGGTAGAGGTATTGCCTATCGATACCATGTTGGGAGACCATTACGATCCCTCTTCTAAAAAGCTGTGCCTTTCCCCGGATGTTTATAACGGAAGCTCTGTTGCAGCCGTTGGAATCGCAGCACATGAAGTGGGCCATGCTATTCAAGATGAGCGTTCTTATGCGCCTCTTCATCTTCGTATGGCAATTGTTCCCATCACTCAGTTTGCCTCGCAACTGTTGCCTTTTGTGATTTTGGGGGGATTCTTATTCCATTTCACCGGTCTCATTACCCTCGGCATTATTTGTTATATGGTACTCACCGTTTTTCAACTCATTACCTTACCAGTAGAGTTTGATGCCTCCAGGCGGGCCAAGGTCATCTTGCATCAGATGGGCATTGTAGGAACTCGCGAGGAAACGGATGGAGTGAATGATGTTTTGGATTCGGCAGCACTCACCTATGTAGCCGCATTTGTTGCTTCTCTGGGCAATCTCATTTATCTTATTTTAGCTCGCCGCTCATCAGAGGAGTGAAAAAGAATGTCCTATGCTTTTACCAAACCCTGTGTCCTAACGATTGGAGGTTCCGACAGTAGTTGTGGCGCAGGGATTCAGGCTGATTTAAAAGCCATCAGTTCGCAGGGGTGCTATGGACTGACTGCTCTCACTTGTGTGGTTGCAGAGGTGCCTGATAAGGTTGTGGAAATTAAATCCTTGCCGGTTGCTCTGGTGGTGCGCCAAATCGAGCTTTTGTTTGAAGCATTCCCGATACAAGCGATAAAGACGGGCTTACTTTATTCTCCGACAATTGTGCGAGCCGTTGCTGAAACTCTGACACGCCTGACCACAACGCGTAAGGTTTTTCTTGTGGTGGATCCGGTTATGATTGCTTCGACCGGCACATCTCTAATAAATTCATCAGTCACATCGGCGTATCGTAAATATCTGATTCCGCTAGCCACTCTCCTGACTCCTAATCTGGACGAATTGTCCGTATTTTCAGGTCAAGCTGTTTCCAGCTATACTGAAATGAAGCAGGCAGGCCATAAATTATCCAGAGATTGGGGTGTCGCTCTGCTTCTTAAAGGAGGACATTTGCGTGGGAAAGTCGCCCAAGATCTTCTTGTCACTCCATCAGACAGTGAATGGGAATATGCATCCCCTTTTCAGCCTGAGGCCTCGCTTCATGGCACAGGCTGTACTTTTTCGGCGGCGATCGCATCTCACTTGGCTTTGGGAAGTCCTTTGGAACAGGCGATAGGACTCGCTAAGGATTATATGGATCTGGCGATCCGTTCACATCTTAATTGGGATCAGACTCAGGCGCTGGAGCACTTTCCCAACCAGTATTAATGGAATATAGCTATTAGAGGCCTTTTTAGGAGGCCTTGCTTGTGCAAAAAAATAAAATACTTCGCCGCCTACTTCTTCTCACTGCATTTGAGTACTGACTTATGAGGAGTTCCACACGAGTATTCTCCTTTTATGAAATTGCTGGTTATCGGTTCGGGAGGGCGTGAACACGCCCTCGTATGGAAGTTATCGCAATCTCCTCGTGTCACTAAAATTTATTGCACCCCTGGAAATGGTGGCACTGACTCCATAGCAACAAATGTAGCTATCGCAGCGGATTCTTTGGAAGCTCTCCGAGATTTTGCGCTGGAAACCGCAATTGATTTTACGGTGGTGGGTCCTGACGATCTTTTAGCTGCGGGGATCGTGGATTTGTTTCGTGCCAGTGGACTGCGTATTTTTGGTCCTACAGCCAATGCGGCTCGATTAGAATCTTCCAAAAGCTTTGCCAAAGATTTTATGGTTCGCCATGGAATCCCTTGTGCCGCATCACGTGTTTTTCAAAATAGTAGAGAGGCTCGGGAGTATTGTCGCTCCACTGTTTATCCATTAGTGATCAAAGCCGATGGTCTGGCCTTGGGAAAAGGGGTGATCATTGCAGAGAATCTTCAAACGGCAGAGGATGCCATCCATCGGATGATGGATCTGAAATTTTTTGGTTCGGCCGGTTCGTCCATTGTCATTGAGGAATTTTTAAAGGGTTCGGAATGTTCGATCCATGCATTGGTGGACGGAAATTCCGCTCTGATTTTTCCGGATGCAAAGGATCACAAACGTGTTTTCGATGGCAATCAGGGACCCAATACAGGTGGCATGGGAACAGTAAGTCCCTGTCCTGCCCTAAGCGACTCTTTGCGTCAGCAGATACAGGATGAAATTTTGGATCCTTTTCTCTTAGGTTTACGTGTGGATGGAATTGATTTTAGCGGCATGCTTTTTCCCGGACTCATGTTAACGGCATCAGGTCCTAAGGTCCTTGAATTCAACTGTCGGTTTGGAGATCCAGAAACTCAGTCACTTTTGCGCCGACTAAAGAGTGATCTCCTCGATTTATTGGAAGCTTGCGAGCAAGGGAAACTTGCTCTGATGAAGCCGGAGTGGGATGAACGGAGCGCGACATGTGTTGTCTTGGCTTCAGGGGGGTATCCTGGAGCTTATGAAAAAGGGAAGGAAATTACTGGCATCCAGCCGGCGGAATCGATTGGCGATGTGGTGGTTTTTCATGCCGGCACTGTGCGCAAAGAGGGGAAGTTGCTTACCAATGGAGGACGAGTACTGGGAGTAACGGCGCTGGGGACTCCTCTTTCGGCGGCTGTCAAAACGGCTTATGAAGCTGCTGACAAAATTCAATTTGAAAATCAGAAAAGGCGAAGCGACATAGGGGCAGATGAGTGTCCATCCGAATTTAAATCTTCGTAACTGGCGTTATGCACTTTGAGGAGCTCTGGGAGCAAAAAAATCATTTTAACCCACAAGGTTTCCCTTTTTTGCCTCACATCACTTTGTAAGACATTCTCAGCGAGATATAGCGAAGCCAGTATCAAATGAGTTCGAATTTACCGTTATTTTTAGCCCCGGCTTTGTTACAAAATAGAGTCCGTATCTTCAGATAGGCCTCTATTTTGCGCCTTGCGTGGCAAAAAAATTTCAGGCAACTCTTGTGAATATCTAACTGACATTACGCACTTTTAGGAGCTCTGGGAGCAAAAAAACCATTTTAACCTACAAGGTTTCCCTTTTTTGCGTAACATCACATATCTAAATGGAAAATGTTCAAGCCTTAGAAACTACTATCAGATTTTTGTGTTTTTCTTCTCCGCCACCCGAACTACTCATTACGAATTAGCTGGATAGAGAACTGACTATCGGTGAAATTTTGACTCTATGAAATTTTTCGAAGGCTGTATGGCCTTGATCACCGGGGCATCGTCGGGCTTAGGTGAGGAATTTGCACACCAATTGGCACCTGTGGCAAAGACTTTGGTTCTTGTGGCACGGCGAAATGATCGATTGGTAGCTTTACGGGAAAGGCTCTTGGCCGAATATCCTGCCTGTTCTGTATTCACCTATCGAGCGGATCTTTCGCAAGAAAAGGAACGAGAGGAACTTGTAAACTGGTTGCAAAAACAACAACTTCCCATAAATTTTCTCGTAAACAATGCTGGGTTAGGGGATAGCGGAGAATTTTCTACAGCAGAATGGCCTCGGATACGATCCATGCTGGATGTCAATATTACGGCACTTACGCATCTGACCTATTTGCTATTGCCTTCCATGCTTCGCACGCAGGGGGCTGCAGTGTTGAATGTCAGTTCGGTAGCGGGTTTTTTCCCTTTGCCCAATATGTCGGTTTATTCTGCTACTAAGTCTTATGTAACCAGTTTTTCAGAAGCATTGGCTATGGAGCTACGACCTAAAGGGATTATTGTTACTGCATTATGTCCGGGTCCCATTCCAACGGAATTTGCTGAGACGGCTGCGCGTCCCTACGAAGAACCACGTATCCCTCATACTCATTCGATGCCTGCATTTATGGCAACTCCGCGGCAAGTAGTTCTTGCGGGACTTCAAGCGGTGGTGGCGGAACGACCACGTGCCATCCCCAATCCGTTTCTTGCCTTGGCTATAGGGGTTGCACTTGTTATTCCTTTTTTTCTGACAAGAAAGGTGATCTCATGCTTCCGGACTTCGCTTTAGATGAAAAAGTCAGCTGCCTCACCGGCCCCCCATCTCTTTGGCGAAGTATTAGCTCCTTTTCAGCGGGCGATGGAACTGATCCATCCCCATCTTTATTCAGTTGAAGAAAGAATCCGCCAACAATCGCATTTCTTTGATCCTGCCGTGGAGGGATATATTTCCTATGTGGCTTCGAAGGGAGGAAAGCGCTTGCGTCCCACCCTGGCCTTGTTGGCTGGAGGAACAACAGGCCCCATCACAGCCAGTCATGTGGACCTTGCGGTTATTCTGGAGCTGATTCACATTGCCACCTTGGTGCATGACGACATTATCGATGGAGCGGAAGTGCGCCGCGACCAGCCTACGGCTAACGCGAAGTGGGGAAACGCCTTAAGTGTACTTTTGGGAGATTGTCTTTTTTCTCATGCCTTACGACTTTCCACCCATTTCTCCAATCAGGAAATCAGCCGTAAAATCGCCGCTGCCTCAGCTGAAGTTTGTAGTGGCGAAATCATTCAAACCCAACGCCGCTTCGATTTGAAGCTAAGTATTGCCGATTATTATCGTATTATTGAAATGAAGACGGCGGCATTATTCGCTGTGGCTTGCGAATTGGGAGCCCTTATCAATGAAGCCAGCTCCGAAACTATTGAGACATTGCGTAAATTTGGACATCGATTAGGAATTGCTTATCAAATTTACGATGATTGTTTGGATCTAGTTGGCGACGAAGTCCAGGCGGGTAAAACTCTGGGGACGGACTTAAGAAAAGGCAAATTTACACTCCCCGTGCTCCTAATGCTTTGTCAAAAAAGTGGAGAGAATCAGCAAGCTATTCCGCCCATCCTGGATGAGGGCACCGTGGATATCGATGCAATTGTCCGGATGGTGGGTGCGTCGGCAGCTGTACAAGTCGCTTCGCAGATCGGATTGCGATGGGTGGCAGAGGCGAAGGAATGTCTGGTACATATTCCTCAAAATCAGTATGTTTTAGCATTGGATGCAGTGGCTTGTCACCTCCAAACAATGTTCACCCCACTAGGATCTATTCAGTCCCCAAAATAAATTTCGCCTTCGTTCGATGGAAAGTCTTTTTGGAAACCGAGTGCTTTATTTTAAGAAAGAGTATGCGAGCACATTTCCAATGTATATTAACTCCAATGGAAATCACTGGACGTATGGCGGAGATTCCTAGAGAGGAGCGACCGCGTGAAAAATTTGCGAAAAAAGGTGCCGCGAGTCTGTCCGACGCTGAACTCTTGGCTATCCTCTTGCGTACTGGAATGCGAGGCAAAAGTGCTATTCGCATGGGCAAAGATCTTCTGGAAACTCATGGATCCCTCATCGGCCTTTCTCGATGCTCCATTTTTGAATTGACAAAATGCGTCCAGGGGATCGGCTTGGCTAAAGCAACGCAAGTTGCCGCGGCATTTGAATTAGCAAAACGTTTTGCTCGGGGAAGTATCACCACACGTCTGAAAATCGATGACCCCGGAACGGCTTTTGATTTGCTTTTTCCAGAAATGCAATCTCTGCATCGGGAATCCCTACGCGTTATTTTGTTAGATACACGATACTGCATGCTACGGATAGAAGAAATTTCGCAAGGTACATTGAATGAAAGTCTCGCCCATCCGAGAGAGGTATTTCGTCCCGCCTTCCTCTACTCTGCATATGCGGTCATTGTGGTGCACAATCACCCTTCCGGAGATCCCTCACCCAGTGAATCCGATCGCAAATTAACAATACGGCTTGCCGAAGCGGCTAGACTATTGCAAATCAAACTAATGGATCATGTGATTATTGGTTCTCCCGATGGAGGTCGCAAACCATATTTTAGTTTTAGAGAGGCGGGTATGTTATGAGCATTCACCCTACAGCCATTGTCAGTCCGGAGGCTGTTTTGGGAGAAAATGTTGAAATTGGCCCCTATGTCATTGTCGAGGCAGGGGTGTCCATCGGAGATGGTTGTGTGCTCCAAGCCCGTTCTGTATTGACAGGACGTACCATCCTCGGTGAAGAAAATTTCATAGGTTACGGATGTATTTTGGGTGCCGATCCCCAGGATTTCTCTTTTAAGCCCGGAACAGATAGCGAGGTACGTATTGGGAACCGCAATAAGTTTCGGGAATACGTAACCATTCACCGAGGTAGTGGTGAAGGAACCTCTACTCGAGTGGGTGATGACAACTTTTTGATGAGCGGAGTCCATCTGGGACATAATAGCGTGGTGGGTAATCAGACCATTATTGCCAATAATGTTCTATTCGGAGGATATGTGGAAGTGGAAGATGCTACTGTCGTGGGAGGTGGCAACGTTTTCCATCAACATATTCGAATCGGTAGAAACGTCATGGTGCGAGGAGGAGCCCGTTTTTCAAAGGATATTCCTCCTTACACTATTGCAAACTTTACTAACACCCTTACCGGACTCAATGCGATTGGTCTCAAACGCGCAGGATTGACTCTGGAAAGCCGGTTGGAAATTAAACGTGCCTTCAAACTTCTTTATCTCAATGGACTCAATGTTTCCCAAGCCCTGGAAGCCGCCAGGCAGTGGGAATGGGGCATAGAAGCGCAGCGTTTCTTTGACTTTATACAAATGGCTACGAAGCGCGGTGTCTGTCGCTATACAAAGGAAAAAGATCCAAGCGACACTAATATGGATTAGGATCTTGTGCCGGGCATGTCGTTTTAATAACTGACCTATTCATTGGCCATTGTCTGTAATTCACCGAATAACTGCTTAATTTTGGAAGTTAAACTTTCCGATAACTCATTGATAGTTTCTCGTACTCTTTCCGTAACGCGGGCTTTTGCTTGGTTGCGGAAAGAATAATCCCCATCAAACCACTCACGGTTCCATCTCTTTCTATCCCCTGAATATGTCCATAGCCCACCTGGAAACCATCTGCTCTCTCCTTGAAACCTGATATCATCGAATGCAGTCCCAAATAATCCGACTATTTTATTACCGTCATTTCTGAGATATTCTTTCCAGTGGATCATATTGGCATTCAAGTCATTATAAAAATCTGTGGCAAGAAGCTGTTTCCGTTCCGGAGAGGACTGCTTCCGTATTTCCGCTTTGTAAAACTGATACCGTGATTCGATATGATCGATCATTTGTCTGTAGACATAAGTAAATAATGGAAATAATAAATTATTAATTAATTAAAAAAACGGAATATGTTTTCCTTAAATGACAAGGCATTTGCTATGAAAATATGGAATGAAAAGCAAATTACTTTCACGCGATAATTCGCCTTCTCACTTGTTAGCTGGGAAAATAATCCACTTTGGCCTCATATGCAAATGAGCCAAACGGATATTTGTGAAACACATATTAACAGATCGAGTAATTAATGGCATTAACAGATGCCGGATCTCTTATTTTTTATAAAAAGCAGAAACCAGTGCTTGCGATTGCGATTTCCTTTGTTTCCATATGATGGTACTGTTCAATAAACGCAACCAGACGAACGATCCAATAGTGAAAGAACGGACACCAAAGAGGAATTTCGCTATATATCCGGCACCGAGAGCATTTCAGGTTTTCTGGGCCACTCTTTTTTCGCCTTGCAAAATACAATCTCTTCCTTGCTTCCTCTCTGCAAATCCATACACTATCCAATACTGCGTGTCCCATGAAACGTATCTCCATTCTGGGCCAGCCCTCTTGGGCCATTGGATCGTCGCATGTTTATGCGGCAGTGACCTGTTTGGGTGGTCATTTAGGTCCGGTCAGTTTTCGAGTAGGTAAGCATGGTTTGGTGCCGGGAGCGATTGCTCCGTGGGCAACTGAACGGCTTTCCAAAGATATGCCTGCAATATTGCGTGTGATGAGGGGTGATTTTTTTTGCATGCCATTTGGAGAAAATACTACTCTGTGGAAAAAGGAAAAACATCCGCCGCATGGGGAAACTGCCAATGAGAAATGGGTGCGTGTTGCTAGCGAAACACATGAGGAAGGCAGCTTTCTTCACTTGCGAATGCAAACTGGCGTGAGAAAAGGTCGGGTGGACAAATTGATTGTTCTTAAAGCGGGGCATTCTGCCGTCTACTCACAACATATTGTGCGAGACATGCGCGGCCCGATGAATTTCGGCCACCAGGCCATATTAAAATTTCCAGCATATGAAGGAAGCGGACGTATCAGTGTCAGTCCTTTTGTTTATGGGCAAGTTTTTCCCGGAACCTTCGAAAATCCCGCTGAAGGAGGTTACTCCTCACTGCGACCGGGAGCGGAATTTCAGGCACTCAGCGAGGTTCCTTTAGAGCGGGGAGGGGTCACTGACCTGTCGCATTATCCGGCTCGCCGCGGCTTTGAAGATCTTGTATTGGTTGCTGCCGATCCACAATGCAATCTGGGATGGAGTGCTATCACTTTTCCAAGAGATCGCTGTGTGTGCTTTTCCTTGAAGGATCCACGGGTGCTTGCTTCCACCGTTTTATGGCATTCTAATGGGGGACGTCATTATCCCCCCTGGAATGGACGTCATCGCAATGTATTGGGGGTAGGGGAAGCGACCAGCTACTTTCATATGGGCCTTGCGGAATCTGCGGGGAAAAACCCTCTTAATGAACGCGGAATTCCAACTTCCTTTATGCTCAATCCTGCTCGACCTCTTGTAGTCAATACGATTATGGCGATGGCTGGCATCCCGGCGGGTTTCGACATCGTAAAAACGATTTCCGTAGATGAAGATTCGGTGATCCTGCTTTCTGCCAGCGAAAAAACAGTCCGAATTCCTCTTCAGCCTAATTTTATTTATAGTTCAGCCCTGGTAGAATAAAGCACAGATAAGAAATTGAAAGTTACTTGGTAACTATGTAGTATTTAGTGGAAATAAGAACGATCAATGTCCTCTGTCAACCTCAATCAGCATCCCCCACGTAGCCCCAGAGTCCGTCTAGGCGGATTTGTCATTCTTCCCCGGTTGTTAGATAAATGCCGGGCGACGCTCAATAAAGCCAATGGCGACTACCATTATGACTGTCCTTTGGACCAACGTTTTCTCACATATATGGGAGTCGATTCGGAAGCTTTGAAGGCAGAAGTAAAAAAAGGTTCGGGGGATGGAGAAGTTTTGGAATGGATTCACGCTCATGCCCAAAACCCTCGCAGTGAATTGGAAATAAAATTATGGTCTGATTTTCAGGAAAAACGTGCTCCCGCTACTGTGGAAGAGCGAGAATTTTTTACAAAAATACACAAATCCGCAGCGCCACATCGTTCGGATATAGTGACCTGGTTTGATTTATTGGATGTGGATGATTTTGTAAGCTACAGCGGCAAAGCATAGACGGGTGGCTTACGGTCCGCGGCTTTAAAAAGCCGCGGGCTGATTTTCGTACTGAGGATTCCGGGTATCCACTTTTATAGGAAAAGTTAGACTATTCACATCTTGTTTGTGGGGAGCGGTTTGCAAATGCGAACTTCCTTGACATTACGAAGAGGAATATATGATTCTCAACTAAGCCTTTCTGATAAAAGGAGCCAAGGTGGAGCCCGTATTAGATCATCCTGTATTAGTACTGAATCGCCTCTGGCAAGCGATTACTACTTGCAGCGTTCGAAGGGCCTTTACGCTTTTATGTCAGGGGCATGCTCAGGTGGTATCCTCTGAAGGGGAGAGTGATTTTTTGACTCATGATTTTCAGAGTTGGCAGGATTTTTCCGCAGCGAATCCGGAGCCTGAAATGGTGCATACGATTTCGATTAAAATCAGAGTCCCACGCATTATTGTTTTATTGCTTTTTGAGAAGCTTCCAAAAAAAGAAGTAAAATTTACCCGACACAATATTTTTGAACGGGATCAGAATACATGCCAATATTGTGGGAAGATTTTCAATCGGTGTGATCTCAACTTGGATCATGTTTTGCCGAGACATCAAGGAGGCGAAACTAGTTGGGAAAATGTGGTTTGCTCGTGTATTCCTTGTAACACTCACAAAGGGAATCGGCTCCCGCATGAAGTAAAGATGCAGCTGATTCGTAAACCCAAACGTCCCAAGTGGCGTCCCTTTGTGAATATATCCTTTGGGAGGAAGCACCATGAAAGTTGGAAGCATTTCGTGGATCTGGCCTATTGGAATGTGGAGTTAGGGGACTGATGGGGATTTGTTTTCGATGATGCCGATCATTTTCGTATGTCAGTCACTCTGTATAGGGGATGACATTTTTATTGCCTCAGCCCCATCGCCAGCCTCATCCTGGCTTCAGAACGCGGAATGTTCCATTCTGAGAATGCACCAGACAGCTACCATAAAAGAGAAAATTGCCAGAGCGGTAAAAATGAAGAGATAAATAGTAAAAAAGTCTCTCTTTCCCGACTTCGGTACAGGGGAAGAACAAATAAAGGAAGGAGGACGTATACTAGTTGTACTCGGCACAAAATCGCGGGAATTTTCGAGATGACAATCCTTCATCTCTCACTTTAACTCGAATGAGCTTTTTCCACCAGATGGGAAAATTGTTGGAATAAATAATCGCCATCGTGAGGACCAGGTGCCGCTTCCGGATGATATTGAACGCTGAAAACAGGATATTCTTTGTGGCGCAAGCCAGCAACGGTTCCATCATTTAAATTAATATGCGTCACCTCAACGTTATTGGGCAAAGAGTCGGGGGCGACAGCAAATCCATGATTTTGGGAGGTGATGGAGATCTTTCCGGTTCGGAGATCTTTTACGGGCTGGTTGGCGCCGCGGTGACCAAATTTTAATTTGAACGTATTTCCGCCGAAAGCGAGGCCCAAGATTTGATGGCCAAGGCAGATTCCAAACATGGGTACATGGGAAGCAAGTGCTCGAACGTTTTCAATGACATAGTCAAGAGCGGCAGGGTCTCCGGGACCATTGGAAAGAAACACTCCTTCCGAATTGGTATCAAGCACCTCTTGGGCAGAGGTTGTGGCTGGCACTACACGTACCTGAAAACCGGCGCGGCGAAGGGAACGCAAAATATTGCGTTTCATTCCAAGGTCATAAGCGACGATTCGATGTTTTACCTCGGGTAAGGGCAGAAAGGCCTCTCCCCGAGGGCCGACCTCCATATTGCCCGTCGAATTGATGGGGGCCCAGCGGCGACTCAGTGTTCCGTCAAGATCCCAGTCATAAGGCAGAGAAGGAGTGACTTCGTGTACAAAATCGACACCTTGTACGCCTTCACATTTTTTAGCGAGGTCAATGGCTTCGGCTTCACTGAGTACTTCGGTGGAAAGACAGGCTTTCAGAGCACCACGGGTCCGGAGATGACGCGTCAAAGCGCGTGTATCGATACCGGAAATTCCGGGAATTCCGTGTCGGAGAAGATAGTCCTGCAGATTGTCCTCAGCTCTCCAGTTACTGACGATGGGGCTCAACTCCTCGATCACAAATCCACGGACATGAGGGCGCTCACTTTCAACGTCTAAAGAATTCACCCCATAGTTACCGATTTCCGGATAAGTCATCGCCACAATTTGACCGCGATAAGAAGGATCAGTCAGGATTTCCTGATAACCCGTCATGGAGGTATTAAAACAGATTTCTCCTGTCGTAGTTCCGGTGTGACCGAATGCTTCCCCACGAAATAACCGTCCATCTTCCAGTGCCAAAATCGCCTCCTGCATAAATCACCACGATCTTAAACAAATCCGGCCGTTCCTCAATGGGGAATTTGAACTCAATCCATGAAGTGTTTGAAAGCCATCGGTTGATAGGAAAATGAAAACTCTGTTTTCGATTCCACTTCTTTGGATCATTCCTTTGTATTTTGTTAAATATAATATATTTGAGGTGAATTTATGCGGATTGGGGAGGGGGAGCAATCTCCTTCTTTTTCTTTTGGGAAGCAATCTTTTCGACCAAATAGAAGGACATAGGAATCAAAAAGATAGCTATTAACGTGGCTGCAAGCATGCCGCCAATCACCGTAGTCCCCAGCGACTGACGGGCAATGGAACCGGATCCGCTTGCATGCCAGAGTGGAACACATCCGAAGACAAATGCAAAGGCAGTCATCAAGATAGGACGCAGGCGAAGTTTCGCACCGGCCAGAGCCGCATCGAGCAATGGCCTCCCTTTTTCATATTCCGCTTTGGAAAATTCGACGATTAAGATGGCATTTTTGGCAGCAAGTCCGATCAACATGATGAGCCCGATTTGAGCATAGAGATCGTTTTCTTTATGACGGAGAAAGAGCGTCAGGAGAGCACCAAAAACTGCAATGGGCGTACATAGAAGTACGCTGAATGGGAGCGACCAACTTTCGTATTGGGCGGCTAAAATAAGAAAGACGAAGAGAAGCGAAAGCGCAAAAATGGCTGTCGGAGGAACGCCTTGCTGAGCTTTTTGTTGGGAGCGGGACATTCCAATGTAATCATAAGCCATTCCATGGGGCATGGTTTCTGCGTATACCTGCTCGAGAGCTCGCATTACTTGCGTAGTACTGTATCCTGAACGAGGATTTACGACGAATTGCGTACAGCGAAAGAGATTATAGCGCATGGTATATTCGGGTCCGAAGGAATTCTGCACTTGCACTATTGTTGAAAGTGGTACGGGGTCTCCCATATGATTGCGAACATAGAATTGGCCCAGGTATCCGGCGTCCGTTCGATAGTCCCCCTGAGCCTGAACATATACCTGCCACTGAAGGCCAAAACGGTTAAAAAAGTTTACAAAATATCCACCTAGGAACGTCTGCATGGTCGTATAAACGTCCTTAAGGTCCACATTTTGTTTCAGGACCTTTTCTTGATTTACGTTCATGTAAATTTGAGGAACTTCCCAAATTGAAGGAGTGATGATGCTTTCAATTTCCGGACGCTTAGCCGCGGCATCCATGAATTTTTTCGTATTAGTGGCAATAAACTTAATGTCGCCTCCGGTACGATCTTCGAGAATAAATCCGACACCTCCGGAAGTGCCGATCCCAGGAATAGCAGGGGGCGGAAAGACGAAAGCTTTGGCGGCTGGAAATTGAGAAAGTTTGCGGTTTAAAGTTTTTATTAGACCCGGAGCCTGCTGATCCAGAGCTTTGCGTTCCGACCAATCCTTCAATGAAATGAAGAAGAAAGCATTATATGTGGTATTTACCGTACTCAAAAGATTAAACCCCACGACAGTGGTTACGTGGGCGACTCCGGGCGTTTCCGAAATAATTTTTTCCACTTCCCACGCGGCTTGATCCGTACGTTGCAGAGAGGAAGCATTGGGTAATTGGACAGATCCATATAAATACCCCTCATCTTCCTCGGGAATAAATGAAGAAGGAATTTTTATTCCAAAAAAGACTATCCCAAGGGTCAGCGCTAATAGAAGAAAAAGGCCGACCACGGTCTTTCGGATGAAGAAATGACACAAGTTCCCATATTCTTCCGTCGTAGATTTAAAGATTTGATTAAAACGGCGAAAAAACCAACCTAATGGCCCTCGTGTTTCCGAACGAGGGCGAAGCAAGAGAGCCCCCAATGCGGGGCTCAACGTGAGAGCATTAAAAGCCGAGAGAAGAATAGCGACGGCGATAGTAAGAGCAAACTGTTGATACATTTGACCCGTGATGCCTGGCATAAAAGCCGTCGGTATGAAAACAGCTGCAAGAATCAAGGCAATAGCAACTACAGGAGCAGCAACATCCTTCATCGCTTGAAGGGCTGCGTCATGTGGGCTGAGACCATGTTCAATATGGCGTTCTATAGCTTCAACTACCACAATGGCATCGTCAACCACCAAACCAATAGCAAGCACCATTGCGAAGAGCGAAAGTGTATTGACTGAAAATCCAAATAACGGAAAAAATGCGAATGTACCAATCAGAGAAACCGGTACCGCACAGAGGGGAATCAAAGTCGCACGGAATCCCTGAAGAAAAATAAATACCACGATAATTACAAGTAAAAGAGCCTCGAAGAGTGTGATCACAATTTCCTTCATGCCGTTGACGACAGCGAGGGTAGTATCCAGTGAAACTGTATATTTCAGGTCACTTGGAAATTGCTTGCTGAGTTCCTCCATTAATTTTCTTGCATCCCGCATTGCCTGTACGGAATTGGTGCCGGGCTCCTGATAAACAGCAATAATGGCAGCATCCGCCTTATCAAATCGACCGCGTACATTGTATATTTGTCCTCCCAGTTGAACTTCCCCTACGTCTCGGATTCGTACCAATGAGCCATCCGAGTTAGCTCGAATAATAATATTCTTAAATTCTTCGGCTGTTACGAGGCGTCCCTGTGTATGTACCGTATACGTGAATTGTTGACCGGCAGGAACAGGTTCTGCTCCGATTTGTCCGGATGGATTAATGGCATTTTGGATGTTTACGGCATCCAAGACTTCGGTGACTGTAATATTAAGTTTTGCGAGGAGATCAGGCTTTACCCAAATACGCATGGCATATTGGCCGGCTCCGAAGACGTTTACATTGCCAATTCCGCTCACGCGCGTCAGCGGATTTTTGATGTTGATATAAGCATAATTGGCGAGAAAAGTGGAATCGTATGCTCCATTGGGAGAATACAGCACAAAGACGCCCAGCGGCGCAGTTGCCGCCATGTTGACTTGGATGCCGTATTTTTGCACCGTAGGGGGAAGTTGTGAGAATGCTTGGGTCTCCCGCATCTGAGCCAAAATCTGGTCGATACTCGGCACAGTGCCGGTTTGAAAAATGACGTTTAGTGTCATGATTCCGCTATTGGCGTTAATGGAATACATGTAGTCCATTCCTAGGACACCTGTCATTTGCTGCTCAATAGGAGTAGCCACGGATTCTTCCACCGCAATGGAGTCCGCTCCGGTAAACACTGTTGTGATTTGGATTTGCGGAGGAACAATATTAGGAAATTGAGCGATGGGCAGACTAAATAGAGTGACCAGGCCTATAAGCACCGTGAGAATGGCAATAACGATTGCCACAATCGGACGGTTGATAAAGAACTGAGACATGTCGGGGGGAGCGGTGGAAGAGATAATCGCTCAACTCGGAGAAGGGGAAAAGATGATGTGTGGAGTTTCTGCGGGTGAAACCGAGGGTACGGCATAGGGAGAGGGAACCACTTTTACATTGGGCTGTAATTGCTGAGCCCCCTTACTTACAATCACAGTTTCTCCATCACGAAGCCCCTTCGTGATGACCCACCAAGGTCCGCAAGTAGGTCCCACCGTCACCGCGCGGATGGTAGTCGTATGATCCGGATTGAGTAGTGCGAGCTGATACGTCCCTTGCACTTGAAAAATAGCCGCCTGAGGAACCACAAGAGCGCTTTTCAGATCCTCAACTCGCGCTCCGATCATTGCATATTGACCCGGTCGAAGAAGATGATGTGGATTGGGAAAAAGCGCGGTGATCTGAATTGTGCCAGTATTAAGTTCAACTTGACGATTTGCAAAATCAAACCTGCCTTTATAGGGATAGATTTCCTTATTGGATAAAGTAAGCTGAAGGAGATGAGGACGTTTCTCTATTGGTAGTGCGGCAAATGCATTGAGATGAGTAGAGGCTTGAAGATACTCCTGCTCGCTGATAGGAAATACCACCTTAATAGGATCTACCTGGGATATCTGGGTGAGCACGGCATTTGAACCGGATCCCACAAGATTGCCAATCTGAACTTGAACAATGCCGACGATACCATCAAACGGGGCAACGATGGTACAAAATTGAAGATTGAGTTGGGCAGTGTCCACATTTGCTTTGGCGGCCGAAGCAGTTGCAATGGCTGATTGTGTGGATTGATAGGAAATATCGTACTGTTGTTGGCTGATCACATTATTTTTTACCAACTGCGTGTGCCGGGTCAGTGTTACCTGTGCCAGTTGAGCCTGAGCATATGCCTGATCGTATTGTGCCTTGGCCTGCATCAATGCCGCCTCGAAAGGGCGGGGATCAATTTGAAAAAGGACAGTGCCTGCTTTGACAAAAGAACCTTCGATGTAATTCTGTTGGATCAGGTAACCACTTACCCGAGCACGAATGTCCGCATTCTGGTAACCGTTCATGGTGCCCACCCATTCTTTGTATACGGGCACATCCATAGTCTTTGCTTGAAAAACCTGGACGTTTACCGGTGGTGGTGAAGAAGGATTGTGAGCAAAAAAGAGCTTTAGACGGTCACAAGCGGTAAAGAGATATGCCGTCATCACACAAGTCGCTGCAACTCTCATCGGGGGAAGCATTAGAGCATTTGTAGCACTTCAGGCATACTCGCAAAAAAGGAGACAGTCAATAAGAGCTGGGATCAACCCTTCCTGGGCGACCCGATGAGAGGCAGTTTGTTCGGGCCCAAATTAGCTGATCTGGTTTTTCCGAAATGCCGAATTTTTCAGCCCGGAAGCCCATGAATCTGACGGCACGCCTTAAGAGTATTAGAAAGAAGCATGGCGATCGTCATGGGGCCCACTCCACCGGGAACAGGAGTAATTAAAGAGCATTTGGGGGCTACTGTTTCAAAGTCGACATCTCCTACCAGTCGGTATCCACGTTTGTGAGAGGGGTCTTCCACACGGTTGATACCGACATCTACTACAACAGCTCCTTCACGAACATGTTCCTCCCGTAGAAAATAAGGACGTCCTATGGCGCTGAAAATAATATCAGCCTCACGGGTGATTTCGCCTAAATTACGTGTGCGTGAATGAGCAACCGTCACTATTGCGTCGCCGCCAGGCCCTTTACTCATGAGAAGCAAAGCCAGAGGTTTTCCGACAATCATACTGCGCCCCAAGACTACCACTCGTGCGCCGCTGGTCGGGATGCCATATTCAAGCAGAAGGCGTCTGCAACCCAAAGGCGTACAGGGAACAAAGCCTGAAGGGTCCTCCAACGCAAGTTTTGCAACATTGACAGGATGAAATCCATCTACGTCTTTCTCCGGAGCTATGGCATGTACAATTTTAGCCTCATCAATGTGAGGAGGAGGAGGAGATTGAACCAGGATACCATGAATTTTAGGATCGGCATTTAGCTGAGCTACATGGGCGAGCAATTCTTGCTGCGAAGTCGTTTCGGGAAGCTCCAATCTTAAGGAATGAAAACCGAGTTTGGCGCATTGTTCCGCTTTTTTCCGAACGTAGGTCCGCGATGCGGGATCATTGCCCACTAAAACCACAGCCAAACCGGGACATAACCCGCTTTTGGTAATTTCTGCAACCGAGGCACGAGTTTCTTCATGCACTTTTTCGGCAATAGTAGTTCCGTCAATCAGCTTCATTTTTCAAAATAGATTCAATGCGAGTCTGTTCAAAGGTTTCTTCTCCTTCGGCGATAGTTTCATAAGGCCCAATGATGACGTCCATTCGCGAAAAAGGAAGAGGGATTCGAAATCCGTCCCAGCTTTTGAGTGTAATCGCATGAGAGAAGTGAGCATGAACAGGAAGGATCCGAGTACTGGTTGAGCGAGCAAGGAAGATCAAGCCAGGATGCAGATGGTATTTGGGGCCTCGCGGACCGTCGGGAGTAATGGCAATATCGAATCCTTGACGTAGTTTTTCTGTCAGTTCGAACAGTGCCTGACTCCCTCTTCGGGAGCTGGAACCCCGAACCGAATCCATGCGGAAGGCCGCCATAATCTGAGCTAGGAGCCCGCCATCTCGGCTGGGACTAGTGAGTACTACGACACCGCTTCGCGACGGAGGGTACTTGCGTAAAAAAGTGAGGGTAATGGCGCAAATGCGATTGTGCCAAAAAGCGATGATTACTGGCGACGCTGGAGGTGAAACGGTAAATCCTGCCTGATCATTTACACGTAAGCGGATCGTGGTAAACAATACCCGCAGCAGGTACGAAATGAGAAAGGCTAGAAATTTTTCCCGAGAAATCACATGCTTACTTTCCTAAGATAATCACACAGATTCGAGAAAATTTATGGCGGAGGTAAGTCAGGCTAACGTAACTACCGCACCCAAACAGCATGCTCGGGTGTGAGAGCTACAATGCCCCTGCTAAACCAGTCGATGGGAGAGCAAAGTGACCAAAATTACCCTTCAAGGAATGATTCTTCCTACATTTCGTGGTGGTACCACCGGTCAAGTAGCTCAAATGCGCTTACAAGCTGGCCTCAGCATTCCTTTGCCGCTCATTTCCGGCCTTGGAAACTATTTGGGGCAGTGGGTCATCAATAGCATTTCCACACGCAGGAAATTTTTTGGTCGAATGGTCACAACGAGCGAATTATAGCAAAGTGAAAACCCAATCTCACAACATTGAGACTGGTGAGACGGATCAATATGAAGCATTCGATAGTGACGACGAGGATGGGCCGGAATATGAATATCCCACCCTTTATCCGGATGCAGAATCTGCTTAGCGAGGTGCCGTCTCTATCCTTAAACAAAATTCGCGGCTCTCGGAAACCATCAATCTGACCTTACCAGGCCGTCCGGACATCATTGCAGAGGGGATCATCACGCTCACTGGATTTAAAGATCGAATGAACGGCAAGTGGCTCATCAAATCCGTGCAGTACAGCCTCAGTACCTCTGGATTTGCCACTACGATTCAGGATGAAACCAGCTCCAGCAAAGGCGAGAAGGTGGGAAAAGCTAAAAAGGCGAAGAAGGAGAATCGGGCGTTTAGGGAGTAGTAGTTGAGGTAAATTCAGTTGATTATTAAATACAATGGATGTACATTGTATTCATGGGATTTGAGAGTGATCCAGCTAAAGAAGCCTAAAATCTTGCCAAGCATGGAGTAGATTTTTCGACTATGGCGGAGGCATTTCGCGACCCTCAACGAATCCTCCGTCCAAATAGAGGACGCTCATCAAAAGAGCCGCGATTTCAATGTATTGGATTTGATGGGAAGGGAATTTTGACGATCACATTTACGTTGCGTGCCGGAATGGTGAGGGTAATCAATGCCGGCTATTGGCGCAAGGAGAGGAAAATTTATGAAAACCAGAACGAAGTCCAAAGTTAAATATACAGCCGATCTAGGAGATGCGGCTGAATTTGAGGGAGCAAGGATTCTCACACGAGATGAAGAGGGAGCGCTTGGTATTCCCTCGCCAGAGGAGGCAAAAAACATGCGCATGGTGTATAGGCCCTCAAAAGATACTCGAATCAATGTTCGTCTGGATCAAGATACCCTCGAAGGGCTGAAAAGTCAGGCAGCGAAGGTAGGAATGCCGTATCAGACATTGGTAGCTAGCGCGCTACACATGATTGCCAAGGGTGACCTGCAATTGGTATTTCTTCAAGGACAGGCGGCACCAAAACAGAGTGCTCGGGGGTGAGGTACTTACAGATTTGGGGAGACCTATCTTGCAGATACTATCACTTCAGTGAGCGGTAAATCGTACAGCTCGGCAGCGTTATGGAGAGCTCTGGTAGCGGAACTATGGATCTGGAAAGGATCTGCTGGGGATCAGCGGGCCGTGTTTGAATGCGGACCAACGCAGACGCTCCAGAAGCCCTTGCTATGGCGTATTTTTTACTGGCATAGGTGTGGCCCGTTGTGGCCCATTGGATCGTCAAAACAACGTAAATCAAACGGAATGAAAAGCAACCGAGAAGAAAGCCATATAACGCTCATAGCTAGTATTTAAGCCACTTTAGAACCAATTTCAAGAGTGGCTGCCTCGCATGGATTCGAACCATGACAAACAGATCCAGAATCTGCTGTGCTACCGTTACACCACGAGGCAATCGCAGGGAGAAAATTGCCTTGAGATCTGCTTCTGTGCAAACTTTTTTACGGCGCGTATTGTTTCTCTGTAGTAAAATCAATCCAAGCAAAGTAGTTTTGCGTACTGTGAGTGTACAAAGATTGACTGAAGTACCAAATGGAGCGCCAGCCGCGGGTCCCTACTCCTTAGGGGTAATTGCAGAAGGGAAATTTCTCTATGTGTCGGGGCAAGGCCCCTATGACCCCGCGACCGGGGGACTCGTGCGGGGTGATATCGCAAAGCAGACCGAGTTGGTACTCCAATCTGTCAAACATATCGTGGAAGCAGCAGGTGTGGGTCTTGAAAATATTGTGAGTTGCCGGGTCTACTTGCAACCTCTCACTCTCGAAACTTTTCAGGCTATGAACGCTGTTTATGCTCAATTTTTTGGTCCTCATAAACCCGCTCGCACAACAATTGGAGCGACGCTGTTGAATATGGATGTCGAAATTGATGCTATCGTGGTCCTGGATTAGTGAGACCAGCAGGTCTTCTCCGGGATGTGGTCATCTTACAGAACTGTGCATGGATGAAGGTCTTTCTCTCTGATTGAAGAGTCGGAGGTTATTTTTACTCATAATAAGTAACTGTCGTGACGCAGCACTTTGAGGAGCTCTGGGAGCAAAAAACCATTTTAGCCTACAAGGTTTCCCTTTTTTGCGTCACATCACTCAGTGCCATTGAACTTTTGTGAGAGAATTGTTGTCGCTTCACGTGAAGCCATGCCCATGACTCCACTATATACTATTTACGCATAAAATAGATATTGGGTCCGCCAAAATTCTTTGAATCGCAGAGATTTGTGCCTTGACAGTGAGATAGGAAGGAAGGTATGACGCCCAGCTTATGGCACTTTCCATTGATAAGCCGGCACCCGATTTTACATTAAGCAACAAGAGCACGGAAGGATTGCAGCGTATTTCTCTTTCTCAACACCGTGGTCAATCTCATGTAGTATTGCTATTTTTCCCTTTGGCCTTTACCGATGTTTGTACTCAGGAATTCTGTGATGTGACACAGGGGCTTGCGGCTTATTCTTCTTTAAATGCTAAGGTTTATGGGATCAGTGGCGATAGTCCTTTTGCTCAAGAAGCATGGGCTCAAAAGAACCGGATCGGGATTCCTCTATTGAGCGATTATGATCATGCGGTAGCACGAGCATATGGGATCGCTTACGATAATTTTCTTCCGGAAATAGGACTCGGCATCAGTGGAGCAGCGAAACGCTCTGCATTTCTCATCGATCGTCAGGGCATCATTCGATACATGGAATCGAGTGACAATCCTAAACAACTCCCTGATTTTGAGAAGATCCACGCAAAGTTAGCTGAGCTACAGTAGCAGTTCATCACAGTCCGAAAGTAGTTTCTATCCATAAGAGCTACCGAATTCGCTTGCCCATGGATGGATGAAGTCGTTGTTTCAAGGTATGACAGATCCATTTCAAACTTTGGAAAAATTCGACGCCGGCCATGGGCGAGAAGGCCTCTTTTATTCATTGCCTGCTTTGGAAAAGCAGGGGATCGGAAAAATTTCACGATTGCCTATCAGCATTCGTATCGTATTAGAGTCCTTACTTCGTAACTGTGATGGTCGGAAGGTTTCCGAGGAGGATGTGCGTATTTTAGCAAATTGGAATGCGAAGTCTCCGGCACCTGCCGAAATTCCTTTCATAGTAGCACGCATTGTGCTGCAAGATTTTACGGGTATTCCTTTGTTGGTCGATCTCGCTGCAATGCGCAGTGCCGTACAACGTGTTCATCGAGATCCCAAATTGATTGAGCCCTTGGTGCCAGTGGATCTTGTCGTAGATCACTCGGTTCAAGTGGACTTTTATGGAACTCCTCAGGCAATGCAGCTCAATTTAGACATGGAATTTCAGCGCAATCATGAGCGCTATCAGGCTCTGAAGTGGGGACAACAGGCTTTCAAAACCTTTGGGGTGATACCTCCTGGCATTGGCATCGTTCACCAGGTGAATCTGGAATATCTGGCTCAAGGGGTGTTGATTCTCTCCACAGCGGAAGGCGAGATTTTTTACCCGGATACTTTGGTCGGTACTGATTCTCATACCACCATGATCAATGGTTTGGGCGTCGTAGGATGGGGGGTAGGGGGCATTGAGGCGGAAGCTGGGATGCTCGGACAACCCGTATATTTTTTAATGCCGGAGGTGGTTGGTGTTCACCTAACCGGATGTTTGAGGGAAGGAGTGACGGCTACTGACCTTGCCTTACATATCACTCAAATGCTACGTGCGGCGAAGGTGGTTGGCAAATTCGTCGAGTTTTATGGAAAGGGGGCGGCTTCTCTTCCTTTGCCGGATCGCGCCACCATAGCAAATATGGCTCCCGAATATGGGGCGACCATGGGCTTTTTTCCAGTGGATGCTGAATCGGTGGCATATCTGAAGGCGACAGGGCGCACCGATACTCAGATAGCGAGCTTTGAAAATTATTTCAAGGCACAAGGGATGTTCGGAATGCCGGATGAGGGAGAATTGGATTATACTGTGGATCTTCACCTGGATCTTGGCACTGTCCACCCGAGTGTAGCTGGTCCCAAGCGCCCGCAAGATCACATCCTTCTTTCCCAATTAAAGGAAACTTTCCGGAATTTATTGTTACAACCTATTGCAAATGGGGGGTATGGAAAAAACCCTACGGATCTTTCCCATGTAAATCCGCCGAGCATTCGAAAATCTAAAAATGATCCTAAGAATGATCTGGAAATGGTGGATGACCATCCCACGCCTGAGCCCGCAGACCATCTTCCCTCTTCGGCATTTCCCGCAGAAACTCATAATCACTTGAGAAATGGGAGCATTCTCATTGCAGCTATCACAAGCTGTACGAATACCAGCAATCCCAGTGTGATGATAGGCGCCGGTCTTCTTGCTAAGAAAGCCATTCTCCGCGGAATGCAAGTGGATGCCTCGGTCAAAACGTCTCTGGCTCCGGGATCACGGGTAGTCGAAGACTATCTGAGGCAGGCAGGTTTACAGACCTATTTGGATCAACTCGGATTTAACATCGTGGGTTACGGATGTACTACTTGTATTGGCAATTCAGGTCCTTTGAATCCTGAGTTCGAGGCGACTATTACCGATAAAGACCTGGTCACCGCATCCGTTTTGTCCGGAAACCGTAATTTCGAAGCACGGATTCACCAAAGCATTCGAGCTAACTTTTTGATGTCGCCGCCGCTGGTAGTGGCTTTTGCCCTGGCTGGTCGCGTGGATATTGATCTGCTTCAGGAACCGATCGGTAAGGATAAGCAGGGAGCAGACGTTTATCTCAAAGAGATCTGGCCTACAATGGATGAAATCAAAAAGGAAATGGCTGCTACATTAAAGCCAGAAGTATTTCGTCGTCTCTATACTGACTTTGCTTCTCAAAATCCGAAATGGAACGAAATTGAAAGCTCCGTGGGGGAAGTTTATCAATGGGATCTTCAAAGCACCTATATTCAAGAGCCTCCGTTTTTTGAAAATTTCTCTATGGAGCCAGGAACGATTTTGGAAATTCACGATGCTCGTCCGCTCGGAATTTTTGGTGACTCGGTCACCACAGACCACATTTCTCCTGCGGGAGCTATCAAAGCTTCTTCGCCGGCAGGTAAATATTTGGTGGAAAAGGGAACTCAGCCTGAGGATTTCAACAGTTACGGTAGTCGGCGTGGCAATGACCGTGTGATGACACGAGGCACATTTGCCAATGTACGTATAAAGAATCTCATGCTTCCGGGTTCGGAAGGAGGAGTAAGTGTCAAATATCCGGAGGGCAAACAAAATTCCATCTACGATGTTGCTATGGCTTATAAGCAAGAAGGCACGCCTCTTGTAGTCATTGCGGGACAGGAATATGGGACGGGAAGCAGTCGAGATTGGGCTGCCAAGGGAACTCTGCTTTTAGGAGTACGTGCTGTCATAGCGGTCAGTTACGAACGCATTCACCGTTCTAACCTAGTAGGGATGGGTGTGCTTCCTCTGCAGTTTCCGGAAGGAGTGAATGCTCAAACTCTGAAACTCGATGGTACGGAAAAGTTTAGCGTTATTGGGCTTGATGATAAAATTCAACCACGCCAAGACTTGACTCTCCGCATAGAACGCAAAGATGGTTCTGAAGAAAATGTACGGGTGAGAGTTCGAATCGATACGCCCATTGAAGTGGATTATTATCGATATGGGGGCATTCTGCCATTTGTATTGCGTCAACTTCTTTCACAGTAAATCAAATCCTGGAACCGAAGCAGTTTATCCATAAGGACATACTGATTTTTCTTTACATAGGATTTAAGTTAGGGAAATATGTCCTGCTTCGCGCGATTTACATTACAATTCCGTTGGTCCCCGGGCGAGTGTTTTCAATACACTGCCGTTCGCGTCGGGGGAAACCCGGAAAACTAAATTCTTATTTATGGCTACTCAACTGGGGCGTTTCGAAATGCCCAAAAACCTTGTCCGAGACGAGGAAACCGCAACAGAAACCTATGCTAAGTTTAGCGCCGAGCCTTTTGAAGGAGGCTATGGTCATACGATTGGAAACTCCTTGCGTCGGGTTCTGCTTTCTTCCTTGGAAGGGGCTGCCATCACGTCTGTTAAAATTGATGGAGCGCCCCATGAATTCACCAGCCTTCCGGGCGTCGTGGACGATGTGGTGGATATCATCCTCAATCTCAAGAAAGTAAAATTTAAAGCGCATAATCACGAAACGCGCATGTTGACCATTTCCGTCAACAAAGAAGGACCCGTCACTGCCGCTGACATTCAGACCAATCCACAGTGCGAAGTCCTCAATCCCGAACAACATATCTGCACCCTTGATAAGAAGCAAAAATTCGAGGCGGAGCTGGAAGTCAGTGTGGGACGTGGTTTTGCGACCGGAGATGAAAATAAGCATCCGGATCAGCCAATTGGAGTCATTGCCATTGACTCCATTTTTTCTCCCGTAGTGCGGGTCAAGTACGCTGTCGAAAATACACGTGTAGGACAACGTACGGACTACGATAAGTTGATCCTGGAAATCTGGACTGATGGGCGTTTAAATCCGCATGAAGCTCTGCTTCATGCTTCAGCGATCTTGCGTCACCACCTGGATGTTTTTGTGAACTACGATGATAATCAAATCGAGTTCGATGAGACTCCGCAGGAAGTCAGCCAGGAAAATACGCGCATGAAAAAGTTACTGGGCATGAGCGTTAATGAAATCGAACTTTCGGTGCGTGCCGCGAATTGCCTCAACAATGCGAACATCACGACCGTTGGTCAACTTGCCATGAAATCAGAAGCTGAAATGCTGAAATACCGTAACTTTGGCAAGAAATCCCTCAACGAAATTAAGGATAAACTTTCTCAACTCGGTTTGAGCTTGGGGACGAAGTTTGACTCCGGACTTATTGAGATTCCAGGAGAGTTACTCTAATCTAATTCGGAGACCCATATGCGACACAGGAAAAAAACCATAAAATTGGGCCGAACTACCGCCCATCGCGATTCTCTATTAGCCAATCAGGTTTGTAGTCTTATTCAACATCTACGAATCAAAACGACTCTTGCCAAGGCAAAAGCCGTGCGGCCTCTTGCGGAAAAAATGTTGACTCTTGGAAAAAGAGGAAACCTTGCCGCTCGCAGACTGGCAGTCAGCTATCTAGGCCAGAAAGATGCCGTAAAGAAACTTTTTGAGGAAGTAGCTCCCCGAGCGGCAAATCGTAAGGGAGGATATACCCGAATCATTAAGTTAGGAATGCGGGCCACTGACTCCGCTCCTATGGCTTATATTGAATGGGTGGATGCGGCTGTAACAGCCGATGACACTTCCAGTAAGGAAGTATCTGAAAAGGAGAAGGCAAAAACTTCTTCTGAAGCCACTCAATAACTTCTTCAGAACCCCAAAGAGGGGTCCTGTGAGAGGTGCTTTTAAAAAAACAAGGGGCGTGGGTGGAATCTCACCCGCGCTCCTTGTTTGGCTTCGTTTTGGTTGCTGCCTTCTACTCAGCTCATATCGTCAGCTGAGGTCCCGTCGCCCATGTACATAAGGGCAAGCACAATGCCCTGTTTTGCGTAGAAATGTTACAGAATGCTGAAATGGTCCGGAAATCGATCAATCGATTACACTTTAATTGTGATAGTCGCTGTTTTTCCAGGCATGCCGAACAGGACTATAAAAACTGACTGAGGTGGTATTTTTGAGTGCCTCGAAACAATGAGGAACGTTGGCGGGAAGAACAATAATCTCCCCAGCAGAGACAATATAATCTTTCCCGGCAGCAGTTGCCTTGACTTTACCCTTAGTAATCCAGGTGAGCTGCTCGCTTGCGTGCTGATGCATTTCTACTATGGCACCCTTTTTTGTTTCCATGACGGATATGCCTCCTTTATCTCCGAGAATATAACGAACTAAGATGTTGTTATATAATGTCTTGTTTTGATAGAAGGGCATATTTTGACTCTCGTCAAAATTAAAGACCCCCACCTTTGTAACGGGACTTCTGGGAGGAGGTTCGGCGGCGGAAAGAGAGGAGAGGGCTACACAAGACAATGCAGCTATGAAAGCAATGGTCTGTAAGAGGGTTTTGAACATTTGCTGATGCTATACCGCAAAAAATATTTTGAGAAGCTGATTTTGCAACAGGTTGCTATTCGCCGGCAGATTGAACGAAGGGAGGCGCTATAATTGCCCCGTAGCACATGGGTGAGCAGCGATCTTTGTATCAGTAACTTTTCCATAAAGTACTTATGGTGTGATTTTAATTACTCTGTGATGTGATGCAAAAAAGGGAAACCTTATAGGCTAAAATGGTTTTTTTGCTCCCAGAGCTCCTCAAAGTGCGTCACGGCAGTGACTCTTAATTTTTTAAGATAAAGATGGGATTCAAATATTTTTATTGGGGACGATATCATACCCCCCCAGAGTTTCCATAGCAGAGGTGTCTCACTTAGCGCTCAGCATGGCGACTTTTTTATGATTTTAGCCATTGTGGTCGGAGGGCTTGCCTCTCTGATCTTAACGAAAAGCAAAAACGAAAGATTGGAATGAAGCTCCCTTTTTTAAGCTATTTTCTCAAATCCGCTTCGGTAATGCGGTATTTCCGTGTCAACGATGATAGGAGAAAAGCGCTGTTCATGGCGCCCGGGGCTTGAGATCTTAAGCCATAGACCATGATGGAAGATGTTAGCAAATAATTGTTGGGGTCGTCGTAAGGTACATTGCCATAGGAGACGTAGGAACCATCCAATTGGTCGCGTGTTGCTGTAATGGTAAACCAAGGATAGCCATTCTGTTTACATAGCCAGGCGGCTCTTACTAACGCCAGATCACGAGCTCGATCGCCCAAAGCATTCAAATCTGAATAGCTAATTCTCCATGTATTAGGAGCAAGTTGAACATCGTTGTAACCTGCTCCTCTTATCAAAGGATTTTGTGGTCCATAGGTTACACATGCAGTGAGAAAAAGGCCTATTCCGCAAATTAATAACAGGCTATGGGTGGGAGACTTTAAAAACCGTAGAAATATTTTATTCATTTATATGAAAATTTCCATGAGCTTAAAAAGTGGTTTTTGAGCGTCAAGACTGATTTGCGATGGATTGCTCTAAGGGCATTAAATATAGGGGGTTCGAAGTGAGTCGGTTCCGGATAAAATCGTGAGAAGAGGGGGGAATATTTCATATTGGCTGTTGCCGCTGATTTATGGAAACTAGATATTAGATGTATAGATCAGCGAAGAAAAATTTATACGGCAAGAAGACCCCTATTTATCGACGGTGGTGGTTTTATCTGCCTTGTTTCCTGGGAACATTGGGCTGTGTGGCAGTGGCGATAGGGTTTATTTTTCTCAAAACTGAATACGCTCCGATCATCGACTCATTTGATCTATCGAAGTTGCACCGAATGGAGGCGGCATCTGTGGTATACGATCGCAATGGGAAAGTGATCGGTTCATTATTCATTGAGAACCGAAACGTAGTTCGCTATTCCGACATCGCTCCGCTCCTCAGCAAGGCGGTCGTCGCAGAAGAGGATAACCGTTTTTACGAACACTCCGGTGTGGATTTTTTCGGGATTGCTCGTGCGGCACTCACTAATTATCGGCTGGGAAAAACTGTCCAGGGCGGCAGTACCGTCACTCAGCAGCTGGCTCGAAATTCCTTTGACCTGAGGGAACGTACTTATCGGAGAAAAATTATCGAAATGTTTCTGGCGATGAAGATTGAAAAGACCCTTTCGAAGGACCAGATTATGGAACTGTACTTGAATCGGGTCTATTTTGGTAGCGGATTTTATGGCGCAGAAGCAGCATCTCTCGGATATTTTGGAAAATCCGCAAAGGATCTTCACGCTAATGAGTGTGCGTTATTAGCGGGACTACTTAAAAGTCCGCAAGGGCTTTCGCCTTGGACCAACCCCACGGGGGCGCTTAAAACGCGCAATTTTGTGCTGAAGCGCATGTATCAAATGGGCTTTATTTCCGCAAGGATGTTAGAGGAAAGCCTGAAAATGCCTTTAGGGGTAAAACAACGTCTCAATCCGGTAAAAGTAAATTATGCGTTGGATTTTGTGAGGCAACAGGCGATTTTAGCTTTGGGATTTCGGCGAGTGATGAATGAGGGGTTTCGCATTTACACTTCCCTGGATCTCACCATGCAACATACTGCGGAGCTAGCGATACAAGAGCAATTGACCACAGTCGAAAAGATGCCGCTTTTTCCAAGCGAATATCAAACGTATCAGCAATATACCGAGCAAAATAGCACCGTCGAAGATGCGATCAATCGCGGAAATTTAAGTCTGAAATTGCCTCATCCCAAGTACCTCCAGGGAGCGGCACTGGCGGTGGATAATTCGTCCGGTGGGATTCTCGTCATGGTGGGGGGACGTAATTTTCATCATAGCGAATACAATCGTGCTCTTCAAGCTCGCAGAGAAATGGGTACGGTGTTCACTCCTTTCGTGTATTTGGCCGCATATGATCAAGGAATGTTTCCGGGAAAAATTGTGGAAGATACCTGCATGGATAACCGCTACGTAATGGTAGGCGGCACTGGAGGTATTCTTGGCGAATGGGGAGTGGAACGGCGCGGAAATCACTACGAAGGTCCAGTGACTACTCGCTATGCTTTATCTCATGGGAAGAATGCTGCTACTGTACGCCTGGGATTTCAAATCGGTCTGGATTCGGTACAAAAACTTGCCTCTCGTGCTGGCATTGCGAGCAAACTCTACGATTTTCCTAAGACTTTTCTTGGCAGCAGCGAAATGACTCTTGCTGAGTTGACGCTCGCTTATACCAGCTTTCCTAATCTGGGCACTCGGCCTAAAAACCTTTATCTGATCGAACGCATTACGGACGCCTCCGGGCATGTGGTTTATCACAATCATCAGCGACACGAGCGGGTGACTTCTCCCGAAGCTGCTTATCAGGCGAATGCGGCTCTCCAGGACGCCTTAAGTAATGGAACGGGGGGCAATCTGGCGAGTGCGTTTCAGGTAAAACCCGGACTTGTTGCGGGAAAAACGGGTGCTTCTTACAATTTTTTTGATGCGTACTTTGTCGGTTATACCAGTGCGGTTACCTGTGCAATATGGGTAGGATTTGACCAACGGCAAAAAATATTCCCTGGCGCGTTTGGAAATATTCTTGCCCTTCCAATTGGAGCGGCTGTGTTGAATCAGTCTATTCGACAAGGCTTTTCTGCCCAAGAATGGTCTCGGCCCAAGGACGTGAAATCCGTGGAAATCTGTAAGATGAGCGGTCTCCTGGCTACTTCTGCTTGTGTGAAGCAAGTGATGAACCCAGTGACTCAAAAAAAGGAGAACCTCAAAGAGAGTTATATGGAATATGCAACCGCACAGGAGGTCCCCAAAGCTGATTGCGATGTACATAAGCCAGGAGTACGGAGCTATGTAAAACAAATCCAAGAGTCCAAGTGGCCGCGAGCGGCGGCTGTCATGGATGTTTCCGGAGTGCCTCCTGTAGAAACCAAAGCACCCGCTTTAATTGGATTGAGTGATGTATACCACTCAGTACGCCCCGCTTCCCAGAAAATCGATGTTTCGAACATCCCCGTCCAGCGCGCCTTGCTTCCTCATGAGCCACTTAATTCGGCACAAACTCAGCAAACAGAACCCGAAATCAAGCGTGCAGAGGCAGTGAATCCGGATTACATGTTAGATACTCCTGCCGTCGCCATACCTGCGCCGCCGCCGACGGCCTTTTAGTTCCTAATGTGGGTGGGTTCGTAGTTTACGGTTCGTAGACCAGACAGGATAGGCATCCAGTCGCACGTCTTCTCCAATGCGGGTATAAACGGGATGCATGAGACGGAGGGCATGTTCCGGAGACGAAGCTCCTGACATTCCTCCGAAGGCGGGAACGTTACCTCCTAGTATGGTGGGGGCATAATAGAGGCAGAATTTGTCTATGAGTCTTTGTTCCAATGCCGCACCCAACACATATCCTCCTCCTTCGATCAATACAGAGCTGATGCCGTGTGCGCCCAGAGAATGGAGAGTTTCTTGCAAAGATTTTTGTTGAAAAACTAAGGTGTGCTCTCGATGGCGATCGGTAAAAATCCATGCGTCTTCAGGAAGGTTTCCTCCACGAGTCCAGACGATCCGCCAGGGCTGGGGCCGTATAGGAACGCCACGCAGAGTCAGTCGCGGATTGTCTGTGCGCACAGTTTCTCCGCCTACGAGAATGGCATCCACACTAGCGCGGAGCTTCATGGCATCGTGTCGAGAGTCGGGACTTGTAATCCAACGACGTTGTGGATGAGAAGAAATACGGCCATCAAGTGACATAGCCGCTTTTGCGATGACAAATGGCATTTTGGTGCGAATCCATTTATTCCATCCTTCATTCAGGTGCAGACATTCTTCTTGGAGTACTCCGAAGGTCACTTCAATTTTCGCCTTCTCCAATAGAGCAGTGGCTCGTCCTGCATGATCGGGATTCGGATCCGCGGCACCGAAGACTACTCGGGAAAATCCTGCTTGGATAATGGCGTGAGTGCAAGGGGAGGTACGTCCATAAGTCGAGCAAGGTTCCAAGGTGACAAAAAGCTCAGCTCCTCGAGCATCGTCGATGGATTTTAAGGCCTGCAGAGCCGCGATTTCCGCATGTGCACCTCCCGCCCGTTGATGAAATCCGTGTCCAATGATGCGCCCATTCTGCACAATGACAGCTCCTACGATGGGATTAGGGGCTGTCCATCCTTTGCCTCGCATCGCTTCAACGATCGCTCTGCGCATCAAAGTTTCGTCTGAAGGGTGGAGCTCTTTCTCCCTCTGGGCCATTGCAGAAAATGAGTTTATTGTATTATAGCAAATACTTCTATAAAATATCGAACCAAGGGAAGTGATGTTTTCTCAAACGGCAATTAAATCCAGGCTTTTCGCAAATTTGGCTCAATTTTGTGCAGGAGGTACTTCTTATCCTCTGGTAATTAGTCATCTCCAGCGTTCTCCGGACGCGGACGTTCGGGAATGGGCGAGTTGGTTGGCACCCAAAGCACATTGTGGAGCAGAGGCTTCTTTGATGTGGCGGCCAGATCTTTTCAGTCCACTGGATCGAGCCATTGTTTTTTCGGGAGAAAATTCCGGACATCTCTCGGAAGCTTTTCAGTATCTTTCGCAGTATTATATTTTTATGACGCGTGTCGGAGGGCAGCTGTGTCGAGGTCTGCTCACTCCTGCGTTCCTTCTTTTGGGAGGAACGATTATTCTTGCGGTGATTCAGGCTGTGATCGCTGGGGGAACACATTCTTTTTGGATGCATTTTGGGCCGCCGATCTTTGCTCTGGGGCTTGGAGTGGCCGGAATATTCCTTCTTGCTCGTTGGGGAATCCAGGAAGCGGCGAAAAATGTGCAGGCAGATCGTTTTCTACGTCATCTGCCCCTACTGGGTAAGGTTTGGCAGGGGCTGACGGAAAGCCGATTTGCATTATCTTTATCCTTACACATTCAAGCTGGGATGCCTCTGATCACTTCATTGGAATTTTCAGGGAATGCCAGCCGAAGTGCTGTGGTACAACAGGGAGCGCGACGGGCGATAGCTTCCATCAAGAAGAGACCATCCTCTCTCTCAGAAATTTTTCAAAAACAGAGATTTTGGTCGCCTCTTTTGCTCAACGCCTTTCATTCGGAAGAATCCAGCAAAGGAACCAAGCTTTTCCAAGCCGCGCGCACTTTACAACAGAGTTCCATGAATCAAATGGAACATCTCTGCAACCAGATTCCTAAAGCGATTTCCATCGCAGTAGCCCTTCTTCTGTTTTGGAAGGTTTTTGCGTTGTTTTCCACTTTAAATATGCATTATACTGCCCTTTTAGAGCAGTTTTAATGAGGAAACGCTGATAGCTTTTCTGCTATAAGGCATCTTGAGCAACCGCTTCGAGAATCGCTTTTTGAGTATGGAGTCGGTTTTCGGCTTGGCGGAATATGATATCCGCATAAGCTTCGAATGTTTTTTCCGTAATTTCCTTTCCTCGATAAGCAGGCAGACAATGCATTACCATCGCGTTGGGAGCGGCGCTGGCCAGAACGCGATCATTGATCTGATAGCCTTCGAACTGTGTCAGGCGCTGGGAGGTTTCCTGTTCTTTACCCATACTGACCCACACATCCGTATAGAGGACTTTACTATTCTTAACCGCAGCATCGAGATCCTCTGTGACCGTGATATGAGAGCCGGCAATGTGGAGTAGCTTGGCGGGCGGTTGGTAGGATCGAGGAGATGCGATGCGAAGGGAAAATCCGAGACGCGCGGCCGCCCAAATCCAAGATTGTGCGACATTGCAACTTCCGTCTCCCACAAAACAGACACTCAGATCTTCAAAGCTGCCCAGGCTTTCTTGAATGGTAAAAAGATCGGCGAGAATTTGGCAGGGATGCTCTTCATCCGTCAGGGCATTTAACGTGGGAATACCAGAAAATTCGGCAAATTCCGTCACGTCCTTTTGTTCGAAGGTTCGGATCACAGCGCCGTGTATCATACGTCCGAGTACACGAGCGGTATCGCAAATGGGCTCTCCACGTCCGAGTTGAATGTCATCAGCAGCCAAAAACATGACGCTTCCTCCCAATTCGCGGATACCAGTTTCAAAGCTGACACGTGTACGAGTGGAGGATTTAGAAAAAATGAGAGCCCAAACCTGGTGGAGGAGTGGTTGCGAAGAGTAGTTCCCTCGATTGCGTTTCATATCCTCGGTTCGCTGGACGAGGTTGAGAATCTGTTCCCGAGAAAGAGATTGAATGGAAAGCAGATTTTTCATGGATGAGAAAGTACACTCCCTGGTGTTTGAAGAATGCGTCTCAATTTTTCCACAGCTTCATCGATTTCGAAACGTGTGACGTTCAAGGGCGGTAAAAAGCGAAGGACACGTTCCCCGGCGGGAATGGCCAAAAGGCCTTCGGAAATCAGCGCCATAGCGAGACGCGTTGCAGGTGGACGTGGGTCCTCAGGGGTCGATGGCAACAAAGAATCCAGCGCAATTCCAAATTCAATCCCTATCATCAGTCCAAGAGCTCGAATGTCGG
Organism: Verrucomicrobiota bacterium; assembly: GCA_023269545.1. Taxonomy (GTDB): domain Bacteria; phylum Verrucomicrobiota; class Verrucomicrobiia; order Chthoniobacterales; family Xiphinematobacteraceae; genus Xiphinematobacter. The sequence goes on along the minus strand of JAHFTB010000004.1, from coordinate 63,396 downwards.
TAATAGCCGGACTTTGAATAGTTCGTAATTCCTCGCGGCAATAGGCGCCAAGTTCCAAGGCGTTTTTCAGAAGATTTTCTTTTTCTATGACTTCCAGCACCACAAGGCCCGCCGCGCAGACCACCGGATTTCCGCCATAAGTAGTACCATGCGATCCCAGCCCCAGGAGATCGCATAAAGCTCCCCTATCTGTGCAGTTTCGAGAGCTGACCCAAAAAGCGCCCAAGGGCAATCCATTGGCAATACCCTTAGCCCAGGCAATCCCATCGGGTATCACCGATTCGCCGGCAATGCTTTTCCAGCCACACCAGTCTCCCGTACGACCTAAGCCGCATTGGATTTCATCAAAAAGGAGAAGCAAGTTGTGTTCGTCACAAAGCCTCCTCAGACCTTGGAGAAATTGCCCTGTGGCAATGCGGATGCCTCCTTCGCCTTGTATGGGTTCCACAAGGATAGCAGCAGTTTCCGGACGAATAGCGGCACGTACGGCTTCCAGATCTCCATATGGCACGTGTACGAAACCTGGGACAAGGGGTGCAAAGCCCTTTTTTACTTTCTCTTGCCCGGTTGCGGATATACCGGCCATAGTGCGTCCATGAAAAGATCCCTGAAAAGTGATCATTTCGTAGCGCTTTGCATCTCCGAATTTTCGTGTCAATTTGATCAATCCTTCATTGGCTTCCGCGCCGCTGTTACAAAAGAAGACCTTGCCGTCGGCTCCCACGATATTAATGAGCTGACGAGCTAGTTCCGCTTGAGGTCGAGTATAATATAAATTGGATGTATGGAGGAGCTGAGTACATTGATGAGCGACAGCTTTTCCAACTTCCGGATGGGCATGGCCAAGCGAACACACGGCAATGCCTGCGCCAAAATCCAAGAGTTGTTTGCCGGTTTCTGTCCAGACTCGAGAGCCCGATCCTCGTACAATTTCTAAATCGAAACGGCCGTAAGTAGGAATGAGATATTGATGGGTAAGTTTGCGTGTAGTCAGGGAGTGAGTCATTTTGATGGGTCGATCATTTTTTGAAATTGTTCTTCGTCCAGAATTTTGACGCCAAAGTGTTGAGCTTTTTCGAGTTTGGATCCAGCTTCTTGACCGGCGAGTAAATACGAGGTTTTTTTGCTTATATTATTTGTCACATGTCCCCCACGCAGACGAATCCAGTTGGCGGCTTCCTCTCGCGGGATGCTGAGAGTTCCTGTCAATACCCACGTTCCCGCCAAAGAATCATCTATTTTTTGAGGAATTGCAGCATCCGTAAGCTGAACTCCCTGTTTTTCAAGCTCCTCCAGGAGACGAATAGATTCTGCATCTGAGAAAAACTCTCGAATACTAGAAGCCACGATTGCTCCCACATCCTCTGTTTCTTGTAATTCCTCAGCCGTAGCCTTTGCCAATGCCATGATAGAACCGTATTTTTGAGCAAGCACACGAGCGGAGGACGTTCCAATATTGAGAATACCCAGTGCAAAAATCAGCCTCCAAAGCGGCTGGATCTTGCTTTTATGAATAGCAGATAACAGGTTGCCAGCACTCTTTTCTCCCACACGTTCTAATTGAAGGAGATCTTCCTTTTTCAAAACGTAAATATCCGGGATTTTTTTCACCAACCCGGATTCCAGAAGCTGAGCAATCATGGCTTCTCCCAATCCGTCGATATCCATGGCTCCTCGGCTGGCGAAATGCTCCAGACGACGTTGGATTTGGGCGGGACACTGAGGATTGATGCAACGAATGGCGACCTGGCCTACCACCCGATGCAAATTTTGGTGGCAGGAGGGACATTTCTGAGGCATGTGAAAGGGTTGTTGCTGATCGGTTCGCAGATCTTTACGGACCCCGACTACGGCTGGAATCACCTCGCCGGCTTTTTCCACTATTATGCGATCTCCCTCACGGATGTCTTTTCGAATAATTTCCTCCTCGTTGTGCAGAGTGGCCCGGCTTACCGTGCTTCCGCTTACGAGAACCGGTTCTAATTCCGCAACTGGCGTAATAACTCCCGTGCGGCCCACTTGGATGGTGATTTTATGCAATATGGTCTCAGCACGTTCGGGTTCATATTTAAAGGCAATGGCCCAGCGCGGTGCCTTAGCTGTGGAGCCGACCATTTCTCGATGCTCCAGAATATTGGCTTTAATCACGGCACCGTCCGTCTCAAATGGAAAATTGTGGCGCACTGCTTCCAGCTCGTGAATAGCGGAGAGAATCTCATTGGGAGACTCCCCCGTTTCCCAGATGCGGGGAGGGGTGGGGAGACCAGCGGCTTTGAGAAAGACTAGGAATTCCATATGCGTTTGAAATCGAGGCTCACCTTTCCATGCACCAAAACCGTAAAAAATAACATCCAGACCTCGAGTGGCCACCACTTGAGCATCCAGCTGTTTGAGAGATCCCGCCGCGGCATTCCGCGGATTCGCAAAGGGGAGTTCGCCTTTTTCCTCTCTTTTCGTATTTAATATGGCAAAGGCATCGCGAGGCAAAAATACCTCTCCACGGATCTCTGCGACTTCCGGATGGAGACCGCGAAGTACACGCGGAATGCTCCGAATCGTCAGGATATTCTGCGTCACATCATCCCCCGTAGTTCCATCCCCCCGTGTCGCGCCTCGTACGAGGCGACCTTTCTCATAAAGGAGAGTAATGGCAACCCCATCTACCTTAGGCTCCAGAGTGAAAGAAAGTAATTTTGTGGGCAATAGCTTTTGCAACCGGTTGAAAAATTCCAGCACCTCTTTTTCGGAATAGGTATTTGACAAACTCTGCATAGGCACCACGTGCTGAACTTGCTGAAATTCTCCGAGCGGTTTTCCCCCTATTTTTAGCGTAGGGGAATCCGGAGAGATTTCCGAAGGATAACGTTTCTCCAAATCCAGTAACTCCCGATAGAGAGCATCGTATTTTTGATCCGAAATTTCAGGCGCGGCATCTTGGTAGTAGAGTTGATTGTGACGTTCCATCTCACGACGTAATTCCGCAATCCGCTCCTTATCGAAGTTCAGATATTTCTGATGGCAATGTTTATCCACAAAAAACGTAAATTTAAAAATTACTGAATTTTATCCTACATTTTATAAAAAGTGAGATATAGTAATGTCAACTTTGCTATATTATGTAGGAATCTTATGAGCAACTCCAAGGAACTTCTTTTATTAGCTGTGGAAGGGGGGGCAACCCGCACTCATTGGAGAATGTATCAGCTTCATAAAGGCGAAGGAAAACTCATAATAAATGAAGGAATTCTGGGATGTGGCAATTGGAAAGCCCTTCCCCTTGCCAGTAGGCGCGCCCTACTTTCTAGCTTGCCCAAGAATTGTGGCATTGTGGGAATCTTTTTGGCGGGCTGCGCTACCGATCAAGACCAAACAGCGCTCAAAACTCTCTGCCAAGAGATTTGGCCCTCTGTTCGTATTGTGGTAGGGAGTGATCGAGATTCCGGATTTCGTGCGGCATTTCGAGAAAAGGAAGGAATTTTAGTCATCGCAGGCACCGGTTCGGCGGTCACCGGAAAAAAAGGAAAGCAGATCGAAATAGCCGCCGGATGGGGAAAATTGCTGGGAGACCCTGGCAGCGGATTTGCACTCAGTGTGCAAGCCTTACGGGAAGCCCTGCGGCAGTTTGATCTGGAACGCACCATTTCTCCTTTTCTTAAATCCATCTTGGAAAAATTAAAAATTACCTCCGTCCGAGAATTAACAGAATGGGCGGAACAAGCCGAGAAATCCGATTTGGCCGAACTGACATCCGTACTCTTCACTCATAAAGCCGATCCCGAAATACAAGCGGTACTTGCTTCCGGGGCAAGCCTATTAGCCGGCTGCTGTCACGCGGTTGCCAATCGATTGAAGGAAGAACGCCCGCACATTCGCCTCATGGGAGGAATCTTCACCCATCATCCTGAATATGTGGAGCTATTTCGAGAAGCCTTGTCTCGCCATCTGCCCGGCGCACAAGTGGAATTGAGTCGCGAACCAGGCGTCGAAGGTGCGGCATGGTTCGCATTGCAAAACAAAGACGTTTCTTCGATACCAACCACCGCTGCCCCGAACTCTTCTTCACTTGCCTCCACGGAGGAAAAAAATCCGCGCTCCCAAGGATGGGAAGCATTCTCCACCCCTAGGCTTGTCCAACTCTTTGTGGACGAAGAAGCCTGCGTCCAAGAAGCTCTTCAAGGAGCTGTGGACTCTTTGTCGTGCGCGATAGATGCGATTTCCCAAAAAATTTTTGCGAAAGGTCGTCTCTTTTATGTGGGGGCAGGAACCAGTGGCCGATTGGGCGTACTCGATGCAGCGGAAATACCTCCGACCTTTGGGGTTTCCCCCGATAGGATACAAAGTATTCTTGCTGGAGGGGTGGATGCCTTAATTCAAAGTGCCGAAGCAAAAGAGGATGATGAAAAATTGGCGATTGAGGCTCTACGGGAGAAAAAACTGACTTCGAAGGATGTGGTGTGCGCAATTACTGCCAGTGGAACTACACCCTTTGCCTGGGGAGCCATTCATGAAGCCCGTCGCATCGGTGCATTTTCTCTTTTGATTACCTGTACAAAGCAGCCCATGCCTCCAGGACCCGATATTGAAATACGCTTGCTGACCGGACCGGAGTTGCTCGCCGGATCTACTCGACTCAAGGCAGGTACCGCTACCAAAGTCGCCCTGAATATTCTCTCCACAGGAGTCATGATCCGCCTCGGCCGGGTTCGAGATAATTCCATGGCTTATCTGCATCCCAGCAACCGGAAATTACGACAGCGAGCTGTACGGATTTTAAGCGAAACTCTCCAAATCTCCGAATCTGAAGCATTAAAAAAATTAGAATCTGCCGATTGGGATATTTCAACCGCTTTGAAAGTGATCTAGTATCTGATCTGGCAAGATCAGGGAGCCGGAAAGGTGCATTGCTTTTGTTCCCTATTAGAGGATACTCCTCTCTCCGGGGGGAACACATAGGCTCTTTCGATTTTTCGCAAGGCCCAATGGCATTTTAGGCTCTTCATAGAGTGATCCTATCCCGTAAGTTATTGATAATGATCGATGTTAACCGTTTCTCAAATTACCAAAAATTTTGGCGGGCGAATCTTATTTGCAAAGGCAAATTTACAGATTAACCGAGGTGATCGTATTGGCCTAATTGGTGCCAATGGCGCTGGAAAATCCACTCTGTTTTCATTAATTTTGGGAGAAAATGAGCCTGATGAGGGCACAGTATCCTTGCAACGCGGGGCGACCATAGGGTTTCTTCCGCAGGAAAACGCTCCGTCGGGAGACGAAAGTATTTTAGAACTCACTCTGAATAAAAAAACGGACGACTATTCACTGGAAGCGCAAGCAAAACGAATTTTATCGGGATTGGCATTTCGCGAAACCGATTTTGAACGTCCCGCCAAATCACTGAGCGGGGGTTGGGTGATGCGAGCTCATCTGGCACGCTTATTGGTTCAGGAACCGGATTTGCTCCTCTTGGACGAGCCTACCAACCACTTGGACCTCGAATCACTAGAGTGGTTTCAGAATTATTTGCAAGGATATGAAGGGGCAATTTTAACCATTTCTCACGACCGGGCATTTCTCAATGCACTTTGCGATGGAATCATAGAAATATCCCGCCAATGCCTACACCGCTACACCGGAAATTACGACCAGTATCTCCTGCAGCGACAGGCCCGCGAAGAGCAATATCTCGCTGCCTATAAAAATCAGCAAAGAGAAATCGCTCATCTGGAAGAGTTTATAAACAGATTTCGTGCTAAGGCGAGCAAGGCGACGCAAGCGCAAGCCCGTATTAAACAGCTGGCAAAAATGGAACGTCTTGCTCCCCCGGAGCAAGCGGAGGCTACTGTGAAATTTCACTTTCCACAGCCTCAACGGAGCGGACAAAAAGTCATTGCGCTAGAGAACATTTGCCAGGCTTATGGAGAGCATGTGATTTATCACAACCTTTCCCTGACTATTGAACGAGATCAACGCACAGTGTTAGTCGGCCCCAATGGGGCGGGCAAATCGACGCTCCTTAAAATCCTTGCAGGCCAACTTCCTCTTCGAAAGGGAGAACGCATCACTGGTCACAATGTTTCAGTGGGGTATTTTGCCCAACAGCGTGGTGAAGCTTTGAATCCTAAAAATACAGTGCTTCAAGAAGCCACTTCGCTTCCTCGATCGATTTCAGAGGAGTTAGCGCGAACCGTACTCGGATCTTTTCTGTTCCGTGGCCAAGACGTCTTTAAAAATGTTGGGGTGCTGAGTGGCGGGGAGAAAAGCCGTTTGTCACTCGTAAAACTTCTTCTCGATCCGCCAAATTTTCTACTTCTTGATGAACCGACCACTCACCTGGATATGCCCAGTATCGATGCTCTCATCGGTGCTCTCCAGCAATACAAGGGTACGGTGGTTTTTGTTTCTCATGATGTCCACTTCATCCGTGCGCTTGCAACCACTGTTCTGCACGTACAAGCAGGTCATTTGACACCTTATGCGGGCAACTATGGCTACTACCTCGAAAAATCGCAGGCCCGCTCTGAACGCGAGGCCCTCGTCGCGGATCTCCGGAACCATCAACCTAAGGCTCCTTCAAATTGCACAGTAAAGCAGCAACCCGTTCCTAGCCTGAAAGACATTCGAGCCCAACGTCGAACTCATAGTGAAGCTCGCCAGGCTGAAATACGAGCTCAGCGCGCTCAAGAAAATCAGGTTGCAAAACTTGAAGCCGAGATCCTAGGACTCGAAACCCTTCAAAAAGAACTGACTAGCGAGCTCGAAGAACCTGCCCTCTATGCGGCAGATGCTCCTCGTGCTCTCGAAATCAATCGAAAACTGACCGGAGTCACCGAAGCTTTGGAAATAGCCAATAAAGCATGGTACGAAGCTATTGAGCAACTTCCAAAAACCTAATCAGGAAAGCAACGAAGTTGCCCTCTATTTTTTCAGAAAGTGTGAAGTGATCCAGGAATCTATCGATGCCTTGCCCCCTCCCGCAAGGAGGACCACTAAAGCTAATCCTAAAGCGAGAATATGAAACTCAAATCCTTCTCCCTTTTGCTGACCACTCCAATTCATAAAAAAACCATTATGGGCATGCACCATCGTGATAGCCCCTGCCATAGTAGCAATAAATCCCAAAGCTACGGCTCGGCTCAGAAGGCCTAAAACCAGAGCAATCGAGCCTAAAAACTCCACCGCAATCAACAGCCAAACAAGGGCAGGGGATATATAAAAAGTAGCAGTAAAAAACTCAATGGTACGGCGCCAACCGTAACCACCAAACCATCCTAATAGCTTTTGTGCACCATGCGGAAACATGACAATAGCAAGAGTAATCCGCGCAATCAATAGAGCCCAACAAGGGCGAGTGTTTACTACCGCAAGAAGCAGGTTTTTCATGGGGGGAGAAGAATTTATAATAAGGAGAATACTATTTCATTACTGAATGGTTTGAAGAGTTGCAAGTGCCGATTGACTGTTCAAACGATGCCATTCGCGTGTATAGACACTCGCAATTTGAGGATCATTTCGAATGATAATCAGGTTTTCCGCATTTCGCTTTTCTGCAGCAGACGTAAAGTTGTAAGAGCCCGTGATCACATCCACTCCATCCACGATCATTACTTTATTATGAGCAATCGCATGAGGAATATCGATAAATACGGTGATACGATGGCTCTGCAAATAGTTGATGACCGAATAACGCGCCCGCTTTTGGCTCTTATCCAGAATCACTTGCACATCCACACCCCGATCTTTTGCCTGTCCCAGTGCTTGGGCAATTGGGGCGGAGGTAAAAGAATATGCTAAAACTAACACAGACCTTTTCGCTCGGCTTAATTCCTTCACAATAGCTTGTTCACCACCGCCGTTCGGAGAAAAATAAACTTCAATCGCTGTATCCGGAGTAATATTCCGGCCACTCTGTGTAAACAATGACGTGTTCTGACATAATGCGCTTCCAACAAATGCAATAACAGCGAGAGAAATAGTAATCGGGAACTTCAAGCTAGACATGATGATAATTTGCATGCGCATCCAACATAAGTTTCCGGATCCACCTCAAGATATAATTTAGAGTATTTCTTCCAAAATACTCTGCGGCGGTTATTTCTTTAAATTATACATTACATATATTGTATGATGTTATAGAAAATAGACTTTTTAGTATCTGCGGCCTACCGGGCAGCGGCTTTCAAGAGCATTCGAAGATGTCTTCCAAGTTGAGTGCGAGCTTGGGAAAGCTGCCTCAGCATACGGATAAATTGAGGAATCCGTTGGGGATGCATCGCGAGATATGCGCAAAGCGCCATGGGCCGAGGGCACTGATGGTGCTTGTCGTAAAGAATGGGCTCAGGTACTGGAAAATCCGTCGCGGCCGTATCGCTGACAGCCCGAATAGTAATCACAGGAATAGAATGAAATCTGGCCGTCTCAAATAAGGACTGAGTTTCCATATCCACCAGATCGCTGCCAGTGGATTGATATAAATCAGCTTTTCCGCATGCCGTGGCAATAAGCTCTTTGCTAGTATAAAGAGTCGCACTTGGCGGAGAAATCCAACCTTTTTCCATAAGAGTCCCAATTGCATCCGGATCGGACATATTTTTGCAAAGAAAAGTTTCTCCAATCCGGATTTGAGGATGAAGTGCTCCCGCAAATCCTGAAACAATTAAGAGTCGGGGCTGTTCCCGAGAAAGGTATGCCGCAAGGGCGGGATTTGCAGCGGAGCCCCCAACTCCAAGAAGCCATATCCGAAGACTCCTTTCTTCCTTCAGGCCGGGATTTTCAAAAGGAACGGAAAAACTCACGGCAATCATGGAATTTCCTTGATAAGGATATCGAAAGAATCGGCGTCACTCATGAAGCGGTTTGGGCCGGCTCCCCTCCGCGATTTTTTCTAAGATGGCCGGAATGGATCTGTGCATTACGTTCTCATTCTGCTTTTGCTTGGCTATGGATAATTCCTTCTCTTTGTTCTTGTTATATTCCTGAATTAAAAAATCGTCCTCGCAAGAGGAAGCATTAAGGCGATGGCAATAATCAGGACCACTGTCCCTTTGCGAGTGAATATGAACGAGCAATTTTTCTCTTTTTCAGTCATTTCTATAGAGCGGGGAGAGTGGATGTGCGGACCCAGCATTGACCAACGCCAGAGACATCGCGATACTATGCGACTCCGCATGTCTAAAGACCTCACGCGTAACTTTTGTATTATCGCACATATCGACCATGGCAAGACCACACTTTCCGATCGCCTTTTGGAAAGCACTGGTACCATTGCCCAACGGGATAAACAGGACCAACTTCTTGATTCCATGGATTTGGAACGAGAACGAGGAATTACTATCAAAGCCCACCCCGTCGCTATGCGTTACCGGGCACAGGATGGTCAGGACTATCGATTAAATTTGCTGGATACTCCGGGTCATGTCGATTTTGCCTATGAAGTTTCACGCAGCTTGGCAGCATGTGAGGGAGCATTGCTGATCATTGATGCCGCTCAAGGAGTGGAAGCTCAAACCGTGGCCAATGTGCACTTGGCTATGAAACAAAATCTGACGGTAATTCCGGTGATCAATAAAATTGATCTACCCAATGCGGACGTGCCGGCAGTCAAGCGTCAATTGGAAGAAGTATTGGCAATACCATCCCAAGAAGCTATCGAGGCAAGTGCCAAAGCGGGCATAGGGATTATAGACATTCTAGAAGCCATCGTAAAACGCATTCCCGCACCCACCGTAGTAGATGAAATCCTACGCGGATCTGTCTTTGATTCCGTTTTTGACGGCTATCGAGGAGTTGTCGGTTACATCCGCGTTTTTTCTGGCAGCGTGGCACCCGGTCAGCCCGTAAAAATGATGGCGACTAATAAGAACTACGAAATTAAGGAAGTTGGAGTCTTTACCCCTAAAATGCTGAGTCAGCCTCGCCTTAATGCCGGAGATGTAGGCTACTTTATTGCCAATATTAAGACCACTTCGGAAATTCGTGTGGGCGATACCTTGACTGATGCAAGACGTCCGGCGCCAGTACCCCTGCCCGGCTTTCAAGAAGTGCATCCTATGGTGTTTTCTGGTATTTACCCAATCAATACAGCCGATTTTGAACACCTGAAAATGGCCATGGGCAAACTGCAGCTAAATGATGCAGCCTTTGTTTTCCAACCAGAAAGTAGCGTAGCCTTGGGATTTGGATTTCGCTGCGGCTTCCTCGGACTTCTGCATATGGAAATCATCCAAGAACGTCTGCGACGCGAATATAATATGGACATTATTGCCACTTATCCCAGCGTCATCTATGAAGTGATCAAGACTAATGGTGAACGCTTGGAAGTCGATAATCCCGCGAACTTACCGGATATGAGCGTAGTTGAGGAAATCCGTGAACCAGTGGTCAAATCCTTTGTCATGATTCCCAATGAGAACATTGGGGACATGATGCAGCTTATGTTAGAAAAGCGCGGACAAGTCGAGCACACTGAATCCATAGACAATCGACGCGTCATGATCAAAGCGACTATCCCACTTAACGAAATCCTAGTGGACTTCCATGACAAAATTAAGACGCTGACTCGCGGTTATGGTTCTATGGACTATGAACCGGGTGGCTATCGGACCGCAAATCTGGTAAAGCTAGAAATGCTAGTCAATGGTGAGCCGGTCGACGCCTTTTCCAGTATTGTTCATCGAGATAAAGCCGAAGCACGTGGTCGTGCCTTAGCCGCAAAACTCAAGGACGTAATTCCCGCACAGCTTTATCAAGTGGCAATCCAAGCAGCTATTGGCGGAAAAATTATCGCTCGGGAAAGCGTCTCCGCTCTCCGTAAGAACGTTACCGCCAAATGTTATGGCGGAGATATCACCCGAAAACGCAAGCTATTGGAAAAGCAAAAAGAAGGAAAAAAACGAATGAAAGCCATCGGTACTGTAAACATTCCTCAAGAAGCCTTTATCCAAGTTCTAAAAACCAATTAGAACCGGTAGCCTGCCCTATGTTTTTTTCTCCTCGTTATATTAAGGAAGCCAAATACTTCCTACATGGCGCTCGCAAAGTTCTTCGTTATCGGAAAGATGTTCTTACCACTCAAGAATCGGATAGGTTGAAAGATGGTATCCGGAATCTCCAAGACGCCATTCACCAGCGAAATCGGGTCCGGGTTGCCGCCACCATGCAAGCTTTGGAAACGTGCGCAATTCAAGTGGTGCCCCAGCGAAGCCATGCAGTTTGGCGGGAAAATGTAGAGGTCCTCTTAGTTGCGATTATTCTTGCGGCAGGAATTAGAGCCTATTTTCTTCAACCTTTTAAAATTCCCAGTGGATCCATGCAACCGACTCTTTTTGGAATTGTCGGCAAGCCCTCTAGCGCTCCCACTCCCAATCCAATTCGGCGTGTATTTGACTTTGTCACTTTGGGACGTTCTTATCTGAACGTGGTGGCCAAGTCGGATGAAACAGTTCTTCACATGGAAGAACGCCCCTATCTGAATTTTTTCACTTTTACGCGTATTACCTGTACACGGAATACTTATTGGGTCTTTGCTCCGATAGCGACGATCTATTCTTATTTCGGGGTTCGGGAAGGCCGTTCCTACAGCGTGGGAGAACCTATTGTCCGGGGTTCGGTCACCTCTGGTGATCAACTGTTTGTGGATAAATTTAGCTATAACTTTGTTCCACCAAAGAGAGGCCAGGTATTTGTTTTCAAAACAAATAATATTCCGAAAATTCAAGCCAATCTTCCGGTCGGAGTAGATTCCGAACATTATATTAAGCGTTTAGCAGGAGTCCCCGAAGATAAGCTTCGTATTGATTCCCCTCTCCTCGTTATTAATGGGCGAGTGGCCACCGAATCGGGCTTCTTGCGGGTCATGAGCTGTAAAAACGGTTATCGTGGTTATTCAAACATGGCTTTGTTTTCCTATCTCTCCATTCCCGAAGATACCTTTAGGGTGCCATCCGAAACTTATTTTGCTTTGGGCGACAATAGTTACAACTCCAGCGATAGCCGAGACTGGGGAATCGTCCCTCAAAAGAATGTCGTGGGCCGAGCTTCCTTTATCCTCTGGCCCTTTAGTGCTCGCTGGGGATGGATTAGGTAAACGCGCAGCCTTGAATTAGGGCTGAATTCAGCAAATAGTGAGAAATCAGAGATAGCAAAAGTGGAAAGCAATAAAACACCATCGTTCTCAAAATATCTTCTTTTTTATAACCCCCAGACGTTCGCTTTCTTGATTTCCACCCGCTTCATCATAGGCTTTCTCCATGGACGTTGAAAATTACGAAAAAGTATGCACTGCTGCGCGCAACTTTTTTATAGGCAAGGGATTGCGCCAAACTTCTCAGCGGAATGCCATTATCGCGGCGGCATTTTCGACCCAAGAATATTTCAGCGCGGAAGGTCTGTTGCATATGGCACAGGCAATTGACCCTTCAGTTTCAAGGGCAACGGTCTATCGGAATCTGCCACTGTTGCTCGAAAGCGGACTTCTTCGTGAACTCGACCTTGGAGATGGTATCCAATATTATGATCCGAAATTCGTAGAGCACCCGACTCATCACCACATGATTTGTGTGGACTGCGAAAAAATTATTGAATTTGAAGATACGAATATAGAGTTGCTGGAGAATTGCATCTCCCGTCGACTAGGATTCTCTCCAGCAAATAAAATGCTGCGAATTAAGGGACATTGCGATGAATTAAGGTTGCATGGAAATTGTCTCAGGCGACGAGAACAGGAAACATAACGGAACTGGACAAAAATGATCCCAGTCCTTGGGTAGATTCGAATTTAGGGCCCTTGGCGCGTAGCAGCTAAAACAATCTCTCGGATGCAAACATTCTGCGGCTGATGGTAGGCGTAGCTGATTGCATTTGCGACATTTTCGGAAGAAAGTACCCCCCCCATAGTCTGTTTCCAATTTTGATAATCGCTCTTGATTGACTCGTCCGTGGTGTGACTCAGGAGTGCGGTTTCCGTGGCGCCTGGAGCAATGGTGATCACCCGTATGCCATATCCCGAAAGCTCCTCACGCAGGTTTTCGGAAAGACCATGAACGGCAAATTTTGTTGCCGTATAAGCTACATGTTTTGGAAAGAATTTTCTTCCGGCTACCGAGCTCACATTAATAATGGTCCCGTGTTGCCGCTGAACCATGCCAGATGTGACACTATAAACTCCATTAAGGAGACCTTTGATATTCACATCGATCATTTGGTCCCACTGTGTGGGGTCTTGCTGCGCAATTTCACCAAGAAGCATGATTCCGGCATTATTCACAATGGCGTCTACGGGACCGAACTTTTCTTCCGCCTCCTTAACCGCTGCTTCAAAAGCCTTTCGATCCGTTATGTCCAGTACACGGCAAAGCGCGTTTGGCAATTTCAGGGCCTCCATAGGTTCCATCCGCCGAGCAAGGAGCAAAAGCGGATGGCCCTGTTGGGCAAGCAGCTTCGCTGTGGCTTGTCCAATTCCGGAACTGGCTCCTGTGATTACGACGAGCAATTTTGTATTAGTAGCATTCATAGGCTGTGAGGTCTGCCCAGGAACTGGGCTTTCTTTCAGGAGAGCATCGCGCGTGATCCATTCAGTTCTTTGGAGAATTCACAGCTTTTTTAGGTTGTGAGGTCTACGTGCGCAGCCTTCGGCAAGCTACAATAACGGCAATCTCAAATTTATCTTATAGGAATTTCGCTATATATCGAGCAAAATTTCTAGCCCGTGCGAGGCAAATTCATGCTCATTTTATACCGGTTTTGCTATCGCTCCGTAGAAAGCGGAGAACGAAGCGTAAGGCATAAACCGAAATCAGAGGTGTTGCTCTCAACAAGAATATATGGAATTACGCTTTTTTTGCCATTGCCAGTAATATCGCAGCGTCTCTATAAAATGTGTGCTTTTTATAAGCGGCCCTACCATATTGGGTACTTTAATTTCAATGCAACCTAGTACACCATTTGTCATGAAACCGTGAAAAATCGTTCACATTTCTACCCGAATTAGAGAGAGAGGTGCGCAGTTAGCGTCTAAAAATTTACAATTTACATCTTGGCTTGCGTCATTTGGGGGTAGAGAGCACCGTGCTGGCTCTCTCGGGAACAGATAAGGTTCCATATTGTGAGTATTATCCCTATTTAAAAGAGCAAAGACTTATTTCTAAAGTAGCTTCTTCAATTTTGATTGAAAATAATCGCACCGGAATTTCCAACACCTATTTTTCGATAGATTTATGCGGATATAATGAGGTCCGCAGATCATTTTCTCCCGAATACTGGCACTAGCCCCACTATTTGCAGTGATTTACGGATTCGAGTTCTGATGAGTCCTTGTGAGGAAAAACTCTCTTTACATCGATATGATACTGTTTCCCTCAGTATATTTTGTAGACAGACAACGATGGATAGAGGAAAATTTTCGAGAAGATGTTGAAGAGCATCCCGCAGCGAGATCCCTAAAATAGAAAGCGGAGGGACGTGGCAAGCGATTCATGGTGTAGGGGCTTACAGCACAGAGTCCAAATTTTGCCTTATATCCATAATGCCATTCATAGTTATCTGCTAATGACCATACGTAATATCCGCGAACATCATAGCCATTCCTTCTAGCAAGCTTCACCATGGCAACATGGTTACAAATATATTGTATACGTTTTGCATCACAATTTGTCGCAATCCCGTTTTCAGTGATGATGATGGGCTTCCCATAACGGTTCGCAATCAATTGAATATCCTTGTAAAGGGCTTTCGGATTAATACGCCACCCCATGGAGGAGTAACAAGGGCCGTTCTGTTTTAATGCAGTGAAAGAAATAGGATCCACAACCCGACTATAGTAATAATTAATTCCCATGACATCACAGACATCATAGATTCTGTCCGGGTGCTCCAAATTAAATCGCTGCATGGAATTATAGAAAAAATTTCCAGGATCAAAAAGTCCACGCTCCCACCAAGGAAAGGCTTCCACAGCAATAATAATGGCATCTTTTCGGAGGGAACGAATGATTGCCGCACACTCCCGAAATTGTCGTACACTCGCATCCAAAGCACGGTAATATGTCTTGTAATCCAGTGTGCGAGCTGGTGGCCATAACCCACCGATATAAGCAGTGGTTAATTGACCATTGGGTTCATTTTGTGGCATGTAAAATCGCACATCGGATCCAAAAGCACGGACCATCTTGGTAACAAATACGCGCCAATGGGAATCCACCAATGGGTGCAGCCAATTGGATTCAGTCGGATGACGAGAATTGTAAAGCCATTGGGGAAACGTAAAATGCCAAAGGCATACGACTGGCTCAATCCCTGCGGCTTTTAGTTGGCGAACCCGTTTTACATAATTTCGAATAGCCTCTTCGTTGTAAACCCCGGGTTGAGGCTCAATTCGCGCCCATTCCACACTAAGTCGATAATGGGTCGGTTTGATCTCCTTCAGAACCTTCAGATCCTTTTGCCAAAGTGACCAACTATAATCGGCATTCCCTTTGGGAGGAGCCTTGCGCGATTGAATCAGCGTATCCCAATCCGTTTGAAAATACATTTTATCCGAGGGAACTACGGCCGGATCCTCATACTGATAACTACTGGCTGCAATCCCCCAGGCAAATTTTCCTGTTTTCACCTTCGCCCAATGAGCACGTTGAGCTGGCGTGATATGAGGCGCAGGCGGCAAAGAGACGCAACCCACTAAGCTCCAAAGAAGGACAAAAATAAGAGGGGCAATGACCTTCATAAACATATAGCTTTATGAGAAGGTGGAGTGCTTGACAACCATGGATTGATGCAGTTCGCTGCCCTTTTCATGGCACATTCTCCATCTATTCCCATTTCTCCTGAAGCCCGCACAGGTTCACGAATCGATGCCACATTTTCTCGGCTCCGTTCTCAGAAAAAAAAGGGCTTAATTACCTACATCACCGCAGGCGATCCCTCGCTTACAAAAACTCTGGAACTCATTCTTACTCTGGAGCGAACAGGGGTGGATATCCTAGAGTTAGGGATTCCCTTTTCGGACCCCGGGGCGGACGGTCCCACTATTCAAGCAGCTTCTGAGCGCGCTCTGACAGCTGGCGCGAATGTGGAAAAAATTCTGGAAATAGTGCATCGCTTACGTCGTGAATCCTCTTTTCCTGTCGTCCTTTTCACTTATCTCAATCCTATTTATTCTTACGGTTTTAAGAAATTTCTCGCGGATGCTGCTTCCGCGGGAGCTGATGGACTACTCATTTTAGATTTGCCACCCCAGGAAATTCCTTTCCATGAGGACCTCGCCATGAAGAGTCCCTTGCAAACCATTCAATTGATCACTCCGACAACTACTGAAGCTCGAATTGCTCCCATTGTTGAAGCCGCACAGGGATTTGTATATTATGTTTCTTACGAGGGGGTTACTGGAAGAAAAACTCAGTTATCCGCAACTATTGGTGACCAAGTCCGTAGGATTCGGGAATTTACTTCTTTGCCTATCGCGGTTGGTTTTGGCATTTCCACCCCCGATCAGGTAAAAACTGTGGCAGCGAAAGCGGATGCAGTGGTAGTGGGGAGTGCCTTAGTACGACGCATTGCCGAACATTCTTATTCCGCTCAACTCATTTCGAAAGTTGAAGAATTTGTGCGCCCGCTTGTAGAAGCTACTCGAGAAGCATAAATTGGCGCTTATACCTATGTGATGAAATTACCTTTTACGAAAATGAGTGGTGCCGGCAACGATTTTATCATGATGGACAATCGGGAAGGCCAGATTCGCTTGACTGCTTCCCAAATCGCCTGGCTTTGTGACCGTCATCGTGGAGTGGGAGCAGATGGACTACTCCTTGTGGAACCAGCCACAAAAGGCGAAGACTACCGCATGCGGTACTATAATAACGATGGCCAGGAAGCGGAAATGTGTGGAAATGGCACGCGTTGCTTCACTCGCTATGCTCATCGCATTTCCGGCGGCAAACAGAACTCACTTTCCGTCGAAACGGCAGCCGGTGTCATTCGTGGAACGTTACTTGGAGAAAATGTCGAAATTCAGATGATTAATCCCATGGATTATCGGCCGCCCACAGTTCTTCAATTGGAAGGAGGCCCCGAGGAAGTACATTTTCTCAACACAGGGGTACCTCACACAGTGGTATTTGTGGAAGAAATAGAGAAAGTGGATGTTCACCGCCGCGGAGCAGAACTGCGTTATCACACTGCATTTACGCCGCGTGGAACAAATGTCAATTTTGTACAGGTGCTCTCTGCTGATCATCTGTGCGTCCGGACTTATGAACGAGGAGTGGAAGCTGAAACCCTGGCCTGCGGCACCGGCATTGTCGCATGTGCTCTTCTCTATCATCTGCGGAGCGCCTCCCCCTCCCCGCTTCGTGTCACCGTACGGGGTGGAGACACCCTGAAAGTTTCCTTCGAAAATTCTCCTCATTTTCGAAATGTACGGATGCTGGGTCCAGCTGACTTCGTTTTTGATGGAGAAATTGAAATACATGCCTAAAAAATACCCTACCTGCTCTATTTTATGAAATTCGCCGGAACCTATACCGCTCTCATCACCCCCTTCCGCAATGGAACATTCGATACCGTGGCCTATCGTCAAATCGTCGAGAAACAAATCGCGAGCGGAGTGGATGGCATTGTTCCAGTCGGAACTACGGGGGAATCTCCCACTCTGACTACAGAGGAACATACCGAGGTCATCCGCCTTGCAGTCGAACTAGCGCAAGGTAGCATCCAGGTCATCGCCGGTACTGGCTCTAACTCCACAGCGGAAGCCATACACCTGACCCAAGAAGCTGAAAAACTTGGCGCCAATGCGGCACTCCTAGTCGCTCCGTACTATAATAAACCCTCTCAAGAGGGACTTTATCAACATTACCGAGAAATTGCTCGTTCTACCCTCTTACCCTTGCTCCTCTATAGTATTCCAGGACGATGCGGTACAGAAATCCACGTGGATACCGTAGTCCGACTCGCAGCCGACTGTCCCAACATTGTGGCACTAAAAGAAGCCGGTGGAAATGTAGAACGGATTAGCCAGTTGCGTACCAAATTACCGGCCTCTTTTTCTCTCTTATCCGGAGATGATTCGCTCACACTGCCCTTCCTAGCGGTAGGCGGCCAAGGTGTGATCAGCGTAGCCTCGAATGTGATTCCTCAGGAAATTACTCAATTTGTGAAAGCCTGGAATGTCGGAAAATCGGATGTCGCTCTTGAATTTCATCTCAAATACTATTCTTTTTTCAAAAGCCTCTTTGTGGAAACCAATCCTGTCCCGGTCAAATATGCCCTCTCGCTTCTCGGAATAAGTTCCGCAGAAGTTCGCCTGCCCCTGTGTGAACTTTCCAAATCCAGTCAAGCATGTGTGCGCAGCGCCATGGAGGCTATTGGAATTTTATCGCCTTTACCTCCTCAATGAGCTCCCCTATTCGTCTCCTCATTACTGGTCCTCACGGACGCATGGGGCAGGCTGTTTCTGCCTGCGCTCGAGAAGATGCTCGTTTTCATATCAGTGGAGAAATTGCTTCAAAGGATTCTTTTACTGAAGCTCTGGCACAAAGTGCTGTCACAATTGATTTCACCCAACCAGATGCCACTCTTTCTTTCGTAGAAGCTTCCGCTCAGGCAGGTAAACCCATCGTCATCGGTACTACCGGACATACCGAAGCTGTGCGGACAGCCATCATAGACCATGCAAAAACGATTCCCATCGTCCTGGCACCCAATTTCAGCGTGGGCGTGAATACTCTTTTCTGGCTCACACGGAAAACCGCAGAAATTCTTGGTCCCGACTTTGATTTGGAAATCGTGGAAATGCATCACCACCACAAAAAAGATGCCCCGAGTGGGACTGCCTGTAGATTGGCTGAAGTTTTGGCAGAAGTGCGCTCTCTTCAGGTGGCTAAGAACGTATGTCACGGTCGGCAAGGAATGATTGGAGCCCGCCCTTCCGACGAAATTGGAATGCATGCCCTTCGCGGCGGTGATGTGGTCGGAGACCATACCGTTCTCTTTGCTGGAGAGGGAGAACGTGTTGAACTGACCCATAAAGCCTCTAGTCGCTCCACCTTCGCCCGTGGGTCGCTGCGCGCTGCGATCTGGGCTCTTCAGCAGCCACCAGGATTCTACGATATGCAAGACGTACTCAGCCTACGCAGCTAAGCCAATTATTCCATGTCCTCTTCTGATGATTTTCGTGCAGGAATTGCTTTGGGATCTAATCTTGGGGATAGTTTGTCTCACCTGCGGCGCGCTGCAAAGGCGCTCCACCAACTCTCCACCTCTCCGGAATTAATACGAGGTTCCCATATCTATCGCACCTCACCCGTGGACTGTCCCCCTGGTTCCCTGCCTTTCTTAAATGCTGTAGTGGAAATAGAATGGAAAGGGGAAGTCGAAGCCTTATGGGCAGAACTACAGCAGTTGGAAGCTGCCGCAGGGCGACAGCGTCCGCATCCGTTCCATGCCCCACGGCCTTTGGACCTTGATCTTCTCTATGTCGGTTCTCAGGTCATCCCTTCCGGCGGCCCCATTTGCCTTCCTCATCCACGTCTCAAAAACCGCCGATTCGTCCTAGCTCCCCTTGCAGATTTTTCCCCTGAACGAGTGCTTCCCAACGAAACAGCGACCATTCAGCAACTCCTTGCCGAACTGTCAGTTATTCCGTTAATAGAAAAAATAGAAGATCCTATTTTTACATAAATTCCGTAATTTCCTAAACCTATAAAACCTGCATGAACCCCCTTTTCATACGCAACACCTGGGTCAAGCAAAAGCAAGAAAGACACCGGTGGGCCGCGCTCACTGCCACAGATTATCCCACAGGTCGATTGCTAGACAGTATGGGGTTGGATTTTATTTTAGTGGGAGACTCCTTAGGAATGGTGGCCCTTGGGTATCCTGATACTACGGAAGTGACCCTAGAAATGATGGTTCATCACACAGCGGCCGTAGCAAGAGGCGTCCGGCACACTTTCTTGGTAGCAGATCTTCCAAAAGGTTCTTACGAAACCGAAGAAAGTGCTCTGCGCAGCGCTACAGCTCTGCAGGCAGTGGGCGCCCAAGCTGTAAAATTAGAAGGAGGTTGTGACTATTGTTCGGTGATTCATGCTTTGAGTTCTCATGGCATCCCTGTTTTGGCCCATTTGGGCCTTCTCCCTCAGCGAGTGAAAGAAGAAGGTCCCTATCGCCAACGTGGCAAGACCCCTGAAGAAGCACAGCATATTTCAGCAGATACCATCGCTGTACAGGAAGTCGGAGTCTTCGGTACGGTGTTGGAAATGGTCATCCCCTCTCTGGCTATGAAGCTCACCCAACAACTCCGGATTCCGACAATCGGCATCGGGAGCGGCAAGAACTGCGATGGCCAAATCCTCGTACTCTCAGATTTGGCAGGCTTTTCACCTTGGTTTCGTCCCAAATTTGCCCCTTCTTATGGAAATGTTGCAGGCGAAATTCAAGGTGCTGCCAAGCGTTTTATTAAGGAAGTTCGTGAAAAGACCGATGACTCGCCATCTCACCAATCTTCTGATTCCCGATGAAAGCCAGATTCCTCACCTTTTTTCTAATCTGCATTTCCCTTGTTTCGACTCGGGCCGAACTGTCGCCTTCCGTATACGAAGCCAAACAGCGCTCAGCTCCGGAATATCTTCGCCTCCACGTCATCGACGTCAATACCTCAACCATCGCCTCATCCGCTGCTCACGTCACTCATGTCCGAGCTCTGGCGATTGTCACCCAAGTACTGCGAACCGGTTCCCACGTGAAAATCGGAGACACGCTCCAAGTTGCATACTCCATTACGTCGCATCCCAAGGTATGGTGCGGTCCTGGGCAAATCCCTCTTCTTAAAGTCCAGGAGGATACGGTTGCGTACCTTATCAGACAACAGGAGCAAGACTCCTATGTCCCTGCCGCAGGTGCCATGAGTTTTCATGAGTTTTAGGACGCTTTCTTGCCTCAATTAATTTTGCTGTATGTCTACTTATTCCGTCAGCACTCCATATTCTCAGCAAAGTCAGCGAATTATTCTCTGGGGATTAATGATCAATATTGCCTTTGCTGGCATAAAGATCGGTTCCGGAATCGTAGGGAATTCCCATGCCTTACTAGCGGATGGTTTTGAATCTTTACTGGATATTTTCAGTTCCTTGCTGATGTGGTTGGCCTGTAAAATTGCTGAAAAACCTCCTGATGTGGAGCATCCTTATGGACACGGAAGGGTGGAGTCTCTTGCCGGAGTTTTTGGAAGTTTTTTTTTGATCCTTTCCGGAATCACCATCGGATGGATTTCTCTTTCTCAAATCGCTTCTCCATTTTCACAGCCTTCGAAACCAGCCCCCTTTACTCTGCTGGTATTGATTGCCGTAGTTCTTATCAAAGGTTTCCTCTCCCGTACGGCTCTCCGAAAAAATAAAACCATAAATAGCTCAGCCCTGAGCGTCGATGCCTGGCACCATGGAGCGGATGCCATGACATCTTTAGCCGCATTTATTGGCATTTCTTTAAGTCTCACTGGAATTCCCCAATTTCGGATGGCAGACAATTGGGCTGCTCTTTTTTCGTGCGCACTCATTGTGTTCAATGGAACAAACGTCCTCCGCCATAGCGTAGAGGAAATTATGGATACCCAAGCTTCTCAGGGTGTGGTGAACCATATTTTGGAACTTGCTCAATCGGTTTCCGGAGTACGAAGCGCGGAAAAATGTCGCGTCCGTAAAAGCGGCATTAATCTGATAGCCGATCTTCATATTCGAGTGAATGGTGATCTTTCCGTTCGTAAAGGACACCAAATTTCTCATGATGTGATACGACACTTGCTTGCAGCCGAGCTGCAACTGCGAGACATCACCATTCACTTGGAACCGGATTAGGATCTGTTCACGAATATAGCGGAATTCCGCCCGGATCAGCATTTTGATTTTTCGGACATAAAAATATTCCATTGGATCCATGTCGTGGAAGCAACTGCGTTATGGATTTTTATTATCTCGGAGTAATTGTACAATTAATATGATTAATGCAATTACCAGCAAAAGATGGACCAGTCCACCGGCGATGTGAAATCCAAAACCCAGAGCCCAGAGAATGAGAATAATTATGAAAAAGCTCCAAAGCATAATATTGGGGGGTTAAATTCTTGTTGTCAAAAAGGGATCGAAGCAAGTCGAACAAGTGTGTGTGTCAGTTTCTGTGAACCTCTCAGGTTTTTACGATAGGCGCCCATTTCATTGCATTCATACCTTGTTGCTCAGCAAGCTTTTCAACATATACTGGCGGGGCTGTCTGTGAAGGTATGGCATGCCAATAAATCTCATATTTCTGAATCCTCATCAGCATCCAAATCTCTCCCATCCGTCCGCTGGATACCAATCGAACCCATAATATGAAAACATATTCTCTTACTTTGCCCTTGATTGGACTGATTAGTGGAACACGAGCAATTGCAGGCAGTGGATTAGCACTTTTATTAGGTGACAAAATTAAGGAGTCTCAACGTCACGCCATCGGCTGGGCTTTATTAGGAGTAGGAGTCTTAACCACCATTCCTATCGTTGCGATGGTTATTTCCAATTCGAATCGAAATGTTTCGCAAGCTAAGCTGCAACTCTAGCTCTATTTAATTAACAGTATTGGGGAGAGTCTGATTTGCGATTCAGTTTGGCGTGCTCACGCCAAATCCTCAGCCGATAACGAAAGGATTGGCGCGCTGTGGCTTGGTCGTCACCCACACGCTCTTAGCTTGCAGGTATTCATATGCGCCGTTAAGACCTCCTTCCCGCCCAATACCACTACGCTTGTAGCCACCAAACGGAGTCGTGAAGCTGGTCGCACGATAGTTGTTGACCCAAACGGTGCCAGCCTCGAGGCGATCCGAGCAGTGGATCGCTTTGTGTAGATCAGTAGTCCACACTGCTGCGGCCAGGCCGAAGTCCGTATCGTTTGCAATTTTCAGTGCCTCTTCGACGGTGTCGAATGGAATGACCGCAAGAACGGGACCGAACACTTCTTCCCGCGCGATGCGCATGTTATTGGTCACGCCTGTAAAAATAGTCGGCGCGATAAACTGTCCTTGCCCATATTGTGCCCCCGTTAGCGCCGTGCCCCCCAGTACACAGGTCGCTCCGTCTTTGCGGGCAATCTCGATGTAATCGAGAATTTTGTTGAATTGCGCACGGGTAGCGATCGGCCCAATCTGAGTTGATTGCTCCGCGGGATTGCCGATGCGTGCTGCACCGACCACTTCGATAAGCTTCGCGACGAATCTATCGTGAATGGACCGTTCGAGAAGTAGCCTCGAACCAGCTATACAGGTTTGCCCAGATGCACCGAAGATACCGGCGATCGCTCCGTTCACCGCTTGCTCGAAATCAGCATCCGCAAATACGATGTTCGCGGACTTGCCACCTAGCTCCAGAGTCACCTTCTTGAGATGACGCACCGCAGCCTCCGCAACCTTCCGGCCACCGATATCACCTCCGGTAAACGCAACCTTTGCAACCAGTCGATGCTCGATGAGCGCCGCACCGATTTCGTTGCCGTACCCGGTTACCACATTCACAACACCCGGTGGAAAGCCGGCCTCGAGAGCCAGCGCACCCAACTCGAGTAAAGGCGGTGATGTGAACTCGGACGGCTTGATGACGATCGTATTGCCGCATGCGAGCGCTGGCGCCATCTTCCAGGCGGTCAGTGCCAGCGGAGAATTCCAAGGGGTGATTGCGACCACTACGCCGAGCGGCTCGTACTTCACGTAATTGAATACACCCGCTTTATTGATGGGAATGACGTTGCCATGAATTTTGTCAGCCAGCCCGGCATAGTAGTAGAACCACTGTGCGACATTGTGTACCTGACCCGTTACTTCGATGATGTTCTTGCCGTTGCAGGCTCGCTCGATGTCGGCTAGGCGTACGGCATCCCGCTCGACCAGGTCGCCGAGCTTTCGTAATAAGTGGCCACGTTCGGTTGCGGTGAGCTCCATCCAGGCTGGCTCACGGAAGGCGTGATTTGCGGCCTGAACCGCACGCCCGGCGTCAGCGACATCACCGCGCGGCACTTGCGCGATGACTTGCCCGGAAAAAGGGTCTGCAGAATCCATCCATTCACCGGAGGCTGCATCCTCCCATTTTCCTCCAATCATCATCTGATAACGTTTCATTATTTTGCTTTCCCGTTCTAATATCTGCATCGGACATGAGCGCGCACCTGCCATTGATCCGAGTGACACGCTGTGAGCGTGACCCGGAGACTGTAGCAATAGCAAGCCCTGTTTTCGGCCAATTTGTTAGTGCCGTAAGAGCCGCAGGGCATTGGCAATCACCAAAAGTGTAGTCCCAGTATCCGCTAAAACAGCCAACCAGAGACTCGTGTGACCTAAGAGAGCCAAAATAAGAAACACGGCTTTGATAACCAGAGCAAAAGCAATATTAAAACGAATTATCCCCACGGTACGGCGACCAAGGTAAATAGCCTCCGAAACCATCATCAAATCATCTCGCATCAAAGCTATGTCCGCTGTTTCAATCGCAGTATCCGTTCCTGAAGTTCCCATCGCGATGCCTACATTAGCGGCTGCCAATGCAGGGGCATCATTTACCCCATCCCCAATCATGGCGATGCTCCCGAATTCAGCAGCTAGATTTCTAACCCGTTCTATTTTGTTTTCAGGAAGAAGATCTCCGTGAGCGTCATCCACACCCACTTTTTGGGCTATTGCATGGACTGTACGAATATTATCTCCACTCAGCATTACTACCTTGCGAATGCCTGCCTGACGAATACGAGCAATGGCTTCGGCGGCATTGGAACGGACGGTATCACCCACAACAAGAACTCCTAACACCTCGCCCGTACAATCTTGATGGGGACGATGCCCTACCACAACCACTGACTTTGCATCGGCTTCGATTTTGGCCAGCATCTCTTCTAATTTCTCAGAGCAGATTCCCAGTTCGTGCACAAAACGGTGATTTCCCACTAAATAGGAATGTCCGGAAATAGTAGCCTCGGCGCCACGTCCCGTCTTAGCTTGATAGTCCTCCGCAGCACTAAAAGAAATATTGTTTTCCGTAGCGTATCGTACAACGCTCTGCGCGAGTGGATGAGTAGAATGCGCATCAATTGCAGCAGCAATTCGAATAATTTCCTCAGTGGGAGTATTTTCAAAGGGAATGACCTCGAGCACCTGAGGGCGTCCCTCAGTAATCGTTCCGGTTTTATCCAGTGCAAGAACACGCACTTGTCCCAGTGCTTCCAGAACGGCTCCTCCTTTGATCAGCACTCCCAGGCGAGCCATCGCCGTAAGACCGGACACAATGCTCACTGGGGTGGAAATCACCAGTGCACAGGGACAAGCTATCACAAGAAGAACCAAAGCCCGATACACCCAGTCCATTCCCGCTACACCTAGTATGAGAAGCGGAATAATCGCTACACACAACGCCAGAATCATCACAGCAGGCGTATAATACTTGGCAAATACATCCACGAACCGCTGAGCAGGGGCTTTTTGTTGCTGGGCCTCTTCGACCAGCTTAATAATATGGGAAAGAGTGGTTTCCCCAGCGGTCTTTGTCGTCCGAATTTCAAGAGATCCTTCCCCGTTAATAGTCCCAGCATACACCGGATCGCCCATCTTTTTCTCTACCGGCACAGACTCCCCAGTGATAGGAGCTTGATCAACAGCTGAAATCCCTTTGAGAACTGTTCCATCCAGTGGAATTTTTTGTCCCGATTTGACGAAGAGAGTTTCCCCGATCAGAACTTCTTCAGTGGGAACTTCTATAAAATTCCCTTCCCGTTTCACCACGGCATTATCTGGTGCAAGCTGCATTAAAGCCTGAATCGCACGGCGCGCCCGCCCCACGCTCCAAGCTTCCAATAATTCGGATAATGAAAAGAGAAATACCACCGCCGCCCCCTCTGCATGTTGACCGATCAGAACTGCCCCCGCAACTGCCACAGTCATCAACACGTTCATATCCAGCGACAAGGCCATGAGTGAACGGAGAGCTTTGGGGAAAACCAACGCGCCACCCGTAAACATGGCAACAATAAATCCCACCTCAGGCCATATGGTCCCTTTGAGCCCACACCATTCGAGGAAAATCCCCAGGCCAGTAAAAACGCCTGCTGACCCCACGAGCCAGGGGGTCTTCGAAGCTCGCTTCTCATCCTTTGCATCCCCTGTCTGTATTTTGAGACCACTCCTGTGGATCGCTTGGACTAATAAGGCTTGCCCCACCGATCCGTCGTGGTAAACCGTCACTGACGAAGCCATGAGGTTTGCTCGGATGCCCAGGATCCCAGGAATAGGTTTTAAGGCTTTTTCGACGGCAGCAATTTCCTCGGAACAGTCCATCCCTCGAACCCGAAAGACCTCTTCGGTTGCATTTGTTGGAATTTTTCCTTCAGGAATGGATCCAACAGACTGATGTGGAAAATGATCCGCATTCCGATGCCCGCACGAGTGTTTGCAATGGTCAGACATATACTATAAATATACGAAACACCCTGAAGTAACTTTATGGTCAAGAGAGAATCCGAAAAAAACTTAAAAATTGGCGAACTAGCGCAGGAGGCACAGTGCTCAGTAGAAACCATTCGCTATTATGAGGCAAGAGGCCTTCTTCCTCAGTCGGAACGGAGTGGAAATAACTATCGACTTTATGGCACTTCTCATTTGCGGCGACTCATATTTATTCGAAATTGCCGTATGCTCGATATGTCGCATACGGAAATTATTGGTTTATTAAAAATCATGGACGAGCCTGCCACGGATTGTAGCTCCGTAAATGCTCTTTTGGATGAGCATATTGTGCACGTCGATGTACGTCTCCAGGAATTACAACGCTTAAAGGAACACCTCACTCTGCTCCGAAAAAAATGTCAACATAAGGTTCAGGTGAAGGATTGCCTTATTTTACAAGGTCTTTCGGAGACTCAAACTCAGGGCATGCCTTCCAAATTAACCACTCATCTTTAGCTTAGGGAAGCTTTTTGGACTGGCTCTAAACTACAAGTACTAATTTATAAAAGCTAACGACTACAGAACTATTTTGGTGCTTGTAAATGAGCCTCCACAAACCAAAGCCATTTGTCGATTCCTCGAGAAACTTCGGTAAATAAATCTGCTGTATCCGCATCCTCCAGAAACTGTGCTTCATCAATTGTATTACGAGCTTCGTGTCCAAAGAGAGAAAGAGCCGTTGCCAGAGCATTTACATGATCCAATCCCTCCGAAATCATAAGCGGATATTCTTCCAACCGCGAACGCTCAGCAGAGATCCGTACCGTCCCTTCGGCAATTCCTCCGAGTTGAGTAATTCTTTCGGCGATCAAATCCACATACAACTCAACGGAGGAGGCTACTTTATCAAATAATTTGTGTAAGCCAATGAAGTTCGGGCCTTTAACATTCCAATGAGCCTGCTTACATTGTATCTGTAAGTCTATGGCGGAAGCGAGACGCTGATTCAATATGGCGGTCAATTCCACTCGTCGGTTCAGAGGAATGTCATTCTTTGTCCCATACATTTTATAGGAGGAGCTGGCTCTGGAAGTCGCCATGGTATGCGACTCTTTCCCGTGGTGATTTCTCTTGAATGTAGTCATAGATACCTTTCGTTCATAAATTTCCTTTATTATACAATAACCAGGAATAAAAAGAGTGCAATGGTTCGTGATATTACGATAGTTTAAGTCGTCTTTCCGATTCAAATCACCGGTTTTAGAGTGTTTCTAAGACATGGATCCATTCGGTAAGCACCACTCTACTGAGATACAAATTTATGCCGCAATCACTACAGCTTGACCTCGCCACCACTGCATTGATACTTATAGATTTACAGCATGGCATTGTTTCACTTTCGACGGCTCCCCACCCAGCGAAAGATGTCGTTAATAAAGGAGCCGCCCTCGCAAAACTCTTTCGCGAGAAAGGTTCCACGGTAATTTATGTACGAGTAGATTTTGCTAATATGCTGAAACTTCCTGTAGATGCTTCTTTGCGAGATCCCAATGCCCCTCCTCCACCAGCCATAGCTTCTGAATTAGTACCGGAATCCGGTGTACAAAACGGAGATCTTATTATTACCAAACGTCAGTGGGGAGCATTTTTTGGCACCGATTTAGAACAACAACTGCACAAACGCGGCATTAAGACCGTTGTTCTAGCTGGAATTGCCACAAACTTCGGGGTGGAATCCACAGCCCGAGCAGCGGCAGGACTTGGTTTTGCCGTGGTATTTGCGGAAGATGCCACCACTTCAATCAATGAAGAAGCACACCGTTTCGCTATGGAAACAATATTCCCAAAACTCGGGCGTGTTCGTACTGTTGATCAGATACAAACTAGCATCCTGAGCACATGAATATTTCTAATGAGTGGCTCTTCTCAGGAAGAATTAAGCGTATATAGTCTCAATGACTATTTTTTTCCTGCTCATTTGTTCCGTATTAACGGCGCTGCTCTTTAGCACATTTCATCTTCCTGCAGCTTGGTTATTTGGTCCGTTATTAGTTTCCGCATTTTTTGCAATGCGGGATTGGAAGGCAATTATTCTTCCAAAACATTCCGCTTGTCTGATCAGAGCTGTCATTGGGACCGCTCTGGGAGCGGGATTTTCCCGAGACACTTTACACTTACTTCTCGGCCATTTGGAAATGATTGCTATGGCCGTTGTCCTGATTTTTGCCGCCAGTCTCTTCAACGGTTGGATCCTAGCAAGGTCCACACGATTAGATACTTCAACTGCCTTTCTAGGAACGCTGCCAGGTGGGGCATCGGCAATGATCACAATGGCTGAGAGTCTGAACGCCGATAGCCGTTTAGTAGCCGTAATGCAATACATGCGCTTGCTAATTGTTTTGGGCACCGTCTTTGTGGCGGCCCCTTTCCTCCTCCATCTACTTCCTCATGCTTCGCAGGCAATGAGCTCTGTAATACCGCAAGCTACTAGCACAATGCTTACCTGGCACCATTTGGGCATACTCACGCTCCTTACGGTCGCCGGGTATCTTGCAGGAATGTATACCCCCATCCCTGCTGGCCCATTTCTCATACCGGCACTTCTGGAATTCGCATTAGGGATGGCGGGAATTTCACCGGGCCGTTGGCCCACACCAATTTTTGCGGCTGCCTATATGCTGATGGGACTGCAAGTAGGAGGGCGATTTCAACGTTCCACCTTGGCAACGATGAAAGGCCTCTTTGTCCCCGTTTTCAGTACCACTTTCTTACTGCTCATAGCCTCTTTCTTCCTAGCGGCATGGCTGGTTTGGAGTTTGAAAATTTCCCCTCTGAGCGCATATCTCGCTGCTACACCGGGAGGACTGGATTCCATTGCAGCTATGGCCGGAGAAGTAGGAGCGGACAGCAGCATTATTCTCGTGATTCAGACAGCTCGCCTCTTATCCGTCCTTCTTTTTGGTCCCTGGTTAGTTCGGGGATGTATTCGATGGCTAAAATCCAAAGGAAATTGAGTGAGTCACAGCAGCCAAACAAATCCTATTTATCAGGGTTTTGTGATAAATTCCACAGATTCCGCTCAAAGAAGTGATTGTTTCCACTTGAAATTAAAATAAATTTCCCACATTCTTCGCAACTCGCGATTGATGGACCCTATCGTCCAGTGGCCTAGGACACCGCCCTTTCACGGCGGTAACACGGGTTCGAATCCCGTTAGGGTCGCCATTTTTCCTCATGTTCTCATTTGCATCGGTCAATGCCGTTCTTCCTACGCCGGCATTTGCATTTATCTTGTCACTGCTCGTAAGAGTCTTCCATAATCCACTTTATGCCCCCCTCAGCACCGGTATTTTCTGTTTCGAGCCTTGATCCACAATTCAAAAATGCTTTCGGTAATCGTGCCATAATTGATCAAAAGAACCTGCCCATTCTTCAAGGGATGGCGCTTTATTTTCTCACACTCAATCCAGGTGCCTTTCGTGAACCTCATTGGCATCCAAACGCAAACGAACTGGCCTATTGTACAAAGGGAAAAACACTGATCACCATCTTTAGTAATGGCAACCTTCACGATACGTTTTCCATCTCGAAAGGAGAAATGTTTTTCGTGCCTTCAGGTTACTTGCACAGCATAGAAAACGTTGGCTCTGAGGACGTGGAATTTGTCATTGTCTTCAATCACGAATGTCCGGAGGACTTTGGAATATCGGGATCAGCCGGCTGCATGAGCCCAAGCGTACTGGGCAATACCTGGGATCTCCCCACGGAGACAGTCCGAAACATCCGTTATTCTTCCAAAAATATCCTGATTGGAAAAGCCGACGGCGATCCGGAAATCCCTCACGAAGCAGCTTTTCCCAACCATTACAAATTTCCCCTGGAATCCATATTTTCCACTATAAATACTTCCGATGGATCCATCAAAATGGCCGTGAAACAAGTTTGGCCCATCCTTGAGGGCCTCAGTATGTTTTCGCTTCGGATGAGTGGGACGGGGATGCGCGAACCACATTGGCACCCCAAAACAGCTGAATTAGGTTATGTACTTACCGGGCAGGCTCGCATGACGCTTCTCCGCCCATCAGACGATGCCGTAACCTATAAATTGAATGCGGGCGATCTTTATTTCATCCCCAAGGCGTATCCGCATCATATCGAAAACCTCGAAAATAATGAAACTCGCTTCCTCATATTTTTCGACCACTCCACCCCGCAAGATATTGGTTTTACCGGTGGATTCTCCGCATTTCCGAAGCGCATTGTTGCGCCAACCTTGGGCATCACAGCGAAAGAATTTCCTAACCTGCTTAAATATTCTTCTGATAAAATCCTCGTCACCAAACGAAATCCTGTCGCTCCTTGAGAGGCTATGGAGTAAGTTATAAAGATCCTCATCAATTACAGAGACACAGCTTCTCCGATAGCGGGAAGATGCAAATGCAAGCCGGCTTGCTGAAAATGAGTTGCCGCTGCGTGGCGATCAATTTTAATCGGTGGAAAAGTATCATAGTGTAGTCCCAATACCTCTTTTACGTTTACAAAAGCAGCAGCTTTGGCAGCATCTTCATAGCCCATGGTAAAATTATTTCCAATTGGCAAAGCTGCAAACTTCAGCTGAAAACTTTCCCCAATCAGTTTCATATCGGTCATTAAAGCTGTATCACCCGAATAATAAAATACGCCTTCCTTGGAATCTATAATGAAGCCACCGGGATTCCCGCCATATGAACCATCGGGTAAACTGCTGCTATGTTGCGCGTAAACATACTTCACTATTCCAAAAGGGAATGCCATGGCTCCTCCATGATTCATACCGTGTGTCTTAGTAATGCCTTGACGTTCAAACCAGGCACAAATCTCCCAATTAGAAATCAGAGTAGCATTTGTTTGACGGGCTAATTCAGCAGCATCAGCCACGTGATCCACATGTCCATGACTGAGCAGAATGTAATCTGCCGACATGTTTTCCAATCGGATATGATTAGCGAGAGGATTTGGAGTGATGAAAGGATCAAATAACAGGCGCACACCCATGGTCTGAACCTCAAAACAAGCATGTCCATAGTAAGTGACTCTCATAAGAATAAAACTTTATTTTTGCTGTGGGGTCTACAATTGAGCAGGAAGATTCCACTCATCCCACTTCATTTTATAAATCTGCCAGGGTAAGAGAACATAGCAGGGGGAATCTTGAGCACGCAGCCATCTCAATAGTCCCAGAAGATCTTTCTCGGCCAAAACGGTACATCCCGAGGTGGGAATATTCGGACCACGGCGGATGTGAAAGAAAATTGCACTTCCCGCGCCCGGAACAGGCGCATCTGTATTATGACGTATTTCGAGCATATATCGGTGTGCGGGATCGCCTAACCGCATGCGTTCCTGTCGATACCAACTGGGAGGATTTGCCAAATCCACAGTAAGATGACGGTTGTAATCGGGCGACTTAGGATTACTGATCCAGACATCACGTGCCGTTATGGTGGTAAAAGGATATTGTATCCCGGAAGGAAGAATCCGGTCATAAGTATATAACTTGCCGATCTTAAAAATTCCTGCCGGAGAGCGCCAGTCCCGTTCATGTTTTTGAAGGCCTTCCTGTCCCTGGCCGAGGATTCCAATTCCCCAAGCCACACCGCGTTTCCCCAGAAGAACCGGGACAGGCCCAAATTCTCGGCGCCAAGTATTGTCAGCTACGCGTTGGTATCCCTCTAACTCGGCTTTGGAAGAATTCCAAGACGGAGCAATTACCATCACAACCTGTCGGCAAGAAGAAGGAAGAGATGCGGGTTTTGGAGCTGCAAGACAATTTCCTGCCAGACTCAACAATACGGCCATTACAATTTTAGTAAGTTTCATAGGATTATGATCAATTTGGAATTGCACCAATCAATGCCGTTTGATGCAATTGTTTATGAATCTTTCGCTCTTAGTACTCGCGGCTGGGATGGGCAGCCGATATGGCGGATTGAAACAGATGGACCCGGTCGGGCCCCACAAAGAAGTCGTTCTGGAATACTCCGTTTACGATGCTTTGCAGTGTGGCTTTAACGAAGTAGTATTCGTACTTCGGAGGGAATTCGAAGAAGCCTTTCGGGAACAAGTGCTCACCCGCTTCAGTCCACATATTCGTACTAAAGTCGTGTTTCAAGATCATAATGATCTCCCTTCGGAATTTATTTTATCGGAGGGGCGGCGCAAGCCTTGGGGTACCGGACATGCCGTCTGGTGTGCTCGCAATGTGATTAAACAGGCTTTCGTTGCTATCAATGCAGACGATTTTTATGGACGAAATGCCTTCCAGAATGCGGCCTGGTTTTTTTCACGTCCCGGCATTGCCGATTTACCGGCATTCATGATGGCCGGATTTCAACTGGCAAACACTCTTTCTGACCATGGAGCGGTTTCGCGAGGGGTCTGCCGCGTCGACGATCGGGGAATGTTGCGAGACGTCGAAGAGTGTCTGCACATTGAGGCATTTCCGGACGGCATTGCCAGTTGCTCCCCTGAAGGAGATGAAACGCGTCGCTTTACCGGAGATGAAACCGTTTCCCTGAATTTTTGGGGCTTAACCCCCAAGGTATTTCCTTTGCTAGAACAGCATTTCCATACTTTCCTTACCGAAAATGCAATGGACCCGAAGGCAGAATTTTATCTTCCTCAAGCCCTCTCGGACATTGTTTCTGAGTCTGAGGCTACTGTCGCAGTTCTTCCTACCAACGGAAAATGGCTGGGAGTCACATATAGAGAGGACAAGCCTCTCGTAGCCAGATCTATTGCTAATTTCGTGCAAACCGGTGACTATCCCTCAAGTCTTTGGAATAAAGTGGAAACGCCATCCGAATCCTCATCTCCCCTCCTTCCTTGCTTATGAACTTCCTTCGCGCCGGTGTAGATTGGTTTGTTCCGGACAATGAACCCAGCATCCAGGCTCTCTCCAGATGTACGCATCTATGTATTGCCGCACATCAGGATGATGTGGAAATTCTGGCTTATCCCGGCATTGCTCATTGCTATGAGCATTCAAAAGAATGGTTTATCGGCGTGGTAGTGACTGATGGTTCAGGAAGCATTCGTGAGGCTCAGCATCAGAAACTCTCTGCTACAGAGTATTCGGCACTGCGACGGACTGAGCAGCGCGAAGCCGCTATCATAGGTCGCTATGGTGCGATGATCCAACTGGGCTTTTCCAGTGCAGAAGTAAAAGAGCATTCTGAAACACTATGTCGTGACCTTGAAGAAATCTTCCTTTTGACCCAGCCTCACACTATTTATCTCCATTCTCCAGCCGATAGACATCACACACATGTTGCCGTTTTCCTTCGTTGTCTCAAAGCCCTTCGAAATCTCTCCACCAATATGATTCCCTCACAAATCTATGGTTGTGAAGTCTGGGGCAGTCTGGACTGGCTTCCTCAACGCCATCGAGTGACATTAAATTCAGGTGTCAGACCCGCCTTGGCTGCCCAATTGCTCACCGTATTCAGTACTCAAATCGCAGGAGGAAAGCGATATGACCTAGGCACACTTGGACGCAGACAAGGAAACGCCACTTTTTCTGATCCCTATGCTCCGGATCCTTCTTCCGGAATCACCTGGGCAATGAATCTTTTACCGCTCCTCCAACAACCCCATATCTCTCCGGAAAATTTTCTAAAAGAATTGGTTGGAGATTTTTCTTCTGAACTCCAAACGCATATTCGCCAATTCCCCCAGTAATGACTAACTGATATTAGGCTTCCTTGGCACACTATCCACTTTTTCGGCGCCACTTCAAATTTGTGATTGCGAATTTCTTGTTCGGAAAGGATGCTTATCAATTGTAAAAGGGCATTGTTCTTCAATGCCGGTGTAGCACAGTGGTAGTGCAATCGATTCGTAATCGATAGGTCACGGGTTCAAATCCCGTCGCCGGCTCTCTCGTTTTACTCTGTTAAAACGTCCAAAAACTAAGATAGATGCTGGGTTCAGAGGGATAGTGCCCATAAATTTGTTGTCTCCTATATCGTTTGATATAGTTTGTTGTTACGACTCAACAGGCACCAGTTATCCCGCCTAAAACTACCCCATATCTTATTTCTCATTGTGGACGAATACCGAAAAGCAGTCAATGAATTGGAGTTGCAACCCATCAGCATGACAAGCAGCGTCAATGCGCTTTTGAATGTCATTTGTTTGGCAAAAAACTGTGACAAAGAAAAAGCGAGAGAACTGCCCATCACGCTGATGAACGCCGATTTAATCGCTGCCTACTGGAAGGCAGCCAGCTCTGAAAATCGCACCACAGCTGCCAGTAGACTCAACAAAGCACAAGCAGTTTTCAGCACTCGGGCATTGGAACTCTACAAACGCAAATGGCGACTACCAGAGTTTACGGAATTCCGTACAGCGGCCAAAATGAGGCGCAAGACGTCAGATCAAACTTTCAAAGATTTTGGTGCGGAGATTGCAGGACAACTGGAATGGGCAGCTCAGCAAATCCGCGATGTAGATCAGGACACCTACCGTGTATATTTATTGGCAGCCTGACTTGGCCTACGAGATAACGAGATTGTCAATGCCCGAGGCGATTGGATGGAAGAACGGCGAGGAAAGTGGGCCATAGCCATCATCGATGTCCGGAGCAGCCCTTTTCGACAAAGGCTGGAGTACAGCGATGGCTGGAGCTGTCTGACGAGCTAGTAGAAGAATTTCACGAGGATATCGGCACTCAACGATACCTTGTGGCAAACGGGAAAGCCCCAACTGCTCGTCAGAATGCGATTTATCGTACCGCATCAGCATTTGTTCGAAAACACCTTCCTGGCAAATCCAAATCGCTGCATGAGTTGCGCAAGTATGCTGGAGCGAGAGTAGCCACGGAACATGGACTCTATGCAGCGAAAGAATTTCTGGGACACGCCACGGTTTCCACTACCGAAAAACACTATGCGGCTTATTGAAAGAATGTTTGTGCGGTTTCGGCAGTTCCTATGGTACTGCCTACCAGTATACAGGCTGCTTTGATACCGATTTAGATCAGATCAGTTGTATGGAGCCTGGATAACGTGCTAGCATTGGATCGGCAGTGAGTAAGAGCATACCCTCCACCATTGATTGCGCGATTAAGATTCGATCAAATGGATCTTTATGAATCGGAGGTAAGTTATCTACAGCAAGAGCGTGGGATCCATTAATTATCAACTCGATATACCCATTATCCAACAGCCCGCGTCGTAGCAAACGGACATCCACTTCAAAATCTTGTCGCTTAAGTCCGCGTTTGATGACGATCTCCCATATGCTGGCTGCACTAAAAATGAGTTCATTCTGGGGAGCATTAATTAATTTACGAGCCGCAACAGATAATTGTTCTGGTTGTCCCGCTGCCCACAGCAACAAGTGAGTATCTAGTAGTAGCTTCATGCTTCGCCAAATAGTTGTTCGATCTCAGCCTCTCCCATTCGATCAAAATCATCCGGCACGGAAATCTGGTTACGCATAAATCCGATCCGTTTCATTTTTTTGGGCTTATCCAGTGCAACAACCTTCACCAATGGTTTGCCAGCTTTGGCGATTATAAACGGTTCCCCATTTGCTGCTTGGTCGATCAGACGCGAGAGATGAGTTTTGGCTTCATGGATATTCACTGTTTCCATAGACTAAGTCTATCTAGTTTAGTCTGTCTTGCAACTGATTTCTCTCTCAATACACCGCCCTCTGATCTTCAGGAGAAAAATGTCGTAGAAAAGCACCTTTAGCCAGATCGTCTGCTTGGCGACGGAGGAACAGCAATCTGTCCCGTTTTGTTTCGGGATCAATATCGCGAGACATACGGATATTCACACTTGTCGCATTGATCTCACTTAAATGCTTGTGTGCTGCATGGAGCGCTTGCATGTTGGAGCCGTGTCCCTCGCCATAAAATGCAAGTTGCTTGGCATTTTTCTGCCAAAAATTCCATTTGCCCTGGCTATCCAGTCGCATTCCAAATGCGTTGAAATCATTTTTGCGCTTTGTGGCTCGATCCATCGCCTTATGGAAGCGATTGATATACTCGCTCGGCTCATAAGGATTTTTCATGAAGGCTCTGAGCCCAAACTTTTGATCCGGAAGAAGAGCTGGAGGTGCTGGAATGTCAGCAAATTGCATCTTCATCATGATCCAATCAATGCCAGCGGTTCCATAACGGCTTAGAGTTCTAAAGTGCCCTCGGATCATGTTATCGATCATTATGGGAGAAAGACCTGTAACGGAACCAACGACTTTTGCAGTTTCACTGGTAGTGGGAGTAAATCGAAATTCGAGGGAGAGTCTCTGTTGCGATTGATTTTCCAGCGAGCTCTCACGCCCGAGCGCGCTGTTTTTTCGCTGTCGTATGACGCTTCGATTTTCTTCCAACAGCACGATGCTCAAATTTCTCAGCCAACGCTATTTTAATGAGCGATTGATATGGGACATCTTGTTTATTTGCTTCAATTTTAATGAGGTCTAGCAACGATAACGGCATCCGAAGCGAAATTGTTTCCGTAGAT
Organism: Verrucomicrobiota bacterium; assembly: GCA_023269545.1. GTDB lineage: Bacteria > Verrucomicrobiota > Verrucomicrobiia > Chthoniobacterales > Xiphinematobacteraceae > Xiphinematobacter. Next base: position 26,445 of record JAHFTB010000004.1, on the reverse strand, counting down.
AATTTTAGATTTGGGAGATGTACCGAAACAGCCTTAGATAAATCAAGATGATCAGTACTATCATCAGGCTCATCCGGAACATAGAGTTTATTATTTTTTCTGATAGCCATATAGTTTTCTCTCTCGTTGGTTCATAGGGCGCGCTGAAATGACACGTATAAAATTGTCACACACTGTAAAAGTAATACTCAATGGTCGCTGCAAAGAAGAGGTTCCATACGTGTGGCATCGCCATTCATTATTTGAATGCTTGCTATCCTCGAGAAATTTCAAATCTTTAGCAACAAAGACTGATTCGGCCTCTCCACATTCTACTTTGTGCTTGATAGTGCTTTTTTCCGGGCTTTTTTACTCTCTGTTTTGCTCCGAAGGGCTGCGCTCATTGCCATGGTTTGTCCATTGATCGCCGCTAGGAATGTTTCCTGTTCGGGCATGCGTATTTTTAGTCCATGTTTACGGATGACTAGGATGGCTTTTACTAAGGTACGCACTGCATCTCGCAGTAATACCCAATCGATTGGAAAGTGGATATTGGCCTTTAAGCAGGTGGAATCTATCCATGCGGCTTCCATTTCCAGTTCGTTTTCTCATCCTATTTCCAGAGCTTTTTCTTGGTTGCTGAGCGCTTCACGCAGTTGTTTTAATATCTTTTCCATTTCTTCTAACGGCAACCATTATCCATATTCTTGTAGGGTGCTCTTACCGGGAATTCTCGTCATTTCAAGTTCCGGTATTCTACAAAACCACCGAAATAAGACGCTCTGTCCTAAATTAATGCTCATTCCTCGATAGTCTTCTCTGAGTAGATTTTTAAGTATCGTGCAGCGTAGCGCTTGTTCGCTGCGTATGCTCCATCGAATGTGATCTTTCTGGGTGGCTACTTTTTTTGTTCTGCTCTGGCACTTTTCTCAGCTGAGTCTCACAAATTTCGCCTCTACTCCGCTTCTTTTCAATATCTGATCCACTCGCTTTAAAAGTTCTTCCTGTTCTCGGTAATCTTTTCAGCCTATTACTCCAGGAAGGGCTGGACGAAGTTGCTCTTGTATCTCTAGGATTTTTTCCATCGGTGCAGTCATTTTTTGTTAACAGAAAAATTATAACCGCTCGATTTTTGGCATGACAGTGTTTTTCACTGCTCATGCCCTCTTTTTTTCCCTCCTAAACCCTCATATTTACTTGTTCTGCAGTTTCCGTACAGGCTCTAGGTAAACACTCTCAAAACGCCTTTCAGAAGATTAAGGCGTGGAAAAATCATTTGCGATAGACATTAGTGGCAAAAAAAGCGCAATGACAATTGTCCCCACTAAAAAAGCCAGAAAAATAATAATAGTGGGTTCGATGAGGGACGTCAAACCTGCCAATGCGGTTTCTACTTCATCCTCATAAATATCAGCAATCTTCAGCAACATTTGAGAAAGTTGGCCGGTTTCTTCCCCTACATGAATCATGCTAATAGCCATGGGTGGAAATACATTGGATGCCGCCAGAGGATGACTGATAGATTCACCTGATTGAACACTATTGTATATCTGATCGATGGCTGCCGCAAATTTCAAATTTCCCATCGTTTCCCGAGTGAGCATCAATGCTTGTAAAATTGGTACGCCGCTGGTGATCAGCGTGCCCAAAGTTCGGCTGAAAGAAGAAATAGCATGCCGACGGATGAGATCTCCTAAAAATGGAAGCTTCAGCTTCCAATCATCTAACAAATATTTGCCTTTCGGCACATAGGGTATCCACCGAAAAACGATAAAACATACTAAAAATCCTCCGAGAATTCCTAGGGAGTTTTCCCGAAATAATCCGCCGGCGTTCGCAACGAAATTTGTCAATGGAGGCATGGGCTTGTCGCCCAAAATCTCCGGGAGAAGGGACTGGAATTTCGGAATAATGACCTCAGTAAGAAAACATAAAATCGCAACAGCGGTAACTATCACCAGAAGAGGATAGGCTATGGCGGCTACTACTTTGTTGCGAAGCTTATGGGCTTTTTCTTGAAATTCTGCCAATCGTAGAAACGCGAACACCATAATACCGCCCACTTCACCCGCATGAACCATGTGAATAAAAAAATTGCTGAAAATTGCCGGATGCCTCTTAAGGCTTTCGGAAAAAGTTTCCCCACGGCGAATGGAATCCGAAATGCTTGAGAGAACCTTGCGAAATACAGGGTCTTTTTCTTGACGACCTAATATCGCCAACCCATTTAACAACGGAAAACCGGCATCGATCAAAGTTGCTAGCTGGCGAGTAAAAACCATCAGCACCCTGGTCTTGACCGACTTTCTCTCAAAAAGCCCAGGAAAATTCATGCTCATTTCACACTGATTTCGCTATAAATATAACTCGCAAATGAACTTTATTCTAGGCGGGTGGGCTGCATCGTCCTGATCTAAAATCATTTCATAAACAGAACGTATGTATCCAATTTGATGGGGTGCCAACAGTTTAGCGGACTCTGCTTTTTGATGAGCGTGCTTGAGCAAGCTGATCAGTTCCTCTTTTTCTTCGGAGGTCAGTTGCCTGAGATCTGGCAGCTCTCTTTTCATGGTCTTCCATTATAGCATTTCCTCCATCAATTTCCAGGGGGCTGAGTAGTTACGAAATTCCTATATAAATAACTGATAAAACGAAATGATGCGCCAGATGATACAACCCCTGTATGGGCAACTTGAAATTGCGCTTTGTGCGAATGGAGGGCTGGTTTGCTTTAGAGGAGAACTTCGATTTTATTACACGCAGAACTTCAGCTTTTTCGGGCGCCTGCGTAACATCGGTAAAATAAGCATGAATGTGATGCGCTGGGCTCCCCCTCCAAGTCTTTCATGAGTTGACAGGGAATGTCGTGGATTTTACAAAAACGGATTGTTTTGTTTTTCATACCCAATGGTGGTCGAAGGACCATGTCCCGGGTAGACCTGTATTTCATCTGGCAATGTAAGCAGCTTCCCGTGGATGCCTTCTATAAGAATCTCACGATTGCCACCGGGAAGATCCCAACGACCGACTCCTTCTCGAAAAAGAACATCACCTCCAAAAAGTGGACCATCGGGTTGGGTGAAAAAACAGAGACTGCCTGGACAATGGCCCGGAACTAAGAAGGTTTGAAAATTAAGTCCAAGGAAATCCATACTATCGCTCTCTTCCAACAATAAATCCGGCTGGAGAGTCTCGATTTCCAAGGCAAATCCCATTTTTTTAAAGAAATCCGGTTCACTGAGCATTGGGACACTGTCTCTATGAATCCCTACCCGGCAGCGGTGACGGCGGTGAATACGCGCCGCATCTACAATGTGATCAAAATGCCCATGTGTGAGAAGCAACAAGTCAATTCGTTCGGAAGCAAAGTGCTGGTCCGCTCCTTCCGGAGCATCAATAAGGATGCCTCCTTGGGGGGCTTGAACCAAATACCCATGGGTTTCCCAAACTCCTCCGGTGAAGTGTTTAAACTGGATCATAAAGAAAAATGAGTGTAAAAAAGGAATATATAGCTGAGTGTGATCGGATAGACCTTTGGGAATCTCATTTGCCTTTTTATAGATACGATGCGATAACCTCAGTAAGTTAAAATGAAATTTTCCTCTGTTGCCGCATTGGCGGTAGCCTTTTTTCTCTCTGTTCAGATATCCACTGTCCAGGCAAATTCCTCAGCACGGGTAAATGAATCACACAGCCTTTCGCTGTTAAGTCCCATAGCCCGAACGGATTCCTTGGCGGATCCCAGCCAAGTGGAGGTGTCTGTGGCTCGTCTCTTAGAGCAAGGACATTATACGCGCCAAAAGCTGGATGAAGCAGCTTCCCAGAAGATCCTCGATAGCTACTTGCGTTTACTCGATCCGAATCGTGTCTATTTGACTCAAGAGGACGTCAACTCCTTTTCAAACCAGTACTTAACTACATTAAGCAATGCTATTTTGCGAGGAGACCTTACCCCGGCCCGAGAAATCTATGCTGTTTATAAAAAACGTGTGGAGGAGCGAATCACCAAAAATAAGCTTCTGCTAAAGCAACCACTTTCTTTCACAACCCGGGAAACCGTTCTCCTCAATCGGGATAAGGTTCCATGGCCCGCTGATGAAACGGCAGCTGACAAACTCTGGAATTCCTGGATCAAAGCTCAAATTCTTCAAGAGCGGCTTGGAGGCACTTTTGTGACAAATCCTGTTTCAAAAGCGAGCGGGGATAAGAAAGAAGATAAGAAAAATGCGCCGGCTTCCGAAAAAGCAACTCCTGAGAGCAGTAAAGAATTGGTTTTGGAATCTTCGGAAATCAAAAATCAGCTTTCCGCAGACGAAATTGCCCGGTTAAACCCTCCTAAAACTCCGGAAGAAACTGTAGCACGTCGCTACGACGGCATTCTGCGTGAATTGGAAGACGAAAAAGATTTCGATGTGGTTTCCAAATTTTTATCAGCTGTTTCTCAAAGTTATGATCCGCACTCCGAATACATGAGTCCGGACAAGATGGAAAACTTTGCCATTCAGATGAAACTTTCCCTCGTCGGTGTAGGTGCTGTCCTGCGAGATGCTGATGGATACACACGAGTGACCGACATCATCCCAGGTGGTCCGGCAGATAAGGATGGGCGGTTAAAAGTCAATGACCGCATCATTGGAGTGGCACAGGGACAGGCTCCTTTCGAAGACGTGGTAAACATGAATTTGGAGAAGGTCGTTGAACGCATCCGCGGCAAAAAAGGCACGTTAGTACGACTTCTAATCATTCCCGGAGATTCGACAGATGGATCCAAACGCAAACTTATCGAACTGACTCGTGATGAAGTAAAACTTAAGGATCAGCAGGCAAAAGCTGAAATCATTGACTTACGACGTCCCAATGGTGGAACTACCCGTCTCGGATGGATTACCTTACCGTCTTTCTACGCCAATATCGATCCCCGTGCTACCGGCCCTCAGGCAAATACTACACGAGATGTGACGCTCTTGCTTAAGCGACTTGAACAAGAACACATTGAAGGACTTATTATGGATTTACGTAGAAATGGAGGAGGTTCTCTTCAAGAAGCCATTAGTCTTACCGGACTTTTTGTTCCCAAAGGCCCTGTCGTTCAAGTGAAAGATAATACTGGGAGAATTTCCGTATCATATTGTGACGATGCGAGAAATATGTACAAAGGACCACTATTAGTTCTGGTCAATCATCTTAGTGCCTCTGCCAGCGAAATCTTTGCCGCAGCACTCCAGGACTATGGTCGTGCTGTGATTGTGGGGGACTCCCGCACATTTTGCAAAGGTACGGTTCAAACTGTATTAGATGTAGGACGATTCATGCCCTTCTTCAGTTTAGCGGCCGCTGATGCTGGTAGTCTGAAACTTACGATTCAGAAATTTTATCGTATTAAAGGTGGTTCCACTCAACTTAAAGGAGTGGAATCGGACATTATTTTACCTTCCCTATATGATAATCCCCAAATTGGAGAGGGTGCTCTACCTAATGCGCTTCCTTATGATGAAGTTCCTCCGGTAGCCTTTACACGATTTGTAGGTAATCTTTTCCTAGATCAACTGCGCACGCGCTCTACAGCTCGAGTCGCTACGGATTCTGAATTCGCCTATATTCGCGAAGAAATGCAGCGCATCCGTAAGCGCTTAGATGAAAATGCCGTGTCACTTAACGAAAAAATAAGAAAAACTGAATTGCAGGAATCAAAAGCACGGCAAGCTCACTTCGAAAAGGAACGCGCCGCCCGTAGCGCAAGTATCGATATGAAGGAATACAGCGTGACACTCGATACCGTTCATCGCCCTAACTTAGAACCCGTGAAATATGACAAAAAAAATCGGCTCATAGATCTTAATGGAGATTCATCAGATACCTCTGACCTTTCAAATTCATCCAAACCCGGCCTGGACCCCATCAAAAATGAGGCCTTACGCATTGCTCAAGATTTGATTGATCTCACTGCGGCAGCAAAACGGGAGGAGAAAACAGCAAGAGTTACTCCAACAAATGTGCCCTAGCACGATTAGTGCGTAGTCGCTGGCTCGTAGTTCGTAGACCATACAGCCTAAAAAAGCTGCGCAAACTATCAACCAGCAACTTCTACGAACTCCGAACCACCCACTCCGAACTGTTATGAGCGCAGTCACAACTCATTCATCCACTCAGCGCAAGATTTCCTCATCTAAGAAAAAAGTCCTCATTAAAAAATCCACTCGTAAGCCAAAGCTATCCCCCAAGGCCTTTTCCCCCATTTCCGATCCAATTTCTGACGTCATCGCAGAGATTCGTGAAGGGCGCATGGTAATAGTGACGGACGATGAAGACCGCGAAAATGAAGGGGATTTGATTATGGCCGCGGAAAAAGTCACTCCGGCGGCGGTAAATTTCATGGCCCGATTTGGTCGAGGCCTCATTTGTGTTCCCGTATTACCTCGGCGTGCTCAACAACTTGGACTTTCTCGAATGGTGGAGAATAATCGCGAATGCCATCAAACTGATTTTACAGTCTCCGTCGACGCTCGCGAAGGCATCGCCACGGGCATTAGTGTCCACGACCGCGCAAAGACCATTCGCATTCTTTCCAATCCTCGTTCAAAACATAAGAGTCTTGTCCAACCTGGTCACATATTCCCTTTGCAAGCTAAGGAAGGAGGAGTTCTTCAACGAGCAGGTCATACCGAAGCAGCAGTGGATCTTGCGCGCTTGGCGGGCCTTGATCCTTCCGGAGTCCTCTGCGAAATTCTCAACGAAGATGGTACTATGGCACGAATGCCGGATCTGCTTCGTTTTCGTAAGAAGCATGGTTTGAAACTTTGCACCATTCAGGACCTCATTGCTTATCGCAGGAAGAGTGAAAAGCTCGTGGAATTATGCGAAACCATTTCCCTTCCCACGGATTATGGAGATTTTCGACTCTATCTCTATGCTTCAAAGGTAGATGGGCAACACCATCTCGCCTTGGTAAAGGGCAATCTCACTCCCGAAGAACCTACCCTCGTTCGCGTCCATAGTGAATGTTTGACGGGAGACGTGTTTGCCTCCAAACGCTGCGACTGCGGCCCTCAACTCCATGCCGCACTCGAAAAAATCTCCGCTGAAAAAAAAGGGATTCTCGTCTATATGCGCCAAGAGGGCCGAGGAATCGGCTTGGAATCAAAGATTCTTGCTTACAGATTACAGGAGAAGGGATTGGATACGGTGGAAGCTAATGAACGTTTGGGCTTTCCCATGGATTTACGTGAATATGGACTGGGCGCTCAAATTCTCAGCGACCTTGGCGTGCGTCGTATTCGGCTACTTACTAATAATCCCAGAAAAGTAGTGGGGCTCCAAGGCTACGACTTAGAAATTACCGAGCAAGTTCCTTTGAAAATTTCAGAAAACCCCCATAACGCTAAGTACCTTGCTACAAAAAAGCTAAAAATGGGACATCGTCTATAACTACCCACTCATTCGATATTTTTTATTCAAATAGGGATACGGGATTGCGTCGTATTCTAATTTAGAGATGATCATCGGATGGCAAAATCGAGCGGGGTGAAACCCGAAATGGAAACCCAAAAGAATCTTGCTCCGTTTGGAGTAGTCGTGGGTCAATATAATCTGGAATTTTCGCACGCTTTGGCGGATTCCACGTGCAAGGAACTGTCTGGTTTGCAGCCAGGCGCTCCAATCGACTCTTTTTCTGTTCCGGGAGCATTTGAGATTCCTTTGGTCGTGAAATTATTAGCTCAAACTAAACGTTACCAAGCTCTGATCGCCCTGGGAGTGATTATCCGCGGGGAGACAGTACACGGCGATTTGATTGGCACTGCTGTTACAAACGCTTTGTTACAAATTTCTTTGGAATTTTCCATTCCCGTTGTCCATGAAGTGCTTCTGGTAAACAATGAAGAACAAGCCAAGCAGCGTGTGGGAAGGGAATACGACCGTGGAAGAGAAGCCGCACGAGTCGCTGTAGAAATGGCACACATCACTAAGAATCTTTACAAATAAATCTCATGGGCGTTCGCAGAGAGGGCAGAGAGGCTGCCGTTCAATTTTTATATCAGACTGATATCAACCACGATTCCGATATCTCGGACTTGCCGGAGTTTTATGCTTTACGGGGACTTAGCCCGAGTGCACGTCGATTTTGTGATGGGCTCATCCGAGGTGTCTTGCAACATCTGATTCCCATCGATGAAATAATTGGTTCAAGTACGCAGAACTATGAATTAGCCCGAATTTCTTCTGTCGACAGAAATATCTTGCGCATGGCCATTTATGAGATGTTACACTGCCCGGAGATTCCACCTGTGGTTTCTATCAACGAGGCGATCGAAATTGCCAAAAAATATAGTACCGAAGAATCCGGGCGTTTTGTAAATGGGATTTTGGATAAAATTCGACTCAGCCTAAAACGACCGGCAAGAACAGCTCAGGAATAATATTTCAAATAGGGCCTCTATTTTGCGCCTCGCTGGAATCAAAAATCCCAGGAAAAATCATGCTCATTTTATACCGGTTCCGCTATAGCAAAATTCCTATCACTACTTACCAGTAATACCGTGCCTTTTGGATTCTTAAAATCTCTTTTACACAAAATTTCCGGACGTTCTGTAAATTGGGAGGAAATTGAAGACATGCTGATTCAAGCGGACTTGGGTCCCACGATGGCTTTGGACATTGTGAAATCCTTGAAAAAGCGTTCTTCTCCCCCTTCCTCCGAGGACATTATGCCCGTCACACGCGATCATCTTGCTCATCTCTTTCCTCCCATCGCTCCGGAATGGAAACCTCCTATCGGCCGCCCCTATGTGGCCCTTCTTGTGGGGGTCAATGGGACTGGAAAAACCACTTCTGCCGCTAAGCTTGCTTATTTTCTTAAGCAAAAGGGATATTCCGTTCTCCTTGTTGCGGCTGATACCTTTCGAGCAGCGGCAATCGAACAATTGCAGACTTGGGGAACTCGTTTGGGAATAGAAGTAATCCATAGTCAATACGGAAGCGATGCCGCATCTTTATGTTATGATGCCTATAACTCAGCAAAAGGCCGGGGCATTCAGTTTTTGATCTGTGATACGGCAGGACGTTTGCACACTAAAGCAAACCTCATGCAGGAACTTTCCAAAGTAAGCCGTTTACTGGGCAAACAGGATCCCGAAGCTCCTCATCAAAAGCTGCTCGTGGTGGATGCAACCACCGGTGTCAATGGCCTGGTTCAGGCTAAAGAATTCCATCAACTTGTGGGATTGACCGGCATCATCCTCACTAAGCTTGATGGAAGCGGTAAGGGTGGCATTGCCGTCGCTATTAGTCAGCAATTAGGAATTACTCCTCAATTCCTAGGAACGGGGGAAAAGCCGACAGATTTTGAAGGATTTAATCGGGAACGGTTTGTAGCCGAGATGATTTAGCGGCTAATGCCGTTCCCCATCCATGATAAGAGCCTGTCTCAAAAGACTATTATGCACATTTGACAGGATTTTGCGATAAACTAAAATCCCCGGTAATGGAGGCTTACAACTCGAAACGCCTGATTGGCTGTCTCTGCCGTAAATAGAAAGAGCTGTAGAGTCGCTGAAATCTGAGTCCACTGATATCCGATAATTGTTTCTAATACCTCTTGGTTTTCCCGAGTTTTCTGTTGGGTGATCACCCGACCGGGACCATATTTGCTTTCGATATTGCTGCGTGTTTGATCGAAAAAATCTCTATACTGAGTAGATGTCCAATCCTTGTTCCCATACTGCAATTCGATTTCGTTCAAACTGTCACTTTGGAAATAAAATAAGGCTTGCTGTAACAAGTGCGGCACAAACCCAGAAACAGCCAGTACGTCGCGGTCTCCAATTTTTTTGCGAGCCACGATGGTTGTTTTAGTTTCTTTCAACGATTGTTCCACATGGGATTGCGTTTCTCCCCATTGAAATCCCCAAGGTATTTTAATTTGATTCGGAGTTGGAGGTCCCTGAGGAGCCTGAGCTCGCAGTTCCTCACTTACGCAAGCGAAAATCAGCAAGGCAATGCAGAGATGATATCGAAGACGAAGGTGAAAAATCATTTCTATCTGTGGTAATTTAGAGGGATTTATTTTTAAAGATAGGCCTACCGCCATCATTGTACCTCTCGAGCTCAAGAGCCGAAATCAGCTGCATTTTTTTAAAATGGCGGGAGAAATGTGCAATTTCCCTGCATTGGCAGGCTTTAAATTGGCGCACATTCAACCCACTATTATTCATTTGCAAACATGTGAAATCCTCCGCATCTTCACAAATGTCTCGTACTTCTGTTGCTAGAAGCTCAAGTAGCTAGAGCACTTTGAAAATCAAAATATGCATATTTTGTTTCAGGGAGGAGAGATTAATTTAGTATTGAAACCACAGTCTTTGAAATCAGTCTTTTTTGTTTACCATGGGAACTAAGCTTTACGTTGGAAATCTTTCTTATGAAACCACAGAACCAGTTATACAGGAACTATTTTCGCAAACTGGTACCGTATCCGAAGTGGTTCTGATTCGGGATCCGGCTACGGGGCGTTCTCGTGGCTTTGCCTTTGTCACTATGTCTTCTGCAGAAGAGGCTCAAACTGCCATCTCTGTGAATAACGGGAAAGACCTCGAAGGACGTCCTCTGGTGGTCAATGAGGCAAAGCCTCGTGAAAATCGGCCTTCACAAGGAGATTCCTCTATTCGGGACCGTCGCCGGCCAGATGCATGGCGTCCTCACGATCGCAAAGGAAGCCGCGGCAATAGCCGTCCTCGTCGAGGAGAATAAGGAAATATCAGGCTCTTCAGGTCATTATTGTTTTTCTCTATGGAGAAAAACAACCTGTTGTGAATTGACTGTCCGCAACATTTCCGATGTTCTCCAAAATGTCCTTTTCTCAACCTGTGGTGAGTCGTGTTTTCGGCTATTCAGTATTTCTGACGCTAAATACGATGCTGCTGATGAGTGGCTGCCAATCCCCGCCTGTTCGCCAGGAGCCGACAGCCGTTTCGATAGCAAGAGCCACTCTTCCCTCTCCTCCTCCTCCAGCTCGTTTGCAGTTCAGTGAAGAGATATTGAAGTTGCAAATTTTTTTAGAGGGCAAGGATTTTGGGCCAGGGTTAGTTGACGGGCGAAAAGGGAGTTTCACCAATAAAGTGCTGCGGGCGTATGAAAGTTTGCATGGGCCAGTCTTAACCACAGATTTTCAATCTATTACTCCGTATACTTCTTATAAGATCCGCGAAGAAGACCTGGCAAGAATTGGAAAAATGGGGAGTTCTCCTCAGCAGATTGCACTTCAACGGAATCAGCCTTATACGGAATTGATTGCATTTATTTCCGAGCGATATCATACGTCTCGAGCTTTTTTACGGGAAATCAATCCTGCCGTGGATTTCAGTCTGCTTCATGCAGGAGATTCGGTGCGCGTGCCGAATGTCTCCGCCCCTTTCCGAATTGAAAATTATTCTGCGGCAGCTAAGACGCCGCCAGACCATTTTCGGAAAAACCGTTCCATCCAAGTGGATACACAGGCTCGATTGTTAAAGGTTTTAAATGGCGACCAACCTATTGCACTCTTTCCTATTACACCAGGATCCAGCGACTTACCTGCGCCACCCGGCACTTGGATCATTCGAGGAATTGTTGCGATGCCTTGGTATCGCTACGATGCTGGCATGCTGAATCATGGAATTCGGACTAAGAATTTTTACATGCTTCCTCCAGGTCCTCGAAGTCCGGTCGGGATTCTATTTGCAGGTATTAACAAACCTGGTATCGGAATTCATGGGACAGGTAATCCGGAAACCATTGGTCGTTCTGCTAGCCACGGTTGCATCCGCCTCTCCAATTGGGATGCGGCTCGGTTTCGCGAGTTGGTAACGGTCGGCAATACAGTCATTATCCGTTAAAGAATTTCTTTGGAGTAGCAACTCGGTTTCGTGCGTGGAAAGAGCAATGGTCAATACGGTCCTATTCAGCGGACTCCTATAGCGAAATCCACTCATTTTATACTGGCTTCGCTATAGTGGCGGTGATTGGTCGAACGCGGGTCTAGCGAATCTCGCAAAGAATCGCCGAGAAAATTCAAAGCGAGCAAAGTGAGTGCAAGTGCGAAACCCGGGAAGACAATGAGCCACCACTGAATATGCACCGGATTCAGGGTGCCTGCACCTTCTGCTAACTGAGCCCCCCAGCTCGTCATCGGAGGCTGTATGCCCAAGCCAAGGAAGCTGAGAAAAGATTCATCAATAATAATGGCAGGGATCGTGAGGGTCAAATGTACGACAACGATTGCTACTAAGTTCGGCCAGATGTGAAGGGCAAGAATACGTCGCGTGGATTGTCCCAAAGCTCGAGCTGCGTGTACAAATTCTCGTTCTTTGAGAGGAAGCACCTGTCCTCGAACGATACGCGCCATAGTCAACCATTCGATAACTCCTAATGAGCCGATCAGGATAAGAATGCGAGAAGCGTCCACTGCCCATTGCCAACCATGAGCGAATGCGAATCTCTTGAGATACTCGCTAAAGAGGCTGATAAAAATGAGGATAAAAATCAGCCTGGGTACGGAATAAAGGATATCCACAAACCGCATGAGAAAAGAATCGATATTGCCTCCGGCGTAACCAGCCACAAGGCCGACAAAGCAACCTATAAACAAGCTGATTCCAGCTGCCGAAAGCCCCACCGCCAGAGAGATCCTGCCGCCTTGAAGGGTACGATAAAGAATATCCCGTCCACTGAGATCTGTTCCGAAAAGATGACGAAAGCTAGGGGGTTGTAGTGTATCGGGACCGGGGTAGGCAAAGTCAGCAGGTAAAAACCACGGCCCTGCTATTGAAGCGGCGCTGATAAAGACCAAAATTGCCAAAGCAATCAAGGTAGTCCGGCTTTTTAGGAAAGGTCGCATACGCATTCGATTGATAAATTATTGCGAGATGCGCCTATCGAGTAAGGGATAAATGAGGTCCACAATCAGATTAAAAAGCACTAAAAGAACACAGTAAACGATCACAATTCCGCCGAGTAAGAAGGCATCGCGATTCAGAATTGAGTTTACAAAGAAGCCACCTGCCCCCGGAATATTAAAAATGGATTCCACAACGATTGAGCCGGTCAGAAGATTGGCTGCCAAAGGGCCAAGATAGGAGATTACAGGTAGAATGGCTACTCGAAGAGCATGTTTATAGATGACGATTCGATCAGGCAGGCCTTTGGCTTGTGCGGTCCTTACAAAATCTTGCTGTAACGTCTCTAACATACTGGAACGTGTTAAGCGCGCAATGGCGGCAATAAAAGGTGATGCAAGGGTAAGAGAAGGAAGAACCAGATGTGAAAATCCTCCCCAGCCTCCCACAGGAAAACAATGCAACATCAGACCAAATATTAAAATAAGTAAAGGGCCCGTGATGAAAGTGGGCATGCAAATTGCAGTCAATGCGATGAATAAAGCCGCTCGATCTTTCCACGTGTTGTGATTCACCGAGGCAATCGTTCCCAACCAAATCCCTCCGACCGTAGCAATACAAAACGCCATAGCCCCGAGACTGAACGTAATGGGCAGAGTTTGGGCTAAAATTTCATTTACGGAGCGATCCCGATATTTAGTTGAAATCCTCAGGTCCCCATGGAGCAGATTCCACAAATAATTACCGTATTGTTGTCCCAGTGATCCGTTCAACTGATACTTAGCAAGTAATTCTTGTTCAATAGCCGGAGGAATCTCGCGTTCCGAATCAAAAGGACCTCCTGGGGAAATTCGCATCAGGAGGAATGTAAAAGTAACGACAAAGAAAAGGACCAAAATCAGTGCCACAAACCTTTTTGCAAGAACGCCTATTAACATTTCTTTTTAGAATGAAATGTATCTGAAAAAAGTAAATATTCTATCCAAGCTCTGCCTGGGAACGCGGGGTCTTGATGAGTTCGTAGTGGGGGGCGGGTAGTTTGCGATGCTCGTTGGCATAGCGCAATTCCTATAAAAGTTCGACTTTGCCGTTATTTTTGCCTCAAGCCATTGTTCCAAAAAACTGTCCGTATCTACGGATATGGCCAACTTTTTGGAACAAATCCTGAAAAATGTCGGCGACGTCGATGGTTCTCGACGTCGCCGGTAGGTGGATGGTTGTAAGCCGGATTCTGTATGGTGTCCGAAATGGTATTTCCATTGGGGATCCCACGACGACCATTTCTCTGTCCCGCATAAAGCGGAACCCTGGCAAAGCCAGGTGCGACTAATACCCGGGGTCTCGTTGAGAGATAGGATCTCTCAATCTGCGGGCGGGCCACCCCTCCCCCTGTTTTGTCTTGCACCGCATGGGGTTTCTCTTGCCCCCTCGCTTACGCTCGGGGCGGTGGGCTTTTACCCCGCCTTTTCACCATTTCCACCATTCCAGAGAACTGAAATGATGGTTGTTTATTTTCTGTGATACTTTCCGTCTTGCATAGCTTTCGCCTAAGCACTCCCGCGCATTATACGCGGCATGCTGCCTTGTGGTGTCCGGACTTTCCTCTTTACTGACCTAAGCCAGTGAAAGCGGTCGTCCACCATCCCTTACCAAAATAAAATAAAAACCTTTTGATGGCAACCTCAGAATGCTTCAAAATAAGAGCCTTCGAAAGAAGGCTCTTTTGCCCAAGGTTTGGTGTTGACGTATCCTGGAATGATTAGGAATCTCCGTCACATCCCCCTGAAACAGAATACTTATTGATTTGTGGATACCATTGAAGTTCAGAGGCCGAGAAATCTGGATTGGCCGCGTGCCGCAGCATTTCTCTATGGCGACTGGGGGACAAGCAAAGCCTATGTCTTGGGATTGGCATTTGCCGCTACGGGCTTTTCCTCACTTCCCATCATCTTGGCAGTTTGTGGCCTGACGGCATTAGTCGGCGCCAATTATATGGTAATCTGCCGATGCTTTCCGGAAGGAGGTGGAGTCTATTCTGCCGCTCGAACCCAGTCCCCCTTGCTCGCAATTATCGGAGCACTTTTATTGGTAGCGGATTTAACGGTAACAGCAGCTTTGAGCGGATGGGCCGGATTAAGTTACCTGGGGGTGCCGGATCGATACATTATGATAGGGACAATCATCGTGATTTTGTCCCTCGGAATTCTCAATTACTTTGGACCTCGCCACAGTGGAAGTCTCGCTGTGGTTTTTGCAATTCCCACAATTGTGGTGGTGGTGATTACTTGTCTTCTGAGTATCCCTCACCTTTCGATTCAACATCTTCCCACTCACAATATGGGATTCGAAAAAACCTGGGTTTCTTTTGTGGGAGTGATCCTTGCTCTGAGCGGTGTGGAAGCTGTAGCCAATCTGACAGGAGTTTTAAAACCGGATAAGGGATCCTCAATGACTCGTCCTCAGGTGGGAAAAACCGCTTTCAAAGCTATTTTGCCAATAGCGATTGAAGTGAGCCTGGGAACCGCCTTACTGGGATGGGCTATGCTTTCCATGCCAACCAGTCTCGCTCCCGAGATGATACACCGGCAGGAGGACATGATTCGCTTCATAGCTGAGTACTATGGAAAGCTTTCGTTTGGGGCCACATTTTCCGATATTTACGGTTTAGTTGTGGGGATCATTTTTGCTCTGCTTTTATTTAGCGCAGTCAATACGGCAGTGGCAGCCTTAATCGGATTGCTGTTTATGACAGCGCGGGATGGTGAGATGCCACGATCCTTTTTACGTTTAAACTCTCACGGAGTGCCCGTTGCTCCATTAGCAATCGCGGTAGCATTACCATGTCTGGTACTCGTTTTGACAAATAATTTCGAAGCCTTAGCCGGTTTATATGCCATCGGAGTAGTAGGCGCTATTTGTGTGAATCTGGGATCTTGTTGTTCGAATTGGAACCTCTCCATGAATTTCTTCGAGCGAGGTTTGATATTATTTACATTTCTGATTCTCGCGGCTGTCGAGCTTACATTAGCCAAGACCAAGCCCGACGCTTTATTTTTTGTGATCTGTGTTCTGCTTGTTGGACTCTCCTTACGGGCATATACCCAGCGTTCTTCGGGATTGCAAACAGTGTCCAAGGAAACCACAGAAACCGTGAAATCGGAAGTGGTTGCAAAATGGTCCCCATCTCATGTGGCTTCCCAAAGAATTTTGGTTTGTCTGCGCGGAGTCACCGGCGTCCTCGGATTCGCTTTTGATGAAGCGCAATTACGGGGCGCTCAGCTCTATGTCCTTTATGTGCGTGAAGTAGTACTTTATCCTGGCATGAGGGTCATACCGATACATTGGAAGGAAGACCCGGAAGCCAGCGCTATCCTTAATATAGCCTTAAAAATCGGAAAAGAACGGGGAATCCCCATCGTCCCTGTCTTTGCTAGCGCAGCATCACCGGCTGAGATTATTGTGGATATGGCAGCAACTTTAGGAGTAGACTTTTTAGTATTAGGCGCCTCTAACCGTTCCACCATGAACAAACTGTTAAAAGGAAATTTAGCCTCACAGGTTGCCGCAAATTTGCCGGATAATATTCAGTTAGTAATCTATGGCTAATCGACTTCTCTTCTTTTCATTAATAGTATTTCTCTGGACTGGGTGCGCTCACCAGGAAATGAGCTCCTACAGAAGGGTTTCCACATCTGCCATTGCGATGCAACCTATCGGAGCATCGAATATTTGGCCGAATTCCGCTCCAGCAATTCATGCTCGGTATGCAATTTTGATTGATGCTCGATCCGGACGAACCCTTTTTCAAAAGAACGCGGACATTCATACACCTGTTGCCAGCACACAAAAACTCATCACAGCATTGCTAGTGATTGAAAAAGGAAATCTCGATGCCTCGATTCCCATTCACCGGGAAGATACACGCGTCGAACCTATGAAATTAAATTTGCACGCCGGAGATCACTACACCAGGCGAACGTTGCTCAATGCTATGTTAGTAGCAAGCATGAACGATGCCGCAGAAATATTAGGACATGATGTTGCAGGTAGCCACACAACCATTGGTCCGGCCATGACGCGATTCGCTCGCTCGCTGGGGGCTTATGATTCACGATTCGTTAATGCTACGGGACTGCCTGCAGCACAATATTCAACGGCACGCGACATGGCTCGAATTGCCTGGCGGGCCTACCACGACACGACTTTGCGAAAAATTGTTTGCCAGCCCACCTATCTTTTTCAGTACGCGAATAATCGCACACAGCTCCTTGAGGCTACTAACGTCCTAGTAAGAAGTTCATCCCTCTATAATGGCTTAAAAACAGGCTATACCCTTGCGAGCGGTCGGTGCCTGATTGCAAGTGCCTCCCAAAACGGACGAGCATTTATCTTAGTACAATTAGGAAGTGAGACGCGTTATATTTTCCGAGATGCGGAAAGTATCATAGCCTGGGCCTTTAGAAATAGTTTGTAGCATGGCTTTTTGCCATGAATTGTATAAGCTATTCTTCATTACTCATTTCATAGATGACACTATCGCCTGGTTGTACTAACTGTCCTTTTGCCAGACTTGAAGAAATAATATCCGCAATGGAGCTAGAAGGTTCCACGGAGGTGACACGTACCTTCCCCACTAACAGAGAACCTCGCTTGACCAGCATTTCCGCATTATTAGTCACCCCATTTTTGTTGCCAATACTGAGCACGACAAAATTCCAAGCCTGATTGACTGCGAGGATTTTTCCTTCGAGACCTAATCGGGTTTGAAGTTTTTGACGTTCGATATCCTTTTTTACATATTCTTGAATTCTGTTTTGGGCGCTTTCTAATTGGCTTTGTAGCTTGGTTACCAATGCTTTTTGCTCAGCAAGTTGAGTATTCCATTCGGCTTCGCGGCGAGTTTGAGAGCTATGAGGCGCAGCAGTAGGCGTCAGTTCCTTAATTTTACTCTCCTGAACAGTAGCTTTGTCTTGCAAAGCGGTAATCTGAAGGTCTCTGGCTGCCAACTGAGTGCCCTGATCGGTGATGTGCGCGGCAGCCTTTTTTAGCTCCTCCTGAGTTACTAGAAGAGTAGCTGAGATCTGCTCTAACTTGACAGTAGTTTCCGAGAGTTGTTTCTGCGCGGCAGTTCCGCTTTTTCGAATCTGTGCTAATGCTTCCTGGCTATTGTGCAAATCAGCTAGGGTTTTTATCAAATTCCATCTTGCAGTATCCAATTTTTGCTTATTGAAATATCCGAGGCCTGCGGTAAAAATCGAAATAAGAATCGAGATGGTCAGCAAAAATCTGGCCATAGGGATGGAAAAAATTGAGTGTTGAGCAGTTAGGGGAATTTGAGAGACTAGTTTCAAGTCGAAAATATACAGAATTTTCCTCTGTATTGCAAAATGGATAGAGTGTGATTTTTGATCCACTGGGTGTTCTTTTCATTGCGCAATTTTGGATGAAAGCGTATACTGGTAAGCGCCAGAGGGCTATGGACTGTAGACTGACCAACCCCGCCAGGGCAGGAATGCAGCAACGGTAGTCTGCTCTACTTTGCCGTAGTTCTCTGGTATTTATCTGGTTCCAAACTCTTCTTCTAACGACTCAGGGGGGGTATCGTATGCGATACAAATTTATTTTGAAAAGTACGTCCTATCAGATGGAATCCACTAATTCCGCCTGTTGCTCGCTGTGGAGATTGCCCTGTTTACCGAATGTTTCAGCGACGCTGGGTATAGCAGCCATGGATTCATCCTTGGAACGAAATTGAACGCCCACAAGTTTGCTGATTCCATGCTCTTCCATGGTGACCCCATAAAGAGTGTCAGCACGCGAAATGGTTCTTTTATTATGGGTGATGACCACAAACTGGCTCTGTTCGATAAACCGATCGAGAATCTTAATAAAGCGGTTGATATTCGATTCGTCCAGTGGAGCATCCATTTCGTCCAATACACAAAACGGACTGGGTTTGACCATGTAGATAGCAAAGAGAAGGGAAACTGCTGTCATCGTGCGCTCGCCACCACTAAGAAGGGAGATACTTTGAAGCTGTTTGCCAGGTGGCTTTGCTATGATTTCGATTCCGCTTTCCAGCGGATCCGATTCATCTACTAAAAGTAAGTTCGCCCGTCCTCCTCCAAAGAGCTCGGTAAACATTTCCTGAAAGTTCACGCGGACTTTTTCGAAGGTTTCGGAAAAAAGCTCTTTTGTGGTCTGATTGATTTTAGAAATCACTTCCAATAATTCAGCCTTGGAATTGATGAGGTCATTGTTCTGCTGCTCTAAAAAGGTATGCCGCTGTTCCAGTTCTTCGTATTCTTGAATGGCTTCCAAGTTCACGGGTCCCATGGAGTCCACTTTCTCGGTCAATTCATTGACTAAGGCTTTCACTCGTAACCACGGAATTTCTTGCGGAGGAGTTTCTTCCTCTGTGGAAGCAGGGACGATTTCTTCTTGCTCTTTAGCTGCTTCTTCTTTTTCTTTTTTTTCCGGACGCTCTTTCAGCGCACAAATTAAAGCATAAGAGTCCGGTTGAAATTCTGGAAGTGTCAGTTGATAACGTCGCTGAATGTGGTCGCATAAATGCTCCATGCGCATCTTTAATTGAGACGCCCGAACTTCTAATTGTGCTTGTTGATCTTGCAGATCACTCAGCTGCTTCCGGGCAGAGCGCAGGGCAGTTTCCAATGCCTCTACGGTTTCATGAATTTCACGGCGTTGTGCTGTCAGTTCCGTCAAGTATGTTTCAGCAACTTGGAGTTCTTCTTGCCATTGGAGAATAGCTTGTCGCAGTTCAGTCGCCTCGTTCTCCAAGGTGGCAATCCGATCTTCATACTTGCGAATGTCTTCCCCTCGTTTCTCCAGGAGCTCGGAAAGTTCTCCAAGTCGGTTAGCCATAGGTCGGCGCTGCTGTACGAGTGTTTCCTGACGTTGTCGTTCCGTTGCTACACGGAGGCGAAGATTTTGAAAATCATCAGACACACTGGACTCCCGTTGTCGCTCTTCATCTAATTTGGTGCGGATTGTAGTTTCCGATTCTCGTAATTCACCCAAACGCAACAAAGCTTCCTGAAGACGCGATTCTACCTTGAGTCGCTGCTCCTCCGCATGTTGTGCATGGATTGCCAGTTGCTTTGTTTCTTTTGATATATTTACTAATTTATCGGAATAACTGCGTATTTCCCTTTGCTCTAGAGAAAGTTCTGATTGGAGCTGAGAATTTTCCAATTGGATTTGTTGGACGCGTTTTCTGCATTCTTCAAGGAAGAGTTGAGCGGATTCCCAAGTTTCGCTAGCACGTGTATGATCGGCAGCCATTGCTTCCAATTCGGCACGGGTAACTTCCAGATTTTTTTCGAGCTCGGCCATTTGCACCCTGCGAACCAGAGCGGATGAGGGCGTTTTTCGTGCACGCCCGCCAGTAGCAATTCCGTTTTGGGAAATAAATTCCCCTCCCAGTGTGACGAATCCGAATTCGGGATATTGTTGTTTCAGTTGGAATGCGAGTTCCAGATGAGAGACCAGTACTACATGGGATAAGAGATGCGCTAATAGAGGATAAAATGCCTCGGAACAACGCACGGAATCCACAGCCCAGGACAATGTACCTTCCGGAAGAGAAGGTTTTTCAAGCGAGGATGGAAGAGCTAGCACCCAATTTCGAGGGATTAATGAAGCTCGTCCCAGCTCTTTCGAAGAAAGAGTTGCTAAAATAGATTCCGCGAGACTGATATCTTTGACCAAGATGGTTTGTAAAGAAGCGCCCAGGGCAGCTTCGATAGCTTGGATATGGTCGGGCACGACCTCGATCAGCGATGCGAAAGCCCCCAGAATGGCAGGCTTAAAAAAATCTGGTTGGTCAAGTCCTTGAAGAATTGCTTGAGTTCCCTCTTCGAAGCCTTCACCGGAAGCATCCAGTTCGGAAAGAACTTTGAGACGAGAGTCCTGTTCCGCGAGGGTCTTATTTTTGGCATTGAGCCGAGTTTCCACTTGCTGTCGTTCCCGCTGAGCTTCGCGTATTTGTAGGTCAGCATCCGTAGATTCTCCCCTCGCCTGTTCCAGAGCGCTTTGAGTGGACACGATTTTTGTTTGAAGCACTTCTAGCTTTTGTTGAGCTTCTCCCAAACGGTTATTGAGTGAGTTCTCTTCGGAAACAAGCATTTCGCTGCGGACTTCCACAGCATTTCGTTTATTTTCAGCAGAAGAAATTTCCCCGCGCAAACGCGAAACATCGCCTTCCAGGCGACTTGCTTCAGAGGTCGTAGAGTGGAGAGCTCGTTCAGTTGCCACACGCGATTCCCGCATGTTTCGAGAAGTTCTCTCTTTGTCATTCAATTCCCGCTGCTGATTGTTCAGCTTTTCCAGAAGTTCCTGAATGAGTTGGTCCGTTTCGGCAATTTGAGATTCCTGTTCTTGTAGCTTGGAGGTGGCGGATTGAATTTCGGATTGGCTACGGGCGATCAGTTCTGTGAACTCTGTTTTGCGTTGAGAATGAGTTTCAATGCGCTGTTCACTGGCAAAAACCTGATTTTTCAAAGTCTGCAACTTTTCGCGCTGCAAGGAAATTTGACCGTCTCTCTCTTCCTGGCGTGTTCGAAATTCGGTCAACCCAGTTTCCCGATTCTCGATTTCGCTTTCATGGAGTCGTCTCGAATCTTCGTATTTTTCCAAGCGGGATTGACTCTCATTCCACTCCGCTTGCAAGGCTTCGTAATTCTTATGACTCAGATGGGTATCAAATGTACGGAGATCGCTCACAAGCGATTGAAAACGGCGCGCTTTGGCAGCTTGCCGTTGCAACGAGCCAATTTGGCGCTTCACCTCCTTGATAATGTCCGTAACTCGTAACAAGTTCCCCTCCGTATGATCGAGCTTACGCAGCGCCTCCTTTTTTTGAGCCTTGTACTTAGTAATTCCGGCGGCTTCTTCAAAGATGGCACGTCGATCCTCCGGACGACTACTCAAAATCTGATCCAGCTTCCCCTGCTCCATAATAGAATACGCGCTCCGACCGATGCCCGTATCCATAAATAACTGGTGAATATCTTTGAGGCGACAAGCGGTTTTATTTAACAAATATTCGCTCCGCCCATCTCGAAATACCCGGCGGGTAATGCGAACTTCGCTCCACTCCACCCCCAAATCTTTTTCGCAATCGGAAAACGTCATGGAAACTTCTGCCATACCCAATGATGGGCGGCTTTCCGTACCACTGAAAATCACATCCGCCATTTCTCCACCTCGCAAAGCTTTGGCACTTTGTTCCCCGAGGACCCAACGGATCGCGTCTAAAACATTCGACTTCCCACATCCATTAGGCCCTACAATGGCTGTAACTCCTCGTGTAAACTCCAAAGTGGTCTTTTGTGCAAATGATTTGAATCCGACTAATTCTAAAGATTGCAGATACATGTCGGCGTTTTATAGTGGCAGAAGATATATAGTATGAATGACTCTTATCTCCACGATTTAATAGAATTTCTCCGAATCCCGAGTATTTCCGCGCAGTCAAGTCACGCCAAAGACATGTCTCAATGCACACAATGGCTGGAAACAAAATTGCGTCACGCTGGCCTCGACGCTTCCATCCATAATACTGGGGGTTGTCCAGTGGTTATCGGAAAATCTAGAAATTTGCAAGTCACTAAACCTACGGTTCTTATCTACGGACATTATGACGTTCAACCGCCGGAGCCTTTTGAAGAATGGGTGTCACCCCCCTTTGAACCTGAAATTCGAGACGGAAAAATTTATGCCAGAGGAGCCACGGATAATAAGGGACAAATCCTCGCGCATATCTTAGGAGTCCAAGAAACCCTTCAAACCGAAGGAACCCTTCCTTGCAACGTCATCTTTCTCATTGAGGGAGAGGAAGAAATTGGGAGCCCCAATTTACATTCCTTTTTGGAACAGCATCGAGCGGAGTTAAAAGCAGATATCATCGCTATTTCAGATACGGGCATGGTAAAACATGGAGTACCTACTCTGACCTATGCGTTACGAGGCGTCGCAGCCTTGGAATTTGTGGTGCAGGGGCCTTCGCATGATTTGCATTCGGGCTATGGAGGCGCAATTGTCAATCCAGCTACCGTTGCAGCCAGACTCATTGCCTCTTTGCATGATGCCTCCTGGAAGGTGGCAATTCCGGGTTTTTACGATGCGGTACGAGATTCAGAACCATGGGAACGTGATGCCGCTTTCTCTGCCGTTTCAGATTCTGATCTGATTGAAGAAACCGGTGCTCCGGAGCTGGATGGTGAATCAGGTTATTCTGCCATGGAACGAATTGGGGCTCGCCCTACGGCAGAAGTCAATGGGATCGGTGCAGGGTACCAAGGTGAAGGATCCAAGACTGTTTTGCCTAAAAACGCTTTCGTAAAACTTACATTCCGCCTGGTACCGGATCAGGATCCTGCCCAAATCCTGCAACTTGCTGAAAACCATCTGCGGGCACATTGTCCCAAGGGTGTGCGACTGGAAATCCATCAGGGACACTTTGGCCCGGCGTATTTCTTTGATCCCCATTCCGCTTACGGACAGGTGGCTCAAGCCACTCTCAAAAAGACATTTAACCAAAAAACGGTATTATCCCGATGCGGGGGAAGCATTCCCATTTTGCAGAGTCTAAAATCGGTATTGGGAGCAGACAGCTTACTACTTGGGTTGGCCTCGCCTGACTGTCATGCACATTCACCCAACGAAAATTTTCCCCTTGAAAATTTTTATACGGGAATTCGTTTGAATCAGATTTTCTTAAAAGAGATTGCTGACATGCCCTTTCGTGGAGATATCCGAAGAGAAGACATTGCGCATGCCACGCGTATTTGTTAAACGTATGTCCTTCGCGCGCGATTAGCTCAGGGGTAGAGCGCTTGCTTCACACGCAAGAAGTCACAGGTTCGAACCCTGTATCGCGTACCATACCTGTATTTATGAGGTTTTCTGGAACTTTTAAATATTTTTACGGTCTATTTTTACGGCATACAACCTAGTTGGATTCCCTTGCTGTACATGATTCCTTTTGAAACATTAATCCGACGAAGGACTCCTCTTCTGTTTCCTACCAGCTTGTGAAGTGGTACCGAAAAAGAGGACACGGGAGATAGTCTAAAAAAACCGTGGACGCCAAAAAAATAAAACTAACCGAAGATACGACGAAGACTTCAAACGAAGCGCCGTAGAGCTAGTAGAAAGAGGAGATCGAAACATGAAACAGTTATTCCAAGAATTAGGTGTAACCGTTTGTACTATAAGGGATTGGAGGAAGAAATATAGTCAGAATTCAGCTATGGATTCTGATTCCCTGAACAGTGCAAGTTTAATGAGAGCCTCAGAGAACCTGGCAATTGAAGTGGCACGTCTTCGGCAGAGCTAGAAGCAGTTAGCCGACAGCGAGACATTTTTAAAAAAGCCTGCAGCATATTAGGCCAGGAACCATTGAACGATTTAAATTGATTGAGAAAATGGGAAAAGAAGAATTTAGCACGAAAGAACTCTGTAGGACCTTGGAAGTGAGCCGTAGCGGTTATTACGCTCAACGTAGCAAAGAAGAGGGTTTGCGTGGCACTCAAGACGCCAATCTTATTGGCCGCATCGAGAGCATATTTGGACAGAGTCGGCGGACTTATGGCACTCGTAGAGTACAAGTGGTCCTGAACCGAGAAGGGCAATTTTGTAGTCGACGTCGCATTTCTAGGCTCATGAAGACAAAAGGCCTATGTGCCCTGCGTAAAGGCCGTTTTAGGCCCCGCACCACTGATAGCCGTCATCATCAGCCTATTTCTCCCAACCTTCTCTTGCCACAAGCTGATAGGCCTTTACCGGAAGTCGAGCAAATCTGGGCAGCCGACATTACCTACTTGCCAACTGGGGAAGGCTGGCATTATCTGGCTGCAGAATTAAAGCTGGATTCCCGACGGGTAGTTGGTTGGAAAACCAGTCCAAATTTGGAAAGCACTCTGGTGGAAGCTGCTTTTAGTCGTGCTCTTTTTAGCTCGGCTAGCGCTCCTAAAATTCATCACTCTGACCGTGGTAGCCAGTATTCAGCTGGATCTTTCCGCTCTTTACTGAATTCTAATGGTGTCACTCAAAGTATTAGCCGTAGAGCTAATTGCTACGATAATGCTGCTATGGAATCTTTCTGGGCTACTCTTAAAACTGGAATGCTTTCATGCCGGTATCCCGGCCACAAGAACTCAAGCCGATAGCCTCCTCTTTGATTATATTGAAACTTTTTATAACCCCTCCCGTCTTCATAGCTCCTTAGACTATCAATCCCCTCTCCAATACGAAAATTCACTGAAATCCATCAACACTCAAAAACTTATTAACAACTCACCAAATTAATCTATTTTCCCGTGTCCACCTTTTCCTCACCACTTCATTCCGGCATGGCATGCTGCAGTATACCAGCAAGCTCAGCGTTGGATCAAAGCAGGTTGCTTTGAAGCAATGGCTCATGATTTGCGTAAATTATTACGCTTTTTATCCGGAAAAAAACTTGAGCCTTCAGCCGTTATTCTCGATGGACGTACCCTTCAATCCACTCCGGAAAGCGGAGCCCGTGCAGGATACGATGGCCATAAGCGTAAAAAAGGATCTAAAGTCCATGTGGCCGTAGATACTTTAGGCCACTTATTAGCTTTAAAAGTAACCGCTGCAAATGAACAGGAACGAGCCCAAGTAGGTGATCTCTGCTAATCTTTACAGAAGACTACTACAGCAAAAGTTCAATTAGCTTTTTCCGATCAAGGTTATACCGGGGAAATTCCCTTTCAAGATGCACACAAAAATGGCATCCAACTCGTTGTTATGAAACTACAGGAAGCTAAAAAAGGCTTTGTCCTCTTGCCCAGACGTTGGGTTGTTGAACGCTCCTTTGCTTGGGCTACCCGTTTTAGAAGATTGGCTAAAGACTATGAACGCCTTCCTTCCTCTCTTTCGGGACTCCATTGGCTCGCTTTTCTTATTCTTATGCTGCATTCTTTCAGCTCTAAAGTTCATAACACGCTCTAGAAGAAGGCCGCAGCACACCAGCGAAAACCGGCTGTTTCCGGAAGACGTGAGAGGCGACTCGTTCCGTCTTTTCAGGCAGAGACGTCATGAAATTTTGTGTGATAGAAATTCGCAAGTATGCTGTCCAGAAATAACATCATTGCGTTATGCAGAAAACTGACTGCAAAATAAGGCAGGGCTATATAATAGCTTAAAGTAAGCTCAGAATGTTTCAAATTGCAATCTATTGCAACAAAAATAGCCTGGAATTTGCACAAAAGAAACGCTTCAACATTCGTGAAAAACTTCTGAAGTGAATTCTATGGCTTCCTTGGAACACACGCAAAATTCTGCGCTGCTCACGAAGTAGTTTCCATTCTAAATTTTTCTTCTATATGCAGTTCCGATTATTCACACGTCATTTTTAAAATTTGCGGTAAACTACCTATTTACATCGTTTGAAAAAGCGGTTTCTATTCCTCCCCTGCAATGAAAAATAAGTTGAGCATGGATATCTTCGGCCTCGATCTTCTCAATTCTGACTGTGGCTCCTCCTGTTAAAAGCTGGTAGCGGTCGAAGAGAGTGCCATAGGCATGCGGCAGCTCAGAGGGCTTCATA
>JAHFTB010000003.1 GCA_023269545.1 Verrucomicrobiota bacterium | reverse complement strand
AGCCTGCATTTGCGCTGGGATTAAAATATTGAGTCGCACCTTTGCGACAGGCGAATCCACCCGCTCTATGGTGTTGTGTTCGATCAGTTGCTTTTTGTAAGCCCACCGCCAGAACATGCGTACATAGCGGTTGTAGGTCGCACCAGTTGTGGATGATTTGCCTCGTGAGTGAATCCATTGTTCCAGCGCCAATGGCGTTATGGAATCCATAGGAGCTGCACCAAAATTTTCTTCCAGCGCACGCAAAACAACAACAGCTATCCGCTGATGCGACCCTTTCATCAAGCTCACTTTATGTTGTCTGTATGTTGCCAAGACCGCTGAGAGTGAGACTCCCGCTGGTTTTTGTTCAGTGAGAGACTGACTGCCATGCAGCTTGACTTGAGAAACCAAGGCAGCAGCGACTGCTTCCGCTTCGGTTCTGGTAGCAAAATATCTTCTTATACGTTTCCCAGCAAATGAGGCACGCAGTTCCAGTTTCCATGGAGTGGATGGACGACTTGCATAGGGAGAAATAAGATATGGGGCAACTTGGGAAGGCATACACTTTTGTGTAGCCTACTGTAGCCCATTGAATCGTGAAAACAAACGATATCAAACGCTATAGGAAGCAACAAAAGGAAAGGCAATATACCCTACAGAAGCAGTGTTTAAAGGGCTATAGAGGAGATTCCACAGAGTAAAATAGGGACTGCACCGAGAAGGGCTCGAACCTTCAACCAATTGATTAAGAGTCAACTGCTCTACCATTGAGCTATCGGTGCTTCGAGAGAAAAATTTTATGCTTGAAAGCATACTGTTCTCAATATTCCCGAATAACAAGCAGACCACGGTAAGGAAACAGCGCACATCTGTGCAAGAATTTTATCTGCTCGTAAAATGAGACGTTTTGAAAACAACCGTTGTTAGCTTTCTTCCTGAGAATCACTTTGCCATTCCTGATAATCAGTGACGAATTTCTTACGAAAGCCCGGAAAGGTTCCTTGGAGCAGGTGTTCACGGGCCTGTCGTACAAGGGTCAGATAAAAATGAAGATTATGGAGAGTGATGAGGCGGAGACCAAGAATTTCATTCGCTTTGACAAGGTGGCGCAGGTAGGCGCGAGTAAATTGTCGACATGCTGGGCATTTGCATCCTTCCTCAATGGGCTTCTGATCGCGGAGATACTGCGCATTTTTGAGATTCAGTGTTCCAGTTGCAGTGAAAGCAGTCCCGTTTCGGGCTAAACGCGTGGGAAGCACGCAGTCGAACATATCAATTCCCCGTGCAATCATTTCTATCATCTGGGGAGGAGTTCCTAAGCCCATGGCATAGCGAGCCCGGGATTCGGGAAGATAAGGGACAGAGGACTCTATGGCTAAAAACATTTCCGGCTCCGGTTCGCCCACGCTGACTCCCCCCACTGCATAACCATCAAAGTCTATTTCCACCAATCCTCCCGCACTCATGCATCGAAGATCCGAGTAAGATGAACCTTGTACGATACCAAACACGAGAGGGCGATTTTCTTGTGAGTCCCACCATTGCTTACAACGTCGAGCCCAACGATCCGTAAGAGCTAAACTCTGAGCCGCTGCTTCATGGGAACATGGATAAGGAGGACATTCATCAAAGGCCATGACAATATCGGATCCCAGGGATTTTTGAATGGCCATGGATTCCTCGGGACCAATAAAAGTGGGAGTCCCATCGAGGTGGTTTTGAAAATACACTCCTTCTTCTGTAATGCGCCGTAATCGTGCTAGTGAGAATACTTGAAACCCCCCGCTATCTGTAAGGATAGGTCGATCCCAACCCATAAATCGATGTAGGCCTCCCAGCTCTTCGATAATCTTTTCGCCGGGTCGCACATGCAGATGATAAGTATTTCCCAAAATGATTTGGGTGCGAAGCTGTATCAGTTCATCAGGTGTGACTGCTTTTACGGTTCCTTGTGTCCCAACAGGCATGAATACGGGTGTTTCGATCTTTCCACGACGAGTGGAAAGAAGACCGGCACGTGCGGAGCTGGAAGCATCCTGCGCAATAAGCGAAAAGGGACTGTCCATTATTGTGACAATTTCCAGACTGTTCGTCCCTCTACGATGGTCCGCACGGCACGACCGCGAAAGGTCATGCCATCAAAAGGAGTGTTTTTAGCAAGGGAAAGAGACTCTTCTTTATGGAAAGTCCAATCTTGATCCGGATCGATCAGAGTAATGTCAGCAACGACTCCCGGTGAGAGGGTTCCACGATCGAGGTGAAGAAGCCGGGCCGGATGGACTGTGTAGAGGGCGATCAATCTTTCCAGAGAAATTACTTGTCTTCGATAAACGAGGAGATCACAAAAGGCAGCAAATTCCGTCTCTAATCCCGTGATACCGAAAGGAGCTTGATCAAATTCCACTTCCTTTTCGAAAGGAGCGTGAGGGGCATGGTCGCTACAGAGAATTTCTAATGTGCCATCAGCAATTCCTTCTAGGATCGCTTCCACATCTCTTTCGGAGCGAACGGGAGGATTCATTTTGAAACAAGTGTCAAACTCCACAAGACAATCATCAGTAAAAAAGACGTGATGCGGACAAACTTCTCCGGAGATTTGGACACCACGCCGGCGTGCTTGGCGAATACGGCGCACACTGCCGGCGCTGCTGATATGTTGACAGTGGATGGGATGCTCGCAAAGTTCCGCAAGGAGAATATTGCGGTCGACAATCAGCTCTTCGCCAACTGCTGGCCAACCAGGGAGACCCAGGCGCATGCTCCATTCTCCTTCATGCATGACTCCATCTGAAACGAGACTGTAATCCTGACAATGATCAAGAACCGGCAGTCCAAACATTTTGGCGTATTCCACTGCTCGTCGCATGACTCCATGACTTTGAACACAGTGACCGTCGTCCGTAATGGCCACAATGCCAGCTGAAACCATGGAGCCGATAGGCGCCAATTCTTCACCGCACAGCCCTTTGGTAATCGCTCCCGTACAGAAAACATTTACCGTACCGGTACGTTTGGCTTTTTCCTGAATCCAACCAATTGTGCTGGTATTATCTGCCGGAGGGGAAGTATTTGGCATGCAGACCACACTGGTAAAGCCTCCAGCTGCCGCAGCGCGTGTTCCGGATGCGATGGTCTCTTTGTGGGACTGCCCTGGTTCGCGCAGATGAACGTGGAGATCGATCAGGCCAGGACAAAGCACCAAACCGGTGGCATCGATAATTTCCGCTTCGACGGGTTCGTGAGTAACAATATGGCCTTTTTCCACATAGACGGGACCCATGGCGTCCACACCATTGGCAGGATCGATTACTCGAGCATTCAAAATCTTGAGATTGCTCATGTCAAAATTCCTTTTCCGCCGCCGCAAGCATAGAGAACCGCCATTCGGACAGCCAAGCCATTAGTCACTTGTTCTAGGATAACACTTCGAGCTCCATCAGCTCCCTCACTGTCGATTTCCACTCCACGATTCATAGGCCCCGGATGCATGATCAGACACTTGGGTTTTAATCGAGCGACACGCTCCTTGGTCAGACCAAACAGAGTGACATATTCACCCAAACCGGGAAAGTATTCCTTGTGTTGACGCTCATGTTGGATACGAAGGAGATTGATCACATCGGCTGTTTCTAAAATATCGTCGATGTGGTGAGTGACTCGGACGCCCAGTGTTTCAAATTTTTGTGGAACCAGGGTACTGGGACCTACCAGCGTCACTTTTGCTCCCAGTTTGGTGAGCAGGTATATGTTGGAACGTGCCACACGGCTGAACAGAATGTCTCCTACAATGGCTACTTCCAATCCCTGTAGACGCCCATACTTTTCGAGGATCGTAAATCCGTCCAACAGGCCTTGCGTGGGATGCTCGTGTGCACCATCTCCCGCATTGATGATGCTGGCATGTAATCGTTCCGAAAGAAAATGTGCGGCACCAGCAGAACTATGGCGCAAGACTATGATATCAGCCAGCAGGGCTTCCAAATTGAGTGCCGTATCCTTGAGCGTCTCCCCTTTTTGCAAACTGGACGTTGTAGCTGAAATGTTAATGACATCGGCACTGAGGCGAAGCGCTGAAAGTTCAAAAGAAATGCGGGTACGAGTGCTCGGCTCTACAAAGAAGTTGATAAGAGTTTTCCCACGTAATGCAGGTACCTTTTTTATCTCTCGTTCTCCTACTCCTTTGAATGCCTTGGCAGTTTCCAACAAGAAGAGTAATTCTTCGGCCGACAGATCCGCCAGGGCGATCAGATCTTTACGATTCCAAATACTCATGGCTGAGTGATCCGCACAGAATCCGGTTCGCCATCCAGATTTTCAAATCGCACTCGAATTTTTTCTTCCGGTGTTGTCACAAGATATTTGCCCACATAATCCGCATGAATCGGCAATTCTCGGTGGCCACGGTCTACCAACACAGCAAATTGAATCGAAGAGGGACGTCCAAAGGAAGCAATAGCATCTAATGCCGCACGGCAACTGCGCCCGGTAAATAATACGTCATCAACTAGAATTATCGTACGATCATCCAAATCCCAAGGGAGTTCTGTCGTTTGGACAGCAGTCATCCGGGAACGTTTGGAAAGATCATCCCGATGCATCGAGACATCAATGATTCCGAAAGCAGCACTCTTCTTTGAAGATACTTCCATGGCACGAATCAATCGCCGCGCTATCTCTACTCCTCTGGTCGGAATACCGGTAATGACCAGACGATCAGGTTGAGGATTTTTCTCCAGAATTTGAGTGGCCATCTGGATGATTGCATGGGAAATCGCAGCCGCATCCATTGCTAAAACAAACTGAGGCGTACGATCAGACATGAGTGAAATCTTCTCAAGGAAAAATAGAATAGAAGTTTCTTCTTCCTCAAACAAGACTCCTTATAAAAAATCATTTCGATCTTTTCGTTTGAGAGAATCACTGATGTAAAAAAACTTACACACCACAAATAATGAAAGAGTAAGCGAAAGTAATGACTACTGATTCAAAGCAAATATCCGAAAGCATGAAAATGCCATTACCGTTTTGTGCGGGAGCGTGCCTGGTGCCAGCCTGAACGATAGCGAACAATCCAGTCTAGCAAGGCCTTTTCAAATCCGATATCGTGGCCGACTTTTTCGCTCTCGATCCATTTGTGTCGGAGGATCTCTTCTCTCTCAGCTAAAAATTCTTTGTAGAGAACAGAATTCCGTACTAGATCGCCACTCTCGCTTTTGGGGAAACTCATGACTCTACAGATCTTTGCAAGACGTTCCTTTTCGCGTCAATTGGTTTTCGTAAAAAAAATCACATTGAAAATACGATTGTTATTAACATATTTATTCGCAATTTTTTCATGGAAATTGTGAATAAGTATCCACCTGATTTACAAAGAAATAAAGAAATTGAATTCCGTAGAATGTACCCATTGAACAGTGCCATTTCTTCACACATTTCTCTCACCCACCCCTTTGTCCAACTGTTCTTGCAACTTGCGAACAACTGACAAAAACGTTTGAGCTACCATGGAATGCGGAACAGTATCCACTAGCGGACGGCCTCTGTCTCCCGCCGTGCAAACATCCGGTTGAATGGGAATCTCCGCCAAAAGAGGAACTCCCAAACGATTGGCTTCTCGTTTCCCTCCTCCTTTTCCAAAAAGTTCATATTGCTTTCCATCTCCGTGACACAAAAAGTAACTCATGTTTTCGATGATCCCGAGAACTCGTACATGAGTTTTGGCGAACATGGACACTGCTTTGCGAACATCCATTAGCGCCACTTCTTGAGGAGTGGTCACGATGACTGCTCCGGAAAGAGCAACTGTTTGTACAATAGTGAGCTGGATGTCACCAGTGCCAGGAGGAAGATCCAAAATCAAATAATCCAAGTCCCTCCAATCTACCTGACGTAGAAATTGTTGAATATAGCGAGTCACAAGAGGACCACGCAGGACGGCCGGACTATTATCTTCCAAAAGAAATCCCATCGACATGAGTTTGAT
The DNA here is from genome assembly GCA_023269545.1 of Verrucomicrobiota bacterium. Classification (GTDB taxonomy): domain Bacteria; phylum Verrucomicrobiota; class Verrucomicrobiia; order Chthoniobacterales; family Xiphinematobacteraceae; genus Xiphinematobacter. The sequence goes on along the minus strand of JAHFTB010000003.1, from coordinate 138,711 downwards.
GCCATAGCGCTCGATGGGAATAATTCGATTTTGTTCATCAGCATACGGACGTTCATTGCCACCAAACATCACCGCAATGCTGGGTCCGTAAATATCACAGTCACAAATTCCTACTCGAGCACCAGCCTGACGCAACGCTACCGCGATATTGGCTGCAACAGTACTCTTGCCTACCCCTCCTTTACCACTGGCAATGGCGATCACATGCCGCACTCCTTCAATAGAAGTACTGCCTTCGCCTGAAGCGGCTGCGCTATGAATTTCCACGCGCACTTGTACCTGACAGACACCAGGAAGATTTTCAATCACCTGTTGCGCAGTCATTCGGATTTGCTCCGGAATCGCAGGATCATTGGTAGTAACTGATAATTGCACCTGTACTTTTCCGTCCGATATGTCCACAGCTTTCAAAAGCCCAAAGGAAACGATATCCCGACTAAATCCCGGATACTTTACGGAGCGCAATGCCTCGCGGATATGATTTTCACTGAGCATGAACTACAAGGATATGGAGTGGAGGGTGAGTGGCAGTGCTAAGAGGCAGACTTCCGAGTGTCCTCAAAAAGAGAACTGTAAATGAAAAGCCCCGCTGCGATGCAGATGCAAGAATCGGCTACATTGAAAGCTGGCCAGTGGCCATAAACAGGAAGCACAAAATCAAGGAAGTCCACCACACTTCCGTGCACAAAACGGTCAGTCAAATTTCCGGCGATTCCAGCCAGAAGTAATCCGGCACCATAACGAGTCACGGGAGTGCGAAACATACGACGAAAGAATAAAAATCCTATCACTCCCAAGGCAATAATTGCTAACCCGATGAAGAAGCGATTGCTATCTTGTAACATGCCAAATGCTGCTCCTGTATTTCGCACATGGACCAGGTAAAAAAATTTCGGAATCACAGGAATCACATCTCCGAAGGAAATGTATTTGAGGACTAAAAATTTTGTCGTCTGATCAAGGAGATAAAGAACGAGGGCAAAGACAATGATCATAAATTTTTTTCTGCCTGCACAATCGCATCATAACAACGATGGCACAAATCCGGGTGAGAATCAATTTGTCCTACCTCTTGCCGATGCCGCCAACAACGAGCACACTTCTGATGAGAGGTTCGCACCACAGAAACTGCGTCTACAGAATCCAAAATAATTTTTAAATGACTCAGAATCAGAATTTCTTCCACTTCTCCGGGAGAAGTTTCAAAATATACAGCCATTTGCGGGTGAGTCGTACGGATAGTCACTTCAGCTTCGAGCGGACTCCCAATCAAATTTGCTTTTTGGGCGGACTCCATGGCTGCAGTTACTTTTGACCGCATTTCCAGAAGTTCTGAAAAACTGCGCAGGGTTGTGGCATCTTTCTCATTTCCAATTTCCTCCGGAAAATATTGAAGATGAACGGATTCTCCTGGTTGAAAATAACCCCAGGCTTCTTCCGTAGTAAAAACAAGAATGGGTGCAAGAAGACGACACAAAGTATCAAATGCATGGTACATGACCCATTGGGCAGCACGTCGACGAGAAGAATCTCTTGCATCACAATATAAGCGGTCTTTTGTGATATCCACATACAGACTGCTCAGGTCCACGGCACAAAATTGATTTAAAACTTGGTAAACCCGATGAAATTCCAATTTGGAATATGCTTCCAAACAAGTACTGACCACTTGTCTCAATCTTGCGAGCAACCAACTATCCACCAATGTCAGATCAGCGGGATTTCTTTGATAGGCAACGACATCGAATCCATTGAGATTGGCCAGAAGGATCCGTAAAGTATTTCGAATCCGACGATAAGCATCTGTCAATCGAGTGAAGATTTCTTCCGAGAACGGAACATCATCGGCGAAATTGACACTACTTACCCAGAGGCGGACGAGATCCGCACCAAATTTATTTACGAAATATTGGGCGTCGGTAGGTTTTTGATATGCTCCCTGTTCAGATTTAGAAATCTTGCGCCGAGTATCCACATCCACAACAAAACCGTGCGTGAGTACAGTGCGATAGGGAGCAGTATGATTGAGGGCTACAGAGGTGATCAGTGAGGACTGAAACCATCCACGATGCTGATCAGTAGCTTCCAAATAGAGATCAGCGGGAAAAGCTAATTCCGGAGTACGGCGGAGTACCGCTTCATGACTGACCCCAGAATCGATCCATACGTCCAATGTGTCGTTGCGGCGAGTGCTTCCTTCTGCCAGACCGAGGAGATTCACCCATTCGGTATCACTTTTTTCAAACCAGGAGTTCGTTCCCTCCTTGGCAAAAACATTAGCCACTCGGTGAATCAATTCCGGATCCAGGATGGGGGCGCCTTCCGATGTATAGAATACCGGCAAGGGAATTCCCCAGGCACGTTGCCGCGAAATGCACCAATCCGGACGAGATTCCACAGTTCCTCGAATGCGGTTTTTTCCCCAGTGTGGCAACCAAGCAACTTTTTCAATTTCTTCCAAAGCCGTAGAGCGCAAATCTTCAATGCGGATAAAAAACTGTTCCACAGCCCGAAAGATAATTGGGGTTTTAGAGCGCCAACAGTGGGGATAATTATGGCTATAATCGGAACGTCCTAATAGGGCCTTTTTTTCGCTCAATAAGTCGATAATTTTTTCGTTAGCATCAAAAACATACTCACCCACTAATGAAGGCAGGTCGCACTCCGAAGTATAGCGTCCATTGTCATCCACTGGTGAGAGAGATGCGAGACCGTGCGTACGCCCCAAAAGATAGTCATCCTCACCATGGCCTGGTGCAATGTGAACACAGCCCGTGCCGGTATTAAGGGTCACAAAGTCTGCTCCATATACCGTGGAATTTCGATCCAAAAAGGGATGTCGTGCCTGAATTCCTACAAGTTGACTCCCGGAGCGAAGAATGCCCCTTTCTTGGCTCCCGATACCGGTGGCGTTCTGAAAGGCATTCCGTAATTCATGAGCGGTAATCAGACGTTCCTTCCCGGTACTGAAAATTTCGTATTCAAAGTCATTATGAACAGCCAGAGCCAAATTAGCAGGGAGAGTCCACGGCGTCGTCGTCCAAATGACAATACTGAGAGGCTGGTCCACCGGTAATCCCACTCGAGCCGCTTCTTCGAGCGGTATCCCAAATTTCACATAGATTGCCGGGGAAATCTTTTCCTGATATTCTACTTCCGCTTCCGCCAGAGCAGTTTGAGCTCCAGTACTCCAAAGTACAGGTTTATGGCTGCGATAAACCAGATTAGATTTCACAAACCGACCAAAGCAGCGCACTACCTCGGCTTCATAAAGAGGGTCCAGCGTCAAATAAGGATTCCCCCAATCCCCCATGACGCCGAGACGCATAAACTGTTCTCTCTGAATATTGATAAACTTACGCGCATATTCCTCAGATTTTCTCCGTACTTCCCCGGGGCTCAGCCCCTTGGATTCGCGCACTACTTTGAACTCGATGGGAAGACCATGGCAATCCCAGCCAGGACGAAACGGAGCCCGATAGCCTGCCATGGACTTTGAACGGATTACGATATCTTTGAGTACCTTGTTTAAAGCAGTCCCCATATGAACATCCCCGTTGGCAAAAGGGGGACCATCGTGCAGGAGAAATGTAGGAGCATCTTTACGGGCTTCCTGAAGTTGCCGATAAATATCCCGCTCCTTCCATTGAGCAAGAATTTGCGGTTCTCGGGCGCTCAGTCCTGCCCTCATTGGAAAATCCGTCTTGGGTAAATTCAGAGATTGCTTGTAGTCACTCATCAAGAAACCAGGGACCTTACCATTCTCACCCACTCAGGCAATCGCGAATGTGGTTTTGCAATCAGGAACATATTCTTACAAAAATCAATTCACAGGTAGATGAGAACTCGACCATCATAAACAATCACTTCCTTTATCTTAACTGATTTGGCTTTTCGAACTAGCATGCTCAAATCAAAAATCGACCTTTTTACCTAAACCTGAACAGCTTGACAATTTGCAGTATCGTTTGGAAAGTTTATTAAACAACGACGCTTCGCAAAGGATTGAGCCTCCTTAAGAAGGCAGAGAAGGCAGGTTCATCCGCAAAAAGAGTGTTTAGCGCGGTGAAGAGTGAGAATACGCAGGGATAAGAAATTAAAGTCACGAAGGCCATAGTGCAAGCATTGCATGGCGCCAATTTTATTATTAATACCTTCGATTTTTCCATTAGAAATAGGGTAACTCCAAGCGTTCATCATGCAGGAACGAAAGCGACGGAATGTTTTTGCAAGGGAGACAAGCAAGGGGATAGCAATTTCAGCAACACGGCAACACCAGTCCTCAAAAAAAGCCGTCATTTTTTTGATATCATTAAAACACCAGAGTTAGAGCAGTTCCTCTTTGAGGTCATAAGGCCAGAGAAAGCGGTTCATTGAGTTTAAGACCTTCTTCAAGCTTTGGGAGTTGATTGGGATGAAGGTTTTCACGTCCCCGAAGTAAAAGGTAACGAGTTCCTTTGATAGCTTTGCGTCCCATCATATCTGCCTCGCGTTAAAGGGCACGACGGAGTTCATCGATTTTTTCGTTTATCAGTTTGATGATATGAAAGCGATCGGCAACGTGCACTGCTCCAGGTAGACTTCATCAATAGCCAGAAACTTTACTTCTCTGAGATTTACATTTTCCGCCTCCTTGGCCATATCTGTTTTTACAATGCGTTTAACGCTCTCCCAACCTAATCCGCTATAGGCACACGTCTTTCAAACTCATAGCTCTGGAGAGTTCGCCTACAAGGCGAGTAAGCCCAAGGGTGTAGGATCTTCCTTGGGGTGCAAAAGGGGGGAGGAGTCGAAGAACTCCCGACATTCCCGACATTGGCATCGTGGTATCTGGACTACTATTTGCACTGGTTTTAATCCAATGGGTACACTGCGAATACGCCGTTCTCGTGTCCCTCTCAATGCTATATGTCCCCCCTTGGCATTTCGGGCACCAAATTTCTTCTCGCTTGGCGCTTATATGCAATTCTATTACTCTTCCCATATATTTTGTGCTTTGGTATTCCCATCCTTTTCCGATTCCAAATGCCCGTTTTAAAAATGTCGCTTCCATTTCCTCCCTTTATACTCTGAAAAACGCCTGCAAACACTCTTTTGCGGATGAATCGATAATTACGACGTATAGGTGTAGGCACCAGGGTATATTGTACCTAAATATATAAGTTTATTAATTATATATTATATAAGTTATTCATAACTAATAATGCTCCCCCTCTCAAAAAATTCAATTGCTTCTTACGGAACAGATTTAAAATCAAAAAAAAACTTAATAGATTCTGACTCAGGAGATTGCAAATCTGTCAAAATAAAAGCGTCTCTATTCAATGAAAACATCCCAAAACACGTAAATCCCATTCCCAGGAGGAGGACGGTAGCAGCTACTGCGAATACTCTCGGTAATATATTTTTTCCCAACACACCGAAAGAATTGCTTCAGGAATTCAGTGCAGTAAAGGAAGGGAGCGATCTATTCCTTCAGAAAGTTAAAGCATGGCGGGTAGCGACCGAGGGTCAGGATATTACACAGCTCAAGTCGGAAGTATTACGCATTGTAGAAAATTCCCGTAAAGAGCAAATAGAAGCCATTAAGGCTCAACCACACAGTGGAGAAAACCTTGCGCGAGTAGAAAAGTACAAAATTGAAAAAATAAAAACTTTCTTTGAGGCTTTGCATAAGGCCATTGACGCAGAGATTGATGTCTCGAAAAGCAGTGACACATTGAGTCAAGAAAAAGTTAAGTCCATCGCCCTAGAAATAACTGATAATATATTTAAAGCTCATCTTAAGCAAGAGAAGGAAAACATTCAGGTTCCCTTTTCCGATATCAAGCAGGGTAAGCGCCGTTCTGTTTTCGACCCTCTCAAAAATGTTGCCTATGGAGCATGGGATGTTGCCCATGGAGCATGGGAATCATTCTATAGCGAGGGGTACGATCCTTGGACAGATAATTGGAAAAGTTATGGAACAGAAAAGGCTCGTTTAAAGCTAGAAAAGAAGAACAAAGAGGAAATTCTTAAAGAAAAAACCGGATATCAAGAACTTCAAGAGGAAATAGAATCTCTAATTCGATCTGAAAATCAACCAAAATCTCTTCTGAAGAAATTGGAAGAAAATTTAAATAATTCAAAGAATAAAACATATCTCCATGCTCCGGAAGAATTCAACAAAATGCTTCTCAGCAAAATTAATAAGAGGCTCGATGGAGTAGAGAAGATTGATACGGAAATAGCCGAATACTTAACCTGGATAGTACAAACAGAATGCTCAGCACACATTGTAAAGAATTCAGAAAAACTGAGTGCCGATTTTAAGAAAAACCTTGGAGCCAACCTCGATAAATTCAAAGAAAAGTATGATCCCTTCATGGGAAAGAAAGATTCCTTAGACATAGCAAAAGCATCCACAGAAAGGCGTAATTACACTCTCAATAACAGGGAAATGTCCCCCATTTCGAAGGCTATTGAGGAGGAATTTTTTCAGGAAGATAATACCAGAATTCAACACTTAAATAACCATGCTAATGAGCTAACACAAAGACTTCATTCTCTAATAAAGGCGGGTAAGAAGAAAAGCTTCCTCGAGCAGGAATGCCGATGCGCCATCCAAGCTTTTTGTCTCAAAGATGTTCTCCATGAACTTAATGAGTTAGAAAGGTCGGGCCTTGGAGGAGCTTATGCATCTGCGGAAGATTACTTTAATGATCACCGCATCTCAAATATCATAGAGGCAATAAAAACTCACACCCTAAAAGATGTCGATGCGGTGCTTATTGAACTGAAAAAACAAAATATAGAAGACGAAATTATTTTTGATGTTCTTAAAAAAATAAAAGGCTTCTATAAGCAAATCGCTGAAGCTACCCAAGATCGATTTAAAATATTAGCAATAGATAAAACAGGATGGGTCGATGGCAAATTAGAGAACAACCTGAAACAAGATTTTCAAAAGGTGATTGGGGAACATTTTTCCCATGAAATATCTGAAATCAGGAAAGCAATGGTGGAACTTTGCGCCTATAATCAAGGGCAGCCTGAAGAAACAGATCCACCCATTCACTTATTTGGAGTAACAAAAGACTGTGATGTCGCAAAAATAAAACCTGAAATTTTTGAAAAGTCCCTTTGGAAAAAACTAGGTTACAACTGGATGGTTTGGACGATCCGTATGGAACAAGTCAACATGGCAAGGGGAAACCCATGGGCAGATCAGAGACCACAGAATCCATGCAATCCCGATTGGCTAGCCCGATATACTCCAGCAAGAGCAAAAAAAGAAGCAGCGGATGCCAAAGCAGAGGCAGCATATCAAGGCATCCAAGCACCCCAAGGACTAGAAAAAGAATATATCAAATTTGATATCAACGACTTTCCGCAGGAAGAGACTCCCCCTTCTTCAAAACCAACCCCACAAACTGATTCTCACATTGCTTCTCAACAATGCAGAACTGGTACGGCCCCGACCGATCAAGAAAAACAGCCTGCCTGGACACCGCAACCTCCACCAAAAAGTGACGACTCCAGTCGCCTCTTTGCAGGCGCTAGCAGTATTCTGTCTGGCAACCCAAAGCAACCGATACAAGAAACTGAGATGTCCGCGAAAGATTCTGCAACAGAACTCATTCATGCAGGCAGCGAGGCGATCAGTCGAGGGCTCACGTCGCTCAAAGATACCACTCAATCAGTAGTAAAATCTCTCTCGGAGAGTTTTGCGCAACAAGATGCAAAAATCTACAGGAACCCCACAACCCGGCCTCGAGAGAGAGCAAAAGACAACAACAAGCTTCACCTCACGGAGGAGGAAAACCAGGAATTAACTGAACCATCTCAAGGTTGGGGAAACTGGATATTGGAAGCAGGAAAGAACTTCTCAAATACTGTTTATCAGGCTCTTGATAGAAATTTTCTCCATCCTCATTCAGGTCCATTTGCCAGCGCCATTCCGCAACCAGATGCCTCAACAAACCTTCCTCAAGAAACAACAGACGAACAGCGGCCACCACTGAACATCAGGAATGAATCAGAATGGTCCGACGGTATGAGATGGTTGAACGAAAATTTCATAACTTTACAGCATTCTAACGATACGAGCATCAGGACTTATGTGTATAATGTTAAAAGATTTATGATAGAATTATCCCTCGCTAACAACGATTTGATGGGGGATATCGGGGAGAACCCCACACCGGAATTCATTCAACGCGCACAACATAGCGCTAAGGAATTAAGACAATTGGTCAGGACAGGGAAAGAGTTGATGTCGAATTTTTTTCCCTCCTCAGTGCCTGTGGAATCATCTTCCGTTTCCACACCAATGACGCAACCAGATGCCTCAACTCATTCTGAGGGGAAGGAAATGATCTTTACTGAGCTTCAATATGAAGCAGCTATAGAGGATTTGGTTCACAGAGGTGGTCTTAGCTTGCCCCGGGAAGAGTTGAGATCCCGTTTGAATGAATGGCTCAAGTCAATCGAAGACGGAGAACAACCTGAAAACATAAAAGATATTCTTTTAAATAATATTAAAATTTATTTCTCAGAAGATGCGCGCTTCAGAAAATTTACCCCAGTAATACAGAAACAACTAGCCACCGAGAAAATGGCACTTATGGTTCTTTTTTGTCAGAAACTGGATGCGGTAGAAAACTTTCAGGACGAGCTAGCCAATAAGACACTCAGCCAGGCAAATACATTTCTCACCGAAAAGGCACAGCAATTACTAGATTCACCTGATTTTAGCTTCCTTCCCGAAAACTTCCGCCCTGCTTTTCAGGAAGCTTTGCGAGAAGCATGTTCAGATCGGCATTTCAAGAAAGTTTTTACACGAATTTTTTTGAATCTACAAGATCCGCTTTTCATCTTACCTACCCTGGGACAACTTGGTGCTTCCCAGTGGGGAAGTGAGAAGCATCGCTTTGCATTCGCAGGAATGCTCTCAGCATCGCAGATGTATTCGGATTTATCTAGCGTCATTGATACGGGAGATGAAGCTCTCAAATTAGGTGAAGCGCTGGACACTATTTACAGAGACAAAATAGACAGCGGACAGATTAATGAAGGGGAGCAAACCGATGTAAATACGGCCCATGTCCTAACTGGTCTTTACATTGATGGACGAGATACGGAAGCTACGGATCAGCTAGAAGGGGATGAGGGACTTCAATTTCTCCAAGAGACAGCCGTCAATAGCAGTTATCTTGCGCCGCATGAGAAGCGCGTACAAGAGTATCATGCCTGGGTGAAACAGGCTCAGGATCTTGAAGCTACTAGGCCAGAGCTTCCTGTAATGGAAGACTACTGGAAGGAGCTACTCAGAAAAAAAGGGATAGATCCAGATGCGCAGGTAAGATTTCATTTTAACCGGATAGATAGAGTTGGAGCGGGAGGACTACGCCCGCAAATTATCCGCGGACGCCTCAGGAAGGGAAAAGCTATAGATGCACTCAAAAAATTTTACGGGAAGTGGTCTGACACTTTAAAGCAACATGAAGAAGCAAATTTTTTTCTTACAATCAACGGTGTGGATATTACACGGACAATGTGTTTGGATTGGTATGCTAATGCACTTGAAGAAAGCATTAATAAGCACATAAATGTGGATACTGCCCTTTTGCCATTATTAATTAAATCCAGAACAGGCAGGAATTTTCAGTTGGTGGATGTTCATCGTCCTTATGCAGGTGCTACGACACGAAGTGCATCTCCCGGGTTTAGATTACCGGAGTCAAAAGGTGTTATCTTGGAAACTAGCAATGGAATCATGACCAGGCTTTTACTCGCCCTCTACCATAATGAAACCGGAGTACTAGAGAGTCTGGAACCCATTGAGGGACACAATGCCAAGCGGTACATCCTCGAACATTCTTCCACTTTTTTTCCTGACGCGAGCATTCTGGTGCACGTTGCTTCCCTTAAAAGGAGCGCACCTCAGGTAAATCTCTACCATACGCTGGCGGAAGGAACCCGGTTTGCAAAGGCTGCCAAAGAAGAAGTAGTGAATATCAGGCGGGCACTTCATACCCCTTCCATACTGCGCGAGTTGATTAAGTGGGTTCCATTTGGGAGCTGTTTGTTACTTAACTTAGACGCAGCTGGAGCGACCAATCCACTGGATCAGGGAATAGAAGAAGACATCAATAATGCAGTGGGTTGTGGTTTCGACTTCGCCACCATGGGAGTGCCTTTAGTTCAGCTGGGAGAACGAGTTATCTTGAAAACGACTCAGACTCTCGCTGGGGTGAAAAATTTTCTGACGCTAAAAAATACATTTAACTTTGTGGGCTCGGTGCGTCGCACTATCCAAACAGGCATGGTCACGTCCTCCAAGCTGATCCCCTCATTATCATCTCACCAGCTCCTGGGCTCTTCTACTGGGCCAGGCGTAACGTCTCAAATATTACCCAGGGCATATATTGGGTTTGGACCCATGGCCAAATCAGCCACTTGGAAAGAACTATCCGAGCAATTGATACACCAGGCTGACCCCGTATCACGTACGTTAGCAAACAAAATTCCCAAAGGTAAAATCGCTCATCCACCAAGGAAATTCGCCCATGCTGGGCAGGTGGGCCGCTCTGTGAACGGGGGCATCTGGTCCCAAACATTGTTGCCGTCGATATTCAACGTGGAAGGCTCGAATGGGATAGAAAAAATTAGTCGTAGCAATGTTCAACAGGTTGGCCCATTTGGGTTACTTGTAATCGAAGAGGAAGGAAAGGGTTATCAGCTAATAAGGCAATCCAATGGGAAATACAAAAAAGTCGAATTAACCGATCCATTTGACATCCTTGACTTCGAACACTGTCAATCCATAGGGAGACGGAGACGAGGGCTTGATGATATCTGTCAGCCAAGTGTATCGGGAACAGCAACCGCTGGCTCTTCACAACCGTATGACTTTCCCGCGAAATGGCTTGCTTTAATCGCCCGCAAAAAAATCTATAGAGGAGATAACCGGCTTCCTTCGGCAATTTTCGAAGATGGGTTTCGTTCTCGAGGTGGGGATGTGAATTTAAATAGGCATTTGAGTTTCAGTAATCGGAATAGTGGATTCATCTCTACAACTTTTGAGAAAAAGGTAGCCGCTAAGTACGCATTGGGTAGCACCAGAGAAAATCCCCTATTTGAGCTCGAGCATTTGGAGCTCGAGCATGTGCTACAGAATCCTCAGCTACAAACTGCCGGCACTTCAAAAACAAATCCTTTCTTTGCATTGGGTCGTTCTACAACAGACCCTGACAAAGGTTATTTATACAAAATATATCCCAATCAGAATATGCGCGGCATTGACATATTGGAGCACTTTCCGGCTGATATCCCAGCCCAAAACAACCAAGAAATCGCCGTTCTAGGACACATTCCTCCGCAAACAATCAAAGGTGCTTACCTGGTTACCGGACTGCGCTCAAATCCCAAAATCGGATCTTTTACTAATAATCCAAATTTCATCGAAACGTAAGCGTCACGTAGAGCACCACTAGCGGAAGAAGGTAAAGGAGTCGTAGAGTCAGAAAATGACAAAAGCGACAAAGGGAGAGCGGGATGTTGAGCTTTAGTGGAGGACTAAAAATATTAGTGGCCTTGAAGCCCTGCGACATGCGTAAAAGCTTTAACGGCCTGCAAGCCCTTGTAAGCGAAAAGCTCCAAGAAGATGTGAAGCAAGGGATACTATTTGTGTTTAGCAACCGGTGCCACACACGATTAAAAATCCTTTATTGGGATGGAAGCGGCTTATGGGTACTGGCACAAAAAGGCTGGAAGCGGGAACCTTTTCCTGGCCGAAGGCACTTGAGCCAGGAGAAAATAAACTAAAACTGAGAACGAAGCCCTAGCCATGCTCACTGATGGGATACCTAAAAGGGGCAAAAATGCGACCCTGGTACGAAAGAGAAAATTAGCAATTGAAAGAGAATGGAGTAAAGTTAACCCTTAACGTGAAAGAGCCAACACGAGAACAACTACTAGAAGAAAATCGCGCATTGCGCCAGGAAGTCGCAGGCCTTAAAAAATAACTCGATCAATTGCTGCGAAAAATGTTTGGGAGTTCCAGTGAAAAACTTCCATTAAAACCACCTTCCCCTCTACCGCCAGGAATCCATATTTGAAAAGCGTCATGGAGTCAAAATCCCGCGGCAAAATATGGTAAGGTGGATGGAATTAGCCGCTGATTGGCTCAAACCCATCTACGAACAGATTCGGGTAGGTGTGATGGGGGCGGTGCTTATCTTCAAGTAGATGAAACACCCAATACCTAAATCCCGGCCATGGCAAAACCCAGCAAGGTTACCTGTGGTGTGCCCACGCGCTAGGCGGCGATTTTTTTACCATTGGGAAACGAGTCGAGGGGCCAAATGCCTGCATAGCATCATTCCTGCAGACTTTTCCGGAACGCTCCAATGCGATGCCTACGCGGCCTATGCCAGTTTGGCTAACAATCGGGAAGGCCCTATAACATTAGCCGGATGCCGGGCCCATGCGCGACGCAACTTCTATGAGGCTCGAGAACAAGCTCCATTACGTGCCACCTGGATACTGCGACAAATTGCTCACCTCTATCGCATCGAAAAGGAGCTACGAAATACAAAAACCGCTGCCATCCAGCGTGAGGCTATACGTACCTGGCAAAGCCGTCCCATCTATCAACGGCTGCATCGCTCCCTTACCCTATTCAAAAAATCCGGACGTTACCTACCTTCCTCATCAATGGGAAAAGCCATTGATTATGCCCTCTCCAACTGGAAATTACTTGGCATCTACCTGGATGATGGCCGTCTTGAAATCGACAATAACCTCATAGAAAACGCCATTCGCCCCACTGCCATTGGCAAGAAAAACTGGCTCTTCATTGGAGATGCCCAAGCGGGTCAACGCAGTGCTATCCTCTACACTATCGTAGAATCTTGTCGCAGGCATTCTATTGACCCTCAAGCCTACCTCCGTGATGTCCTCTCCCGTCTACCATCCATGACTCACTGGCAGATTAACGAGGTGACTCCAAGAGCCCGGGCTAATGCCCCATCCACATCATCTCTCCAAGTTGCGGCTTAGACCTCGTATTCCCATGGCTACGACTTTTACGTTTCCTCTTGTCAAGCAGGTGCTCCAAGTACCGCTTACATCGAAACAACGTAACTGATCAGCACAGAAGCTATCAAGAGCGGCTACCACGAAGCAGGAATGATTGCAAAGAGAGGTTTAAATTCAGGACAAGTGTTGGACAATCTTTTTACCCACAGTTTCTTTCATAGAGCCGTATTTTCATTTTGCCACTTGTTCATTTTTTACCTTCATATGGGGAAAGAGAATCACATCTCGAATGGACTCTACTCCTGTCAGCATCATAACCAATCGATCGATACCGATACCAATTCCCCCGGCGGGCGGCATTCCATACTCCAAAGCATCCAAAAAGTCTGAATCGAGTTTTTGCGTCTCCCCTCCGGATTGATGTTCGAGACGACCACGTTGCACGTCAGGATCATTGAGCTCAGAATACCCAGGAGAAATTTCCTGACCATTGATAATCAGCTCATATACATCCACCACCGAATCGTCTCTTTCATTTTGCTTGGCAAGTGGAACCAATTCCTTGGGACAATGCGTTACAAAAAGAGGATCCAACGTTTTTTCTTCCACACATTTTTCAAATAAATATTGGGTAAGCTCAAAATCCTCTCGGCAATGAGAAACATCGCATCCCATTTCTTGGCATCGAATCCGCTTTTGTTCGGAGGTCGATTCATACCAATCAGGTTGTATGGAACGAATCAAATCCGCATAATGCGCCCGTTTCCAAGGAGGAGTCAGATTGATCGTGCGGAGGACCTCTCCTTCCGCATTTTTATGTTCTATCACAAAGCCACCAGTAAGAATCCGGGCAAGGTGGCAAATCATGCCTTCAACTAATGTCGCCATCTCTTCAAAATCAGAATAGGCCGCATAGGCTTCCAACATAGTAAATTCGGGATTGTGGCGGCGGGAAATCCCCTCATTCCGAAAGTTCCGATTCAGTTCAAATACCCGAGGAAAACCCGCGACCAAAAGTCTTTTAAGATAAAGTTCCGGCGCAATACGCAAAAATAAATCCATTCCCAGTGCATTGTGGTGAGTTTTAAAAGGTTCCGCAGCAGCACCCCCAGGAATGGCTTGCATCATCGGAGTCTCCACCTCCAAAAAGCCTCGTTCTTCCAGATAGTTTCGAATTTCGCGAATAATTCGAATGCGTTGATGAAATACTTCGCGAGAATGGGAATTGGAAATCAAATCCAAGTAACGCTGCCGATATTTTTTCTCTGCATCCTGTACGCCATGCCATTTGTCTGGTAAGGGCCGCAGGGCTTTGGAAAGAACTTTAAACGCCTTCACTCGGAGCGTGAGCTCCCCTGTCTTCGTAGTAAAACATTCCCCCACCACACCTATAAAATCTCCGATATCCAGAAGACGGAGTCCCTCAAAAGCCTCAGGTCCGACTTCTTTGGCGTGAACAAAGATTTGGAGGCGACCTGTGATATCAGAAAGATCTAAGAAATGACTCTTGCCCATATCCCGATACGCTGTAATGCGCCCGGCAGCACGAAGGATTTTCCCTTCAACAAACTGGATACGAAGAGATTCCATCACGCCGTCAGTTGCAAATCGTGCACCATACGGCTGCATGCCTTTCGACCGCATCCCTTCCAACTTTTGTCTTCGCACAGCGATCAGTTCGGAAAGTGAAGTATTTTCCATCTCAGAATGAGAACAGGGGGAAGCACAACGAGGCAAGAACTCTAGTGCAGAATATTTACCTGCATTGCGTAATATTTATATTCTAAATCCGTCGGGATCTGTTAATCTGACGGGCCCGGTCCCCAAGTGACGGGCTTGACTTCTTCCATTTCCGAGAGAAAATTTCATCGGATTGATTTTTGTTCTTTGTCAATGTGGCGGTAAACTAAAAGCTAATTATATTTTGAGCCATTCGGTTCTTCCGGTTCTTCCATAAACAGGCCGATGCTCAATCACTATCACTGAGTCATTTTTCTCATAATTTGCCCTTCTGTGTTCGCGATTATACGACGTACGCTCCCGAACCGATAATTATCAAACTACCCGGAGACCGGGCAAACGACAGGTATGACAGGCCTTCACTGGAAGTCAGATACGTCGTTAGCAGTCATCCACCTTATCACTAGGGGACGGGACAGGCGTCGAAACGGCACAAGCGGGGCATCTGATTTAGTTGGCAGTAGGTGGTTCGTAGTTGGTAGAAGTGGGTGGTGGATAGTTCGCGATTCTTCATTGGGAAGATACTATGAATTGTTGCAGACTACGAACTACGAACTCACCTTAATGTTTTCCAAATCCTTATTTTCATCTTTCCGATTTCTGTTCTTCGCTACCATAATCGGAGGAAGCACATTGAGCAGCACCTGCAATGCTTTTGCTCACTCAATTCCTCGCAGTCAGGCGCCTTCCCCTACCTCCCCTCCCCCTCATGGTTCAAGGCAAAAACTTCCTACTCAAGGAGAATACGTGATTGTAACAGGTGGCCCCTCCTTGATTGAATGGGAAAAATTTAAAGCGCGCCCCCATGACAAATATTGGGGCAATTTTGTGCGAGCCTCGCGTGTACGAATTCAACAACTGCGTGCCGAATACGGTCCTTCCTTCCCTATCACCTGGTTAGTCTATCGACGTGGATATGAACGACGTCAGACGCGTCAGGAAAAAATGGACCTCATCGCCAATATTCAATCAGTTCGAGATAAATATGGCGTGGAATTAATATGGCTCAGTTCCGGCCAACAACTCATCGAGTATCTCAATGGAGACAGTATTCCCGGGGCTTCTGCTCAGCCCAGAAATTTAGTAAAACTAGTTGGTTTTGAATACTTTGGTCATTCCAATCGAGCTTGCTTTATGTTCGATTACAGCAATGAAATTGACAGTGCTTCCAAAGCCTATCTCCATGAAGATCAACTCAAGCAGATCCAAAAGGGGCTTTTTGTTTCTCACCCTTTCATCAAAAGCTGGGGCTGCTATACCGGACAAAGCATGAGCAGAAAATGGCGTGCCGCTACCGGACGAAAGATGATCGGAGCTATCGGGCCCACCGATTACTCGAATGGCTATATTGCAGGCGGCAGCCTTCCCCTTGTGAAAGGCCGTTGGGGCGGCTAATGGAGTAAAGATCGACCGGCATAACGGGGGGGCGTACTGCAGCCCCTTAGCCACTTATACTACACCCCCTTGCAGCATTAATTTGGCAGCGCATACGGGGATCGAACCCGTGCTCCAGCCTTGAGAGGGCTGTGACCTAACCACTAGTCGAATGCGCCACGCGAAAACACCAAAAGTGGCGATGAGAACTCACATTTGCAAGTCTTCAATGATTGCAATATGTTGCTTCATGCAACTCGAGAGCCGCTCTAAAATCCCCATATCGTAACATATATATAGCGAAATTCCTATGAAATGAGTACGATTTTACCCTTATTTTTGCAGTGCGCAAGGAAGGGTCCTCAAAGCCGAAGCGTGGGCCACACTTAAGAAAGCAATGAAGAAAAACAAAACAACGAAGAAATATAAAGCACCGCAGTTGCTCTTCAGATAGAGTCTCCGGGTTGCGCCAAAAAAAGAGAAACCTTGTGGGTGAAAATGGTTTTTTGCTCCCAGAGCTCCTAAAAGCGCGTACCGTCAGTTACCCATTGTTTTTATGCTCACCCTATATGTAAAGCATCATTGTCCCTGGTGTGTGGAAGCCATCCATTGGTTGCGACATCAAAAAATAAAATTTAATATACTAGATGTAATTGAAGATACCGAAGCCTACCAACGCATGCGGCAAATTTCCAGTCAATCCCTGACCCCTACCCTGGAATTGGAAAATGGAGCCGTCCTTGCGGATTTTGACGTTTCTCAATTAGAAAAATTCTTAGAAGAGCATCACATACAATGATTTCCAACCTCCTATTCATAGCAGGGATCTTATTCCTCAGCATGGCTTGCCGTACCTTCAAAGGACGCTTCTTCCGGAAACTCGGAATTCTAGGTATCCTTTTCGCCTCCTATTTGACAGGGTGGTTGATTGGCGGCCACTGGGAATTGGGCGTTATATTTGTAGCCGCATGGTTTTTTCTGCCTTGGATTGAAATCCTGACACGGATTCGCAAACTGCGTTTACCTATAGAAAGATCCGTCGAACGGCAGCCTCCCCCTCCCCGACAAGCTTTTCCCCACCTTGGCCGACTCACCACCGAGGTGGAACCACTAGGCTTCGAGCATGTGCTGGATGCAGGCTGGATGTTTGAAAATCATCGCCATTTTTTTCGAGTCTTCTATAATAGCCAGCATCGATGTGATGCCTCCATCACTTTCATCGAACAGGAACAATTTGCTTTTTTTTATCTTTCACTCTGCTCGCGCTGCCGTGATGGGCGTGTCTTCATCAGCTGGAACTACCCATTTTCCTATGGTTTGCGACTTCCATCCAACTTCGTTGTAAATCGCATTCCCGAGCAGCTCTCACCGGAGAGCCTCTATACCGCACACCTTCAATTTCTTGCAAATCACTCGATACAGTCTGAAACCTTGCAAGATCAAACCGCTGAAAGCCTGCTCACTCATATCCAGCAGGACATGCAGGACTTAGTAGCTCTGAATTTAAAAAATGGTCTTTTGCAACGGGATGGAGATTCTCTTTTTCGATATTCTCGGAATGGAATGTTTTTTCTCTGGATTCAGTTTCTTAGAGATCTCGCCAGATTCTCTTAAAGAACCCATTTATTTTTAGAGTCGGATGATTTTCCGAACATTTGTTGGACACATACGTGGGTCACAACGCTTGTAAAATAGGCTCTTGGCCCCGAGAGCAATTTCGCTTATTTTAAAGTGCTTTTGCTGTGCGTTTAGTGGAACCCAACGTGTCGATAATATCTTCAAGTCTCTCGTCTTCTTCTCTCTTGGGAGAGCCCACGGCAAAAAAAGACCGCGAATTGCTCCCAGAAACTAAATGGAGTGAAGAAATGTTCTCCTTAAGAAAGCTCAGTTACCGGGCAGATTTCCTCTTCACCCGGAGGGCCTCTAAATTTTTCCTACAGTCTTTGCTTCTTCTGCTTTTTCAATTGGTTCCGACTATCCTTCCAGCTAGCCCCCCGGATCCTGCCGATCTATTTCTCAAAGCCTATCAGGAATTTCAAAACGCGGAACATCTCGAACAAAAAAAATTACCCGACAAAGCACTTGCCAAATATCGCTATACCGCCAGCCTTCTCTGTCAAATCCAACAGACCTATGCGAATTGGCAGCCTTTGGTAGTGAGCTACCGTTTGCGAAAGACTCAGGAAAGTATCGCTCGGCTGGAATTATCGCCACCCTCTTCTTTTAACGCATCCGCTTTTCCTCAAGGGGTAAATAGCCGTCCCCCTCCCGTAGAGACGCCCAGCCTCTCCATTACCCCACCCCAGGGTGATTCGCCATCCCAACCTCCACTTCAAACCGTTAGTACCGCTCCCGCGTTTCAATATGAAGTCCGAAAATTACGCTGGCTGCTAGAACAAGCCAACCAAGAAAACCAGCGGATGAGCATCCTGGTAGCAAAGGCCGAAGCTGAAAAGCAATCTGCCTTAATAGAGGTCGATAAAATCAAAGTTTCTTTAGTCGAAGCAAAATCACAAAATTCCGACGCACAAAGTGCGGCGGACATCGCACACGAACAAACGGAACGTATGACTCGACTTCAAAAGGTGTATAAGGATCAACTGACTTCCCTCCAAGAAAAAATTAATACGCTTGATGCGGATAATAGTGTTCTTACCGAAGAAAATGACCGCTTGTTCGCTAAATTAAACCATGCCGCCCTTTACATTAGTGAGTCAGACAAGATCCGCGAAAGCCTCATCAATGATCGGCTAAAATTCTACAAAGCCGAATACGCCGCCAGAAGAAGGTTGAAACAAATTCATGACAATACTCAGCTCGTGGTTCAACTTCAGGCTAAGCTAAATTCTACGACCCAGGAGCTCCTGAGCTCTCAAGATGCCTTAAACCAAGGGCATACTCGAATTTCTGATCTGGAAAAACAACTGCGGGACGTCTCGGATACACTCGCCAAATTTCAATCCTCAAATAGTGAGGAACTACTTCGCCATCAAGAGGAAAACGAACTTTTGCGCGGCATTATTCTTCGAGAAATAAAGGGGCAAGCACAACGAGATCAAGCACTCCAATCCATTGACAATGAATTAATACGGCTTCGCATCCACTCTCCCCTTCTCGTTGAGCAGCTCACTATTCTTAAACAGTCCGCTCCACAGCTGAGTGAGAAAGAAAAAAAACTATTTAAAGAGCCAGTCCTTACCATTTCCGCTGATTCCAGTTCATCTTCCCTAAATGCTTCCATTGCCGTCGTCAAAAAAAAGGATGCGGCTAGCTCCAGTCCAATTACCCAAGCGCCAAACTTAGATACTCCCGAGCCAACGGACGAAAAATCTTCAGGAGCTCTTACCAGCGAGCAAAAGTCGCTCGCGAGGCTGGCCGAAATCGCCTTTAGACAAGGAAATTTTGCAGACTGTGAAGTACTCTACAGTCAGATTGTGGAAAAAAATCCAAGCAATGTCTCGATGCTTGCTAATTTAGGTGCCGTACAAAGCCAACTAGGCAAGTACTCCGCTGCAGAGGATGTACTTCGAAAGGCGTTGGCTTTAAATCCGACCGATCCATTTACCACTACCACTCTCGGCATTTTACAGCTCAAATGCGCTCAAATTAATGATGCTATTGAGACATTAAAAAATTCCATAAAGTTAGATTCCAAAAACTTTTCTGCTCATAATTATTTAGGGATTGCTTATGGGGAGACAGGACGTTTGGGAGAAGCGGAAGTCGAATTGAAAAAAGCGATAGAACTCAATCCTAACTATGCCACGGCTCATTTTAATCTAGCCGTGCTTTATTCCACTCAAAAGTCTCCTAATAAGGAACTTGCACGAAAACACTACCTTCTCTCCACACACCTCGGAGCCGCTCCGGATGCGGCTCTCGAACGTCTCATTCAATAAAATATGGGATGCCTCTCCTCCCTTCCATGGAAGAAACTATTGAGCTCTGCTCATAAGTAGGCAGTTCCCCCCCTCACAGCCTAAAGTAGGTAGTTCCCCCACAGCCTAAAAAAAGCTACGAATACCAATATATGTTCCAAGGCACTTTGCTCTAGATCCTCAACCGGGCTGGAGGAGGCCTCAAAGGTGCCGTTTCTTCAGCCGAACTGAGTGTCATTCCCAAATCACGCATCAGTCCATCTGCAATGGAATAGATACAGCCGTGGAGAGAAAGTTCCTGTTCCCGCTTCCATGCGTCTTGTACAATCGTAGTTTTTTGAAGGTGGCAAACTTGCTGAAATACATTAATTTCACAAAATCGATCTTCCCGTTGCCGAGCATTCAGACCCTCTAGTTCTTTCTGATAAAATACATAAGTCTCTTGAATGCTTCTCAACCAATTGTCCACTAGTCCAAGCCGGACATCCCGCATTGCAGCTAAGACACCTCCACACCCATAATGACCGCAGACGATGACGTGTTTCACTTTCAAATGATCCACCGCATACTGGAGCACGGAAAGGCAATTAAAATCATTATATGCAATTACATTGGCAATATTTCTGTGAACAAACAGTTCTCCAGGTAAAAGTCCGATAATTTCATTTGCCGGAACCCGACTATCTGAGCAGCCAATCCAAAGATACTCTGGAGTCTGCTGGGCAAGAAGTTTGGAAAAAAAATCCGGATCCTGCCGAAGCATTCCTTCCACCCAACCTTTGTTATTGTGGAATAGTTGAATAGGTAATTTCATAGTAAGAGCAATTTTCTCATTAACTTGTTTTTCTCATAGGGCGGAAGTTCTATAAAATGAGCTGCAAGATAACACATCACCTGATCAAACGAAAGGTATAGCGGTATTATTAAGTGATGTGACGCAAAAAAGGGAAACCTTGTAGGCTAAAATGTTTTTTGCTCCCAGAGCTCCTCAAAGTGCGTACCGTCGGTTATTAACTGATGTTTTCGCGCTACCTAATCGGCCACACACGGTTCGACCCATTTTCCGTGATCTCGAATCAAGTCGATGAGGCATTCCACGGCTTGTTCTTCCGGAATGTTGAACTTGACCGGTTTTTTACCCACATAGAGGTTGACCTTACCAGGAGCGCCCCCCACATAGCCAAAGTCCGCATCAGCCATCTCCCCCGGGCCATTGACGATACAACCCATAATAGCAATGCGCACTCCCTTAAGATGCGATGTCACCTCCTTGATCCGGGCCGTCGTCTTTTGGAGATTGAAAAGGGTACGTCCGCAGGAGGGACAAGCTACATAGTCGGTTTTGAAGATCCTCGCACCAGCCGCTTGGAGAATATGATATGAAAGTCGCAGAGATTGTCCCGGAGCCTGTTCTCCTTGCACTAAGATGGCATCCCCTATGCCATCGCAAAGCAGAGAACCCATGTGAGTTGAGGCTTCCAAAAGAGTGAGAAGAAATTCTTTTTCGGGGCGGGCCGGATGAAAGGTGTCTTTAAGAAGAATGGGATGGTGTTCGGGGATGCGTGCGGCAAGTAAACGAAACGCAGCTATGGGGGAGAGATCTAAGCCATCGGTAACAGTTACCAAGTGAGGGGGAGTTTCATTTTTCAGGAACGCGATGGCAGCATCGTCCCTGGGATCCACGCTCATTACACCGGATGATTCAAGAACGATTTCCGGCTGGTAGTCACCCATCTGAGTCAGTTTATGACTGAGGGCATCCCACTTTTCTTGACTGGTAAAAACGCGGATAATTTCTTCGTTGCCAAGAGAAAGGCCCTGAATGACCATTCGGCTGGTAGCTCGTCGACGGTAAGAAAACCGATCGAAGGAAGGGAGAACAGATGCAAACAGCGGTTTCTCATTTTGGCGAAGTTGATATGGTTTCGCAAGCGCCTGAGCGACTGGGATCTCATGAATGCTATCCTCCGTAAGGGAAACACGAATGGTGTCACCCAATCCATCGTGAAGGAGGCTTCCGATGCCAATAGCACTCTTGATACGGCCATCTTCTCCATCTCCGGCTTCGGTAACTCCCAGATGAAGAGGATAATTCCAATCGGATCCTTCAGCGGCAAGTCGTGAAGCCAGGAGGCGGTAGGCAATAATCATGACCTTGGGATTGGAAGCCTTCATAGAGAAGACAAAATTATGGTAATTGCATTCGCGAGCAATACGGGCAAATTCCAAGGCACTTTCCACCATGCCCAGCGGGCTGTCACCATAGCGATTCATGATTCGGTCGCTGAGAGAACCATGGTTAGTACCAATACGCATGGCAATTCCCCGTTGCTTGCAGAGTTCTACCAGAGGCCGAAATTTCTCCCGAATACGTTCGAGTTCTTCGCTGTATTGTTCGTCGGTGTACTCGCGAATAGCAAATTTCTTTGAATCCGCATAATTGCCTGGATTGATGCGCACTTTTTCAATCCACTTTGCAGCTTCCAGAGCCGCATCCGGCTTAAAATGAATATCGGCGACCAGTGGAACATCACTCCCTCTTGCTAAGACCTCTTTCTTAATAAATTCGAGGTTGCGGGAATCCTTGACTGTGGGAGCTGTGATTCGGACTATCTGAGCACCCGCCGCGACCAACTCCAAGGTTTCGCGGACTGAAGCTTCAGTATCCATGGTGTCCGAAGTAATCATGGACTGCACGCAAATAGGTGCTTCCCCACCGACTGCCACATTCCCTATCCGGACCTTACGGGCAAACCGCTTTTGATAATGAAAAGCGGGAAAATCCTTCATGGCTGAGAACCCGGTGCAAACTTCATCTCAGGTACCACAGTTTTCCGAACCTTCCAGGGAAGATCTTGAATGTCATAAAAAGCCAAATAAAGCATGAGTCCAATTACTAATAAAGCGAAAGCGGTTTGAATCCCTTCCAAGACCTTTTGTTTAATGGGTTTTCGTCGGATACCTTCGAAGAGCGACAGAATAATATGGCCTCCATCCAAAGGAGGAATAGGGAGGAGATTGAGAATCGCCAAATTCACATTGAGAACTACACTGAACCACAAGGCCATTTTCCAACCCTCCGGTGCGACAAAACTCATATAATACAGCCGCATAATGCCTACAAATCCGCTGAGATGTTGCACTTTGATTTCCGAATGAGGTGAAGTGATTGCTGACAGTGTTTGCCAGATTGTTCCGGCACTAGCGATCACCTGATTGATCGGATTGGGATGCGCAATTCCGACCACGCCCCGATCATCCCAGAGAATTCCCAGACGAGGATGCTGATCTCCTTGTGGAATCCGGGGAGTGATTGTGATTTGAAAAGTGCGACCAGAGCGCTGCACGGTCAAATTCAAAGGCTTTTCCCCATCATCCTTCATGAAATCAGCAAATACTCTAATGCTGTAGATGTGTTGTCCATTGATTGCAGTAATAGTATCTCTCCGACGCAAGCCAGCTTGTGCGGCGGGGCTATTTTCAAAAATCTTGGCAATGACAGGAAGCTGAGCCGGCGCAATTCCTATCTGGCGAAGGTGCTGTCTGCCCATGCCTTGGGTTTTAGGAACCATCGGCGTCACGTCGAAAGAAAGGCGCTTCCCATCTCGTTCCAATGTGATCGGAATGCTGGGGTTCGTGCTCCGCACGACATTCCAAATCACAGTGTCCGTCATCTCTTCCATACCTGCAAAACGAGTGACAGGATTTCCATCCACACTCAGGATAATATCGCCCGTATGAATCCCTGCCTTTGCTGCCGGACCATCCGGTTCCACATAACCCACAAGAGTACTTGTTTCGGCTTCGCTTACGGGCCGTCCGACTCCCCAGACAATGACTGCGAAAGCAACTGCGAGTAAAAAACTGAATAAAGGTCCGGCAAAGGCAACTATGATTTTATCCCAAGGAGAAGCGGGAGAGAGATTTTCCACTCCGGATGCCTTGCCCTCAATGGCCTCCATAGAAGCCATTTGCGGAATGGAAACATACCCCCCGGCCGGAATGCAACCGAGACGATACTCCACACCTCCAATGGTCTTCTTCCATAGGGCAGGACCAAACCAAACCGCAAATTTATCCGCTTTCAATCCCCGCCAGCGCGCAGCCAGAAAGTGCCCCAACTCGTGGACAACAATCAGAAGATTAAAGATTAATAAAACTTCCAGGCAAATGAGGATCATTTTGCCGATCTCGAACGCGGTTTCCATAACTGTCACCAAAGGTAGTATCCTCTACAAAAAAAACAACCGTTAGTGACTGTAGCGGTTAGTTCGTAGTGGGTGGTTCAAGGTTCGCAGACCCCGCGGCTGAAAAAAAGCAGCGAAGCCTCACGCATAATCTGCTGAAAAACGCTTGATTTGACACAAATCATAGGTGTTTTTTATGTCAAATATGCCGAAACATCCCCAGTCTTCTGACAGCAAAATCTTGGCCTGCGTTCTCACGCAGGGACGAGGATGGGTATTTACGCCTTCTCATCTGACTTGGCTTTGGCACCCGAAATGCTGTTGCTTCACCTATCATTGGATAGGTTTCATGCTACATTTTTAAGATTTCGAACTACGAATTTTTCTGAATTTTTCGTAAGCGATTCTCCAATCACTATTTGAACGGGGATGAAACTGATTGATGGAAAAAGAATTTCGAACGGTTTCTCTTAATTGAGGGAGGGATCCAATTTCACCATCGGCCATGGCTTGAACGAGGATATTGCCAATGGCTGTGCTCTCCACGGGTCCTGCTAAGACGACTCGGCTTGTGGCATCCGCTACCAACTGATTGAGCAAATCACTCCTACTGCCTCCTCCCACGATATGAAGGTGACGAATGGTGCGGCTGGTAATGGTTTCCAAGAGATTCAAAGTATCTCGATAGAGCAAAGCAAGGCTTTCTAAAATAGCACGTACAAATTGACCCGGCGTTTGCGGAATCGGCTGGTGGGTTTCGCAGCAAAACGCTTCGATCTTCGCGGGCATATCTCCCGATTTCACAAATCGCGGATCATCGGGATTGAGTAAAATACGAAGCGGTTCACTCTCCCCAGCCATGTTCATCAGGTCGGCATAGTCAAATACCCGCCCCTCTCGCTCCCATTCCCGTCGGCATTCCTGCAGCATCCATAATCCAATGATATTTCTCAGGAAGCGGATGGAACCTCCCACTCCCACTTCATTGGTAAAACCAGATTGACGAGCTTCCGGGGTGAGTAATGGAGCGCGGAGTTCCACTCCGATGAGAGACCAGGTACCGGAACTCAGATATGCCCAATCCGGAAGTTCATTTGCTGGCACAGCTGCTACCGCTCCCCCGGTATCATGCGAACAGGTAGCTACTACTTGGACATTTTTGAGACCGGTTTCCTTTTCTACTTCCGCCAACAACGGACCGAGAGCTGTACCGGCAGGGATGATTTCCGGCAACAGTCGGGAGGTCAATCCGATCAAATCGCAGAGCAGTTTTGACCAGGTCTTTTGGACGGGATTGTAAAGTTGTGTCGTACTGGCAAAACTCATTTCAGCTCGACGAACACCGCTAAAGAGAAAGTTGAAAAAATCCGCTATACCCAAAAATCCTTGGGCCATCTGCAAAATATCTTGAGACCGTTCCAAATCCGCCATCACTTGATAAAGTGTGTTGATGACCATGAACTGGATACCGGTTTCCGCATAAATGAGCTCCTTGCCAATTTCTTGAAGGGCCCGCTGATAGCAGGACTCCGTACGAGGATCCCGATAAATATAAGGCGGAATTAACATCGCTTGGGATGCCCCCGACCAGACATAGTCCACTCCCCAGGAATCCACACTGAGGCTTTTGATGGGGATATTCCTCTTCGCAATCTTGCGAAGGGCTGTCTTGAGTTCACGGAACATCAGCAGGATGTCCCAACGAGTGGATCCCAGATAAGAGACGGGTAAATTCAGAAAGCGATGAATTTCCTCTGTTTCCAGCTTTCCTCCGGCCAACGTACCTAAGACCACGCGTCCACTTTCGGCACCCAAATCGCAAGCAATGTAATAGCTCGGCTCTTTTTCAGAGGAATGAGGTGAATGTTTTTCTGACATAAAAGACGGATATACGAAAAGTGTGATATCAACACCATTCCAGGTAACGGTAGGCAAGAGGAAATCTTTCCAGAGATTCAGAACATTTTGAAAAAAGGGGCTTGCGTGAAATGTGCTCTCCCCTATCTGACGGCACGAATTTAACAGAGCAAGCCACCGCAGGAAGTGAGCATTACGTCTGACCTTATTTTTGGATCAGGATATCAAGCATTTCAGCAACTTGCTGAACATCCTTGTCTCCCCGCCCAGACAGGTTTGCAATGACAATCTGATCACGAGATAAAGCAGGCGCTACTTTACAGACATATGCCAAAGCATGGGCGGATTCCAGAGCCGGAAGAATCCCCTCCAGCCGACTCAATGTTTGAAAGGCTTCCAATGCTTCGGAATCAGTGGCATAGTCGTATTCGGCTCGGCCCAGTTCATGGAGGAGACTATGCTCGGGGCCTACCGCGGGATAGTCCAGGCCGGCAGAGATAGAATGGGTCGATTCGATTTGACCATCCGCATTGGCAAGGAGCCATGTCTTAGTTCCTTGAAAGATCCCGATTTTTCCTCCTTGAAAGCGCGCGGCATGACGTCCGGGCAAGATGCCCTCTCCTCCTCCTTCGACACCCACAAGTCGGACAGAGGCATCCGCAAGGAATGCATGGAAGAATCCAATGGCATTGCTCCCACCGCCCACACAAGCGACAAGGAGGTCCGGCAAGCGTTTTTCCCGTTCCAAAATTTGACGCCGGGTCTCTTCTCCGATTACTCGATGAAAATCGCGAACCATCATCGGATAGGGGTGAGCTCCAAGAGCGGAGCCCAGAATATAGTGGGTGGTGCCGGAATGGGTAACCCAGTCCCGCATCGCTTCATTGACTGCTTCTTTCAGGGTAGCTTGACCAGCGGTAACGGCTACGACTTTTGCACCCAGCAAACGCATACGGACTACGTTGAGTGCCTGGCGTTGCATGTCCACTGCTCCCATGTAAACCACACATTCCAGCCCAAATCTTGCGGCGACAGTTGCCGTGGCTACCCCATGTTGCCCGGCACCGGTCTCGGCAATAATACGAGATTTCCCCATACGCCGAGCCAAGAGAATTTGTCCAAGCGCATTATTGATCTTATGTGCCCCGGTATGAAGGAGGTCTTCGCGCTTGAGAAAAATACGGGCTCCTCCCAATTTTTCCGTAAGTCTCTCGGAAAAATAGAGGGGGGTGGGTCGGCCACAGAAGTCGCGAAGAAGGGTATTCAGTTCTGTTTGAAAGTCGGGATCCTGATGAGCGACATGATACGCAGTTTCCAGTTCCTGCAAGGGCTTCATGAGGGTTTCAGGCACGAACATCCCTCCATAGGGGCCGAAATGCCCATGAATATTGGGGACACTGGCAAGGTCCTGTAGTTGAGTCATACGTCAGTATGGAATATTGCAAGCATGGCCGCAACCCCACGTCGATGCGGGGCCGACATCGCGATATTTTTCAGATTTTTTAATTCAATTTTTTGGATTCCACAAGGTTCTGAAATGGTTTCCCGCCAAATCCTCATCAAAATGCGGTGATGAGTCACCGAAAATTTTATCGAATGATCGCAGGGGCGCGCTTGCGCCTCTCTCAATTCCGGCAGAATCCAGAGGCCTTTCCACCATTTCCCAGTGGAACGAGAAAGCCAGATGGATTTGCCGTCACACAGAAATGCTCGCTGATCGGTGATTTTTTGGATTGCCGCTTGGCGCCGCTTTACAGGCAGGGCTTCCGGATCCCGAGTCAAGCACTTGAATCGAATGGGACATTCCCGGCAGAGGGGTTGGCGAGGCTTACAAAGGAGAGCTCCCAATTCCATGAGAGCGGAGTTGTGGAGTCGTCCTCCCCGAGCAGGAAGGAGCGAGGATGCCATTTCACGCAGAAACCGGGTCCCGGCAGGTGCATCCACTGGTTCCGAATAATCAAACATCCGCGCCAAAACGCGGGCAATGTTAGCATCTACGACAGGGACGCATTGATCAAAGGCAAATGCAAGCACTGCATGAGCGGTGTATTCTCCGATGCCGGGCAAGCTTCGGAGTGTTTCCGGGATTTCAGGAAAGCTGCGTAAGGCAACAAGTGCGCGAGCCGCCTGATGAAGATTTCTCGCACGCGTATAGTATCCTAATCCCTGCCACATTGCCATAACCGCATCTTCGGGAGCTATCGCCAGTGCCTGTAAATTCGGAAATCTTTCCATCCAACGAAGAAAATATTCCCGAACTGTTTCTACTTGGGTTTGTTGCAGCATGTATTCGGAAACCAAAATGGCGTAGGGATCTGAGGTTCGCCTCCACGGGAGGTCTCTGCCGAACTTCCGGTACCATGCGTAGAGTGAATTCATATATAGCGGAATTCCTATAAAATGATTACGGTTTTGTCGCCATTTTAGCTTGAGGCACTGTTGCACAAAAGGGTTCGTATCTATAGATACGAACCCTTTTGTGGTATGTCTAAAGCTGAAATTTCAGTCAATACCGGACCGTAGGAACGCCTGAGGCAAACTACCGAATGTAGCCCTCAGGGTGCGACTTGGCGAAATCTAGGGGCATCAAATTCCTGATCATTTTCAGGTGTTTCGCTGAGCCCCTATTTGTAGTTTGCTTGATTCAGCCGCTGGCGCTCTTAAACGGCTGTTACTAAACCCTCCTTGTTGTCAAATTGGGTAACAGGTTAGTATTTCTGAAAGCTAGGGAAGAAGGAGCCTGTGGAGAGACTTTAGAGGAAAGATTGGAACCCCTAGACATCAAGTCACCTGCAATCTGTGTCAGCTCATCCGCTATCTCATGAGGGCTCATCTTCGTGAAGTTGTCCTTAAGCTTCTGAACACAATCACGTATGTCCCGGTCAGTTAGAGACCCATCACCGCCAAATGGAGATATTTCGAGCAATAAATTTATTAACTGAGCTTCTTGCTCGAACGTAAGTGGTGTGGTTTGTGAAAAGAGCTCATCCCCCAAGTCACAGGCTCCTTGAGCTGCCAAAATTTTAGGGGAAACATCTTTTTTTAATTTTTTGGCAAGGTCATCTAGCCCGTCTGCACAGGCTTTTATTTCATCTGGGGTCTTAGCTCTCCCTAGTTTAAGACTAAGATCCTTTATCTCATTTTTTATAGCATTTGGCACACCCGAAGAACCAGACAGAAGAATTGTTAAATCTTCAAACTTCTTAAACTCCTCCCATCCCACAGTTTTTCCAGATCTTATCTTAGCCTCTAGCTCTAATAGCTCTTGTATTGCTAATGGATCACAGGGGCACTGGTTATTATTCTTAGGCTGGCTTTGCACAGCACTTGTGGATGACACTACGGAAGCAGAAATATTAGTAGACATAAAACATGATTTAAATTCAAGTAGCTAAATTAAGTCAATGCATGAATCCAAATAAAAAGCAGTATCAATTACCTTGGTATAAATTACCCGTAAGTAGAGCCTGTATAAGAGGAGAAAAGCCCTTCGCTAAAAGGCATCCTTTCTAAGAGCCTATTGTCTGGCAGATCAAGGGAAGTTTTTATCTCGCTTGTTTATCAGATCCCTGGCTGCGTAATCTCAGTTTGTAGTTGCCAGTTGCGCCAGGCAACAACTACCCCTACCATTTGTGTCGCAATCCATTCACAGTTATACGACGCCGCTGACATCGGAGCAGGTCACAAGGTTCCGTGCACTGCTGGAGGCGGAGGGTTATCAGTTTGATGTAAAACCTTATACGCTCTTTTATGCCTGTAAGGGGAAGCTGAAGATCTCTGTTTATGAGAAAGGGCCCAAAGCTGTCATTCAAGGCAAGGGCATTGAGGATTTTATTACGTTCCAACTCGAACCACAGGTGCTCGGAAAAGCTGTTTTTGGATATGATGAGATCCATCATCCGGAATGGTTTGAACCGCACTTCGGTATTGATGAAAGTGGAAAAGGTGATTTTTTTGGACCTCTCGTCGTCGCAGGGGCCTATGTAGACCCAGATCTGGCACGATCGTTCGCTTCTTTTGGCGTGCAGGATAGTAAAAATATCTCTTCGGATAAAAAGATTCGCGATCTCGCTCGCCGTATTCGACAGTCCGGTGCCCCTATAGAGGTGCTCGTCATTTCACCCGCTAAATATAATGAGCTCTTCGTCCGTTTCGGCAATTTGAATAAACTCCTCGCTTGGGGACATGCTCGCGTTTTGGAAAATCTTTGTGAACGCAAACCCGACTGCCCCAGCGCATTATCCGACAAGTTTGCCAATGCCCGTGTTCTGGAAAACGCGCTTATGACTCGCGGCCAATGTATCCGTCTCGAACAACGTACTAAGGCGGAATCGGATTTCGCTGTAGCCGCAGCTTCCATTCTGGCTCGGGAAAAGTTCATCGATTGGTTAGATGCCGCGGCCACTCGCCATTCTCTTCAGCTTCCAAAGGGAGCTTCGCAAGCAGTAAAAAATGCTGCTGTTGCTGCTTTACGTGCGCAAGGTCCTTCCATCCTTCCTCAAATTGCTAAGACTCATTTTAAGACGGCAACGGAAGTACTTTCTATTTTCGCTCTCTCGTAGGATGATTTTTTTGCATCCTCTAGTCGATGCATCCAATTGCATAGCAACTGTATTGTACATTTTTTTCAATCACAGGTTAGTGCGCTTTTTTCCAATCTCTCTATCTTACCGAGTGTGGCGCGGTTGGGTTACTCATTAAGATGGTTGCCCGGGTGGACTGCTCATTGAGGCGGTTGCCAGGTGGGTGGATTGCCCGGGTTGCCAGTGATGTGATCAGCTTAAAAGCGCCGAAAAGATGGGAAAGATCGGAATAGTGAATCCCCCGATTCTCTAACAGATTCTTAAAAGTATTTTAGAGGTGCACCCCCGCGCTGCATGGATTGCTCCAGGATGTCATCTGCATTCCAGGATGCAATCACTCGGAGGATTCTGAATCTGCAAAAAAAATTCACGCGGTCGCAGATTCGAAATCTCTCATTAAAATACCGCTCTCTTCTTTTTCTGTCGGTCCCTATGCCCTGACCCACAGGGCCCTGAAAAGCATGTGCTTTTCAGTGACTTAACTGCTCAGCACTCCGTCTACTATAATGAAAACTCTATCTCCTAAAACATCTCATTTAATACTCCCATCCAAAGTCACATCTTCGCCTGATCCGCTGCTTGATCTGACAAAACCAATTATTTCAGCAGAAGATCTTAAGGTTTCTCAGGAACAAAAACGATCTCTGATCTCTCATTTGATGGACTGGATGAAAATTCTAGATCAACAGCACCAATCTTTGCCTAAAGAGGCGGAACCAATTGTCCAAGTCGGATCCGATAACCAAAAGCAACATCTCTTGCTCCTAAGTGAGCGCATCAAATATGCGGTGTCCAAAACCACTGTCATCCATGCTCTACAAGAAACCAGCGAAGCCTTGGGTAAGGAAGCTGCTCGGGTCGGATTTCATATCTCTCATCTCGGTCTCCCTATGGACCTCGCCAAGCATGGTGTGGTCACCACCGAAATCCGCTATCACATTCTTATGGCTATTCTCAATCTATGCGGAGGAACACATGTCCTTCCTCCTCAACAAGAAGCTTATTTTCCTAAATCTGCACTACAACCTAAGTGAAGAAGGACTTCTGCGCTTTCCATTGTCGGTGATCTATGTCACATTAATCTGTGATGTTACGCAAAAAAGGAAACCTTGTAGGCTAAAATGGTTTTTTTGCTCCCAGAGCTCCTCAAAGTGCGTAACGTCAGTTAATCTGTTAAGGATTATGTCACGTACTGCAAAGATTGAGCGCTCTACTAAGGAAACACAGATCCGCTTGGTTCTGGATGTGGATGGCGATGGGAATCGGGGAATCGCTACTGGAATCCCTTTCTTCGACCATATGCTGGATCTCTTTTCCCGCCAGGGACTCTTTGGTTTGGAAATTTCCGCTCAGGGAGACATAGAAGTAGATTTTCACCACACTGTCGAGGACGTGGGAATTGCTCTGGGATCCGCTTTTGCCCAGGCGCTCGGAAGCAAGGCCGGTGTGACTCGTTATGGTTGGAGCTATGTTCCAATGGATGAGACGCTGGTCCGCGCCACTGTGGATCTCAGTGGAAGGCCGTTCTTGGTCTATCATGCTCCCCGAGGTATGGAAGCAATGGGGGCTTTCCCCTTTCAGTTGGTAGAGGAGTTCTTGCGCGCGTTTTCGACAAACGCAGGAATCACTCTGCATGTGGAAATACTCTATGGCCGGGATTCCCATCACATGGCGGAAGCTGTTTTTAAAGCTCTGGCACGAGCTATGGATGCGGCTACAAGGATCGATCCTCGTGTACAGGGAGTCCCAAGTACCAAAGGGCTTCTGTAAGAGGTGAATCCATGAAACAAAAAGTAGTCGGTTTAGTGGATTACGGTAGTGGAAATTTACGCAGTGTAGGCAAGGCATTGGAAGCATGCGGGGCGGCTGTCCATGTGATAGACCAACCCTCCGGTTTTTTGAGGCCCACATGGGATATCCTCGCGGTACCCGGTGTCGGTTCTTTCGGAGAAAGTGCGAAGAATTTGCACGGTACCGGCCTTTGGAATCCCATCCTTCAGTGGCTTCAAGAAGGACGTCCCTATCTCGGAATCTGTCTGGGCTATCAACTCCTCTTCGAATCCAGCGAGGAATCTCCCCATGTAAAGGGATTTGAGATTTTAGCCGGTCGCGTGGTGCGTTTTCCTGATGGCAAGTTGAAGGTTCCTCACATGGGGTGGAATGAATTAATTATCCAACAACCTGCTCTTTTTCAGGGCCTTGTGAGTCCTGTAAATGTCTATTTTGTTCATTCATATTATCCTATCCCAGAAAATACGGATGTCGTTTCTTCAGAATGCGAGTATGGAGTACGTTTCGCGTCCAGTATTACTAAGGGAAATATTGTGGGCACTCAATTTCATCCGGAAAAAAGTCAGTCGGTTGGCCTTCGGTTTCTGACTCACTTCCTCGATTCTGTTCAGCTATAGCGAAGCAACCAAGAAAGGATGAAATATTCGGGCAGTCGAGGAGCCAAAATCTGTTCAGTAAGTTTTTAGATATCCCTGTTCATTGTTTATTTTCACATGGCGCTGATATTACGGACTTATGAGTATATCAATTGTACAGCCACAAGCTGTTTCATACCCTGTTCTGTCATCTACTACTTCGAATGGAAGCAGTATCACACCAGAAAAGCAGTCCATCAAAACCGAAGCATCCCATCCTAAACTTACTAATTTAGTAATAGCTCGCAATATAAGAAGCGCTACCTCACCTGCTATCACTGGCCAAAATATTGAAAATACGACACTCGCCAAGTTAAAAACATTAATTACTGAATACAATCAATCCATCTCAGAATTAGAAAATCACTTGTTCTATGAATTTTCGGAAGGCAATATTAATTGCGAGGAATTTATACGAAGAGCGGCCCACCAAGACATACAGGCTGCAATTAATAATACACCGAATGAACAAGAAAGAAATGACCTGGAAAAGGAGGGAGACCAAGTAGGTTATAATAATAAATCCATAATATCCAAACATCTCTCTCGCGTGAGGGAATTTGTCGATGCAAACAAAGGTAACTCAAAATATAATAAAAATAACGCCTTTATAGAACTAGTAAATTATTTGGATAGGGAGCATCCAGCCGGAAAACATCCCCAACTACGCCCTGACATCAAAGCTGCTGCGCATGCCGCTATCACGAAACTCACCCATGAAGAGCCTTCAATGTCGGAATGGGGATACAAGTATACTTTACAGACTGATGCGGGCAGCTATACATTTCGTATGATCAATTTTGGCGTTGAATCCGATGGTTTTGAATCCGAAATAAACGCTATGATAAATAGATGTTTTCTTCCGAAAAATAACCCTAATTATCTCAATGAAGAATTAATGTTAAGTAATATTATTTCGCTATTTAATAAACACGATATTCGCATAAGCACCGAATCATCCAGGAGATTTATAAGCGATTATAATCCAGATAAAATAGATTCTAATTTACCATTTATAATGCCTTATTTGGTAAAGTATCTTCGAAAGATGGATCACAAGATAGCTAATAATGAGCATGCTATTAGCAATAAAGAAATGCTAAATTTAACACTGAAATTATGCCAATTATTTAAAAAGCTAGATCGCAGACTCCGATCACTTCCGCTACAAAGACAGCCATAGAATCACTTGATCATAACTGATGTTGTGCAGAAACGTAGGGGAATGCCATACCCGGAAAACTCCTTTATGGGGCCCCTATTGCTCTGTGCAACATCAGAGCCTGTCCAAAAAAACTATAGCGCAAGGAGGATTTTCCGAATTAATCCACTTTGCGGGAAAGCAGATTCAGCTCATTGACTGCTAGCGCACCAATAATAAGCACCAGTGCCACCAATTCTTTTGTTCCAAACCGCTCTCCACGGACCATGACACCCAGCAGCACACCTACTAATGGCACGATAAAATTAGAAAATGATGTAAATACCGGACCACGGCGCTGAATTAATAAGGCATACATCACATAGGCGCATCCTGACGCCACCACACCCAGTACTATCAACGACATCACCCCATCGACCCCCCATTTTAAAATCCAGGGTTTATCCAATACTAATGCAGCAATAGTGAGCGGAACAGACGCAATCCACAAAACGTTTCTTGCAGCATGAATCGGTGTGCCATGCGGAATTTTTTCGAATAAAATAACACCCAGCGCAAAACCTACCACCCCTCCCAAGATGGCAATTTCATAAATGAAATTGTCCCAACCCAAATTACTCGTACTCGGTTTTACCAAGACCACAATACCGATAAAACCGAGTGCCACGCTTAATCCGGAAGAAAAACTGAAATAGTTCTTTTTACTTAAAAACACGGACAAGATGAGCGTTACAATGGGAACACTCCCGACGATCACTGCCGTGACACTACTCACCACATGCTGTTGTCCCCAGATAATCAAAAACATCGGCAATACGGCTTCGAATAATGCTATCGCTACGAATAGGAATCGGAGCGACCATGAACATTGACGGAAGGGACTCGGTTTTTCCAAACCGAAACGCAATGCAAATGTGAGCGTCACTGCACCAATCAACGTCCGGCTGGCAGCGACCGTAAGTGGTGGAAAATACTTGAGTGCTTGGACATTGAACAAAAATTGCCCGCCCCAAACAATGCCAATGCCCAACAAAAGGAGGTAAGCGATATAATCACGTGCAGTGTTCTTAGTTTGCATAGCTTTAATACTTTCTTAAAGCAAAGTACCGCTTGAGCCCCCATGGCTTCTGCGGTATACCGGCTTCGCTATAAATCACAAGTCAATGCTTGCAATACCACAGGAGCGCCATGACTTACACAAGTGAAAACTTGGGAAACGATTCGTCGCGTGCTGTCGATCTCCTGTTGATGCATTTAAAAATACATGGCGCATCCGCTACCCGCACATTGGCGCAGGTGCTAGGGGTCACTTTCGAAGCGGTACGACTGCATTTGAATAGACTGCTCGAGCAGGGTGTGGTCCAGGGAGAACGTTTAAGTGGCGGTGTGGGCCGACCTAAACAACTTTGGAAATTGACGATGGTTGGCCATGCTCGCTTCCCGAATAGGCATGCGCAACTCACGGTACAAATGATCCGGACAATTGATCAGCTATTCGGACAGGAAGGTCTTAAACGCATAGTGGAGCATCGCGGCGAGCAACAGTTGGCCGAATACCGCATCCAGTTAAAGTCTTGCCGCGTCTTGGCTGAGCGCCTCACACAACTAGCCAAGTTGCGCAATGAGGAAGGATACATGGCACGAATCGAACGTGCTGGCGCCGATTTTTTGTTGATCGAAGACCATTGCCCAATCTGCGCTGCAGCAACCGTGTGCCAGAGGTTTTGCACAGTGGAATTGGCCCAATTCCAAGCATTAATGCAAGGCTGGGCCCAGGTCACCCGCGAGGAACACCTCTTCCATAACGCGAGACGCTGTGTTTATCGTTTCAAAGAAGTACGGTCATGATCTTTTCTAGCGCTGTCTATCCTACTTTGTTAATAGTCCCATCGATATCTTTTCTTCATGCTTTTACTTCCTGCAATCGATTTGATGGATGGCCAAGCCGTACGTTTAAAACGCGGTGCAGCCACAGAAAAAACAGTTTACTCGGATCGACCTTCTGAATTTGCAAAAAAGTGGGAATCCCAAGGGGGAGATTGGTTACACTTGGTGGATCTGGATGCTGCTTTTGGAGGTGTCTCCAAAAACCTGTCGGCTGTCCGAGCCATTTGCAAAGCGGTCACTATCCCTTGTGAATTAGGAGGAGGAATGCGAGATGAGACCTCTATTCAAGCTGCTTTTGACGCGGGTGTCTCTCGCGTTATTTTGGGAACACGAGCCAGTGAATCGTTGGAGTTTGTGCAGGAGATGTGTTGCAAGTTTGGGAAGGATCGAATTGCAGTGGGCATTGATGCACGCGATGGCATTGTGGCCGTCAAAGGATGGACTCATGCCACTTCTCAACTTGCTGTGGATTTGGCACTTGCCGTTGAAAAAGCTGGGGCCAGCACGATTATTTATACCGACATTGCCACTGATGGAATGTTAAAGGGACCCAACTTTCAGGAGCTTTCTCAGTTACTTTCTCTCCTCTCTTGTCATCTCATAGCAAGCGGCGGCATTTCCAGTGCGGAGGATTTATGCCAACTCAATGCTATGCCAGGCCTCTATGGTGCCATTATTGGTAAGGCCCTTTATGAGGGGCTGTTACCCGGAAATCTACATGAGATACTCGGATGAGTGGGAATGTAAAAGTCCATTCCTCTTCCACAATTAAAATCGTTTCACCATGTTACCACTCCCTAACGCACCACTGGGCATTATTGCCGCGATGCCTGAGGAAATTGAGCAGCTTCTCGAACAGTTACATCAGGATCCAAGCATGGAAATGGTATCCGTTGGGCAACGCAACTATTATGTAGGTTCACTCTGGCAACAACCTTGTATCGTCACACTCGCTCGCATAGGTAAAGTCGCCGCGGCAACGACCGTCGCGGCATTGATTCATCAATTTGGCGTGCGTGCCATTCTTTTTACTGGTGTCGCTGGTGGACTAGGTGCGGATTTACAAATAGGGGATATTGTCATCGCCGGCAGCCTAATGCAACACGATGTCGATGCTTCTCCTTTATTCCCTCGCCATCAGATTCCAATGCTCAATCGCAGTTGCTTTGCTCCTTGCCCCCTGCTGACAGAAGCATTGATGCAGGCATCACATAATTTTATCGCATCCACCCTCGAATCTGCCACAGCCCATACACCGGTTAGGCGCCTCCCCAAGGTTCATTTAGGACTCATTGTCAGTGGCGACCAATTTATCTCTGATAAATCAGCTCGAACTGCTTTGCGCGCCGCCATTCCCGATGCACTAGCTGTTGAAATGGAAGGAGGTGCTATCGCACAGGTATGTTACGAATATGATATTCCGTTTGCTGTAATGCGCACGATTTCGGATGCGGCCGACGAGGATGCGCCGGGTTCTTTTTCGGATTTTCTCAATCACGTTGCCGGTGTGTATTCGTATGGCGTCGTGCACCATTTTATACGGGCTTCGCTATAGCTGGCTTCTAAATTAAATAGCGGCTTGAAGCGGACAGAGTTCGATCGCTCCCCAACCTTGGAGATCCGCCGGATCGCGGGAAAATGGTTCCTCCTCGGATACAGCCGAAAGAACACGGGCCTTTTCCCTCCATCTCTCGAGTTGAGACCTTAATTTTATGGTCGCTTCGGCTAGAAGGGGATCCGCCACCTTCCTCTCTGCAACATGCAATGCGGCAATGGCTTCGGGAAAATATCGAATTTGCCAATCTGTTTTCCATTGATGGGCATCCCGCATCCCACTCCAACAAGAACTGGCAACCCAGCGATTGGGGCAGTCATGTTGAACACGTGAAAGCTGTAGCTTCATAAACCGCAAAATCGACTCTTTGGTAGCGACTGGGACGGTAGCAATGTCTTCAAACAAATACCGTGTCTCCTGCATAAAGTGTACCAGAGAGGCGCTTGCTGTGTGGTCTGTGCAACTGATTTCATTCTGGTATGCACACAAAAGCTCTGCATAACGCTCTTCTGCAATCCGTTCCAATAAACAGACATTTTCCGGAATAATTGTCGCAAAAAGAGACGCTACTTCTTGCCTGGGATTTTTTATCGCATCGCTGTCACCATCGCTTGCCAATAAGGCTTCCCAGGAAACATATCCGCAAGGAGGAGGGCATATCTGTTTTCCAACCAAGGAGGAGGTCTCCGCCATACAAATTTCACTGGCTTCTCCGGAGTGGAAGCCTCCTTCCTCGTGAGAATTTCTCGAAATCATAAATTGCGAGGCGGATCGCTCGGTGAAATCAGGGGGATAAGCAGTGGAAGCATCAGTTTTCATAGGTATTGCAACAAGGTAATCCCGATGTAAGACGCCTTGTTTCCACAGGCATCGGCGCATCTCACGCTATGCTGTAGAGTCAAAGCCCCTTTCTCAGATGGCTCAGCTGCTTGTTCCTCGCTATGAACTCAAAAGACGATGCATGTTTTCAACACATGCCGCCGTTTTTTTGTCATCCATATACCCATATACCTTAATAGGACTATGAAAATTTGAATCTGCAGGAGAGAACAAGAATTTAAACCGGCAGCAACATAACACAAATTTAATAGTTGTAAATGAGATAGTTATAGAGATTATCGCTCCTCTCCGGCAAGCAAGCTGGGTCGAGAAATTTCGGATTTTCCATTGAGCTGCTTCTCTCAATGCGGCTTATAAAGTAGGAACTCCGCATATAATGCTTTAAAGAGTCTCTCCAAACAGATAGTTATTGGTAGACTCATGAGTGCTGAAATCTTGGCTCGGATTCAGTTCGCCTTTACCATCTCGTTTCATTACATTTACCCACCACTCAGTATTGGCTTGGGCGTTGCTCTTGTTTTGATGGAAGGGCTTTGGCTGAAAACAGGGAAGCCCATTTTTCACAATATGGCTCGGTTTTGGACGCGCATTTTTGCGCTGACATTCGCCATAGGTGTCGCAACCGGCATTGTGATGGAATTTGAATTTGGCACCAATTGGGCCACCTATTCGCGCTTTGTGGGAGATATTTTCGGAAGCGCTCTGGCGGCGGAAGGTATTTTCGCTTTTTTC
The DNA here is from genome assembly GCA_023269545.1 of Verrucomicrobiota bacterium. Taxonomy (GTDB): domain Bacteria; phylum Verrucomicrobiota; class Verrucomicrobiia; order Chthoniobacterales; family Xiphinematobacteraceae; genus Xiphinematobacter. The sequence continues at coordinate 99,467 of JAHFTB010000003.1, read as the reverse complement.
TTGGAGTCCGGATTCCTTGCCATTCTCCTTTTCGGTTGGAACAAGGTGGGACCCAAGCTTCACTTTTTTGCCACTTGCATGGTCTGCCTAGGCGCTCATTTTAGCGCGCTCTGGATTGTAATAGCTAATTCCTGGATGCAGACCCCGGCAGGTTATCATTTGGAAACAAAGGTAAATGGACAGGTCGTTCAACTTCCTCCCGACCATCCGGTCAGCCCCCATGATTTAAGCAGTGTCCGGGCAGTCATCGATGATTTCTGGGCAATGACCTTCAATCCTTCCACTTTGGACCGCATTACCCATGTCTTACTCGGAGCCTGGTTGGCTGGAGCGTTTCTGGTCATCAGTATCAGTTCCTTTTATCTTTTGAAGAAACGGCACAAAAAATTTGCCGAGGCTTCTCTGAAAATTGGTTTAGTTTTCGCTACGGTCGCCGCGTTTCTTCAGATCGTCAGCGGTGATTTCACTGCTCGCGGTGTCGCTCGCAATCAGCCCGTAAAATTCGCGGCGATTGAAGGTCTCTTTGAAACCCAGTCCGCCGCTCCCATGAATCTCTTGGGCTGGGTGGATATGAAGTCAGAACAGGACTACGGTATTAAAATTCCAGGTCTCTTAAGTCTCCTCACTCATCATGCGGTCTCCGAACCGGTCGCTGGTTTGAAACAGCTCCCCTCCGACGAATTTTTACGAAAATACCATCCTAGCTTGTCTTCCCAGGAAATTGAAAAAATTCGCCGTCAATACTGGCCTAAGGTGCCCGCTGTATTTCAACTTTACCACATTATGGTCTTTGTGGGAACCGGTCTCATGGCTTTGTGTTTGATCGCTTGCTGGTTCTGGTGGAAAAAATGGCTTTTTGATATTTCTCTCCCTGCCACACGCATCCTTCTAGTCTTACTTGTTCTATCGGTGTTGGGTCCTCAAATCGCTAATCAGGTGGGCTGGTTTACGGCGGAGATGGGGCGTCAGCCTTGGATTGTAACGGGTCTTCTTCGTACTTCGGACGCGCTTTCAAAAAAAGTCCTGGCAGAAGAAATTCTTATCTCCCTCATCCTTTTTGCCCTGGTATACGCATTGCTTTTTGCAGCGTTTATCTTCATGCTGACACGTAAAATTTCTCACGGACCGGACGAAGAAGAGGAAAGTCCCGAGATGCCTGACAGTTGGAAAGCAGTCATCCGACGGGACTGATATGGAGCAACATACCTGAGCGCGGACATTTTATGAGTGCTTCGTTATCAGTTGAGGCAAACATGCAACTGGAGCTAGTGATATGGAACTAATTTGGTACATCCTGGTGGGCGTTCTTTTTACGGGGTATGCTATCCTCGATGGGTTTGATCTTGGAGTCGGGGCGGTTCATCTTCTGACAAGGAAAGATGAAGATCGGCGCATTTTTCTCAATGCCATCGGGCCTGTTTGGGATGGCAACGAAGTATGGCTGGTTACGGGAGGGGGCGCCTTATTTGCGGCATTTCCAATGGTGTATGCGACTGTATTTTCCGGATTTTATATGGCATTCGTCCTCCTCCTCTTCGCTCTGATTTTTCGTGCGATTGCCATTGAATTCCGAAGCAAGGAACCTTGGGGTTGGTGGCGACAAATGTGGGATATTTCCTTTAGTCTTGGCAGCGTTTTTTCCGCATTCCTCATTGGCATCCTCATGGGCAATGTAGTATTCGGAGTGCCCCTGGATCAGGAACACGAGTTTGGAGGCACCTTTCTGGGGCTCTTCCATCCCTACTCTATTTTTCTGGGCATCACCACAGTGGTTCTCTTTGCCATGCACGGAACGATTTATCTTTCTATGAAGACCGAGGGAGACCTTCAAAAGCGTGTCCGTAATTGGATCAAACCTCTCATTGGCATCTTTGTTTGTTGTTACATTTTCTTTAATCTTCTCACTCTGATTTTTGTTCCTCACGTGCTCGAGTGGATTCGGGATCGATGGTACATTTTGGGCGTACTATTGGCAGATATCCTGGTAGTCATGAACATCCCTCGGGAAATTCATGCGGGACGAGAGTTCCGTGCTTTTTTATCCTCTTGCCTGAGCATGCTGCTCCTCATGGCCACTTTCGGGTTCACTTATTACCCCTATATGTTGTACTCATTCCCCAACCCGGAAAACAGCTTGACCGTCTATAATGCCGCTTCCTCACCTAAAACTTTAGGAATCATGCTTACCATCGCGGCCATTGGAGTTCCCGTTGTTCTCGCCTATACTATTTGCATTTATTGGATTTTTCGTGGAAAAACCAAATTGACTAGCCACAGTTACTAGGTGATTTTACGCAAAAAAGGAAACCTTGTAGGCTAAAATGGTTTTTTTGCTCCCAGCGCTCCTCAAAGTGCATGATGTCAGTTCCTAGGTTTGGATCGTGCAATTCGAATGACGCTATTTATTGGAGAACACAACCTAGATTCAGTACTTGTCATGCACGGAACGACTGATACCGTAAAACATCCAAAAAAATTGTTCCGAGAAATGACGTTAGCTAATCTTTTATCTGCACAGCAGATCATTCCGGAAATGAAATCTACTGAACGCTGGGATGCAATCGTGGAAATCGCTTCTATGTTGATCAGTCAGGGAAAGATCCAGAAGAAGGATGAAAAAAATATTCTCACCGCCCTGCGCCAAAGAGAAGAAACCATGAGCACTGGAATCGGGTATGGCATCGCCATCCCGCATGCTTCCTCGGATTGCGTTTTGGACGTGGTCGCCGGATTTGGAAGATCTTCCAAGGGTATTCCTTTTGATGCCTTGGACAATGAACCCGTTCATTTTATCGTCCTATTTATCGTTCCGCGAGACCAATTTCAAACCCATCTTCGTACCCTTGCTGCGATTGCTAAATTTCTGAATGATCGCAATGTGCGCGAGGATCTGGCCAAAGCCCAAGACCCTCAACAAATCCTGAAGGTATTTACCACTCGCGCTTCGCAATGAGTGGGTAGTGGAGAGACCCCACGGCCTAAAAAAGCTGCGAATTTAAAAGCCGCGAATTCCCCTCAAGAACTGAATGGATCACGCAATGCTCTCCTTAAAGAAACCGCAGTTCCCGGGCAGTTCAGATAGCTCATAAGGAAGTGGAGTGGGGGGGGCGTAGTGATGATCACCCCTACCCACAATGTTCGCTCCGGATCTTTTCTCTTTTTTCATATAGCGAAATTCCTATGGAATCTCCCATCACCTCCTCAAACTACCCACCCTCTATTTCTACGAACTCCCCACTCACCATACGTGACGAGCTGAAATCTCGGCTGAAAAAAGCCCTTGTGAAATCCAGTTTCCCCGAAGAGATTGCGGACATTTCTTCTGCAACCGTCGCTAAATTTGGAGATTACCAATCCCATGTCGCCATGGTATTGGCCAAACGCTTGGGAGAAAATCCCAGGACAATCGCCAGACAAATTCTTGCTCACCTACATGTTTCCGACATGAGTGCTCCACCGGACGTGGCCGGGGCGGGCTTCTTAAATTTTCGTATCCTCGACCAGTATCTCGCAGACCGCATCACCCAAGTCACACAGGATTCACGCATGGGCGTTCCCCTAGCCAGCCCGCGGAAACGCATCGTCGTCGATTTTAGTTCTCCCAATGTGGCCAAGCCCATGCACGTCGGCCACATTCGCAGCACTGTTTTGGGCGATGCTCTCGTCCGCATTGCGCGTTTTCTCGGACACGACGTAATTACGGATAATCATATTGGCGATTGGGGAACGCAATTTGGAAAAGTCATCTATGGTTGGAAGCACTTTTTGGATCCGGATGATCTCGCACGTGAACCAGTGGAAGAGCTGGTACGATTATATCGAAAAACCAATCAATTAGGAAACGAAGACCCCGCTATCGCTCGTCAAGCACGTGAAGAGCTCGTACTCTTACAACGAGGGGACCCTGAAAACCTCGTGATTTGGAAGCAAACCGTTGAGCTGTCCTGGAAAGCATTCGAGAGTGTCTACAAAATATTGGACGTTCATTTTACTCATTGCCTCGGAGAAAGTTTTTATAATCAGTCATTAAGTCCGTTAGTGGAGCATTTGCTTGCCACTGAAGTGGCTCAACCCAGTGAGGGAGCCATCTGTATTTTTTTTCCTGAAATTCCAGAATTGGCGGACAAACCTTGCATGATTCGCAAGAGCGACGGCGGCTTTCTTTATGCCACCACCGACCTGGCCACCTTGGAATATCGGATAAAAACATGGAATCCTGATACCATCTGGTATGTTACTGGAGCTCCTCAAGCACTTCATTTTCAGCAGATTTTCGCCATAGCTCGCCGCTTGGGCATCTCTGCCGAGCTGGTCCATATCGCATTCGGAAATATCCTAAGAGAAGATCGCAAGATGATGAAAACTCGAGAAGGGGAAAACGTCAGCCTTGCAACCCTTTTGAATGAAGCTATCGAGCGGGCTGCCAAAATCCTCACGGAAAAAAATCCTTCCCTGCCGCTTGAAGAACAAGAGAAAATTGCACATGCCATCGGTATTGGTGCCGTAAAATACGCAGAGTTTTCTCAACATCGCCTTACCGATTACGTATTTTCTTGGGATAAGATGCTTTCTTTTCAAGGGAATACCGCTCCATACTTGCAAAACGCTTACGTCCGCATCCGTTCTATTTTTCGAAAGTCGGATGAAATCCCAAAACTGTCTTCCGTTCATTTGGACCTTCCGGAAGAACGCGCTCTTGCTCTTCGCCTTCTCCAATTTGGAGAAACAGTACCTATTGTACTCGAGGAATTCCGCCCCAATCTTCTTGCAAATTATCTTTTTGAACTTGCAAATTCCTTCCACAGTTTTTATGAGAAATGCCCTGTCTTACGCGCAGAGGAAGGAGTTCGCGAATCTCGCCTCACTCTTTGTAATCTATCCGCACGAGTGCTTGCCGAAGGCCTTTCCTTATTAGGAATCCAAGTTCCCGAAAGAATGTGAATCCACACATTCCCAAAAGGCACAAGTCAACAAGCGGAAATCGCACTGAGTCTATTTACAAACAATAGACAGACATCATTCATTATCGTTCATATACATATCCGGTTTTAAACGCTCTGAATCCCCATCTTTCTAATTTCCGAAAAGAGCCCTCATGATTCGTATCCTCCATGTGATTGATAGTTTAGACCTTGGAGGAGGGCAGACCGCCCTACTCAACCTAGTGCGCTTTGCAAACCGCTCCCAATTTCATCTCGAGGTAGCGAACCTACACGGACAGGGAGTATTTCGAGAATCATTCGAACAATTAGGGATTTCCGTGCACAGTTTATCCCCTCATCGTTGGCCTCCCCTTTATATTCCTCGTCTCATCCGACTGCTGAAACAGAGTCATTTTGATATCGTTCACTGCCATCTCAATGCTTCCAATTGGATTGGAAAACCGATTGCAGCGGCATGCGGAGTCCGAATTCGAATTGCACATGACCAATGCAATGATGCGCTTCGTTCCAAAAATCCGATACTGACACTTCTGGATGCGCTCACCAATCGGTTTTCCTCTCTCATATTAGCAGTTTCCAATTCCACACGTGATTTTCTTGTCTCTCGAGAAGATCTCGATCCTGCGCGAGTCATTTTGTTACCGAACGCCGTCGATACGGAATATTTTCGACCTTCGGATACCGCAGTCCGAAGTGAGGCGAAACGACAATTAGGATTCGAACCGGATTGTTTTCTCGTTGCCGGCGTCGGTCGCCTAGTCCCTCAAAAAAACTATTCCGCTTTCCTCTCCACATTTTCACTTCTCTCTCAGCAGCGGCCCAATAGCCGTTTCGTCATCGCCGGCACGGGTCCGGAGGAAGCCAAGCTGCGCATTTTTGCCGCCGATCTGGGCATAGTCAATGAGGGACGATTCCTTGGTTTTTTATCTGATACTCATCGCCTATACCGTGCCTGCGACGCGCTTTTACTCCCCTCTTTATATGAAGGCCTGCCCCTTGTGGCTTTGGAGGCTATGGCTAGCGGCGTCCCCGTGGTAGGTTCAGCCGTAGACGGCCTGGAAGATCTCATACACAGCGGAGAAAACGGTCTCTTGGCCCCTACAAAACAACCTTCGGAGTTTGCGGAACTCTTGTTGCAGCTTCACGACTCTCACTCCGAACGCGAACGAATCGCCGCAGCTGCACGGATTCATATTCAGGTTCATTATGATGTGCGATTGCTGACCCAACAGCTAGAGCAGTTATATCTGAAATTGTTGGCATAGCCATTGCTTGGAATCCCTCTCCTGGGTTGGACATTTTAAAAAATTCAAAAAAAATATGAATTTTTATACAACCTATTGTATTTTACTATCTTATGATAAGAATTCCTTTATCTCGTCTGCCCGAAATGGAACCCATCCTTCGCCCTACCGAAGAAAATGTCGAACTTTCTTCTCTCTCTGAACACACCGAGAGCGTTTCCGAAGACACTCTTCCATCCAGCTCTCTTCCTTCAGAAAGTATTATGAGTGACTTTCAGGAGCACACTTTCTCTTCCATATCTGCCAAGGATCTGCCCGTCATCTCCATAGATGCAGTTTCTGAAACACCTCAAAATCAAAACTTAAGAAATCTTATCCGGCGGTTCATGACGCGCAAAACCGAGCGTGAAGCCATCATGCAAGAAAGAGAGGATTTTAAAAAAAATTACCACTCCTACGTGACAAATATTGGGGAAAAGGGCACTCCTCCTTCCTTCTACAAAGAGAGCATGGAACTTCTCGGAAAAAAAGTTCTTTCTCCCCTCTCCAAACCCCATTCAGAGCCTCTATCCAAGAGGGAACTTATGACCCATCCCTCCTATTTCTCTCATCAGGAGCGCAATACTCTTAAAGATCTCCAGGAATATCTTCTCTCCAAAGTAGAAAAAGACCCGCTGAATGAAAACGAGTGGTGGGCCCTGGAACAAACCCTATGCATCACTCTGTCTCCCGAAGACCGAAACATGCTCTCCCGCCAAGCTCTTCAATATCCATCGACTCTTTTAATGAATAAAGCTCTCCCCCTAAGCAGTTGGAGAGCCTCCCTCAAGATAGCGGAAAAGGCATCCCCCGAAGTTTCTCGGGATACTTCTCTGAGAAGTGAATGGGAACAAACCTGTGACCAATCCATTTTGACTCCGATAAACGATACGACTGAACGTATCAAGAATCAGCAGATAGAGATCATGCAATTCATTAAGCAAAATGATGCTGCCTATCTTCGAAAGACCCTGGGACATGCCCCTTCCGGTATAAATGATATGACCCCCAATCTCAACAACGACTCAGGCGGAGCAACCAGTCTCGCTTACAAGAATAAAAACCTGGACAAGGCTGCGAGGCTCAAGCGGAACAAAGTCCAAAAAGAAAATGCTTATTATTCCGATACGCGCAAAACGTTAGAGGATCTTTCTGATCGTTTGGTACGGGAAGCAGGGAGCGCTTTTGGACAACCGCAAAGTATTCCACAAAGCAACTACAGACAATTTACCGTGAGTTGACAGTCATCCTTAGATTGCTACCCTGGCGACTCTTATGAGGTTTCCTCTAGCCCTCACCGCCAAAATAGCATTTCACATTATTGTCAATAAGCTGAAGGGTAAAAAAAAGTTCTCAACAGTTCTCCAACTCGAGCCTCTTCATACCTGCAACCTTACCTGCACAGGATGCGGCCGCATTCGAGAGTATTCCACTTCTTTAAAAAATGTGATGAGCTTGGAGGACTGCCTTTCCGCAGCCCGAGAATGCGATGCCCCCATGGTCTCAATCTGTGGGGGCGAACCCTTAATCTATCCGAAAATCGAGGCACTCGTGAGCGGAATCCTCAAACAGGGCCGTATTGTGTACATCTGCACGAACGGCATGTTTATGCGAAAAAAGATGCGCGAAACGCTTGCACATCTTTTTCTTTCCCACCGAAAAAAAGCGGAACATCTTATTGGCATCCTTCTCAGCGAAGAACTGATTGCCGCTAAGGACATCGATGAAATTCGTGCGGGACCCAAGGATGCCTCCAAATGCATCATCGCCCCCCATAGCGCCCTCTACTGGAACGTCCATCTGGATGGCTTAGAACGCACTCATGATCTCATCGTGGAGCGGGAAGGCGTATTCCAGGAATGCATTCTTGCAATCCGCATGGCTAAAATTCTCGGATACCAGGTAGCTACCAATACCACCGTTTATAAGGAAACCGACATGAACGAGCTTCGGGAAATGTTTGATTATCTCTCCTGGTTAGGAGTCGATGGCCATACCATTTCTCCCGGATACGATTACGACGCGGCAAAGAAAGATATGATGCGGCGACTCAACCTGCATCCGGAAAACTTCTTTTTGACACGTGCAATGACCAAAAAGAAATTTGCCGACATTCTCGCCTGGTCCGAACGTTACACCTTCTTTGGTACTCCTGTTTATCTCGATTTCCTTGCTGGAAAACGCGAACTCACCTGCTCCGCATGGGCGATTCCGACTCGCAATATTCGTGGCTGGAAAGGCCCTTGTTACTTGATGACAGACACACATCATTCCAGTTATCGCGACCTCATAGAGAAAACTGAGTGGTCGCGTTACGGGACTGCCAATGGAAAGACACTGGATCCGCGATGTGAAAACTGCATGGTCCACTGCGGCTATGAACCTACGGCAGCCCTAGGCTTGAACGCGCGACCGGGCGATACCTGGAGAAATATTAAATTCCAATTTGGAACTCGTCCCCCACGCTCCTTGGAAGGGGCCAATGTAAATGCCTTCAACGGTAAGGGAAACGGAAAACGGACGAGCGATTGTAGCAAACCGCCTATATAAATGAGGTCGCCAGACTGCGAACTTTGCACCCCCATATGATTCACCACTAGCTCAAGTATGCTTCTCCCCGCGCGTAAAATCATCCCTTTTGAATCGCTCCTCCAAACCGAGCTCGCACCCACCACCACTCTTACAGAGGCCATCCATCGAGCCCAAGAGCATCTCTTGCAACTCCAACATGAAGCAGGTCACTGGCATGGTGAGCTCCTAGTCGATAGCACCCTTTGCTCCGATACCATTCAATACATGCACTGGAGCGAGCGTGTGGATCCAACCCTTCAAGCTCATTGTGCCGAACACATTCGCTCCCGCCAGCTTGCAGACGGTGGATGGAATATTTACGAAGGCGGCCCAAGCGAAATCAATGCCTCGGTAAAGGCCTATTTCGCCTTAAAACTGGCGGGAGATCTTCCCCTGGCCGCATGGATGAAAGAAGCACGAGCCAATATCTTGCGATTGGGCGGCATCCCGCAGATGAATACCTATGCAAAATTCTACCTGGCTATGCTCGGCCAATTTCCGTGGAAATTTCTTCCCACCATTCCCGTAGAACTCTTTTTATTACCTAAGTGGTTCTTCTTTAACCTCCATGAAATGTCCTCCTGGAGCCGGGCGATGATTGCCCCACTCGCCATACTCAATCATTTTAAGCCCACACGGACCCTGCCCCCCCACCTGCAACTCCATGAACTCTATCCAGCAGGCATGGAGGAAACCGATTTATCCCTGCCTCAAGATTCTTATTTCTGGACCTGGAGAAATTTTTTTCTCCGATGCGATTCCCTTCTCAAACTCTACGACCGCTTCCCAGTTCACTTCCTGCGCCATCGCGCCCTCAACGTGACTCGCCAATGGATGATCGATCGCATGGGAGAAGGCAGCGAAGGGCTTGCCGCCATCTTCCCTGCCATGCTCAATGCCCTCATGGCCCTTCAAACCCTTGGCATTTCCGGCCCTCTCTTTCAAAAGGCGGAACGCGATTTCCAAGGCCTTTTCGTAAAAACCCCCACCGATTTCCGTGTTCAGCCATGCCTTTCTCCCGTTTGGGACACTGCTATCACCTCCATCTGCCTAGCCGAATCCGGATTGCCCCACGACCATCCTGCTTTGCAGGCAGCGGGACGCTGGCTCGAAAATCGCGAAGTACGTTTTCGCAGCGACTGGGCTCAAAAAATTCTTCATGTCGAACCCAGTGGCTGGGCATTCGAATACGAAAATAAATATTATCCCGATACGGATGACACCATGATGGTTCTCATGGCCCTCCGACTCATCCCAGCGGATGCCCCTCAGCTACGCCAAGAATGTATGGCACGGGCCCTTCGGTGGTTACTCAGCTTCCAGTGTAAAGACGGGGGTTGGGCTGCTTTTGACCGCGATGTCACCCAACACTGGTTGGAAGATGTTCCTTTTGCCGATCACAACGCCATCCTGGATCCCACTTGCAGCGACCTCACAGCTCGCATGCTGGAGGTGCTAGGAAAATTGGGCTGGGGAAAAAATAATCCCGGAGGAGACATGTCACTCGTCCAAAAAGCCATCCGTTTTCTGCGCCACACACAAGAAAGTGACGGCTCTTGGTATGGTCGCTGGGGAGTCAATTATATTTACGGTACTTGGCAAGTTCTTCGCGGCTTAGAAGCAATAGGAGAAAACATGACGCAGCCCTGGATTCAGCGCGGTCGCGACTGGTTGGAAAGCTGCCAAAATCCCGATGGCGGATGGGGCGAAACCTGCGCTTCCTATGACGACCCTGCCCTCAAAGGCACAGGTCCCACTACTCCCAGCCAAACCGCTTGGGCCTTGATGGGCCTTTGTGCCTGCGGCGACCTCACTCGTCCCTCCATCCTTCAAGGAATCAAATGGTTGATTCACCACCAAAATCCTGACGGCTCATGGACGGAAAATGCCACCACAGGCACCGGCTTCCCAGGAGTCTTCTATCTAAAATACGACCTCTACCGAAATAATTGGCCCCTCCTCGCCCTCGCCACTTATCAGAAGGGAAGATAGGCTCTATTGTTCCGAATTTAATTATTTAATTTTCGGTTCTCCCACTCGTTATACAGCGGCTTAACAAAAACACGAGCTAGTACCTTCCCACATGAAGCCTCACATCCTAGAAAATATAGATTCTTATAAAGATCCTGATCGCTCATGTTTCTGATTTCTTCTTTCGTCCATCGCCTTCCATCCGAAGGACCATCCAATGTTGCATTTTTAAAATTTCCTTTATCTACACTGGAGGCTCTAGAATTTTGAAATTTTCCAACATCATTATTAGTATTAGCAATTTTCATCATAGCTTATAATTTATCTCCATATTGATAATTTTCAAGCGACCTCAAATAGGCAGAATTTACTAATATCGCCATCATCCACACAAACATTTATTCTATACTAATATATAATTTTTCGGAATTTCCTGAGATACAGGCACAGCTTCTCCCTCTTCATTTATCTGAAAAAGATTATTTATTTCAGAAAGATTTTCAGGATCCTTCCCAATAATATTTTCCATCGTAGGGATAATAGCATTGAAATTTAAGGGCGGCCGGTTCTTTATATTTTCAGGAAAATTTTCCTTGTATTTTTCAGCAAGATCAATAGCGATACTTATCACTTGAAGTACATTGCTTGGAGTTTTTACTCCTTTGGTACATAGTAAAGCCGGAAGATAAGTACAGTGAATTTTACCATCCACTCCAAAATTATCCCAAATTTTATTTTTTAGCCCCTCAGGCCAATTGTGCACCTCTTCCAATAAGGATTCTGCATCTTCCTTAGTGGAAATTCTGCGTTGACAGACTAGAAATGCCGTTACCTTCTCTGTTATCAAAGAATCGTTGTTTATTGGCTGTAGGCCAAGATTCTCACAAGTTTTGGATAAAGTATCGTAATAAACATCTCTCGCAGACATATTTTTATCTTTTAATAAAGATAGGCATGTTCCAAACAACCTATCCAATTTTTGATGGACGTCATTTGTATAGAGAAGAGAGCCTCGGTTGTCATTGTGCCCTCTGGCACCAGCCACATCACAAATATGCACAAACTCCGCCAGTTTCAATAGTGTCTCCAGAGAAACTTCCGAACCCTCAACATTTTTCTCCCTCAGAGATTCGTCTCTCTTTTTTTCCAATAATTCGTATGCATTTTTCCCATTTTCTGCATGTGAGGCGTGTCCAAAATGAATTTCATTAAGAATGGTAGATTTCACCAATTCTTTCTGCGTATTGGTGAGGTTTTGATATACTGAAAAGGCACTAAGTGCTTTGCCGCTCATAGCAAGATATTTTTTATACTCATCGGCATCTACAGGACCCTCTTTTTTTGTTGTAAGAGCTTCCTTTACTCTCTCACGCGCCTCGGACGATTTCCCCATGTCACCTAATACTATAAGAGCATTTATAACAGAATCCACATCACTTTGACTTTGAAGTCCTTGCTTCAGTTCATTATATTTTCCGTGTAATGATTGAAAATTATGATACGAAAGTTTATTCTTTATATTATTCTTTTCTTGTGCTTCAATAAATTTAGAATAACTTTCTTTTGAGCCATTTGCTATTAACTCGAAACCGAATAGGCTCGTATAAGTACGCTCACGTTCAAGAGACCAATCTAGATACCCAGCCATATTAGAGCAGCTTTTTTCACGATCATAATTTTTAGGAATTACATAATCATTAGTTCCTTTTGTTGCCTCAGAAGTCAGAAACTTTATATCCGTATAATTTTTCTTATTTTTGAGTGTACTTGTTTTGATTGTACTCTCCTGTTGGCAGGAAACAGGACTTTGTGTAGAAAATCGTGTTGAATTATTATTTCTGATAGTGCTAGTATTGCTAGTAATGGACTGTGGCATATAAAATATGAGAGTTTAATTCTTCCAATAAAACTCAATTGTTGTAATTACCTAAAAATAGGTGTGATTTGCCAATCTTGATTGAGTATTTTATACCACCTCTTCTCGGCATTTTTTACCCATATGCTAGGAAGCGTTTTTCGAAAGTTTCGAAAGATATAGCGAAGCCCGGATCTTTAAACCCACTCCCACATCGAATCGATGGCCAAAGATCTATCATCATCCGATTCCCATAAGAAAGCGGCGAAGCAAAATACAAAGGGGGCGAAGCAAAATACAAAAGGGGCGAAGCCCCCCAAACCATCCACTTGCAGCCGAGAGGGTTTTGGGAGTACTATAAGGTGTGTTGTCTCACAAAAACGCTATTGTTCAATTGTTTCAAGACGATGATCCGGAAACGGTTCGTCTCGTCAAAGAGCAACTGGCTCAAGGCGGCAAAGAGATTGTGGAGGAGCTGAAAAAGCTCGTTTTGGAGCCGGACCGATTAGTTTCCCGATACGCCACCGAGGTGATTCATGAAATTCTGGAACGTGATGCCAAGGAAGACTTTACACTACTTTGCCACTTTTTTAACGATTGCCATGACTTGGAAAACGTATGTTGGACACTTTCACGATGCATTCATCCGGAGGTCGATACCAAGCCCTACGAAGCCCAGATCAAAGCCTGGGGGCGACAATTTCTTCTGCGAAGCTCCGAAGCGATTTCAAATCGGGAGAGAGTGAAAAAATTGGCGGAATTCGTTCATAAGCAACTTGGTTTCCAAGGAAATAACGACGATTACTACAGCGAAAAAAACTCATTGTTTCCCTGTGTCATAGACATGCGCCGCGGTATTCCCATTTCACTCACCCTCATCTACATATTTATTGCAGAACGAGCGGGAATGAAAATATGCGGCGTCAATCTTCCTGGGCACTTTATCGCCAGACACGGTTCGGTATTTTTCGATCCTTTCCATGGCGGAAAAATTTTGACCAGAGCAGATTGTGAAAAAATTCTGAGCTGTCAGCGCCTGGTACTCTCAGATAGACACTTACAACCCGCCACCCCCAGGCAAATGTTCATACGCATCCTCGTCAATCTTCTCTATGTTTATGACCTTGCGGGCGATCGGCAAAAGCATTCCCTGATCAATTCCTGGATCCAGATTCTCACTAATCCTTCCACCAATCAAAAAAAGCGTTAAAAAAAGGACAGGAAAAGATATAGAGCTCAGGACTTACGCAGATTCCGGAGAAAAGCTCGCTCGTTTTCCCCTGTTTTGCCCGCGCAGCGTACAGCATCATTCTTCATGACTCTCGCAAAGGACCACTTCCCCTTCAGCAACCATTCTCTCAGCCACCTTGGCATATACCTCAAATCGAAACAGGGCCTCCATTCTCGTAGCCAAAGAGGAAAATAGATCGATACACTCGTCTGGCAGAGCGGAATTGGGAAACTTCATCCTTTGAATAGCCGCAAGCAAAAGATATCCACCGGGCTTGCTCGGCTTGACGATGAGACCGGATGTCTGCGCCAGGGCTTCTGCTAACAAAGCTCCAGGAACCAAAGGATTCCCAGGAAAATGCCCTTTGAATATGGGATCAGTGGAATGAAATGTCTTTCGACAATGAGCGGAAAATCCCTGTTTGATAGTCACCCCTTCGTCCACAAAGAGAAAAGGAGGCAGATGCGGCAAATGCATAGCAGGGACTTTCTCAAACCATGATCACTACGCAAGTAAAACTATTTCAATAGATTAACTGACGTTACGCACTTTTAGGAGCTCTAGGAGCAAAAAAACCATTTTAACCCACAAGGTTTCTCTTTTTTGCGTCACATCACGGATTAAGAGATCATCACCACCTAGACTATACAGCGAAACCCGTATAAAATATTTCTAGTCCTTGAGGTGGCAGTGCCCTGACAATTTCTTCTCGCTCCACCTACCCATCATTCGTTAACAGAGCTTAGGCTTCTTCTCAGGAAAGTTTTGAAAAAAACTTTCCTGAGAAGAAAAAAATCGCCAAAACAAAATTGGAAAACAGCAGACTCATGTAGCTTATTTGTAGCACCTTAAATCATTTTGAAATACTTTGAATGCTTTCAGGGCGACATCCCCCCGCACCGTTTGTGAAATTTCTCATTCTTACCGCCAGTTACGGAGAAGGCCACAATACTGCCGCTCGGAATATTCGAGAGGCCATCCTCAGCGAATCTCCAGCTGCCGAAGTCTGCATTGCAGACCTCTATAGTATTACCAACCCGCGGTTTAATCGTTGGATCCAACGAGGCTATTCCCTAGCCATTAACCGATTGACTGCTCTTTGGAAGGTGGTCTTTTTGACTTTGAGCCGCGAAGGGGTCGTCGAAATCATGATCCCTTTTTTAGACAGCCTAAAGCGTGAACTTGGTAAGGAGATCAATGCCTTCCGGCCGGATGTCATTATTTCCACCTATCCGATTTACAGTTTTCTCGTAGACAAATTACGCAGAAAGCTAGTGGAGCCTCAAACGCCCTTTGTCACCGTAGTAACAGATTCCACGATTATTAACTCCGCATGGTACCGTTGTTGTTCGGATGCTTTCACCGTCGCCGATACCGCAACACAGGAAGCTCTTTGCGCCGGTGGAGTCTCCCCTAGCAAGATACACGTTCTGGGTTTCCCAGTGAGTCCAGCTTTTGAACAGGTCTCCCCCCTCCCCATTTCCTCTTCCCCTCCATGGAAGATTCTCTTTCTCCCCTCGGCTCGCGTCTCACATTCCTCGCATATTGCAGAACTTCTTTTACAGCTTCCAAACACTCATTTAACTGTTCTTTCCGGAAAACTCCCCAAAGTGGCCAGTGCCATTCGCAACCGTCAATATGAACGTAAGGGACGTTTGGAAATTATCGGGTGGACTGATCAAATACCACGGCTTTTAGCCTCCCATCATCTCTTCATCGGCAAGGCGGGAGGAGCATTCATTCAGGAAGCCATCGCCGCCCAGTGTCCCATAATCGTCAGCCACCTGGTCCCAGGACAAGAAGAAGGAAATATTCGCTTAATCGAGGGAGCTGGCGTGGGAGCATTAGCGTCCGGGCCTCCCGACCATGTGCGAGACATTGTAGCTGGCGCCTTTGCCAACAATGCAGCCCTCTGGAGAGCTTGGAAAACCAATATAGCCACCATCAGCCATCCTTCCGCATCCCGAGATACCGCACGCTTTTTACTCGATATGGCAGCACGAAAAAGTGGTCAATTCGCAGCAAATGGTTCTACGAACCGCGAACCAACCACTACGAACTAATCTGCACTCGTCGGGATTTGAACCCGAAACCTTCGGCTCCGGAGGCCGACGCTCTATCCAATTGAGCTACGAGTGCGTGTGAAACAGGGATCATCGTACTGAGAGAGATAAGAATCAAGAAAAAGGCGCGGATCAGACTGGCCCAGGAACTGGGCTTTCTTTCTCAGGAACTGGGCTTTCTTTCCCAGGAACCGGGCTTTCTTTAAGAGAAGGCATTTTTTCATCCACCCAGTTCTTGTGGTCAATTCGTAATTTTTTTAAGCTATGGGGTCTGACAATTGATTCCCATCATCGGCAACCGAGAGCTTTGACATATTAATATATATAGTTTATAATTAACATGTTACATGGGTGTAAAAACGAAATGGTTAATCGGTGTTTTCCTAACAGGATTCACCGTGGCGCCTCTCTCGTCTCCTCTTGCCTCAGAGGACTACAAAGCAAATCCCGCGGAAATCCTGGCCCCTCCCAGCATCGCAACCTGGAAAATACTCGAACGATTTGCCGGCACTCTCAATCGCCAGGAATTTGAACTCCGCCTCCATTCCATATTTGATCCCACGGGCGCCATCTATCCCTTTCTCCACGTCAGTGATCAATCAGTAAAAATCTATCCTGACACCAGTAAAACCAGCCCTCCTCTCGCGGAAATTGCCTTTGCCACTGAAGAATACCGCCGACCTTCTCCTTCCGGATTCCGCAGTCCTATTGAAATACAAAACGTTGTTGCACCAGTAGAAAAACCCTTGGCAGGCCTACGAATCGTGGTGGACCCTGCGGACATTGGTGGGAAATGGGCTGCGATGGAAAATCGAGCTCAATCTTACAAGGGATTTGGAGAAATTCGGGAAGGAGATCTGAACCTGACGGTCGCTAAAATTCTCACCACCAAGCTCGAGGCCCTGGGAGCACAGGTATTCCTCACCCATTCCACATCTGAACCGGTCTCCCAACTGAATCCGGAAGACCTGATCGAATCCGCAACATTCTTCCTCGCTGAGCAGCCCAAATTGCTGCCCAAAGCCTTTTCCGAACGCGCCCGGGGAATTTCCAAAAAACATCCGCGCGCCGTTCAGATCGCAGCCGAGACACTCCTCACTAAAACCGTCGAAGCCCGCGCTCGTGCGGAAAAAGTTCGCAAAACATTTCAAGCTGACATCACTCTCGTACTGCAACATGATGCCACGGCCAGCAGCCGAAGGGGCTCTCTCGCCCGTTTGAATCGAAATATCTTTTTTATTCATGGCGCTTATACCCACCGGGAACTTACGGAAGATCCCCACCAACGCCTGAAAATGCTCACAAAACTGCTCTCAAACGTGACTCCCATTGAAGCAGCGGTAGCAGACCATATTTCCAATCGATTTGTAAGTATCACCGGTTTTCCGCCGGTGCGTTACGGCAATTCCTCCATTACGCGGAGCACGCACGCTGGAAATCCCTATGTAGTCGCAAGAAATTTAGCACTGAACCGAGAATACGATGGCCCTGTAGTGGTGGTGGAACCGTATTTTATGAATGAAAAAATCACTCTTCAGCGCTTGATCACAGGCGATTACGAAGGAGTCCGTTTTATTTCGGGAGAGTTACGGCCCAGCATCTATCGGGAGTATGCGGATGCCGTAGTTCTCGGCCTATTGGATGCTTACGGATACCGCATGCAGGTCAGTTTGCCACCTTCGCCCCCTACCCCGGATACGGCTTTATTAGAAAGCCTATCCACTCAGGCCCTCTCTCTTCCCACTTTAAAACAAGGCCCCACCCCAGCTATGCAATTACAGGCAATGCTGGAAAACCATCTCCAGTTTACCACATTCAAACACCAGGTGGCAACAGCCTTCACGCCGCCCTTCATGCGTCCCATCCTGGCGCTGGGCCTTCTCCTAGGAATCGGAATAGGACTCTTTTGGCTTTCCACTTGGAGAAAAAAATAGGCACAAGCGGCTTCTTTATCACTACCTCCACAGTGGTATTTTCTCATTCGATTCGCTCGAGAAGATTGCATCCCCCCATAAAATACCTATTTAAAATACTCTCTGATTTCACACCGATGAGCATATGTATGCATTCTAATATGGAACTGCCTTCACCATGCAAATCACCTTCCCCTGGCGCAAATGTAAATACTACCATTCAACTACAAAAAGCAAAGCCTCCCTCACAGCCGTATCCTTTGAAAATAGGAAACCTGAACCCGAGAATATTTCAGGTATCGATAATAGGGATACCCAGCACCTCCCCTGAAATCCAGCAAGCGGTTATTATAATTCAGGAAATAATAAGGGACCCGGAACTTGCTCATCTCCCTGAAATCCAGCAAGTGGTTATTATAATTCAGGAAATAATAAGGGAATCAACATCCAATGAACCCACTGAAATCTGTAAAAATGCCACTATAGGGAATCCAGAAAATAGGAAGACTAGTGATCCAATTCTTCAAGGGGAAAAGCCATATGCATTCGATTTTCTTCAAGATACTGTATCCAAAAGAGATACGAATATGGCGAGATCATTGCTTTCCCAAGGAATAAATCGGTTAAGCGAAAATACCAATTCAAATGATGACGCCATGCTAGCTTTACTGCCAAATGTCATAAAAAATGACGATGCAGATATGCTCAATTTATTTTTAGATACTTCAGATAAAAAATATAAATTATTTCAATCGGCATTAACCGAAGCCATACGTCACGATAAAATACAAATCGCAGACTTATTACTAAATAAGTTTATTGACCACGCAAACAGGCAAGACCCTAAGGATGAAAATACCAAAGAAATCATCTCACAGATATTATCAAATTCCTGTAAAGAAACAGATGCAATAATGACATTGCTTACATCTGAAGATAAGCAAATCTATGATTTTGTTTTACTGCTGGCAATCAAAAATAACAAGCTAAATCTAGTTAATTCATTGCTAATAAATGGAGTTTCTGAAAACTTTTATACTGGCACGGGACTTAAGTTTCTACACAAATTTGCTTTGAGTCAAAACACCAGCGAAAAGATGCTTAACCGATTGAATTAACTGAGAGCGGACTCTCTATCAACGACCCTCATCCTTACACCGGAGGAGATTTTTCCCCGTCATCTCCTTCGGCTGGTTGAGCCCCAGCAAGAAAAGCAGGGTAGGTGCCACGTCTGCCAAAATACCATTGTCCACTTCAAAACGAGAAACATCCTTGGCGACAAAAATAAACTGAACCAGATTAGTCGTATGAGCCGTATTGGGAGAACCATCCGAATTTCGCATTTGTTCGCAATTCCCGTGATCTGCGGTAAGCAGAAGACATCCTCCTAGCGCCAATGTTGCCTCCACCACTTCTTGCACCGCTTGATCGATAGTTTCCACAGCACGAATTCCAGCTTCGACAACTCCCGAATGGCCGACCATATCCGGATTGGCAAAGTTGAGGATTACCAAGTCGTAACAGGGAAGCGCTTCCACCACTGCACGAGTCACTTCGACTGCGCTCATCTGTGGCTTCAAATCATACGTGGCAACATCTTTAGGGCTCGGAATGATAGTACGTTCCTCGCCGGGGAACTGGTTTTCCACTCCCCCATTAAAGAAATAGGTCACATGAGGATATTTTTCTGTCTCAGCAATACGGAGCTGGCGTAGCCCAGCCTGACTCACTACTTGTCCCAGGATTTTATCCAGAGCTTGTGGGGGAAAAACGATGGGGCAATCATAGGTATGATCGTATTCGGTAAGGGTGACATAGTGTATGGAAGGAGTTACCTCACGATCAAATCCATTGAAATCCTTTTGTAAAAACGCGGTACTTAATTGTCGCGCCCGATCAGCACGAAAATTAAAGAAGAGGACTACATCGCCATCGCGAATACGTGTTTCATTCGCATGCGAAAAAATGATGGGCTTAAGAAATTCATCTGTTTCGCGTTCTTTATACCGTTCTGCCACGGCAGCGGAGGGAGAAATGTCCGACTTTTCTCCGCGGCCCAGGACTATGGCATCCCATGCTAATTTATTTCTGTCCCATCGCTGATCACGGTCCATAGCAAAGTAGCGGCCTATTACGGTGGCAATTTTTGCGCCGCTGGGCACCAGATCCCGCGTCAAGGCAGCCAGATAATCAGCGCCGCCCGTAGGAGAAGTATCTCGCCCGTCCGTGATAGCATGGACTAAGATATCCGTATCGCCGGCTGCATGCGCAGCATTTGCAAGTGCCACTAAATGGGCTTGATGGCTATGGACTCCTCCGTCGGAAACGAGGCCCAAAAAATGAAGTCTATGGCCACGAGCCTGGGAAAAAGCCTCCTGAAGAATGGGATTGGTCTTTAACTGACCCTCTTGAATGGCCTGATTAATGCGAGTCAGATCCTGATAGACAATGCGTCCAGCCCCGAGATTCAGGTGACCGACTTCGCTGTTGCCCATCTGCCCCTCGGGCAAGCCCACATCCTCTCCACTTGCACTGAGTGTCCCCCCTGGAAATCGCCCGTAAAGAGAATCATGGAAAGGGGTTCGGGCCAGTAACGTAGCATCTCCATTTTCCACTGCTTTGGAGCGCCCATCCGGATTAATCCCCCAACCATCTCGAATGATAAGAACAACAGGCTGGTACATGATAAGTTTGTGATTCGTAGAAGTGGGTAGTGGGTAGTTCGCGGCAATGGATGGCTCGTCGTGAGTAGATCCATTCCGTTCTTGGGGGCAATTTGCAGCTTTCAATTCGCAGCTTTTTTAGACTGTAGACTCTACCTTAGAACCACGGAAGCCGTAGTAAACAATATAGAGATAACAAAGAGCCGGTACGATAAAGGAATAGTGAATGGTGAAGCGATCGGCTGCATATCCCATGATCACCGGAAGGATGGCTCCTCCTACAATTGCCATAATTAAGAGGCTGGACCCCCGGCTAGTAAGATGTCCCAACTCTCGAATACCCAAAGTAAAGATATTTGGGAACATGATCGAATTGAAAAGGCCGATACTTACGACAGCCCATACTGCAAACCATCCGTGTGAAAGATATCCCAGCACGCAGAGAACTGCCGCGACAGTCGCATTAAAACCCAGCAACCAGCCGGCGTCTATCTTCCGCAGTAAAAGCGAGCCAATAAAGCGTCCTATCATCGCGCCACCCCAATAATAGGAAACATAAATGGCTGCTTGCTGATGAGCCATTCCTACCACACTGGGTTCGGCGAGAAAATTGATCAAATAGCTGCCAATGGCCACTTCCGCTCCCACATAAAGAAAAATCCCCAGGCAGCCGAGCCGCAGATGCCGAACTCGCAATGCCTCTTGCAGGGACCCCTGGTGAGACTGATCTTCCTCCACAGCACTCAGCTTCGGAAGTTTGAAATTACCAATGATAATGGCCAAGACGAGTAGAGCCGCCGTGAGAATCAGATAGGGCACCTTAACGGCAGCCGCTTCCGTCATCTTATCCATGATTACAGCAGCACCCAGTCCCGTACCCGCCAGAATCAGCCAACCCCCAAATTGCGGCGCAATAGTAGTCCCCAGGGAATTAAACGCTTGAGCAAGATTTAATCGGCTGGAAGCCGTTTCGGGTTTTCCCAGAGCGGAAACAAAAGGATTCGCTGCAACTTGAAGAAGCGCAATGCCGGAAGCCAAAACAAATAGCGCTCCCAAGAAACAGGGATAAGAAATCAAAGATGCCGCAGGATAAAAAAGCAGCGTTCCTACCGCCGCTGTCACGAGGCCTACTACCATTCCACGTTGATAACCCAAGCACGCCACAATCTTGCCGGCAGGTAGAGAGATCACAAAGTAAGCACCAAAAAAGACAAATTGAATCAAAGATGCCTGCGCATAATTCAAACTAAATACTGCCTTTAGGTGAGGAACGAGAATGTCATTGAGACAAGTGAGAAATCCCCACATAAAGAACAATCCTGTAACCACAATCATCGCGTTACGCAGTGTTTGTGGTTTAGGGAGGGAATTCATTTGTGAGTGGGAATCATATCGATCTGAAGACGATGAGTTCATGGGAAGAGATGTTACTGTGGAGCTAACGACCGGATGGCAAGCTGTTACACATTGCGGCAGTTATCAGGTGAAGTTCTTGGCGATTTATAAAATGCACAAGAAGTTTATGTGCGGAATTACTACACAAAAATGCACCTTGATGCTATTAAATTTTTTTAATTTTCAAAAATAATTTTTAATGAAGTCTTTACCACACCAGTCCGCGGAAACGGGCGAGACAGACTGCCAGAAACAGCCCGCTCATTTGATACTGCCTTCGCTATAGAGAACCATTATAGCGGAAGCACCGAAAAATACGGATGCTTCCCTTTGTTGTTTTTCTCTGCATCACCTGCTTTAAAGCGACCTAAGTAATTGAAATATAACATCATAAACCTATGCCTCCATGAATATTAAAGGCGGTTTTTATTTTTTGTTGCTCACCAATCTCTATAATCTCCGGATCCAGTCGGAATGGAGACGGATTTGCATCGGCTAAAAGCTAATTCGATATTAAAGCGGAGAAAGGCTAATCGCAAACTCAACTCTAAGAGCCAGTCCAAAAAGACTATTGCGGGAGCGTTGCCAGAAGTTTTTCTGCTTAGGGAGGCTCGGCTAATAATCCGTTGTGATATGGGCCGGTTTTGCCAACACTCCTCAGCTGGAAAAGAACGGCAACCCTTTGGGCGATCATTCTTTTAGCGTAGGACGGTGTTCTCAGGGTGGCTACGGGGAATTTCTGCTCGCGCCTCCACTTTCCATACATTAATATTACAGTGTGCATTCCTCACTGACACCCGCTGAACGGAATCTTTCGGCTGCTCTCCAGCCCTTTCTTGCTAAAATAGAAACGCATCCCATTTTCACAAAGATACATAGCATGGATCAATTGCGAGTATTCATGGAACATCATGTCTTTGCGGTCTGGGACTTCATGTCCCTCTTAAAATTCTTGCAAGGGACTCTTGCTCCTTCCACTTGGCCTTGGATACCCCCTGCTCAAGGAAACTTAGTTCGCTTAATTAATGAGATTGTTCTAGGAGAGGAATGCGACCAGTTGCCAAAATTCGGAGATGCTCCCGCTTCCTATGCGAGCCATTTTGACCTTTATTTACTTGCGATGAAAGAAGTTGGGGCAGACACCCGGCCCATTTGTTCCTTTCTCGAGCAGCTTAAGTCCAAAGGATTGACAGCTGCGCTCGCATATCCCTCTGTGCCAGCAGCTTCTCGCATTTTTATGGAGGAAACCTTCGCGCTGCTTGAAGAGCAACAGCCTCATAAGATCGCCGCTTCTTTCGCTTTTGGGCGCGAAAATGTCATTCCGGGAATGTTTCAATCTCTGCTCGATCAACTTGGAATCGACTCTCACCAGGCTCCTATCTTTCATTATTATCTTCAACGGCATTCCGAACTGGATGGTGAGGAGCACGGACCAGCAGCTCTGCGTCTTGTCACCACATTATGCGAAGATAATTCACAAAAAATGGAAGAAGCATTTACATCCGCGCAGAAAGCTTTGCACAGCCGAAAGCAACTTTGGGATAGTCTCGTGGAAATGAGTTCGTAGTGGGTGGTTCGTAGAGCCCACGGCTAAAAAAAGCCGCGAACTACAAACTACGAACTACGAACTAATCTTAAGCTGACTGTAAACTATTGCGCACTTGCTGAGCTGCTTGAACCAGATTCTGCAAAGCGGGCGTCACTTCTTCCCAGCGTCTTGTTTTCAAGCCGCAATCAGGATTTACCCAGATCTTATCGGATGGAAGTGCGTCCACTGCTTTTCGTAAAAGTCTTTCCATAGACTCTACGGTAGGAATGATTGGGCTGTGTACATCGTAAATACCCAGACCGACTTCATTTTGATAACCAGCTTGGGAAAAGGTATCCACTAATTCCATTTCGGAACGCGAGGTTTCGATAGAAATGACATCCGCATCCATGGCTTTAATCGCATGGATAATATCCGGAAATTCGGAATAACACATATGCGTATGGATCTGAGTTTCATCGGAAACACCGGTAAAACATGCGCGGAAAGCACGAACGGCCCAATCCAGATACGCCGGAGCATCTGCGCTTCGGAGAGGCAAGCCCTCACGTAATGCGGGCTCATCGATTTGAATGACTTTTATTCCATTTTTTTCGAGTTCGAGTACTTCATCGCGTATTGCGAATGCAATCTGCATGGCAGTTTCGCTACGAGGTTGGTCATCTCGAACAAAACTCCATTGTATCATAGTAATCGGTCCGGTCAGCATTCCCTTGACCGGCAATTTGGTGAGGGATTGAGCGTAAGTCGTCCAATGGACGGTCATGGCATGTGGCCGCCAGACATCACCGAAAATGATGGGTGGCTTCACACAGCGCGTGCCATAGCTCTGGACCCACCCATTGCCGGTAAAGGCAAAACCCTCCAGCTGCTCTCCGAAATACTCGACCATATCATTGCGCTCAAATTCTCCATGAACGAGCACGTCGAGACCCACCTGTTCCTGAAGCGCAATAGCCGTGGCAATTTCCTGTTCGATATAGCGTTCATATACCACAGAATTGATTTGGCTCTTTTTGTAGTTAGCACGTACGGCACGCAACTCGGGAGTCTGAGGAAATGAACCGATGGTTGTGGTAGGAAGGTGAGGCAGACCCAGTTTTTTGCCTTGAAGGCGCTTACGAACGTCAAAGGGAGAGTGGCGCTCGACAGAAGATTTTTGCCATTTTGCAAGTTTTCCGCGCAGTTCTTCATTTCGACTGCGAGTGCTGACTTTGCGAGATTGTAAGGCAATTTCATTGCGATGTAATGCGCTCAGATCTCCATTGCCGCCGGCAAGATCAGCGAGAGTGTGAATTTCATCCAATTTTTCCTCAGCAAAAGCGAGCCAGGCATGCAGGTCTCTCGCAAGTTTGCCTTCTTGTCGTAAGGAAATCGGAACGTGTAATAAGGAGCAAGAAGGAGCAAGAAGGAGACGTTCCACACCGATTTTGCGTACGGCAAATTCAATGCGATCCAATGCGGGAGCAAAATCCGTCTTCCAAATATTACGTCCATTGACAACACCCAAGGAAAGGCTCATCGATGCGGGCAATGCCTCCACCCAAGCGGGAAGCTCGGCAGCACCGCGCGCGCAGTCCAAATGAACTGCCTGTACGGGCAAAGAAGTCACGATTTCCAGATTTTCTCTGACTTCACCAAAATAGGTGGCGAGAAGTACTTTTAATCCGGGAGCCACCTTCACCAACCTCTGATAAGTGGGGAGAAAGAGTTCACGGATATTTTGAGCAAGATCCTGAACAAGGATAGGTTCATCAAATTGCACCCATTCAGCCCCCTTTGCCGCTAATTGGGAAAGAATTTCCTCATATACTGGCAACATAGATTCCAAAAGTTCAAATCGGTCGAAATTGTCTTTGGATTTTCCTAAGGCAAGATAGGTCAAAGGCCCGATGAGAACTGGTTTGGTACGAATGCCCAGTTCCAAAGCTTCTTCAAATTCCTGTACGGGCTTGAGATCTCCGACACAAAACGTGCTATCCCGGGAAAATTCCGGTACGATGTAATGGTAATTAGTATCGAACCATTTTTTCATTTCGCAAGCTGCCGCTTGCTTGCTGCCCCGGGCCAACCGAAAACGCTGATCCAAGCTCACAGTAGGAAATTCCCATTGAAATCTTTCCGGAAAATTTCCCAAAATACAGGTCATGTCCAATACCTGATCATAAAGACTGAAATCATTTGATGGAATGAGATCGATGCCCAAGGTGGCTTGAGAACGCCAATTTTCCATTCTCAACTGTTTCGCTGTGTGGAGTAAGGAGGATTCATCCGAACGACCTGCCCAGTACACTTCCACCGCCCTCTTGAGTTCCCGGTTAGCTCCAATACGAGGGAAACCCAAATTATGCGTCAAGATCTTCTGCTTCATATAAACTTATACGCATATCTTAATGTATGATGGCAACGTTTTTGTCGCATTCCGAAATTTTTCTCCGAAATTTCGGTCAAAAGAGGCTGACTCCAGCTCACCCATCGCCTACACTTATGATGTGATGTGACGCAAAAAAGGTTATGATGTTTTATCTTTCAGATTTTTTGTAGACTTCGTCAGCATCAAAAAGTGCCTTTTCTTCAATGGGAAGCGGTTGAGCTTCCCTGTCCAATTCTGAAAAAAAGCAGCTTTCAAATCCAGTGTGGCATGCGCCTCCCACTTGATCCACATAAAAGAGAAGAGCGTCGCGGTCACAGTCCACAAACCACCGGCTGATTTTTTGGACATTGCCGCTGGTTTCCCCTTTTAGCCAGAGCTTTTTTCTGGAGCGACTCCAATAGTGCATTACCCCTTTATTTAAGGATGCTTCCAGGGACTCCTGATTCATCCAGGCCATCATCAATACCCGGCCATAAGGGTGTTCCACAGTAGGAACCTGTTGAACAATAGCGGGAATTAAGCCATCCGCATTAAAATTAAAATTAAAATTCATTCGTATTTGAGTTTAATCAGTGCGGGAGTAAGAATTTGAGGTCTGGATGAGTCAATCTCAAACACGCCCCATATCCCCCCCGTCAGCTGCCTATCGATATATTACAAAGGCGCCCAGCACCTTACGACTTACCGTTGCTGAAGTCTTGACTTATGTCCCTCCGAATTGGATTCGGGAAGGAGCTTTGAATCAGGCCATCATAGTGGAACTTCCTTGTGCAAACATTCTTCGGTCTCATGTTCCTCGGATTTCAGTTGAGCAGCTGAGGAACTTGGTGCCGCAGTTCCTCAGTATACCTGAGGAAGTGGCTTCGACAACCAAAGTTCTCCTTCCCATCACACGTCTGGCGCTTGCTTACCATTTATCCACTGAACGAGAAGAATTTACTTCTGAAGATCCGGAACAATTGTCCCTGCCCAACCACCTTCTTCCCAAACAATCATTGGAGAACGACGAAGAGAAACAGGCTCACACTCTCATGGGATGGATTAAAAAGAAACTGAGGCACCGTTTGCGAAAAAAGAGGCAAGCGAAAGAAGGAAAGCAGCCGAAGGAAAGAAATCAGCCAATGGCTGCGGAGGAAGAGCTGGCGACTGCTCAAAACACAAACTCCGAAAATCCGTTCATTTTCAAAGAGCAAACCATGTCAGCTTTTTTTGCGTCCCTCCCTACCTTCATCCCCAACTCCCCTGTTTCCCAACCTCCTTCCGGAGAAAATCCAAGTATCACATCCGTTCGCCAAGACTTCATTTCGCCCCCCTCTTCTCCCCCTCAATCCGTAGGAGACTATCCTCTGACAAAGGCAAGCCATCAGATCATGGATACAACAGTCTTAGGCAAGCGGCATCTGATTACCCCACTCTCTCAACCACAGGATCCCCTCTCCAATGAAAGTCAGTTACAGACATTGTTACTTACAGATGAGCCGCTTTCGATCCATCGTGTGTTGGACCTTTGTAGCCAACTTCCCGGCATCCAAGGCTGTATGCTAGCACGGGGTTGGGAAGTAGTCGCGAGTTCGCAACGGCCTGGCAGTCCGGATCCCCGTGCGCTAGGTTCCCAGGCACCCAGTCTGTTAGAGGCTATCCGCGCAGCCTCCACACAAATGGGGTTGGGCATCGTCAAAGCCGTCACCTTATTCTCCTCCGACGGCCCCGTGAGCTTTTTGGGAGATCAAGACCTATGCTTCCTCATCGTCCATGGAGCTCAAGAGCGGGGATTTATTCCTGGAGTGAGGGAAAAACTACAAATGGTGCTTGCCGAACTACTTAAATCCAGACTTCTTCTCCCTCCTCAAGCTGCCACATCAAAGCTGGAATCGATTAGGGAGCCACAGATTCCATCCTGACACGTATTAATCCTCCGAATAAATCCGAATACTATGGTTGAGTTTTTTCAAAAAGGAGGCCCATTGATAGGGATCATCCTCCTCTGTAGCATCATTGGATTAGGCGTCTTTTTTGAACGTCTAATTTTCCTTCACCGTGCAAGCATTCATGTAGGCGACTTTTTGAGGGGTCTTTCGATACTCATTCAAAGAAGAAACTTTGCTGAAGCCATCCAAGAGTGCGCATGTACCCCCGGGCCCGTTGCTCGAGTCGTACATTCCGCGCTTCTACGTCACGAAGCAGAGAGAGAAGAACTCAGAGCAATCATTCAAGATGCCGGCCAATTGGAAGTTCCTCGATTGGAAAAAAATCTGCCCCTTCTCAGTACCATTGCATACGGCGCTCCGCTTGTGGGACTTTTAGGAACTGTTCTCGGTTTACTGCAAGCATTTCAAACCATGACCCTTCATGGTGGCTATACCACCACCACCGAACTTGCAGCGGGCGCCTATCAAAGTCTTCTTTGTGCCGCAGCAGGCATCGCCGTAAGTATTCCCGCCTTTGTAGCCTATCAGTTTCTTTCCTCTCGCGTAAACACTCTGATGCACGACATGGAACGTGCCGGAATTGAAACAGTGCAGTTATTGCGAGCCACATCCTCGCCCCGTTCTCTTTCCCCCCAAGAACCCACCTCAATACCAGCCACCATCGCTATAACAGCTGAAGAGACCTCGAATCTCTCACAAACAAACAACGAAAAAGGAGCGCAACGAAGTTGCCTGCTATGAAGCTTCAGCGAACATATGATCTCGATGCCATGTGGCTCCTACTGGCACCCATCGCCACCGCAGCCTTGCTTCTCATGTTCCTGTTGCTCCTTTGCACTTCATTTGTACTGCAACCAGGAATAGCAGTTGAAGTACCTCCCTCTTCTTTCTTACTCCCTCCCCAACACGATCCTCTGGTAGTCAGTATTACCGGCCCTCCCCATCCGGCCGTTTTTTTTGACAATCAACAAGCAGACCTTAAAAAATTAGGAGCTTTGTTAGACAGCCAGCATCATCGAACACATACTGTCATCATTAAATCGGATCGATATGCTCCGACAGGCCTAGTAACGGAAGTATTGAACCAAGCCCTAAGCCATGGATATGCTACCATCCTAGCCACCCAGGAAAAACCTGCCAGCAAATGAAAGGAATCCCCATCCCGTCCCATCTTCTTTCCACCTACCCAGGAACCGGGCTTTCTTTAGGAAAAGCATTCCGTTCGGTTCTTGAAGACAATGCGCAGTTTTTTTAAACTGTGAATCCTGCTATCGGTAAAACAACCATGCAAAATCGGGCGCTCATTTTTTCTTGGCCTTCCAAACATGATCCTCAATTTGTTTTACTCGGCATGCTCGCACTGGCTGCTATGGTCCATGCCCTCGCGTTTTATCTTTTCCATACCGTCAATTCCGCACCTCAACCCCAGTCCACATCCATAGCAACCATTTATTTGCTCAATCAAAATTCCTTGAGCGATGCTTCCCTCAATCAGTGGCTAGAGGCCGAAGACCCTTCTCTTTTCATAAAAACCACAGTCGCCTCCCCTGCCACTTTACCGGATATTTCTTATGTTCCGAGCTATGAGAGTGAACGTCCGACTCTTGCCACCCGCCAAACACCCACTCTACCAGTGCCCGTCCCCATAGGACCTGTTCCGGGTCCCGTCAGCTTACATTCCCCCATACCTCAAATTCCTCAAATTTCAGAAAAAATAGCAGGAACGCGTCTTGTAGTAGGAGGAGGTCTTGCAGGCCGCTGCATTCAATCCTCTCCGCATCAAGAGATTCTCGCTTCCCCCCTAAGCCCCAACTTACCCTGTACCTTCTTCACCGCAGTGGACCCCAATGGACGGTTTCGCTATATTTTTCTACTGCATAGCTCAGGAAATTCCGAACTCGATCAAATGGCCATGAAAAATCTGCAACAGCTTCGATTAGAACCCGTTTCCACAACCACCCAATGGGGAACCATCACCTATCTTTGGGGCATGAGAGCATTGTGAACTGCAGCAATGGCAACCCATTGAAAAATTAAAATGATATTTATCAATATTGCCGAATTACCTGCAATTTATGTGGTAGTTTTTCTTGCAGCAATTTTCGCACTCTGGATAGCCTACAAAATGTTTGAGAAAAACAATGATCCACTCTCATGGCGTCATCGCCTTCAGTGTGCATTGTGTGGTATGGAATTTGAAGATCGCTCCTCAACCCTGCTCCCCCGGTGTCCTCGCTGTGGTAGCCTTAACGAACGAGATTCTCTTAAAACCCGATACTAATAAATAACTTATGGGAATGTGGATAGGAAGAAACAGAAAAGCCCGCGTCACTTATGGATTCGATGAAATTGCTTTAGTCCCTGGCGCGGTCACTATAAACCCTCAAGAAGTAGATATCAGTTTTTCGATTCCCAAAAAGAATGGAGAACTGATTCAATTCGACATTCCGATTCTCGCAAGTGCGATGGATGGGGTGGTAGATGTTCGATTCGCTAGAGAAATGGGCCGTTTGGGAGGCTTAGCCGTTCTCAATTTGGAAGGTATCCAAACACGCTACCAAGATTCCAAACAGATTCTTAATGAGATTCTTAATGCGAGCAAAGAACAAGTCACCTCTCTCCTTCAAAAACTCTATCAAAAACCTGTTCAGGAAGAACTGATTGCCCAGCGCATCCGCGAAATCAAAGAAACAGGTGCCATTGCCGCCGTCAGCTCTATCCCACAAAAAGCGGAACTTTATGGACGAATCGCCGCGGAAGCTGGCGTTGACGTTTTCGTGGTTCAGAGTACCGTTTCCACCGTACGTCACATTTCCAGTGAATATAAGTCTCTGGACCTGGCTAATTTCTGTAGCGAAATGCCTTTCCCTGTCATTATAGGCAATACAGTCAGCTACGGTGTGACCCTTGAAATCATGGAATGCGGTATCGCAGGCGTCCTGATCGGAGTGGGCCCCGGAGCCGCTTGCACCTCTCGAGGCGTTTTGGGACTCGGGGTACCCCAAGTCACCGCCACTGTAGACTGCGCCGCCGCACGTGATGCCTATTATAAAAGAACCGGCCGTTACGTGTTGATTATCACCGACGGAGGCATGAGCAAAGGAGGAGACGTCTGCAAGGCACTTGCATGTGGCTCAGATGCTGTTATGGTAGGAAGTGCCTTTGCAAGAGCTGAAGAAGCTCCGGGCAGGGGCTACCACTGGGGAATGGCTACTCCGCATGCAAATCTCCCTCGTGGTACCCGGATCTACGTGGGCACTACCGGTAGTCTGCAACAAATCCTTTTCGGCCCCGCTGAAGTAGATGATGGCAGCCAAAATTTGGTAGGAGCCATCACGACCTGTATGGGCAATGTAGGCGCTGCAAATATTCGTGAATTTCAAGAAACCGAGATCATAATAGCTCCTTCAATTAAAACGGAGGGCAAACTCTTTCAAACCATCCAAAGTGTTGGCATGGGCTCGAAATAAAATTTATGGTTGCCAAAGGAGGCAAGATTCCGCTCTCTTGGGCATTCCTTGTTGTGCCAAACCCACCTGATATAGTTAATGAATGATCGTAGAGTCGTCGTAACCGGCTTGGGCGTAATAACTCCCCTTGGTAACGACGTAAAAACATTCTGGAAAAATATTATCGAAGGCCGCAGCGGCATTCGCCGCTATGAGGCATTTGATTCGCAAGGATATGCCTGTAAAATCGCAGGCGAAGTCAAAGATTTTGATCCTGTCGACGTTTTCAAAAAAGCAAGCAAGGTAAAATATCCCCCTCTCGACAATACAGATGAGGATGCTCGCAATGCCAGAGCGTTTAAGGAGACCCGGCGGACAGACCGTTTTACTCAGTTGGCGGTAGCCGCTTCCCGGATGGCCCTGGAAGATTCCGGACTGGATATACATGCTGTGGAACGAAGCCGTTTTGGAGTCATCATCGGTAGCGGTATCGGCGGTCTGCAAAGTATGGAAGATGAAACCAAGCGCCTTTATGCGCGTGGTCCTTCTCGCGTCTCCCCCTTCACTATCGCCATGATGATTAGCAACATGGCCAGCGGCATCGTTTCCATGGAATTCGGTCTTTACGGTCCTAACATTTCCATTGTCACAGCATGCGCTACAGCCAACCATTCCATCGGAGAAGCCTGGCGTATCATCAAATTCGGTGATGCCGATATGTTCCTTGCAGGCGGTGCGGAAGCAACAATTACTCCATTAGGCATTTCAGGATTCTCTGCGATGAAAGCGCTGAGCCTCCGTAACGATGAACCAGAAAGGGCATCACGTCCCTTTGACCGCGATCGCAATGGTTTCGTCATGGGCGAAGGTGCCGGAGTTCTTCTCATTGAAGAGTTGGAACATGCGAAACGCCGCGGCGCCCACATTTATTGCGAACTTTCCGGCTATGGCCTGAGTAGCGATGCCTATCATATGACCCAACCCTTGCCCGAAGGCGAAGGCGCGGCGCGTTGCATGAAAATGGCTATGAAGCACGCGAAAATTAATCCGGAGGACATTGATTACATTAATGCCCACGGAACCTCCACCCCTATCGGCGATATCTGCGAAACCAAAGCGATCAAACTCGCCCTAGGAAAAAGTGCGAAAACAACCCTGGTCAGTTCCACAAAGTCTATGACCGGCCATCTATTGGGTGCGGCAGGGGGAGTGGAAATGGCTGCCTGTGTATTGGCCATCAGAGATGGCATCGTGCCGCCCACTATTAACTTAGAAAACCAGGATCCTGAGTGCGATTTGGACTATGTGCCTAATACCAGCCGCGAACACAAGGTCCGAATCGCCTTAAATAACTCTTTTGGCTTTGGAGGCCACAACGCCACTCTATTGGCCTGTGAGTTTATAAAGTAGCTTCCTATAAAGTGTAGCTTCCCCAAAAATCTGTTCTCAAGACAGATACCGAGACCTCTCAGAACCAGTCCCAAAAGACTCTCATATTCCTTCTCAGGTAGAAGGCATATCTTCTGTGCTTGGAGCGATTCCAGTTTGAGTGATCGGAGAACCGGCGACACATGCGACAACCTCTTTGTCTCGCATTTGCTTCCAATGCAGAATGAAAACGCGAATCAAGGCAAACAGGAATAAAAATTGAAAGCCTTGCGATACTAAACTCATGGTCACTTGACCAAAATAATACCGCGCAACATCCATCATATGAATGAAAGAAATGGTAAGACTAGTAAAAAAATTAAAGCTCGAAAGATAAAGCACCATTGCAGCTGCGGGCTTCATGAGTACAAATCGATCGCCGGATAATAACACTATTGCCGCACCCATTCCGGAAAGAAATACCATAGGCAAAAACAGATAGTTCAGCCATACTACAGAAGATGCCAACACAGCACGCAAAAGCGTTGTTTCATCGGGCAAATCATATGTCTTAATTTTATTAAGATAATTATCCAAGGGATACCACGGAATCTCTTTATTTAATTTCACTAAACGTTTTAACCCTTTATTATAAAAAGCTTTCAAGCTATAACCAAATCGACTGCTGTATACATTATTCTCCTTTAAAGAATAAAAAAATCTCATTTGTTTCATCACCTTACCTGACATGGCAATCGGATGTTTCAACCACCCGCGGAAATAATAAGAATAACATAGTCGAGAAAAATCCACTGGATTTTCAAATTCTTTGAACAAACGGTCAATCGGTCCGCACCAAAGCAAATCATCCGGGTCAATTTTGAGTCCATAACGACGTACTCTGGGACTTATCTTCGCAACCTCAATCTCCTTCAAAAAGGCTGTAAGATAAGTTCTTTGCTTCGAGTCAGAAGGCATGGAAACAATATCCTTTTTAATTACATGATATAAAATATCCGCATGCGCAGAAAGCAATGTACCGGGAAGAAACCAGTATTTCATGGGACCCAATTTCTTTTGAAAAAAGGATTCAGGGAGAACGAATGCGACAAATACCAGGCTCGCACCACAAAGTGACGTCGCTATTTTCCATAACCATCTCCCCGGAATCAGAATCCCAGCCAAAGCCAGTGGCATAAGAGCGGTGAGAGCAGTCAGCCCCCAAGCAGGCTTTAAATAAAAATTTCCAGCAGAAAAAATAATGAGAACAATCGCCCAAAAAAGCATCATCCCCTCATCATATTTTTTTAAAAAAAGTCGTCGAAATACTTCTACACCTGATAATATTGTAATGGCACATGCCACGGGAAATAATCCCTCAGGGCGAATACTGTGTTCCATTAAAATAATAAAATGAGAGAATAAGATTCCACAAGCCGCAAACAGCGCCACTAATCGCAAACCCCAATCCAAAGCTTTCCCCTGAGGGAGAAAAACCCGACACCGAAAAATAATCACAACAACCAATGCCGCTGTAATGATCCCAATGACATGCTGAATAAATGCAATGGAATAAAGATCCGGAAAAAAATTTAGTATGACTGTTAAAAAGCACGGATAAGGAAAATTTCGATATGTTGGGATGTAAACCCCATTAGCTAACAATCCTATAGCCGGTTTTAAGTATTCATCGGTATCCGCATCTATCACCGGTAACGCCGGTAATGCAAATCGAATCACACCCCCTAATATAAATAAAACAGCCAATCCTATCCAGTAATACCAGGACAAGTCGAATCTCCAATGGTTTTTAAATTGAGAAAAATTTATTTGCATTTCATGCGATTTGTTTTCTTTAAAAGCTTTTATTGCAAGGCCTTACAATAAAGCAAGAAGCAAGTGAGGGAAAATTCCCAGGAAAACAATCCCGATGCAAAGTAATACTAAAATGGTTGCAGAATCAGCAGACACCCTAATTCTACCAAGATCCGGTGAGGGACCCTGCCAATACATCACCCCGATTATTTTCAAATAATAGTAGAACCCACAACAGACTCCCAACGCCCCACAGCCCACAAGCAACCAATGATGCGCTTGAATAGCTGACATAAAAATAAAAAATTTCCCAAAAAATCCGGCCGTTAATGGAATGCCGGCAAGGGAAAGCATCGCCAAGAGAATACTTGCTGCGAGAAGCGGTGAACGTTTTCCCAGTCCTTTAAAATTCGACATTTCATCCCCACCTGTTTCACAGGACACAATGATGATTGCAAAAAAAGCCAGAAGGGTCATCAAAAGATATGCTCCCAAGTAAAAGGAAATCGCCTTTGTAGCGAGCGATGATGCGTTTAAACTAGCAACTCCCATCAGAAGAAAGCCTGCGTGAGCAATACTCGAGTAGGCAAGCAAACGCTTCACATTCGTCTGTAACAAGGCCGTCAAATTTCCAAAGAGCACCGTAAACCCAGCCGCGATGCCCAGAATACCAAGAATCCGGGATTGGAGAACGGGAATTTCTATCACGCGAAGAAGCACTACAAATCCGGCCGCCTTGGATGCCACCGAGAGATATGCGGTTACCGGAGTGGGCGCACCTTGATAAACATCCGGCACCCAAAATTGAAAAGGAAAAGCAGCTATTTTAAAACCGATAGCGATTACAACCAATCCTACACCAAATAAAAGAGCCGGATAAGCACTAACAGATATCGAGGCATTTCCGATTTGCTCGAAGTTTGTATGCCCCGTCACACCAAAAATCCAACTGATTCCATAAACAAGAAACCCGGTTGAAAATGCTCCCAAAATAAAGTATTTCACACCAGCCTCCAGACAAAGCACGCTCCGTCGCATGTAAGCGACCAGCACGTAAAAAACGAGGGTTGTTAATTCCAGTGCGATAAAGAGAAATATAAAATCCTTCGCCGAAACCAACCACATCATGCCCACACAGGCAAATAACGGGAGAATGAAAAATTCCCGCACTCCTTCCTCCGTACGCTCACCTTTCTCCATAATACGGGAATAGGGCAATGACATAAGAAGGACAATAATGGTCGCAATAAGAATAAATTGCTTATAAAAAAGAGCTAATTCGTCCGCCGCATAAAAGGGAGAAACACTAATAAGTTTAAAGTTACAGATAAATGTAGAGACTAATACGAGACCCAATCCCGCTACAGCAATCCCCACCAAGGTGGTTTTGCTTATCCCACATCGAAGGGACTCCAGAAAAAGCAGCACGATACCAAGACAGACAACAAAAAGTTCCAGATAAATCAGGGGCATATCAACGAAGGGGAGATCATTTGCACAAAAGGCTGAGGATATAAACCAACTGCCAGCAGAGCTAATATCAAAAGGATAATTGCAAATTCGGCGGTCGGTCGGATGTCAGAAATATCCTTCCACCGCTGCGAAAGAGCTCCAAAAAATATCGATCGATAAGCGCGCAGAAAATAAACCGCTGACAAAACGACACCCCAAATCACCAAAATATCAACGATCTGAAAACGTCCGAAATGAGCAAACATAGCCTCTCTTTCAAAAGCACCAAAAAATACCATCAACTCGCCCACAAAGTTAGCGAATCCCGGCACTCCGATCGATGCCAGTCCCGCCAGACCAAACAGAATGCCCATATGGGGCATTTTACGAGCGAGTCCCCCCAAAGCGCTAAATTCAACGGTTGCTGTTCTCTGTCTGAGCTCCCCACAAAGAGCAAACAATGCGGCGATGGAAAGACCGTGAGCAAAAATTAAAACAGCCGCTCCCGTTACACTCAGAGGATTGGCTGTAGCAATCCCTAAGAAAATATATCCCATATGCATCACACTGGAATATCCCAGCATCCAGTCCAACCGCTTCTGAGCTAAAGTTGCCAGTCCGACAAACAGTAGATTTCCCAACGCCAAGATTAAAAAAAAAGTCACCCACTGATTCCCCACTATCGGAAAAAGCGGTACTACAATTCGGAGAAATCCATAAAGACCAAATTTTTTGAGTACTCCCGCATGTAACATCGCCGCAGGTGTGGGTGCGGAGGCATAAGCAGGAGGGGCCCAAGAATGAAAAGGGAAAAGAGAAACCAGCGTTCCAAATCCAATGACCAACAACAAATACACCCAGCTTTCCTGTCGAATCCAACCGTTCTTCCCTAAATGCTGGAGCTCCCGCATATCAAACGTTCGCAAACCCTCGGGACATGCAAAATACAAACCTATCATCCCTAAAAGAAGAACAAAACTGCCGATAGCGAGATAAATTGTCGTCTTCCACGCAACAACTTGCCTGTCCCCACTTCCCCAAATGCCAATCAATAAGAAAGTCGGAATTAAGGCTAACTCGTGAAAAGAATAAAAGAAAAATACATCCAGAGAAAGGAATGCACCAATTGCTCCTGCGGAAATCAGTAAGATGCATATATAAAACCAGCTCTTATTTTTCTCCACCTTGTGACTCACCAAAACTGCTGCAAAGGAAACAATGGTACTTAACAAAAGTAGTGCCAACGAAAGACCATCCACTCCCAATGTGAAATTTAATCCGAATGCAGGAATGATCGGGTAAGACCAAACAAACTGGTACCCTCCTTGCTCAAAAGGGTAATTTATTAACGTATAAAAACAAAGAATCAGATTCAAACCGACACCTAGCAACCCAGTGCGGCGCGCATCTGATCCCGCAGCTATCAAAACCGCAGTCACCAACGGAATCAGAATCAGAAAAAGCAGCGGAAACATCATGGAAACAGTAGGTAAAAAAGAAATAAAATCACACCAATGCCAAAAAAGAGGGAGTACGTCCGGAGATTACCTAATTGTAAGTATCTCAGAAGAAAACCACAACCCCATACCACTCGTGCAGTTCCTTGCACGCATCCGAAATGAATCACCCATCGATCCACCCAAGCCGCTCCGGATGCCAAAGCATCTTGAATCTTCCGAACTCCCCAGTCATATACTAAATCAATATAAAATCGATTCGCAAAAAATGGAATGCATAGAGGGTCCTTCACCGGACTCCGGGAGTAAAGCAGCGCCGCAACTATCAGGCCTGCAAAAAAGAAACCGATGGCAGCTACGGAAGCAATCATTGGCTCCGGATGAGGAACCTCCACTCCAGGTACGAAAAGATCACGAATCATAGGGTAACCCGAAAAAATTGCCGGCACCGCAAGAATGAGCATGGGGACTACCATCAGAGCGGGCGCCTCCCTGGCATGCTCAACAGCCCCGGAACGAGCCTGACCTAAAAAAACAACAAAAAATAGTCGCGCGATATAAAAAGCAGTTAAAGCTACCGTCACCGCCCCAATCCAGAACAATAGCGGATGCGAAAAAGCCGCCCAAGCTAAGATGAGATCCTTGCTAAAAGAGCCACTAAAAAATGGCATACCAGCCAACGCAAGCCCACCTATCAACATGAGAAGACAAGTCACCGGCATCCGTGACCTTAATCCTCCCATTTTCCAAATATCTTGCTCATGATGGAGGGCAACAATCACAGACCCCGCGGCTAAGAAGAGAAGACACTTAAAGAAAGCATGCGTAAACAGATGAAACATCGGAATCTCAGGAACCGCCGCCACTCCGACTCCCAATACCATATATCCCAATTGCGATATGGTCGAATAAGCCAAGATCCGCTTAATATCATCCTGCTGTGTAGCCATCAAGGCCGCAACAACACAGGATAAAGCTCCAATCCACGCAATCACTTCACGTGCTACCGGAGCCACAACGAGAATAGGAAAAATCCGCGCGAGCATGTAAACCCCAGCGGCCACCATTGTCGCAGCATGCAAAAGGGAAGAAACCGGTGTGGGACCCTCCATCGAATTAGGAAGCCACACATGGAGAGGTAACTGAGCCGACTTTCCAACCGCCCCGCAAAAAATGAAAATACAGCCCGCATTCAACCAGAAATTATGCAGGGAAAGGAGGTTGTTATGAAAAATTTCCGTGAAAATTACGGAACCGCTTCCAATCCAAATCATCAAAATTCCGATAAGAAAGCCAAAATCCCCCACACGATTTACAATAAACGCCTGTTTGCACGCATCCGCAGCAGCTTCTCGTTCATAATAATGGCCGATGAGTATATAGGAACTCACCCCCACAAGTTCCCAAAAAATAAATGTCATTACGAAATTGTTGGAAAGAATAATTCCAAGCATCGAAAACAAAAATAAACTCAAACCCGCAAAATAACGGGCATAGCCTTCTTCATTTGCCATATAACCCACAGAATAAATGAATACGAGCGTTGCAATCGTCGTGACTAACAACAACATCATCTTACTCAACGGATCCAACAAGAACGCAAAAGGAATGTGAAAAGACAACGCCGACTCCTTGGTGAGATAAATCCAGTCGAACTCACCAGGTGGAAGTGCTTCGGGGAAAAAAAATACTTTCCAACTCAGAAAGCAACAAACTGCAGCCGATACGATTGTCATGCCAGCCGAAAATCTTTTATTGTACTTCCCAAAGAAAAGAACCAATACCGCTGTAAATAGCGGCGCAAAAAGAATCACCCAAAGTATAGAGGAAAAATTCATGGATCGTATTGAGTCTATATAGAGCCCATCCGGAAGTTGTGGAATCTCAGCTGACTCGTTGTGGCATGAATCTGCTTATCAAACATCTTTCTCATGGGCTACACTCCATCTATTGGCAACATTCTGCAGCATACTTACTAAGTGATGTGACGCAAAAAATGGAAACCTTGTAGGCTAAAATGATTTTTTTGTTCCCAGAGCTCCTCAAAGTGCGTCACGTCAGTTACGAAGTTTTCTTTCAGAGTCTTTTCAAATGCAAGTAATCCCCATCCTATTTGCAAAAAAAACAGCCCTTATACCCATGTTCACTCCTATTTGTGGTGTAGCTCGGTTGGCATCAATCACTCTGAACACCTGTTTGCCTATTCCTTCATGGGAACCTTTCAAAGTTTTCCAGAGTCTATTCGAATGTTTGCTTCCCCTCATCGTCTGCGATGTTTCCATTAAGCATCTCAGATTTATGGTTCGGATTTGTTCCGGATTTCTAATGACAAATGGCAGAAGTTTTTTCAAAATTGTATGCTTTCATTCGGACCAATCATCCACCAATCAAACTGGCCCCTATCAGGAAAACTCGACTCTCCCTTTTGAAGATTAAGAGCAGAGATATAAGAGCCAGTCCAAAAAAACTATTACGGGGGCGGTACCAGAAGTTTTTCTGCTTAGGGAGGCTCCTGCTGTGACTGGGGTATGGGTCGACGGCCAAAACTGTCCCCCAGTGGTATCCGTTGTTTTGAGTATAGCGAAGCCCGTATAAAATTCATGCTCATTTTATAGAAGTTTGGTATCTACTCACCCCCCAGTGGGGAGCAGGCGGTGAAGATTAGTTCAAATAGCGATGAGGGGCTGAGCCGAAGAAGGTTTTAGTGAGGGCGTCGATGAGATTGGCACCTTGTTGATACATAGTAGCCAGGTAGGAACGGATGATACAGAAGATATGGGCACTCGCCGATACCTTGTGGCAAATCACAAGGCTCCCACTGCTCGTCAAAATGCGATTTATCATACCGCATCCGCATTTGTGCGAAGACATCTTCCTGGCAGATCCAAATCGCTGCATGAATTGCGTAAGTATGCCGGAGCTCGAATCGCAACAGAACATGGACTATTTGAAGGATGTTTGTGCTGTTTCGGCTGTTCCTATGGTTGCGCCCCTCAGCACGACAGATGTTGATTTTTGTACCATTCCCAAATAAATTATACCTGTGAGTATTAGTACATTGGCCATCTCACGGCGATTAGAAGCCAGAGGCTTTACAGAATCCCAAGCAGAAGGCGTTGCTGAAGAGCTGGTTGTTATCGTTGAAAACAGCGATTTGGTCACCAAAGATTTTTTAAGGGCTGAAATGGGAGAGTTGAGAACTGAAATGGCGGGGCTGGAAACGAAATTAATGGCCAGATCTGCTGAGCTGGAGACAAAATTGACAGCTCAAATGGGAGAATTAAAAACTGAATTGATGGGTAAAATCAGTGACGTGAGAGTCGAAGTTGGACATCTAAAAAACGATACCATCAAGTGGCTGATCAGTTTACAGTTTGGTTCGCTCGCTCTGACAGTCGGATTGATTTACTTTTTACTGAATTATTTTCTGTTGAAACGCTAAAGAGCTTAATATACCGCCCTCTGATCTTCCGGAGAAAAATGTCGCAGAAAAGCACCCTTAGCCAGATCATCAGCTTGGCGAAGCAGGTATCAGAGTCTCTCTCTTTTGGTAACTGGATCAATATCGCGAGACATATGGATATTCACACTTCTCTCATTGAGAATACTTAAATGCTTTTGCGCTGCATGGAGCGCTTGCATGTTGGAGCCGTGTCCATCGCCTTATGGAAGCGATTGACGTACTCGCTCGCCTCATAAGGATTTTTCATGAAGGCTCTGAGCCCAAACTTTTGATCCGCAAGAAGAGCTGGAGGTGCTGGAATGTCTGCAAATGTTGATACGCGAGATCAAGTCGTCGGTATCTTCAATGGCGATGGGTATAGAAGACTCAGTCCTCCCGCCTTCCCTTGCGGATGCAAATGACAATGAAATGGATTCGTCAGCTGAGGAAAAGATGTAAGAGTGGAAGGGTGGAAAGCCCGTTTGGATTTAGAAATAAAATCGATTGGTCATTAGTAAGGTCTGTTTCTCGCTCATTTTACCTGACATTACGTCTTTTGCCGCGTGCTGTGCGATCCGGGATGACTCTTGCGTATCTCTTAGCCCGAGCGTCGGATACCATTGCGGATACCTCCCAGACGGAGGTCTCTATTCGATTGCGCATATTAAAGTTTCTTCAACATTTTATACAGCAAAGAGTTGGAGAATATGAGGGGGTATTGGCTCTGTCACATTCTCAGGAACATCCCGGCGAGAAACGGCTTTTGGAGCAATTGCCCATATTGATGGAAGTGCTGGAAACTCACCCCGATAATCGGGAGATTCGGGAGGTTTGGGGCACGATTCTGGAGGGTCAAATTTTCGACTTGGAGCATTCCTTTTCGGCTCCTTTACACCGCGAACAATTGGATCGTTACACCTTCTTGGTGGCAGGATGCGTGGGCAGGTTTTGGACTCAGCTTTGCTTTCGGAAGATCCCGAAATTTGCTTCTCTTTCCTTCCAACAGATGGAGGAGCTTGGAATTTCTTATGGTAAGGGTCTCCAGTTGATTAATATTCTCAGGGATCGTGAAGAAGATGCTTTACGCGGTAGAAACTACCTTGTCAGGGAGGATGTGGAAGAACGGTGCAAGGAAGCATTAGCAGCAATGAAGTTGGGAGTGGAGTATGCGATAGCAGTAAATCGTCCTTTACTGCGTTATGCTACATTGCTTCCGGCATTGATTGGCATACGTACTTTGAAACTGATTGGGGTCCAGTCCGGGAAAGTTAAAATTTCTCGTGCAGAGGTACGTCGGATTTTAATTGTCGCACTTCCCGCTCTATGGAGGACGTATTCCACTATAACGAAATACCCTCGATGAAGGGAGTGTCGCTCTGCTTGCGGAGATAGGCGATATCCTGTAGTTCAGAAAGATGCCCAAACAGTCGTGTGTCCACCTCCACCTCCATACTGAATATTCCCTTCTAGACGGGGCGGTGCGTATTGCAGACGTGATGAAGAAAGCGGCGGAATATGAGATGCCAGCTGTTGCAATTACCGATCATGGAAATCTTTACGGGGCAATTGAATTCTATCAGGCAGCTACCAAGGCAGGAATAAAACCCATCATAGGTTGTGAACTTTATGTGGCACCGGGTAAATACACTGACCGTAAAGCTTCGTCGGGAAGGGATGCTGCGTATCATCTTACTGTTCTTGCTCAAAACGAGGAGGGTTACCGGAATTTAGTCAAATTGGTTACTAGTGCTCATTTGGAAGGATATTATTATAAGCCTCGAGTGGACAAGGAATTACTGTCGCAGTACTCCAGCGGATTGATTGCTTTAAGTGGATGCTTGAAGGGGGAGGTAAATTCGCATCTCCTGGCGGGCCAAATTGCACAAGCCAAAGCTACGGCGGCTACTTACAGGGATTTATTTGGAGCGGAGAACTTTTTTCTGGAATTGCACGATCATGGCATCGAGGCGCAAGCGCGCTGTCGTCCCCATCTTGTGGAATTTTCCCGTGATCTTGATGTGGATCTAGTCGCCGCTAATGATGTCCACTTTCTTGAGCGTTCTCATCATGATGCGCATGATGTGATGATCTGCATTGGAACGGGCGCTATGGTACATGATGAAAAGCGCATGCATTATGTGCCGGAGCTTTATTTTAAGTCTCCCGAAGAAATGCGAGCATTGTTTGCGGATTTTCCTCAAGCGGTAAATAATACCCTCAAGATTGCGGAGCGATGTGATCTCAAGCTCGAATTCGGAAAATCCAAATATCCTGCTTACGAACCGCCTTCCGGAATGTCCCGTGAAGCGTATTTTCGTCAACTTTGTGAAGAAGGTCTCATCACAAGATTTGGTGACCAGGCACAGGCGGATGTCGGTTTGCGGAACCGCTTGGAGTACGAACTCTCTATTTTGGAGAAAGCAGGCTTTATTAGTTATTTTCTCATCGTTTGGGACTTTATTCACTTTGCAAAACAGAATGGAATTCCCGTCGGACCAGGCCGCGGATCAGCTGCCGGTTCCCTTGTTGCCTATGTCCTGGGCATTACGGATCTGAATCCGATTACTTACGGTCTGATTTTTGAGCGATTTCTCAATCCGGAACGTGTCAGTCCGCCGGATATCGACATCGATTTCTGTCAGACACGGCGAGGTGAGGTCATTGAATACGTACGACAAAAATATGGAGAGCGCGCCGTCTCACAAATTGTTACTTTTGGTACACTCGGAGCAAAGAGTGTGGTGCGAGATGTGGGACGAGTTCTGAATTGGAAATATTCTGATGCCGACCGAATCGCCAAAATGATTCCTAACGAGCTGAATATTACTCTTCAATCCGCGGCGGAAAAGAATCCCGAACTGCGCAATGCATTGGAGCAAGAGGCTCCTACGCGGCAGTTGTGGGATTATGCTCTGGTTCTCGAAGGTCTGACCCGTAATACAGGAATCCATGCGGCTGGAATCGTGATCGGAGATCGGGATCTGTCCGATTATATTCCACTTTGTAAAGGAAAGGATGAGGAGGTGGTAACTCAGTATTCCATGGGACCTTTAACTGATTTGGGGATGTTAAAAATGGATTTTCTTGGATTAAAAACTCTCACGGTCATTTCCGATACAGTTGCTTTCATCCGCCTGCGTCAACCCGATTTTGACCTTGCAAATATCCCTCTTAACGATGCCTGCACCTTTGATCTTCTCAATCGGGGAGAAACTATTGGCGTCTTTCAACTCGAATCCGGAGGGATGACGAATACTTGTAAGAGATTCCAAATTCAGAACATCGATGATATCATCGCGCTGATCGCCTTATACCGTCCCGGTCCCATGGATTTGATCGACGACTATATCGAACGAAAGAAAGGTTTGAAAAAAATCGAGTATGCTCATCCGTTGTTAGAGCAAGTTTGTTCGGACACATTCGGCGTGATGATCTATCAGGAGCAGGTGCAACGCGCTGCAAATATCCTTGCCGGATATTCCTTAGGGCAGGCTGATCTTTTGCGACGTGCCATGGGGAAAAAGGATAAGCAGAAAATGGCAAAAGAGCGTAAGAATTTTATTCAGGGATGCAAGCGAGTGAATGACATTTCCGAGAAGAAAGCGGATGCTATCTTCGATTTATTAGAAAAATTTGCCGGTTATGGTTTCAATAAAAGTCATAGCGCCGCCTATGGGATACTTTGCTATCAAACCGCTTATTTAAAGGCAAACTACCCGGTAGAATTTATGGCGGGATTATTAGGTAATGAAATTAATAATACTGATAAAATTTCTATCTTTGTAGCTGAGTGCCAAAGAATGAATGTGGAAATACTGCCGCCTGATATCAATCGGAGCGCTCTTAAGTTTACGGTGGAGGATGGGCGGCGGGCAATTCGATTTGGCTTGGCTGCCGTAAAAAATGTGGGAGAGCAG
The DNA here is from genome assembly GCA_023269545.1 of Verrucomicrobiota bacterium. Lineage (GTDB taxonomy): Bacteria > Verrucomicrobiota > Verrucomicrobiia > Chthoniobacterales > Xiphinematobacteraceae > Xiphinematobacter. The sequence continues at coordinate 54,828 of JAHFTB010000003.1, read as the reverse complement.
GCTATGGTTTCCACTCTCATAGAACGGGAACGGAAAGGATCTTTTCTATCATTGGAAAATTTTTGTCGCCGGATGGATTCCCGTACTGTGAACCGAAAAATTCTGGAAAGTTTGGTAAAATGTGGAGCTTTTGACTGTTTTGGTCGGTATCGGGCTTCGCTCTTTGCTCATATCGAAGGAGCCATAGCAGCTGCCACAGCGGTCCATCGCGACCGAGCCAGTGGCCAAGCTTCCTTATTTTTTTTGATTGATGAGGATGCCGGACCGACACACCGGATGTCCGAGGTGGAACCTTGGACACTGCACGAAACCTTGGCCCATGAAAAGGAGCTCCTCGGTTTTTATGTTACCGGACATCCTCTGGATGCCTATCAGGAAACTCTTGAAAAGGGAGGATACAGTTCTGTGGCTGATGTCTTGCAACTGTCGGAAGGTTCTTCCACCACTAAGATGGCTGGCATGTTAATATCGGTAGACAAACGTTTTACCAAGACGGAGGGGAAGCCTTTTGCACTGGTGGTTTTAGAGGACTACACCGGATCGTTGGAAATATCCGTATGGAATGAAACTTTTGTAAAGGTCTCGGAATTGCTTAACATCGGGACGGTGGTTTCTTTATCTGTCCGTGTGGCTAAGCGAGAAGAATCTTTGCGAGTTTCCATGAGCAATGTTTCTCTTCTGAATCTTAAACCCAGTCGCAAACCAGTTCGGTTGAAAGTCAATCGGAAGTTAATGGACGAATCCGCACTTTACGAGATTATGAACTCCGTCATTCGATATCCGGGCAATCGTAAGCTCTTGATAGATTTTGTAGGTACTAATGGAAAGTCCTGTACTATTTGCGCAGGTCAGGAATTTCTTATCGGGGACGAACGGGCTCTTGTGAGCGAAATTGAACGATACCTATTGCGATGAGGTCGTATAGCGAAGCCAGTATAAAATATATGCTTATTATAACCTACAATTCGGCGGCGGTCAGATTGTTTCCCATGGTATTTTCGGTGGAGTGATTGGTGCTTTTTAGAGCATCACTGTGGAGTCTACGAACTCATCAACAGATCCTTACAATCTTGGCAATAGGCTCGGATATCCGGCGCTTGGAGAATTCCGGAGACAATGACGATGCGGCGCGCTCCAGCTGCTATGATAGCAGGGAGGTTTTCACGTTTAATGCCGCCGATGCAAAAGATGGGGAGGGGAACCAGGCGGTGTACTTCGCGAATATTTTCCAAACCAATGGCGGGGCGGCCTGGTTTGGTAGGAGTGGGAAAGAGGGGGCCGAATCCGATGTAATCGGCGCCTTCGGCGTGAGCTGCTTGAGCTTGAGCCAGGTTGTGAGTGGAACGTCCGCCAAGAGCAGTCTGCCCCGCCAGAGCGCGGGCTTGGTTTAAGGGAGGATCGTCTTGTCCCACATGAAACCCTGTGGCTCCCGTTTCAGTAACCAACTCGGGATAATCATTAATTATGAACGGAATATCATGTAGGAGGGGAGCAAGAGAGGAGGCGAGGGTTTTAATTGTGGAGAGAGGATATCCTTTGGCGCGTAATTGGAGAATATCCACTCCCCCCTCGAGCATGGCGTGGGCGGTTCGTTTACAGTCTTTGGGCGGCAGATAGCCCAAATCAAGGATTCCATAGAGAAAGCATGCGGAAGGTGATTTCATCTGTATGCAAGAAAATGCTCCATGACAGGATCTCTATAAAAGGAAATCATGGCGGCGACAAGGTTTTGTAAATATCGCTTTCATTTCCGTGCTTTCATCCATCGATGATAGAGAACCTTCGCAACTTGTGTCGTAAGTAAATAGATCGTCACAATCCCACCTGCCCACACATAATAAGTCCAAGGCAGATGAACGAATCCTAATAGGGTTCCCAATGGTGTTCCCGGAAGAATCAATGATATTAAAAGTACAAATCCGGTTGCAATAAGGAAAGGCGCAGATGCCCAGCTTTTAAAGAAAGGAACTTTTTCTGTCCGCAAAATATGGATAACGAAGAGCTGTGTGCTTAATCCGACAATAAACCATCCGGTTTGGAAGAATGCGGCTTGTTTCGGAGAATTAGCGCCATAAACAAACCAGAGGACACAAAACGTTATTAAGTCAAACACAGAGCTCAGAGGGCCAAATACTAACATAAATATGGAAATAGATGTGGGGGACCATTTTCTGGGTTCGGCACGAAAATTTTTATCCACGTGATCCCATGGAAGAAAAATCTGTGCCAAATCATAAAGGAGATTTTGCACCAAAAGTTGAATGGCTCGCATGGGCAAAAATGGGAGGAAAATGCTAGCTCCAAGGATAGTGAAGACATTTCCAAAGTTTGAACTGAAGGTACACTTAATATATTTAAGAATATTGCCCGTTGCGGTACGTCCCTGATCAATACCCATAAGTAATATTTCCGGATTTTTCTCGAGGAGGATCACTTGGGCACACTCACGAGCAAGATCGGCGCTTGTGCTACTAGCTATGCTGACGTCTGCTTCACGCAATGCATTTGCATCATTGGCTCCATCACCTAGAAATCCAACGCAGTATCCCGCAGATCGCAGTGCTCGAATCACTCTAGCTTTTTGTAAGGGCGAAAGACGTGCAAAAACCGTGGTCTGAGGTGCTAGTATATGGAGTGCTTCATCACTCATGTGATTCATCTGTTCGCCAAGCAGGAGAGCGGATGATTCCATGCCTGCTTCACGCAGGACTTTGAGAGTGGATTCCGGGTGTCCTCCTGTAAGGACTTTTAATTCCACACCTGCTTTGTGCAAACGATCAATCGTTTGGCGAGAACCCTCTTTGAAGGGATCCCTAAAGAGGATAAATCCGAGGAATACCATTCCCATTTCTTCTTGTGGAAACATCCGATACGCTTTTGCGGCAAGTTCTCGGCGTGCCACACCAAGTATACGCATGCCGCCATGTTGAATAGTAAGGAGGTGTTTTTGAATAGCTGTGCGGTTGGACTCACTGAGTAGCCGCACACCCTCTGCGGTCATATAGTGTGAACAGGCAGTGAGTACAGCTTCAGGTGCTCCCTTGCAGAAAAGAATGGCTTTGCCGGTTTCCGTACTCAGAATCACACTGACGCGACGGCGTTCATAATCGAAGGGAATTTCACCAAGGAATTGAAAAGCCTTAGCTTTCGCTTCAAACGCCGCAGATTGACCGATCCGTAATAATTCACGATCTAAATTACTGCGCAAACTCCCTTGAAACATAGCATTGAGCCAAGCACCGGAGAATATTTCGTTGCTCTCCTCATTGCTTAAAGGCATCACTGTCCGAACAAATTGCGGTACATCAAGAGTGAGCGTGCCGGTTTTGTCCGTACAAAGAATGTTAATAGCTCCCAGCGCATGCACTGCAGACAATTCTTTGATTACCAGGCCCCGACGAGCTAAGGCGAGAGCCGCTCGCGCAAGGTTCACATTGACTATCACGGGCAGGAATTCCGGAGTCAGTCCCACGACGACCGCCAGTGAGAAAAGCAATGCTCCCGGCCAGTCGTTCTTGACTACACCATTGAGAAGAAAAACTAATGGGCCAATTACTGCAATAAACCCCATAAGCATCCAACCCACGCGCTCTACGCTATGATCAAAAGCATTTTTAGGCCGATTTCTCCGCAGATTTTTAGAAAGCTTTCCCAGTTTGGTAAAAGAGCCTGTCGCAATCACCACCCCAATCCCGGTTCCGCTCACGACGTGGGTTCCCCTGTAGCAAAGACTAGGAGCAGAATCCGCTTCCGCAATACGGGCTTCTTTATGAACGGGAAAACTGTCCCCTGTAAGAGTAGCTTCAGAAATTTGTAACTCAGAAGCAGATAATAATCGCAAGTCCGCCGGCACCATATCACCGGCTGATAAGTGCAGAACATCTCCCGGAACCAAATCTTCCACAGATATCGGCGATTTTCCGGAAGCTCCGGGACGCAATACGTCTGCTTCCGTACTGACCATCCGTTGAAGCGATTCCGCAGCAAGATAAGAACGGCGTTCCTGGTAAAAACGCAGTATCGTACCCAACAAAATCATCGCCGAAATCACAATGGCAGAATGTGGTTGATCAAGGACTAAGGAGAGAATAGCCGCGGCACCAAGAATGGCATTAAATGGAGTACAGAGTGAATGCCAGAGATGCCGAGGGGGGAGAGAAGACCAGATATTCTTTCCAATGGCATCCCTCCGCCTTTCTGATTCTTCTGGCAACAACCCGGTTCGCGATGTACCCAAACGGGCCAGTAACTGCGCAGGCTGAACTCGAGCAGCCCAAGAAAGATCGATACCTTGCCAGGAGGGCTCTTCGACTTTATCGGTGTTAATTAAATCAGGGATGTGATCCCACTCTGTTTCTGGACAAAGCACGCGGAATACCGAACCCTTTTCCAGTCTTCGCTCGAATTCCACTCGTCCCCCAAATGCTTCAGCTGCCCAACGAGCAATGGGCAGGCCCAAGCCGCTCCCCTTTGCAACTGTGTTTTTACTTCGGAAAAACCGTTCAAAAAGTCGTTCTTCTTCTTCGCGACAGATACTCGGACCTTCATCCACGACTTCAATGGCAACGATACCGGATTGCGAAGCGGTGGCTCGCAGCAAAATCAGCGTTCCTTCCGGGCTGTATTGAATGGCATTGCTGAGAAGATTTTCTATTACCAGTCGAAGCAGGTTGACATCTGTCCAAAGAGTCAAATTTTCCGAAATGGCAGGAATCAGAATTTGTTTTTTCATCTCCGCCAGGGGTCCCAACATCTCCACTATCTCCCCGATCACATCGGCAGCCTTGTGGTAGTCCGCTTCAACAGGCAGTCTGCCACTTTCTGCTCGTGCGAGCAGCAACAGTTTCTCCACGACTTTGGTGACTCTGTGGGTCTCTTCGAGCATGGCGCCAATAGTGTCACGCAGGGATTCCTCTCCGGTGAGATTTCGTAAAGCCGTTTCTCCAATGATGCGGAGCGTAGCAAGCGGGGTTTTTAACTCGTGCGCGGCATTTGCCGTAAAATCTCGTTGAGAGGAAAAAATTCGGAAGATATGTTCCTTTGTTGCGGCCCAAGCATCAAAAAGTTCTTGGAAGTCTCTCATGTCGGAAAGAGCTAATTCCCTATTTGGCTGATTCGGCATGCGGATGGAGGAAAATTCTTCGCGCAAATTTTTTAATGGTCGAGTAATCGACTGACCCAACCAGCATCCTCCTAAAAAAAGAACAATCGTAGTCCATGCTATTGTAACGAATGTTAACCAGGAAATGTGATAATAACAAAAGCTGCTCCAGCTCACCAGCGCCATCGTTAAGCTGCTTCCTGCACCAAACAATCCCATGATCAGAGGCAAATGGACGCCTCTCCCAATGGACGTTCTTTTTTTATACCGACCTCGGTTTTTATGATGGTCGTTTTGCGACAGCATAGAAAAAAGTGCGATTTTTAATGCCTCGAGGTCAAATATTTCAGGATATTAGCATATTGTTTTAGTGAAAAAATGAGCATCAATATTTTACAACCATTTGATTATAATACTGAAATGAAGCAAAAAGCAAAAGTGCGAACACCATTTTTCAGTGGAGTTTGTTGCCGATTTTTTTAGGGATCGGCGATTTATTTTTTCTCATGTCACCTTGCCATGGCTAAGGATCGCACTCTAAGTATTGGAAGTGATGCCTGTGATTAAATTGCTATGTACTGATTTTGATGGTACTTTGATTGACTTTTTGTCCCACCGCCACTGCGCTGAAGAATTTTCAGAGGTCCTTCTCTACCTGAAAAGAAAGGGTGGGGTCTGGGCCATTAATACGGGGCGTTCCTTTCTTCATACCCTTGCGGGGTTAGAAAAGTTTCAGGCTCCCGTTCTCCCTGATTATATTATTACCTTGGAACGCGAAATCTATCACCTGTCTCCAACTGGGGAATGGCAGGATTTTGGTGACTGGAATTTGCTTTGCCGAGCGCGCCACCAAGAAATGCTAACGCAGAATGAAGATGCGTTGAAGAATATCTGTCAACAACTGACCCTTCAGGATGAAGTCACACTGATACATGAAAAAGGCGTTTTAGTGGGTTTAAGAACTTCCACTGAGGAAGTTATGGCGCATGTGGCCTCAGAACTGAACTGGGCCTGCAGAGATTTTCCTGAATGCTCTTACCAGAGAAATACTATTTATCTGCGGTTCTGCCATATCGATTACCATAAAGGGTCTGCTTTGGCAGAGCTTTCCAGGCTGACGAACATTTCCCGTCAGGCCGTTCTTGCCGTAGGGGACAATTTTAATGATATTTCCATGTTGGACGGAACGCATGCGGTTATGTGTGCTTGCCCAGCCAATGCTATCGAGCCAGTAAAGCAAACTGTCTTGAGTGCCCATGGTTTTGTCGCATCCAAAGATTATGCATTGGGGGTTGCCGAAGCTGTAGAGCATTTTTTACTTCGAAGTGGATAGAGAGGAAGACTTTATTAGTGCACAGCTTTTTTTAGGCTGTGAGCTTCTGCCCAGGAACTGGGCTTTCTTAAGGAAAACATTGAGTCACTCCATGCAGTTCCTAGGGGCAATTCGCGGCTTTTTTTTAGGCTGTGGGCTTCTACGAACTATATTTAAAGGGAGGTGCTATAATGTATTGATTCACGGTTATTTTTTATTGAACACTGAGAAAGTGCTATTGCGGGTTGAAAATCTAAAGACGTATTTTCCTGTCCACGGCGGAATTCTCCGTCGAAAAGTGGGGGAAATTCGTGCTGTTGATGGAGTCAGCTTCGAGATTGAGGCGGGAAAAACCGTGGGATTAGTGGGGGAAAGCGGGAGCGGAAAAACCACCGTTGGCAGAACCATCCTTAAATTGGTGCAAGCGACCTCAGGCAGTGTGTATTTCGAGGGACGGGAAATTCTGGGGCTTTCCGAATCAGAGTTTCGTCCCTTGCGTCGCTCCATGCAGATGATTTTTCAAGATCCCTTCGGATCATTGAATCCTCGAATGACCATAGGGGCAATCGTCGGGGAGGCTCTCGAAATTCATTTTCGAAATTTCAGCAAAAGCGAACGCAGAGATCGAGTGGCAAGCTTATTACAGCAAGTGGGATTACAACCTGAAATGATGCGGCGCTATCCTCATGAATTTAGTGGAGGTCAGCGCCAGAGAATCGGAATCGCTCGAGCGCTCGCAGTGAGGCCTCGCTTTATAGTATGCGACGAATCCGTCAGTGCTCTGGATGTGAGTGTGCAAGCTCAAATCATCAATCTTTTGATGGACCTACAAGAAGAATATGGAATTGCTTACTTATTTATTGCGCATGATCTTGCGGTTGTCGAACACCTGAGTGATTACGTATTAGTAATGAAAGATGGAATCATTGTGGAGTCTGCTCCGGCTGAGGCAATTTATAACGATCCTCATCATGAATATACAAAGACACTGCTCGCTGCCGTTCCTCAATTAACTTGAGGGTACAGATTACATGCATCCGTTACTCAAAAAATTTCTGGGACTCAACTGGATCCTACTGGGCGTCATGCTGGCGTTGGGAATATATGGCATTTATTCGCTCTATAGTGCCACGTGGATGAGGGACTTACATTTTTTCCATTTGCAAATCATGTGGTTTTTGTTTTCCCTGCCCATCTTTTTTGTCCTGTCATTGATTGACTATCATTGGATCAAATGGCTTTCGCTTCCTCTATATCTTTTTGGAATCGGATGTTTGGCAGCCACTCATTCGGGTGGCAAGGTGGTTTATGGAAGCGGCCGTTGGCTTTCCTTGGGACCAATCAATTTTCAGCCCTCTACCATTTCCATCATAGCGGGCATTATCATGCTGGCTATTTTTTTACAGCGTTCGCGGAATTTGCATCCCATGCTCCGTATTTTGGGCGGCCTGGTCATTGTTGGGACACCCGCTATTCTGATACTTCTCCAGCCGGATCTGGGATCTTCCTTGGTATGGGGGGTAGTTCTCCTGGGCATGCTATTCACAGCCGGCATCCCAAAAAGGTACCTCATTTCAATGATGCTTCTTGCGGTCGCGGCCATGCCAGTAGTCGTTGATTTCGGCCTAAAACCTTATCAGCGAGAGCGGATTATGACATTTCTGGATCCTGATGTGGATCCGCTCAATGCCTCCTATAATATCAACCAATCCTTAAATGCCATTGGTTCCGGAGGCTTGTATGGGAAAGGGTTCAAATCTCATAATTCTCTGAATGAATTGGGGTATCTTCCGAAAGCTGCCGTCCACAATGACTTTATTTTTACCGTTATGGGCGAGCAACATGGCTTCATAGGCGGAATTTGTCTCATTATCGCATATGCCACTTTGTTATTAACAGGCTTTTATATTGCTGCCCAAGCAGATGATGAATTTGGCCGTTTGTTGGCCGCCGGCATCATGATGATGCTCTTTGCCCATATTTTCATGAATTTGGGCATGACTATTGCCCTCACACCCGTTACGGGTCTTCCCCTTCCTTTTATGAGCTATGGAGGGACGTTTTTGCTGACCGTCATGATTTCCCTTGCTACCCTCCAAAGTATTTGGATCTACCGAAAGAGATTTCGGTAGATCCCTTGAATTTTATTTTCGGACTTTACAAAAGCCTCTTCGAGAAAGAAATATACCCTCAAAACATGAGGCATGTTTGTTTTTAACGAAGTTGCTTTTATGTGGATGACTCAGAGGGCGACATGACCACTAGTCTGAGCAGACTTTAGTCTACTTCTTCAGGTCCCATCATTTTTTTTGAGTTGCGGATTACATTGAAACTAATGAAACCATCAGATCGAGGTTCTGCTGGAAAAAAATCCACTTGACATCCCAAGGCAGATAATTGGTCCAGATACTTTTTAATCTTCGGGGGCAAAGTATCATTAGGGGTATGCCTCCTTTTTGCTCCTATTATTGAGTTGTTAGAACCGGCCACCTCCTGCACGGACCATTCATGGTCGAGAGTAAGTTCCTTGAGCAGTTTGTCCGAAATATTCGATATATTTTGATTTCTGTTTCCTCCTTCTCGCAATGGAGAAGAGTTTGAGGTAGTGGTAAAGGTGGTCTCTGTGGATTCAGAGGAAGATCTCGAAAAGCCTTCATTGCACCACTGACGTCTGCGTTGTATATCAGAGTCTAAAGTGAGGCTTGTGCGGCTTGTCCCGGGATAGTTCACACCGGAGACCTCATCCTTCAATGAGGTGGGTTGTCGTGAGAAGCAGCAGATTTTTTGTATGGTTGGTATCACCACTAAAAATAATGGCAGTCATCAGGTTGCGCAATTGAGTATTCACCGTATTTTTTAGGTAGATCTTACTATTTCGATAATCCAGGATGCTCCCGCATGGGGGATTTTGAATTTTACTTCTCAGGTGTAATTTGTTCATAGACAAATGGTTGTTTCCGGATGTAAGCATATTGGCTCTCAATGAGCTTCTCACAAACTCCGTTACTGAATGTTCAGGTGGATGGTGAGTGGAGACAATTTCTCAAGGGAACTCGTCTGATCGAGGCCTGTGTGCAGAGTGGGAAGTTGATCCCTCACTATTGCTACCATCCTAAACTCAGTAGTCCGGGCAATTGTCGCATGTGTCTAGTGGAGGTGGGAGCACCGCGGATGACACCTGATCGCAAACCGGAACTCGGAGTAGATGGCCATCCCCTGATCCATTGGAGCCCGCGACCCGCTATTTCCTGCGCTCAAGAGGTTACCGAAGGAATGGCGGTTCGGACGGATTCCGCTTTGGTTCGGGAATGTCGTCACGGCGTTATGGAATTTCTTTTGATCAACCATCCCCTTGACTGTCCTATTTGCGATCAAGCCGGGGAATGTCGTCTTCAGGAATTCAGCGTCGAATACGGTCGAGGCAACTCTCGGTTTAAAGAAGAAAAGGTGAAAAAACCGAAGAAGGTGGATATCGGTAAACATATTGTGCTCGATGACGAGCGGTGCATTATGTGTTCGCGTTGTATCCGGTTCATGCAGGAAATTGCGCATGAGGATGTACTCGGCTTTACTGAACGTGGCAATCATACGACGCTCACCGTCCATCCGGGCAAGCGCTTGGATAATAATTATTCATTAAATACCGTCGATATCTGCCCGGTAGGAGCGCTCACTTCCAAGGATTTTCGTTTCAAAATGCGAGTGTGGTTTCTTAAAGAGACTAAAAGCATCGATGTGAACTGCGGTATGGGATCGAATATCTTGATCGGAAGCAGGGAAAACCAAGTTTTGCGAATCACTCCCCGCGACAATGATTCTGTCAATTCTTCCTGGCTTCCCGATTCCCATCGTTTAAACTTTCGCTTCATCAATTCTCCTGACCGACTCCGGAAGGTCATCGTAAAATGGAAGCCTGATGCTATGGTCAGTTGGACGGAAGCAGTCAGCCAAGCAGCCCGCGACTTATATTCTGCGCGAGGTGCCATAGCACTTCTCGCCAGTGGCCGTTCAACCAATGAAGAACAATACCTTCTTTCTCACTTGGCTCGAGTCATTGAAGTTTCTCTTTCGGATATAGTCCCCCGCTCGCAACAAGGGGACGGATTTCTCATTTCAGACGATGGTAATCCTAATACCAGAGGCGCGCAACTATTTGGCCTCACCGGATCCATTCCGGGATCGCAACTTCAAGAGATTACCGCGGCCATCGAGGCAGGAAAGGTTCGTAGCATGTTAGTGGTGGGAGAAGATGCCATAGCCGCCGGTATCCCTGTGGCCACCCTGAATCAACTGGATTCCCTCATCGTTATGGATTTCTTACCCAATGCCACCACCGCTTTGGCTTCCATACTTCTTCCAGTGGTTTCTTTTGCTGAAAAACGTGGAACCATGATCAATGTCAAAGGTCGAATTCAGCGCTTGAATGCCGCAATTGAGCCGCCCGGACAAGCCCGATCTGATTGGCTGGTACTGCGTGATCTCTTAGTGGCTTTGACTGACTCTGAGTGGCCTCTGAGTATCGAAGCTATTTTCCGACAAATGGCGCAAAATACTCCACTATTAGGAGGACTCAGCCTTACCTCTGTTGGAGATTTGGGAGTGGACCTCTCCGAAAAGCTCCATCCTTGTTAGAGATATCCATGCAAATTCTCTTCCAACCGGAAGTCTTTCTTGTGTGGACTTCCTTAATCAAGACAGCGGCGCTTCTGGGCATTACTCTCTTCCTGATATCTTATACCGTATATGCCGAACGGAAGGTGAGCGCTTTTATTCAAGACCGTAAAGGGCCTAATCGAGTGGGGCTTCCCTTTACTAATCTGTCTCTTTGGGGACTGGGCCAGCCGATTGCTGATGCTATAAAGCTGTTGTTAAAAGAAAACTTCATTCCTGATACGGTAAATAAATTTTTCTATTGCATAGCTCCTCAGCTCGCGATGATTCCCCCGATTTTAGTCCTCGCAGTACTTCCATTCGGTAGCACGCTTTTAGGGCAAAAGATGGTAATCGCAGATATTAATATCGGAATTCTCTATGTATTCGCTATTTCTTCATTAAGCGTTTATGGAGTGGTACTAGCCGGATGGGCATCCAATTCCAAATATCCTTTTCTCGGTGGCATTCGCTCGAGTTCACAGATGATTTCTTACGAACTGGCATTGGGGCTTTCGGTGATCCCTGTTTTTCTGATGATAGGATCCCTCAACTTGTCACAAATTGTGGAGTATCAAGTGAAATATGGTTGGACCATCGCTCCTTGGTGGCCGCAGGGATTTTCGATTCATCATTTGATGGAGGGAAATTTTCAGGCGATTTGGGAATCTTTTGTATCGGGATTTTCCGTTCGGAAAGTGGTGCTTGCATTGTTGATGCTCATATCCTTTGTCATTTTTATGATAGGAATGTTTGCGGAAACCAATCGTCTCCCTTTTGATCTTCCGGAAGCCGAACAAGAACTTGTGGGTGGATATCATACGGAATATTCTTCAATGGGTTTCGCTCTGTTTTTTCTCGGAGAATATGCTGCAATGATCGTCGGTTCAGGCGTGATCGTCACCCTATTTCTTGGCGGATGGAGTCTACCCTTTATCCCCGATGGAACGCATGGAATTTTTTGGGGGCTGATAAATATATTTGTTTTTTTTGCCAAAGTGGCAGCCATTCTCTTCTTTTTTATTTGGGTAAGATGGACTCTTCCCCGATTTCGATATGACCAACTGATGAAATTAGGATGGTACTACTTATTTGAAATTGCGTTGGTGAATATTTTTCTCACTGCGTTTATATTAGCTTACTGGAGGCATTGATTTTACTATGGCATTCACCGTACGACGTCCGCAGCTCACCCTCGCCGAGAAATTTTTTCTACCTGCAATCCTGGCCGGACTGCTGATTACCTGGAAGCATTTTAAGAACTCTTTATTTGGGAAAACCCGAGTAACCATGCAATATCCCGAAGAGCGTTGGGATTCTCAACTTCCCTCTTATTATCGAGGAGCTCCCACTCTTGTCATGGATGAATGGGGAAAGGAGAGATGTGTTGCCTGTCAATTATGTGAATTTATTTGTCCGCCGCAAGCCATTGTGATCCAGCCGGAAGAAATTCCGAATGACGATCCTTGGGCAAAAGTCGAGAAACGTCCTAAAGAATTTAATATCGATATGATTCGCTGCATTTATTGTGGCCTTTGTGAGGAAGTATGCCCGGAGCAGGCGATTTTCTTGCGGAAGGATTATTCTATTACTGGCTATTCGCGCGATGAAATGATCCATAATAAGAAAAAACTTTATGAGCTGGGAGGAGTGATGAAGGGACTCATTTTTAAATGGAACGAAAAGAAATAGCGGATTATGCTCCTATTTCTTTTTTATATTTTTTCCGTTTTGATGTTAGTATTTGGATTAGGCGTCATCATTGCCCGAAATCCCGTAACCAGCGCTATGAATCTGGTGATGTCTTTTATTTTTCTCGCTGGTCTTTTTTTTACGTTGGATGCTTTCTTTCTGGGAATTATCCAAGTCTTGATTTATGCGGGAGCGGTGATGGTGCTCTTTTTGTTCATCATCATGTTACTAAATATTAAGAAGGAGGAGCAGCGTCGATTTAACAAAGCGATGTTCGCCGGTGCTATTGGTATTGCGGTGGCATTTTGTCTGTTGCTGATCAGGGCTATCTATGCCTTGCCCAAAGCACAGGTTCCGATGCCCGTATTAGGGATGGCTAAGACGGATGATGTGACTTCCTTGGGAAGGTTACTTTTTAGCCACTATAATTTTCCATTTCAAATGGTCGGAGTGCTTCTATTAGTGGCAACCATAGGAGTAGTCTTACTCAGTACCCACGGAAAAAATAAGCCGCGAATTGCTCCCAAAAACCGCATGAATGAAGAAATGCCTTCTCTTAAGAAATCGCAGTTCCCGGGCAGTAAAAAGGAGCGCAAATAAATGCCTTCTCTCACTCATTATCTTTTGGCTAGCGGAATTCTTTTTGCAGTGGGATTTGCAGGCGTGCTGATTCGTCGAAATATCCTCGTCATATTTATGTGTCTGGAGCTGATGTTAAGCGCAGCCAATCTGACTTTGGTTTCGTTTTCCAGATTCCATTTGGATTCTCAGGGACTGCCAAATTATCATGCTCAGATATTAGTGTTTTTTACTATTACCGTGGCAGCTGCAGAGGTGGCGGTAGGACTTGCTATTCTTGTGGCATTGTTCCGAATGCGCCAAACAGTCCATGTCGAAGATCTCGACCAGATGAAACTGTAGCGGAACGCCCCTATCCCTACGGTTATCGTTTAGAGCCAGTCCAAAAAATACCGTCCTACGCTGAAAGAAAGATCGCCCAAAGGGTTGCCGTTCTTTTATGCCTCATTCTCATTTATTTTAAATTAGAATAATTCTTGATTAAAATAGTAGCGTACATAAGTTAAAAATACTGGCATGAACGCACCTCACCGGAATTCCAACGCAAACGCGGAGGCTCCTTCGCCCACTCACCGTGGCGAGCGAGTTTCGGATTCCTATGAAAAGGCAATCAGTCACAGCGGGTTACGTCTGACCCCTCAGAGGCGACACGTATACGATGCTCTGATGGGACGCCGGGATCACCCCAGTGCGACCGAGGTCTTTCTTCGAGTCAAGAAGACCGCCCCTTCCATTTCGCTTGCCACTGTTTATAATTGCCTGGAAACGCTGGCTTCCTGTGGCTTAGTTCGTCAGGTTCATGTAGATCGCGAACCCACCCGGTACTGCGCAAATTTGCGGGAACACGGTCATTTTGTCTGCAATCAATGTGGAAAAGTACACGATGTCAACTGGCCCGCATCTCCTCAAATCTCGCTTCCCCCCGGTTATGTGATCGATTCACAAGAAATGACATTGCGCGGCCTTTGTAACAAATGTTCCCCCTCTCTTTCTTCCTCTCAGCTTTCAAAAGATACTAACCCATCATGAGTTCATTGATCATCCACGACCTCCATGCCAATATTGGCAACCAGGAAATCCTTAAAGGCATTCAACTCGAAATCCCAAAAGGAGAAGTGCATGCTATCATGGGAAAAAATGGTTCTGGTAAAAGCACCCTTGCCAAAATTATGGCCGGACATCCTGATTATACAGTGACCTCCGGCGACGTCCTGCTCGATGGTCAAAGCATCCTGGGTATAGAACCCGACGAACGTGCCCGTCTCGGCCTTTTTCTCGCTTTCCAATACCCCATGGAAATCCCTGGCGTCACCATAGCCAACTTCATCCGTGCCGCTCTGCAAGCTCGGATGCCCGAAGGCGAAGAACTGGAAGCCACCGATTATTACGCCGCACTTTATAAAAAAATGGATGCCCTCCAAATCCCTCGGATATTTACTTCCCGCTCTGTAAATGAAGGATTTTCCGGAGGAGAAAAGAAACGTTGTGAAATTCTCCAAATGGCCATGCTTCAACCCGCCTATGCCGTGTTAGACGAAACCGACAGCGGCCTCGATATCGATGCCCTCAAAATTGTTTCCGAAGGCGTCAATGCACTTCGTGGTCCCCACGTGGGAATGCTTCTCATCACCCATTATCAACGACTCCTCAACTACATCGTACCGGATCGTGTTCATGTCATGGTAGATGGACAGATCGCTTGCAGCGGAGGCAAAGAACTCGCCTTAAAACTCGAAGCCGAAGGCTATGATTGGGTGACAGCCCCCGCTCTTACTTAAATCCTCCACCAAAGAAGAAACCCATGAGTACAGACACCAAAATCGATATCGACCGTTCTCGCGGAAATTTCAGCTATGACATGGATTATGCCTATGATGCAGGCGTCGGTCTTAGCGAAAAAACCATCGACTATATTTCCGAAGTAAAAGAGGATCCGGAGTGGATCCGCCAATTCCGTAAAGATGCTTATCGTAAGTTCTTAGAAAAACCGCTTCCCACTCACTGGGCGAGCAAAGATCTCGAAAACATTCTCTTCGACAAAATCCGCTATTACCTCTCCCAAGGCCAACAGCCTAAACGCTCCTGGGAAGAAGTGCCCGATGAAGTCAAACGCACATTCGAGCGCTTGGGCATTCCCGAACAAGAACGGAAATTCCTGGCCGGGGTAGAAGCTCAATTTGATAGCGAATCCGCCTATTCAAATATTAAGCAAGCCGTCGGTGAACAAGGAGTCCTCTTCGTAGGCAGTACGGAAGGCCTAAAAAAGCACCCGGAAATTTTCCGAAAATGGTTTGGAAAAGTCATTCCTACTGGGGATAATAAATTCAGTGCGCTTAATAGCGCTGTCTTCAGCGGAGGTAGCTTTATCTACGTCCCACCCGGAGTGAAGGTAAAACATCCTTTGCAAGCTTATTTCCGTATCAATGCGGAAAGCTTTGGCCAATTCGAACGCACCCTCATCATCGCGGATGAAGGAAGCGAAATCATGTACATGGAGGGCTGCACCGCTCCCAAATTTGAAACCGCAACTCTTCATAGCGCAGTCGTAGAACTAGTCGCGCTCCCCGGTGCTAAAATCCAATACGTCACCGTACAAAACTGGAGTCCCAATGTTTTTAATTTAGTGACTAAACGTGGCCTGGCACACGAAGCATCCGAAATCAAATGGATCGACTGTAATATCGGATCTCGTTTGACCATGAAATACCCCGGTGTCGTCATGAAAGGACGCAAAGCCCGAGGAGAAGTCATTAGCATTGCTCTCGCAGGCGACGGTCAACACCAGGATACCGGTGCCAAAATGATTCATGCCGCAGATGAGACTACCAGCAATATCGTTTCCAAATCCATTAGTATAGGAGAAGGACGAGCCACCTATCGAGGCCTGGTTCATGTGCCAAAACATCTTAAAGGCTGCAAAAATAATACCGAATGCGATGCTCTTCTGATTAACTCGCAAAGTCGTACGGATACCTATCCTACGATTACAGTGCGAGGACAAGGAAATGCCTGCCAACATGAGGCAAGCGTGAGTCAAGTAAGCGCAGAACAGATTTTTTACATGCAGCAACGTGGACTCACAGAAGGAGAAGCCATGAGCCTTTCCGTAAATGGATTCGTAAACGACCTGGTTCGTCAATTTCCCATGGAGTATTCCGTCGAACTCAAACGCCTCATCGAACTCGAAATGGAAGGCTCCGTCGGCTAATTACTATAGAAGGTGGTTCTATAGTAATAGCGACCATATATAGTTTATAGTAGGCAGCTTGTCCTGTCACCCAGCCTATTATAGCGAAGTCAGTATCCACCCCTCCTATCCCACAAATTGACAACCCAACTATCGTTTGCAGCGCCTCATTCCATGGCCACTACTCCTGATCCCCAATTTCAAGAAGATCCCACCTGGCCCGCCTGGTTCAGAGAGCTACAACATCAAGCATGGGAAGAATTTCTTTCCATTCCTACACCCAGCCGCAATCAAGAATCCTGGCGGTTTTCCAATGTACGGGCCTTGGAACTGACGGACCTCCACTATCAAACTCTCACAGATTCTTCCTCTCTCCTTGAAAACAGCGTCGGCCTAGCTTCAGACGCCACGCGTCTGGTCTTTGCAAACGATAGTTTAATCTCACAGGAAACTAAAAACCTGCCCGCAGGCGTAGTCGTAGCCCCTCTCAAATCGGCAATTCAAACTCATGAAAACTTAATGCGGGAGTATTTCATGAAACAACCCATCGAACTCGGGTCACACAAATATGCTCTCTGGCATCAAGCATCCCTCCGGAATGGAGTTTTAATTTATGTTCCTCCTCATACCACTGTAAAATTTCCCGTGGAAATTTTCTCGTGGCTTGGAGGAACCAACACCCTTCTCTTTCCTCATACACTGATTATTTGCGGAGAACATAGTCGAATCACCGTTTTGGATCACTTCCGCTCCACGTCCTCTGATTCTCACGGATTTGTCTGCGGCATCAATGACCTGCATCTCGCCGCTGGCGCGGAAGTCACTTATGCTGCAATCCAGGATTGGAGTTCCACCACCCGCGCCTTGCACTTAAACTCCACTCTGATCGGCAAGGATGCTAAAGCCACTGTCTTTCAAGCTAATTTTGGAGCTGGTTTTCTGCGTTCAGAAAGTCTGAGCCGTTTGACAGGCCGCAACGCACGGAGCATCATGCTCTCCATTACGCCCGCCTCCGGTGTTCGTGAAATTGATCAGCGTACTCTACAAGACCATGCTGCTCCAAACACTTCGAGCGATCTTCTTTATCATAACACATTGGATGACTCCGCTCGCACCACCTTTGCCGGCCTGATTCGGGTCGAATCCGATGCACATCAAACGGATGCTTATCAGAAGGTCCGCAACCTCATTTTAAGTGATGCCGCTGAAGCTAATTCAATGCCTGGCTTGGAAATCCTTGCGGATAATGTCCGTTGTACCCACGGTGCGACCTCCGGGCAAATCAATGAAGACGAACTCTTCTACATGCAAGCTCGCGGCATCCCAGCCTCTCAAGGCCGTCGCCTCATTGCAAATGGATTCTTAGCCTCCGTGCTCGAACGTATGGAAAATCCAGCTCTTCGCGAATTCATTATGCGCAGGCTAGTGCATTCTTAGTTCGCGATTCTTCGTTGGCAGATGGATATTTCGTGCGAACTATCCACTATAGCGAAGCACCTCTCATACCATTTATTGCCTGGGGAGTAAGTGCCGAATCGTTCCTCCATAAGGAGAGAGGATTTTTTGCATTCCCCGAAAACGCTCCTCTTTCATTCCTACCGCAAGAAAATGGATTTTCACTGGCGGTTCATATTTCTCCTGGAGATGTCGTAATGTGGATTGAATCTCTTCATAAGGAATGGGACCGGCATTTCGGTGAAAACCGCCATCGCTGAGGATATAGATCACCTGGGGGTGTGAACGAAACGCATGTGTCAAAACTTCCAGGAAGCCAGGACTTCCGGAAATCAGATTGGGCGTTAAAGGAGGCATCATCCCAGTGGTTGCAAACCAGCGATTCAACCATTCTTTGGCGCGACGACGATTTTCGTCAGTCACTGGAAGAAGACCGTCGCTGAAAAAAGCATAGTTTCTTGCAAACTGAGCAAGTCCAAATCGGCATTGAATTCCCAGCTCATCTATTAAGCGGCAGCTTTCCTTTCGAATCATTTCCATAGGCACTGCAGCTCGCTGAGCGGCGCTCACAACGGTTTTTGACACATCATATAAGATGAGGATGCGCTTGGCTTCCGTACCTACACCAAAAAAACTGTTCTTTCCCGAAGCCGACCAGCCCACTCCCGTTTTCCCGGGTTCCGCGGCAAGTTCGGTTGCCAAATCCGCCATCGTTTCTAAGGTGAATTTTGAAAGGGGAGGCAATTGAGGAAGTGAGAGCGGTGTGGAGTGAATGCTTTTGAGAAGTTCATGTGCACTGGCTTTGGGGCGTGCCATTTCCATTTGCCGCATTTCGATCCGATGTTTGCGAACTTTTGCGGGAATTTTCACATCGCACTTCACCTCCAAAGCCGGAGGCTCAGGTATTAAATTTCGGGCTATTACAAGAAATCCTGCAATGAGTACTCCTACGACGTGCACTATCACAACCATAGCCAGCGTCGATAGAATCAACTTTTTTCCTCCACGGTTGCTCCCACCGCACCTGTCGGTTAATAGAACCTTCGGCTTTAAAAAGCTGCGAATTGCCCCCAAGAACTGCATGGAATGAAGGAGACTTTGCCTCTTTTTATCTTCGTCTCGTTCTATCTCTCTTAAAAAAAGAAAGCCCAGGTCCTGAGTAGCAGGGAATGAATCGGCTCCTCGATGATAAGAAGTTTTTACCATCGAGAAGCACAAGTTCAGGATTTTTCGAGACGTGATCGGTTACTCACGAATCAACGGATGGATGATATTTATGAATGCAGACACTGGAGAGAGACTGCTCACAATCTGTTCGAATTTCTTATCCGGTGTGATTCTTTTTTCTTCGGCTCTACTCTCAAGAGGAACTTTCACTCTTTTAAGATGAGCTCTTTTATTACAATCTAATGGAGTCCGGTCTTCCCGGCCAATAAGCTGAGCAATTTTACAAGCTTTCCCCTGAAGGTTTGCCTGCTGGTTGGAATCCAAAGCATTTAAAGCAGCACGCGCGGCCTCTATTTCCTTAATACACAGAAGCTTTGGAAGCATCTTGCTATGAAGGCATTCTAGATTTTTATAAATTCCCTGATTCTGCCTTTGAGCTACCAGCGTGGCGAGTTGCTCAATCTTTTTTCCACCTAGCTGATTACTCAGCGAATCTAACATCTCTGTGACCTTGCGGTCGTTGTTTAGCTGCTGGTTCAGATCTAAAGCTGCTTGTACGGCATGGATTGGCTGAAGGTTTATGTATCGAGATACAGATGATATGGGTGTTGACATATGTGATTTGTGTTTTGATGTGATGCTCATGCTATCCGCATCTTCCCGCTCAGGGAAAATAGAGCGCTGTGCAACAAATATTTGCTCAGCCTTCCACGGGATTTACATTAGCAATAGAAAATAAACCAATTTTAAAGAAACTCAAATCAACGAAGTATACAGAAAGATATTTAAATGATCGCTATAGTTCCTCCTCCAGTGCAAATGTCACAGAGGTGATCTGAGCCTTTGTGCAAGTATTCAAAACATCTACAATTCTTTGATGTGTGGCGGTATCTGCCACCTCTAACATAACGAATGGGAGTGAACGGTTCGCTGCGGCAGCTTCGCGAAAGCGGGATAAAGCCATCTGTAACATAGGCATTTCCCGAGTGTTCAAGTCATCTAGCATCGCGTCATTTAGCAAGACCTCTCCCTTTCCAGTAATCACTATACGGAGTTCCTCGGGAATTTCGACAGGTTGTTCCTGAGAAACCGTTCCAGGCAGTGAAAGCGGAATTTCTTTTTCCTGAGGAAGTGGACGCGCATTGACTAAAAAAAATACCAAAAGAAGAAATACCATATCAATCATAGCTCCCATCGGCATTTCTACTGGAAAAGAAGGAGTGGGCTTGCGTTTCATTGCTGATATAGCGGAATTCCGCTATAAACCCCTATCACCATCTGACTCGCTCCAGCTTCGGTTGCTATGGTGACAATTTCTTTAATGATGCGTGCGGGGGTACCTACATCCGCGCGCAAATATATTTTGCGATGAGGGATACTCTTAAGGTGAGATTGAAGGTATTTTTCCAGTCCTCCCCGATCCATCATTTTTTTCGCAATGGACACTTTGCCACCTTCACAGACATCGATCACATCGCGGTGGCTGGCATCTACGGGGATATGACCGACGCTCGCTAGCGGCAATCGGACCGTTTCTTGCACAGTTTCCTGAGAAATCCGTGAAGTCACCATAAAAAAAATCAATAACAAAAAAGTTAAATCAATCATAGGAGCCAGAGGAAAAGGTACCTCCGCCTCAACGCGGTATCGATATTTCATCAGATCATTTATCCCTCCAATCGCAACTCTCCGGAAATTACGTCAATTAAAAAAGAAATCTGGCTTTGTACACGACTCAGCGAAACCGTCAGTAAATTACGGAAATAGAAATAGGCAAACATTGCGGGAATTCCCACGATCAATCCCCCCGCAGTCGTCACCATGGCTTCTGCAATTCCCCCCGCAAGATCGGCAGGCTCCACCTTACCGAGAGCCAGTTGATCAAAACTCGCAATCATTCCCGTCACCGTACCTAACAATCCCAGCATGGGCGCAATCGTAGCGAAAACATTTAAATAATTGACCCAAAGCATGAGCCGCGTTTCTTCAGCAGCAAGCGTTTCGCTAGCTGCCTCTTCCATGGAGGACTTATTAGCTAAATCCCTATCATAATTAACCTTTAATAATGCGGAAGAGAGTACGGCAGAAAATAGGGTTGTCCATTTTTGACAGGCTGTATAAGCGCCGGTCGCATCTCCCGAACGCAGGTGTTGAAAGGCGATCTCGGTTTGTTCTTTGGGCATGACTTTTTTGCTATTAATTTGTAAAATGCAATAAGCGGATACCGTAGCTGTACCTGCCGAACATAATAGCAGTGGCCACATCAGAATTCCTCCAGACAGAAATAAATCTAACAGCGTCTTCCGGTCGTTATTTTTACCCGACTCCTGCGAAAAAGAGGCATTGGCGATAGGACCCGATGGGATCCATACCATCATCATTACTAATATTCTTATCAGTGCTCCGCGTTTCATAGTCGTTTTTATTCAAATTGTTTTAATCGGGCTTGTTTTGCTTTTGGAATTGAGGATAGAAAGTCGTCACATCAGAAATGCACTGTTCAGATAATTTCGAATTTCCCCATAAGGAATAGATGTGGGCGCTTCTCAGAAGGCCGCGAGCCGCAGGGTTTTCCCGAACAGGGTAACGCACAAATGCCATGAAAGAAGCATTCAACGCCTCATTGAGGAGAGCGGTCATTTTTGGCTTCACAAACCGATCCTGTTCCCAACGAGGATGTTCTTGAACCAGCCTCTCCGCCTCTAGTAAAAGGCTTTCTCCCAAAATATCCCAGACCTCGACCGGGAGATGCGGAGATTCCCTCGCCCAGGCCTCCACTTCCTCCACCACCTCGTGACACTTTCCTTGCAATATCCGGATACGCAGGCATCCGGCGCGAGCAACCGCCCGCTCTTCTGGACAGTGAGACTTTTCTTCAATGAGAGCGTACAGGTCTTGAGCCATTTGGAGGTGGCTGTCAGGAAATTGCGTCGAGGGAGAATGGTTCCTCTTGCTCAACGAATGAGCGAGTGCATTCCCAATCCATCCCACACGAGCTCCAGGAATACATAATAAACTATTCATCGCATTCCAACCCCTTTTCAAGACGTCTTGATTTCCTGATTTAATTGCAGATTCCCAAATCTCCCATTGCAAGGGAATCACTTTGCGCATCGATTTTTTTTTTAATAATACCGAGACCACCGCATCCCCGGAAGCTTTAGAAAGCTGAATACGAATGCAGTCATCTTTTGTTCCAATGACATCTCCATCCCTGATATCTCCATTGTCCATATGGAAGGAATACAGGGTTCCGGAAAGCGGCATTTCCTTTCCGATAGCGACCTCCATCACTGCTAAGAGCAAGAGATTCAGCATACATCCGAATGGCTTAATAAGATTCAAATTTATTTTGAGTTAATTTTTCTTTAGCTTCGTGAAATTCTGGCAGATCTTTTAAATCTTCTCGTTCTATCATCTCCTGATAAGTGCGCTGCATACTCTGGTCATCTCCTAACATTTTAAATGCCGTCGCACTGCGCAAATAAGCTTGTGCCACCCATTTTTTCTCTGCCCAATAAGCAATATAAATACGTTGAAAGTAGGGTATGGCCAATCCGGGTTGACCATTATTCATTTGTAGCTCCCCCAATCGATAAAGTGCTTCCACCTTGTGTGCTCGACTTGCAAGATCGTGTCGAATCACTTTATGAAACTCTAAAGATGCCCGTTCCTGATGCTCTTTTACATTCATGAGCGCCAAGGCCTCGGCTAAATGCACTTCCGGAACAAAGCGGGATTCGGGTGTCTGTTGGAGCAATTGTCTCCAATAACGGAGCGATTCATCCTTGGATCCGCGTTCCTGAGCAACACGTGCCAAGCCAGCAAGCGCACGGTCACGTTCATCAGCAGAGGGATGCCATTTCAATATATTCTGATAAAGTGTTTCCGCTTGTTCGTAATATTTCGCCGTCTCTAAAGAATCAGCAAAATCGGACAATAATCGGGAACTCGCATGCTCCATCTGATCGTCAGTGAGACAAGCGAAAATAAATTGAGCCTTTTGTAAGGGGTCTTCTATTAATCGGCTTTCAGCCCAAGCCATCCGAAGAGCCAAAATATTTTTCCCATCGGAGAGAGCTTGTTTACGAATGTGTACAATCCGTTTTTGATAGTCCACCCGGGTTCCCTCCGCGGTATAAAGTTTTTGTAGATCTTGAAGAAGGAGCTCTATGGCACTGGCATGGACATTAACCCCTTGCTGCTCCAAAGCTTTCCAATAAAGCTCGCGCACGACTTGTGGCTTAGCTTGATACCCGATTTCTCTAATAGCCTCAGCCAAACGCATGCTTTCCGGATGCTCCCGATGAAAGCGTTCCATTTCACTTCGAAGTTCCTGTAGTCTGCCTAATTTTTTTAACACTTTTCCGAGTCGGAAAACTGCCATCTCATGGAGCCCGAGCGGAGAACAGGGGACCTTTCGATAGGTCGCGATGCCCTCTTCAATTTTTCGTTGATCTAAGAGCGCATCTCCCAGTAAAAGCAGTATTTCCGCTTCATCTTTAGAGCCGGGAAATTTCCGGAGAACCTCACGCAATTCGATAATTGCGGTAGGAAAATCCATTTTACGGTGTGCGGCACTTGCCTTCAAAAAGGAAGCCCCCGGCATTCGGTCTCCCTTAGGAAAACGGCGAATAAGATCACTCATAGCATCTCGACAAGCATCATATTCCTCTTTATTATTCAACGCCACTCCTCGCAGATAGAGGACCTCTTCGAGGAAAGGGCTATGAGGAGAAAGAGAAACCAATACCGTGATGACCTGAAGTGCCTCCTCGTCTTTCCGCGCCATAAGAAGAGCTTTGATTTCTTGTATTCGTGCGTTCTCCACAAATTCCCCACTTTGAATAGAACGAAAGGAACTGAGAGCGGCCTCAAAATCTTCCAACATGAGATGAGCGGTGCCTTCTAATAATCGGCTGAGCGATAATTTTGGAGATGGGGCAAACCGCTTGCCGAATTTCTGAATCACATTCAAACAATTTCGAGGACTTTCCGCTAAGAGCCAGCAGCGAAGTGCGGTAATGAATTCATCGACACCGGGATTCTGCAAGGCTTCCAATGCCAGAGCCGCTTCCCGATAACGTTGTAAATCAAAAAAAGCAGTTGCCCTGAGCAATAAAATAGAATCATCCCAATTTTGCACTCGTTCGAATTCTTTCCTATCCTGACGTAAAGATTGTTCGCGCCTCCGTGCCCATAGAACATCTTCTTCTTTAAATTCAACCAGAGCCTCCATCGTTTGCTGATTTTGTAAGACTTCATTTCGAGTTAACAGGATACTAAGAGCACGCAGAGCTAAGAGTGGACTTTCTTTTCGCAGTAAACTTTGTGCCAATGCAACCGCCAGAAGCTGTAATTTAGCCCTTCCGAAAGGCGTAAAAGGGGAAATTTGAAGAAGCGCCTCTACCGCAGCGGCATCGTCTTCTCCGAAGGCTACTACTTTTAATAGTTGCATCCGAACCTGATAATAATCAGAAATTGCGGACTTATTTTGCTCGTCCAGCCATTGTACAGCTTCGCGACCACTTCCCGCCTGGATCAAGGCGATTGCGCGAAGTACGATGAGTTCAGAAACAAGGCGTTGTCCTCCCCGTCCGGCTGATGGATATGACTTCAAGAAATCAGCAAAGGTTGCAGCCGCCTCCCGTGCCGCCCCGGTCTCCAATTGAGCAATACCTTTCCACAGCAGGAGATTCTGATTTTTTTCAATCCCTTGAGGTTGCGACTCTGTTGAATCCGATGAGGTTTCCCTGGCATTTCGGATAGCAGTCAATGCCGAGGAGAAATCCCCTTTACTGACATAGCATCGAGCAATGGCATATCGTATCCGACCGAGGAGAGGAGTTGCCTCCGGGGCGGATCCAAAATCTTTCAAAAATTGCTCATAGAGCATCACCGCCTCGGCCCACCTTCCCGCGGCCAGAGCATTATCCCCTTCACGAATCACTTCTTCCGCCGTCAGCCCCCCACCTATTTCCCGAGCGACTGCACAAAAAGCAATAGCTCCCAATAAAAACGCTCCTGATACAATCGGCCTCCATACAATCGCCCCCGATACAATCGCCCCCCCTCGGCAAACTTTTGAGCTATGACACACGCGAAAAAATAGAAGACATTTCATTCCATGGCTATGACCAGAGCCTCACAAATGCATCCTATGCAGATGAGAGGAATTCCTGGTTGTCCAGTGGGGGGTTATCCGTTTACCCTCATGATTCGGCCCTGGCCCTTATAGCAAAGCCCATATCAAATTACTGATGTCCGCATTAGAGCGTCCGCAATCCTCCGAGGCTTATGCCTCACTAGAAACTCGTATTCTACAATTTATTGAGGGAACCAGTAACGAATCTTTTGAATCTCTCCTTTTGGAAGCCCATGCATTTCAAGTGGCTTATAATCCCTACATGGCCACTTTCAGCACCTCCACACCCACCTCGTGGAAATCCATTCCAGCCATCCCTCAAGAAGCTTTCAAAGAATTTCGAATCAGCACATTTTCGGAAAACGAGAGCATTCGCGTTTTTCATACCAGCGGCACTACAAAAGCAAGACCGGGAAAACACTGGTTTCGCTCGCTACGTCTCTATGAGCGGGCCGCCTATGAAGGTTGGCGTCGGGCGGGGTTAGCAAGAGACTATCTGATCATCGCTTTATTGCCACATCCACAGACAGCGCCTCACTCCTCGCTTGCCCAAATGGCCGCATGGCTGACTCCCCAGAAAAACTTTGTTTTGACGAAAATGGAGAACTTACAAGAGATGGCAAGTAATTCGCCTACCCTACTTTTTGGAACGGCCCTCGCTTTTTTAGATTACTTCGAAAAGTTCCCATCATTCTCCTTACCTACCGGAAGCTTGGCTGTCGAAACCGGAGGCTATAAAGGAACCCAACGCGAAATTTCTAAAATTGAGCTCTATAAGCTTTTTGAACAGCACTTTGGTTTAGCCACTCCCGATATTATGAATGAATACGGGATGACCGAGCTTTCCTCTCAATTCTATGCACGCGGCATATCTTCTCCTCACCACGCCCCCCCCTGGGCACGCGCGCTAGTAATTGACCCCGAAACAGACCAGGAATGCCCCATCGGTGGCACTGGAATCCTTCGTCTTTTCGATCTCGCAAACCTCGGTTCGACTTGCGTCCTGGAAACCCGTGACCTTGCTATTCGACGAGAAAATGGATTTGAACTTCTCGGGCGCGACCCTTCCGCGCTTCCACGCGGTTGTTCTTTGATAAGTTTATAGAAGCGGATCCTTTTTCACAGCTTTCAAATCCAAAATGGGATTTATATATTAACTAATTAATACACAGCATGATAAGCTATTATATGCAGAGCACGCGGATTTTCCTCTAGTTTTCCTATCCACTTTTTATATAATTAATGCTTTGTGCAAAACAGCCCATCATTTTGGGGATGCTTCCGCTTACTATTTATCCTTGGTTTTTTATTAACTTCCTGTAAGAAGTCGGAGTCCCTTCCTTCGGGCCCTTGGGTAAATGCTGTTCATGCCATCACACGAGATGTCCCCTTTTATGTAGATACCTTTGGTAACTGTGTCACTATTGCTTCCATAACCATTCAGGCGCAAGTTACGGGTATCCTTTCTCAAACTCTTTTTCAAGAAGGAGATATAGTTCAACCAGGACAGAAGTTGTTTGTCATAGATCCAGAGCCTTACCAAGCGGCATTTCAGCAAGCACAGGGAGATGTGGAGGCTGCTCAAGCAAATCTTTGGAATGCTCAGCAAGTGCTTCAACGTCAGTCTAAACTCTATGCAACACAGACAATCGATCTTCAAACCCTAGACAATGCGCAGGCTTCGGAACGTGCCTGCGAAGGCAAATTACAATCCACAAACGCCACCCTTAAGCGAGCGACTATTAACTTAGGATATTGCTTCATTGCCTCTCCCATTGGAGGCAAGACCGGTGTCTATCTGGTAAACACCGGGAATTTGGTCACAGGCAATACAACAAAATTAGTAAATATCCAAACGATCTCTCCCATCTATGTAGATTTTACAGTTCCTGAAATTGAGTTGGAAAACATTCGCCAACATTCTGATCGGCGTGAATTGGAAGTTCTGGTCACCGTTCCGGGAAGGCCGAATTATGAAGCGAAGGGAAAGCTTCAATTCCTAGATAATGAAGTATCCGCCCAGTCTGGCACCCTCCGATTACGAGCACAATTTGAAAACAAGGATAGTGCACTCTGGCCGGGACTGTTTGTAAACGTGAGGCTCATCCTTCATGTTCTGTCTTCCGCCATATTAGTCCCACATTCCGCCATATTAATCGGACAAAAAGGTCCTTTTTTGTTTGTGGTAGATGCAAAAGGACATGCTCATTTTCGAACCGTAAAAACCGGGGAATTGCATGCTGATCTCATCGTTATTACGGAGGGAGTGAAAAAAGGGGAGACCGTAGTCACTTCCGGCCAAATGATGCTCGCAGACGGATCTCTGACACAAGTTCGACTCCAGCCAATTCCTAATTATTCCACGGATAATGTTCCGGATTCAAAAGCTCCTTCCTCAGGTTCTGAATAATGAATATTTCCGCTCCCTTTATTCGGCGTCCTGTCATGACCACCTTGTGTGCGCTGACCGCGATTGTTTTGGGAATATATGCTTATTACACTCTTCCTACGAGTAGTCTTCCCGAAGCCGCATTCCCAGTGATCAGTGTGACCACCCAGTACCCGGGTGCGAGCCCGGAAGTGATAGCCAATAACATCTCAACGCCATTAGAGATGCAAATGATGCAGATTCAGGGATTGAATTTGATCACCTCT
Source organism: Verrucomicrobiota bacterium (assembly GCA_023269545.1). Lineage (GTDB taxonomy): Bacteria > Verrucomicrobiota > Verrucomicrobiia > Chthoniobacterales > Xiphinematobacteraceae > Xiphinematobacter. The sequence goes on along the minus strand of JAHFTB010000003.1, from coordinate 26,885 downwards.
AATAACATGGAAGGAGTTTCCTCCATCGTTTTACAATTTAGTTTGGATAAATCTCTGAGTTCCGCCGCGACGGAGGTGCAAGCAGCTATTCAACGTTCCATGGGAAATCTTCCTGCGGATTTGCCAGCACCTCCTTCCTTCATGCTCAATAATCCCAACAATCGTCCTATCGCCTATCTTTGGTTGACGACTGATATGATGACACAAGGGGATTTATACGACTATGCGAACAATCTGGTCGCACAGCGAATGACCATGATCAATGGGGTATCCCAAGCGACAGTATACGGTGCCGCCCGAGCAATACGGATTAAAGTGGATTCCAATGCATTGGCATCACGCAATATCACTTTACTGGATATTGCAAATACCGTGAAAAAAGGATCCGTTTTTAAGCCGGGCGGAGTACTCTATGGTCCTTCTTTGCAATATACGGTAAATCCGAAGGGACAGCTTTTTTCAGTAAAAGATTTCAATGATCTCATTGTCAGTTATTCTCATGGAACGCCGATTAAATTATCGGATGTGGCACATGTGGAAGACAGTTTGGCTTCGGAATATCTCCGGTTACAATGCTGGAGTAACAAGTTCAAGAATGGCTCAGCCACTGTTGCCGTGGGGATCACCGCGGCCCCTGGCAGCAATGCGATTCGAGTAGTAAAAGAAATACGCGCAACTGTCGAGAAATTACGGTCGTCACTACCGGCATCGGTATCTCTCGATATCACTTACGATCGTTCCGATCAGATTATAGAGTCGATTGCTGATGTGAAAATGACCATTCTATTGGCATTTTTTCTGGTTCTGGGTGTGATTTTCATTTTTCTGGGTCGCTTTAGGGAGACGCTTATTCCAGGAGTGGCCCTACCCCTTTCGTTTTTTCTGACATTAGCGGTAATGAAAGCCTTGGGCTATAGTCTGGATAATCTCTCGCTCATGGCATTGACCTTAGCCGTTGGCTTCCTAGTCGATGATGCAATTGTCGTTTTGGAAAATACCGTGCGACATCTCGAAGCAGGCCACGCCCCCATTCAAGCCGCACTAATAGCAGCGAAAGAAATTAGTTTTACGGTATTTTCCATGACTCTTTCTTTAGCGGCAGTCTTTATTCCCCTTTTGCTCATGAGCGGGTTGATGGGAAGAATGATGCATGAATTTTCTATGACCATTGTCATAGCGATTCTGATGTCCGGCATTGTAGCCATCACTGTTTCCCCTCTCATGTGCGCACGGATGCTTCAGCCAGTTGAAGAAGAAAACCGAACTTGGATAGAACGAAAAATGAATAGTCTTTTTGTAGAATTACAAAAGGGCTATGGCATTGCATTGTACTGGATTCTTCGCCATCGTTGGGTAGGAGTGCTCGTATGGGGACTTTCTCTCGTCGGCACGGTGATATTTTATATTCATATTCCAAAGACTTTTTTACCAGTGGGAGATAGTGGCACGCTCTTTGGGGTTTTTCTTTGTCGTGAAGGGACTTCCTCTTTGGAAATGCAAAGAATACAGGATCAAATTGCGGAGATTGCCAAAAAACTTCCCTATTTTGAGCAAGTCATCACAGCCACTAATTTTTTGGGAGGAAGCTTCCCTCCCTCCATGGGGTTTCTTTGGACCAAGCTCCTCCCTGCTAACAAACGTCCCTCCATCCAAAAAGTGAGTGAAATTTTTAACGGAGCAATTTTGCAAAATGTTCCGGGCGTCATGCCTTTGATCCGTCCTGATCCTAGCTTGCAGATTGATACCGGCGCCACAAACAATCTCCAAGGAGAATATGCTTATACCATGACAGGCATTGATCCTAATTTGCTCTATCAGACTGCCAGCACTATTCTCGCTCGACTGCAAAAAGAACCGGGATTTACTACTGTTTCCTCTGATATGCGGTTGAATGCCCCATTTCTCGATGTTGAAATTTTGCGAGATAAAGCTTCATCTTTTGGTCTGACTGCTGATGATGTCGAAGAAACCCTCCAATTGGCCCTTGCAGGTGGACGGATAAATCAAATCATGACCCCACTGAATCAATATGATATTGATGTGGAGCTACTGGACAATCTTCGACGTTTTCCTGAAAACCTTTCCACTCTTCGCTTACGGGGCACCCATGGGAAGAACTTAATTCCTCTTTCCAGCGTCGTAAAACTTCATCCCAGGACCGGGCCAGAATCTATTAATCATCTTAACCAGCTTACAGCGGTCAATATTTATTATAATCTCAAGCCAGGATATCCGGTAGGAAAAGCAACTGCTGCTTTACAGAGTATTGCCAGAGAAACTTTGCCAGCAGGAATCACAGGTGCCTCGCAAGGATCCGCTCAACAATTCGAACAATTAGTAGGAGGAATGTCCGCAATGATGATCATTGCTGTATTCGTCATTTACTTAATCCTAGGCATCTTATACGAAAGCTATATTCATCCGCTGACCGTATTAAGCACCCTTCCCACAGCGGGCATCGGCGCCCTCCTGATATTAGTATTAGCTCACATGGATCTATCTCTCTACGGATTTATCGGACTCTTTCTTCTCATCGGTATTGTAAAAAAAAATGCCATTATGGTGGTGGATTTTGCTATTCTGCGCATGAAAGAAGGGCTCCCTATGGAGGAAGCCCTTGTGGAAGCCTGTCACAAGCGGCTGCGCCCCATTTTAATGACTACTTTTGCAGCTATCCTCGGGGCTGTACCCATCGCTCTCGGGTTTGGGGCGGATGGAGCCAGTCGTCAATCTCTTGGCCTCTCTATCGTAGCAGGATTGATTGTATCGCAAGTTCTTACACTCTTTGTCACTCCCGTCTTTTACACCTACTTGGAAGAGTTTCAGGAAAAGGTGCTGGATAAAATTCCGCTACTACGCCGAACAGAAAAAGAACTGCCTGAAAAGCCCATTTTATCGCCCACCGATTAATCGCAAATTATCCGCTCCCTAAGAAGAGATTTGTAATTTAGCGAGAAATTGAAATGCTCATCAGCTGATGCCCGAACGTATCTTCCCGCATAATATTGCTGATCTGTATCGGCAAGCTGCGGAACAGTATGGAGATCTCCCAGCCGTTGCTGCGAGGAAGAAAGATGGCTCGTTTGAACCCATCAGTTACCAGGAACTTTTTGAAATTGGAAAAAACCTGGCGACTGCCCTCATTGCCCTCGGTCTCCAGTCTCGGGAACATGTGAGCATCATCGCTAACAATCGCTCAGAATGGATTCTTTCTGATTGTGCGATTCAACTTGCAGGGGCAGCAAATGTACCACGCGGAACGGACAGCACGAAAGCGGAAGTAAAATATATCCTGAACCACGCCGATACGCGTTTCGTTTTTTTGGAAAATGCTGCGGCATGGAAAAAATTTCACGCCTGTCTCTCACCGGATACCCATGTGATTATGATGGAGGCCTTCTCTCCGGAAGGTTGCGAGACTGCCCGGCAAGGGGGCTTTCTTAAGGAGAACATGGAGTTGCTCCATTCAGTTGCAGCTCTTACGAAACATTCCCTCCAAGACCTTATTCTTCAGGGAGCCGCCTTACGCAAATTGGGGGACCGCCGCGTCGAAGAGCGTATGGATCAAATCCAACCGGAGGATCTCTTTACACTTATTTACACTTCCGGAACCACTGGCATCCCAAAAGGAGTGCCCCTCACCCATGCTAATGCGGCATCTCAAATTCGAAATCTTCCGTTCGACCTTCGGAGCGATGACCGTGCAATCTCCATCTTGCCAGTCTGGCATAGCTACGAAAGAGTTTTTGAACTCATTACTCTTAGCTGGGGCGTCGTATTCTACTACACATCTGTGCATTCCATTGCGGAAGACCTAAAAAGAGTCCGACCGACAGTCATGTGCTCAGCTCCTCGCCTGTGGGAAGGATTATACCGGCGAATACGATTGAATTTACGTTCTTCCTCACCGCTCCAACGTATCATGTTCCGTCTTGCATACGGCGTTGCCCATCGAGTCAAAGCAGCGGAAGCATTCTTTCATGGGAATACACTGGATTTGAAAGGCAGAGGTTTTCTGGACAATGCCGGCCTGACCATTCTTCATACCTTTTGCTGGTTGATCTGTTTTTTACCCCATTGTCTGCTCGATAGCATCGTGCTCAAAAAGATTCGGGCGATAGTCGGCGGCAAATTCCGCGGAACAATCTCCGGAGGAGGAGCCCTTCAAACCCACGTAGACGAATTTTTTAACTTCGTGGGCATTCCCATCCTCGAAGGATATGGACTCACTGAAACCAGTCCCGTCCTCGCCGTACGAACTTGGGAAAAACTCGTCATCGGAACTGTGGGCCCCATCTACCCGGAGACAGAGATCCGTATCATAGACCTGGAAAGTGGCAACATTCTTTATCCGGATCCTTCGCGATCAGATCAGGGGCGCGGACACTTCGGGGAAATCCATGCACGGGGTCCTCAAATCATGAAAGGCTACTACAAGGACGATACTGCCACATCCCAAGTACTACACAATGGATGGCTGAACACAGGAGACATTGGCATGATCACATTCAATAATTGCCTCAAAATTCTCGGCAGATCTAAGGATACCATCGTCCTTCTCAATGGAGAAAATGTAGAACCTTCTCCCATCGAATCCATCCTCCTGAATTCCCCTCTTATCGAACAGTGTATGCTCGTGGGCCAAAATCAAAAATATTTGGGGGTACTCATCGTACCAAGTACGGAAGGATTTTCTTCTCTCGGAATTCAGGCAAACGGATTGAAAGAACTCAGCAAAAATTCCGAAGCTGTTCGCTTATTAAATGAAGAAATTCATCAAATTATTAACCAGGAAAATAGCTTTAAATCCTTCGAACATATTGTTTCCTGGCGAATCATTCCAAAACCCTTTGAAATAGGGGACGAATTAACTCAGACTCTGAAATTGAAACGTTATGTGATCACAAAAAAATACCGCGCCCTCATTCGGGAGATGTTTCGTATAGCATGAGTTTCGTAATTGGAGGGGGTGGATGATTCGTTGTGGAGATGTGAGACGGATACTCTCCATCTGGAAAGTTACTTTGATTGCGACAGCCTACTGCAAAAATCACGTCGAATTGAAAAACTGATTTTCAGGCAACAATTAGTCATAACGAAGCTGGTTTATAGGAATCATTTTGGATTCCGCCAGCCTCTTTTTTTTCAAAATCCCCCCTTTTTTACCCACGAATTCTTTCATAGAGCCAAGCAGAGGAACTCACTGACCCAGAGATATACCCCGAAAAACACGATCGCGATGCCTGCCAGGCGAACCATATAAGGCTTGGAAATCCTTTGAATTCCCACCCCCAAGCTGATGCCAATGACATGCAGCAAAGCAGTGGCGATTACAAACCCGATTCCATACGTCAATCCGGATATGGTCTCGAGCATTTCTTCGCCATGAGTGTGGCCGTGACAAATGGCAAAAAGCCCGACGATCAGAATATTCGCAATCAGCGGCATCCGGACTGCGGCGGCGATGAATACACCCAAGGTAAGAACAGAGATCACAATACCAGTTTCAACAAATGGGAGATGGACGTGCATCATGCCAAGGAAACCTCCAAGAGCCATCACTGAGACAAAAGTAAGAGGTACTACCCAAATCGCGCGTCCGCCCATTTGCGCGGCCCAAAGGCCGACAGCCACCATCGCGCAGATATGGTCAAGTCCACTTAACGGATGAGCAATTCCCTGGGAAAAGCCATTTGGATTTCCCACTCCCGTATGTGCTTGAACCAAGCTTGGCAGGAGGAGAAGCAATCCGAGAAGGAATGCGTTACGTTGCATTGCTGAAACTACCGTTTTCATGATTGAAAGCCGGCCATTGTCGGGCCGACGACGAGTGAAGGTGTCTTTACAAGAAACATGATGTAATGTGGGAACTCATGGTATTTGTACAAGTAAAGGACTTCAAATGCCATTCGAGTTTTTAGTAACTGACGTTACGCACTTTTAGGAGCTCAGGGAGCAAAAAAACCATTTTAGCCTACAAGGTTTCCCTTTTTTGCGTAACATCACTTAGTAACTGACGTTACGCACTTTTAGGAGCTCAGGGAGCAAAAAAACCATTTTAGCCCACAAGGTTTCCCTTTTTTGCGTCACATCACATATGATTTCTCGGGCAACTGCCTTGCGGTACTCTCTAGAAGAAAGCGAGTTATTGATCGTAAGCGTTCCGCTATAATATCCGTGATTACCTCAATGAGGTTCTCCCAAAACTGGAAAACTGGATCAGGCCAAAGGTTGCCTCACTCCAAGTCGCTGGGGCTCTCCAGCTTGACCTATTCTTGCACGTCAAGCTTTTTGTACCATGTTCTTGCTGGCACGGTTACGATAATTTTTGTCATCCGGTCCTCGGATTTGGAGCAGAATCAGAGAGCACTGAGCCGAGTCAACGTTTCAGCAGGATATAATTCAGTAAAAAGTAAATCAGTCCCACTGTCAGGGCGAGCGAACCGAACTGCAAGCTAATCAGCCACTTGATGGTATCGGTTTTTAGATGTCCGACTTCAACTCTCACGTCACTGATTTTGGCCATCAATCTCGTTTCTAGCCCTGCCGAATTTGCTGATAAAAAATCTTTGGTAACCAGATCGCTGTTTTCAACGATGTCAACCAGCTCCTCAGCAACGCCTTCTGCTTGGGATTCTGTAAAGCCCTTGGCTTCTAATCGCCGTGAGATGGCTAATGTACTGATGCTCATAGGTATAATTTATTTGGAAATGGTACAAAAATCAACACCTGTCGCGCTGAGAGGCGCAACCATAGGAACAGCCGAAACAGCACAAACATCCTTCAAATAAGCAGCATCATGCTTTTCTATTGTAGAGATAATCGAGTAGACCGTTTAATTTTACCAAGAAAAAGCGATAAAAACTGATATATCCATTGAGCAATACTAGAAAAATTCACTGTTTCACCTCCATATCATTCAAAACCTTGCGACATGCATCGTCAGATAAGAATCATGACGGACCGAATACTACGGATGGGACAAGAAGTATGGAGATATTGATTTTTTACCATTCCAAAATAAATTATACTTCTGAGCATCAGTACATTAGACATCTCACGGCGATTAGAAGCCAAGGGCTTTACGGAATCCCAAGCAGAAGGCGTTGCTGAGGCTGTACTGAACGGATTTGATGAGCCATTCGCCGTTCATCACCTGTAATTGTTGCCCAAGGAGTCCTCGAAGATCTGACTGATGGTATTGTCAAAGAGTACCTAACGGTATAGGATTTCATTTATGCATTTAAGTCCTCGCGAGCAGGAGAAGTTGATGGTGGTGGTTGCTGCGGATTTGGCACGACGACGCCAACAACGCGGGCTTAAACTTAACTATCCAGAATGTATTGCCATATTAACGTATGAAATTTTTGAAGGTGCACGTGATGGACGTACGGTGGCGGACTTAATGAGTTATGGCACGATGCTTCTCAAAAAAAGCGATGTGATGGAAGGAGTTGCAGAAATGATTCACGAAGTACAGGTGGAAGCGACTTTTCCGGATGGCACAAAACTCGTTACCCTTCACAATCCGATCCGATGATTCCAGGAGAAATTAAATTCACATCTTACGAAGACTTTCATGAGGCTCATCTGGGCCTGGAAGTAAAAACCCTTGTGGTCTCTAATCGTGGAGATCGTCCGATTCAGATCGGCAGCCATTTTCATTTTTATGAAGTGAATAGTTCTCTCGATTTTGACAGAGAAGCCGCGAGGGGGTTCCGCTTAAGCATTGCCTCCGGCACAGCGATCCGTTTTGAACCTGGAGATAGTCGTGAAGTGGAACTCGTGGCGCTGGCAGGAAAGCGCGAGGTTTACGGACTGAATAACAAAGTCAATGGAAGGCTTTGATGCAAGTGATGTAAGATTTTTTCCAACAAGTTTATGAAACTCAATCGTAAGGTTTACGCGGAAATGTTTGGTCCTACCGTAGGAGATCAGGTTCGTCTTGCGGACACCGAAATTTTCGTGGAGGTGGAACGGGATCTGATTGCAGAGAACGGAGGATATGGTGGGGAAGTAAAGTTTGGAGGAGGAAAAGTAATTCGTGATGGCATGGGACAATCTCCTCTTGCCACGGATAGCGAATGTCTTGATCTCGTCATTACGAATGCGCTGATTATTGATGCGGTGCAGGGGATTATTAAGGCCGATATCGGAGTCAAGAAAGGGCGCATTGTCGGTATCGGGCATGCTGGAAATCCCTTAATTCAGGATGGAATTACGATGACCATTGGCGCCGCGACAGAAGTAATTGCTGGCGAAGGATGCATGGTAACGGCGGGTGGCATTGATACCCATATCCATTTTATTTGTCCGCAACAAATAGACCATGCCTTGGTAAGTGGCATTACCACTATGATTGGCGGTGGTACTGGCCCTGCCACAGGTACTTTGGCAACAACTTGTACCCCGGGTGTGTGGAATATCCACCGGATGTTAGAAGCTGCGGATGAATATCCTATGAACCTTGGGTTTCTGGGAAAGGGGAATTGCTCTACGGCCGAGCCGTTGCGAGAGCAGGTGTTAGCGGGTGCCATTGGGTTGAAATTGCATGAAGACTGGGGTACGACTCCTGCGGCGATTGATACTTGTCTCAGTGTCGCGGAAGAGCTGGATGTTCAGGTGGCCATTCATACGGATACGTTGAATGAATCCGGCTTTGTGGACGATACGCTGAGCGCTTTCAAAGGGCGCACTATTCATGCCTTCCATTCCGAGGGAGCAGGAGGAGGTCATGCTCCGGATATTATTCGTGTATGTGGAGAGCCTAATGTACTGCCGTCTTCCACTAATCCCACACGACCTTACACGATAAACACCATAGATGAGCATTTGGACATGTTAATGGTCTGCCATCATTTGGATTCCAATATTCCGGAAGACGTGGCTTTTGCAGAATCTCGCATTCGAGGGGAAACCATAGCAGCGGAGGATATTTTACATGATCTGGGTGCTATTTCCATCATGTCCAGTGATAGCCAGGCTATGGGCCGAGTCGGTGAGGTGATTCTGCGTACTTGGCAAACCGCTCATAAAATGAGGGTACAGTTCGGTAAACGGGAGCCTGACGCAGACGCTTCTTCGCACGCAGCAGCCGATAATTTCCGTGCTCTTCGATATATTGCAAAGTACACGATTAATCCAGCGATTGCCCATGGGATTGCCCATGAGGTCGGTTCTATCGAAGTGGGAAAACTTGCGGACCTCGTCCTTTGGAAGCCAGCTTTTTTCGGTGTGAAGCCGGAAATAATTCTTAAGGGAGGGTTAATAGCCTGTGCGAATATGGGGGATCCTAATGCTTCCATTCCCACTCCTCAGCCGATGATCTATCGCCCACAGTTTGCCGCCCATGGCCGAGCTAAGTTTTCCACTTCTCTCACGTTTGTCAGCAAAGTAGCCTTGGAACGCGGGTTTTCTCTTCCGCTAGGAAAAACTTTATCCGCAGTTCGAAACACCCGTTCGATCACAAAGCGGGATCTCGTATGGAACCATGCACTTCCTAAAATTGAAGTGGATCCAGAGACTTATACAGTGAAAGCTGATGGAGTGGTATTGTACTGCGAACCTGCTACGGTATTGCCGATGGCGCAAAGATACTTTTTATTTTGAGCATAGAAATCATTCATTCCTCTCTCTCCGAGCTGCCGCGATTGGAAGAGTCCATCATTCACATTTCTGTCGACCGTTCTGTTCTCGCAAAACGCCGCTGGCGAGCGACCGCCGAGGATGGCAGAGAGTTTGGTTTTGATTTGGATGAAATACTTTCTTCGGGTGACACAGTTTTCCGCGATGGGGCCAAGTGCTATGTGGTGACCCAAAATCCTGAGGCTATCATTGAAATCCGCCTTGAAGAAGGATCGGAGGCTGCGGCAACTCTCGGTTGGAAAATGGGGAACCTCCATTTCCCCATTCAAATCGCGAATCATCATATCCGAGTTGCCGAGGATCCTGCTATCCGTCAGGTTTTGGATCGGGAAGGGATTTCTTACACTCTGGCCGAGGCCGTATTCCGTCCACTCAACGCGTCAGTTCATGGACATCACCACTGAGGAAGCTCAGGATTGGCTCCCTTTCATCTTGCAGACATGTGATTCCACATTTCCTACAGGAGCCTATGCGCATTCTTTGGGATTGGAAGAGATGGTGCGGATGGAACAGGTCTCAGATGAGAAAAGCCTGCTCACATTTTTGCAGTATCATATTGTTCCCTCTCTGATTCGGATAGATTTACCCCTTGTTCGGGAGACGCGAAAAGCTGCGTTGGTGGGAAATCTGGCTGACATTCTGGAAATTGATCGGATGGCCGGTGCATTAAGAATGGCGCGCGAACTCCGGGACGCTAGCCTTTGGATGGGGCGACGACGCCTTTCCATGATGGTGCGCATCTATTCCACACCAGTACTTAAGGCATTTTATGATGTTGTCATGGAAGATTCCTGCAAGGGACATCATGCGGTGGTTTGGGGAACCGCCTGTATGGGAGTGCCGGATGCGGTAGCTCTCAGCGCGTACTTTTATCAATCCATTGTCTGCTTTTGTGTGGCTGCACCAAAGCTCATTCGCATAGGGCAGGAAGGCGTGCAGCGTGTGCTTACAACCTGTCTGTCTGAAACGCAAGCGGTGTTAGATCAGGCAGGTAAGGTCACTCGGGCGGAGATCGGTTGGTTTGATCCGCTCCTTGAGATAGCTTCCATGCGGCATGAGATTGCAAGTGAACGACTTTTTATTTCATGAAATATAGCGAAACCGGTATATAATGTGCTGTTAATTCATTGAAATACTATGAAACCTGTATGTATTGGAGTAGGGGGACCAGTGGGTTCTGGCAAAACAATGCTCGTTCTTCGGTTATGTGAATGGTTACGTGAGGAATTGAGCATTGCAGTGGTAACCAATGATATTTATACGCGCGAGGACGCAGAATTTCTTGTTCGTCACAATGCTCTGCCTGTGGAACGAGTCATGGGAGTGGAAACAGGAGGATGTCCACACACGGCCATACGGGATGACACCAGTATGAATGATGCGGCTATTGCCGATCTCAAAAAACGAATTCCGGAGTTGGATTTGATCTTAATCGAAAGTGGAGGCGATAATTTGTCCGCCACTTTTTCGCCCGAATTGGTGGATGCGTTTATTTATGTCATCGATGTTGCCGAGGGTGATAAGATTCCTCGCAAAGGAGGGCCGGCGATCCGAAATAGCGATCTTTTGTTGATCAATAAAACCAGTTTAGCTCCCTATGTCGGAGCAGATCTGGAGGTGATGGCAAGGGATTCCACTTCCATGCGCAAAGGGAAGCCTTTTCTTTTTTGCGATCTTAAGTCCGGACAAGGGAGGGAAGCTTTACTGGAGTGGTTGCGTAAAGAGGTCATTTTTGTAGAAGGGGTCAATACGCGTGACAAATAGTTGCGCGTGGACTTCCACGGACCACCCACCCCCAACAACAACAGGGCATCTCTTGTTGGATTGCGAAAGCGATGAGGAAGGAAGGACTTTTCTTGCCCGGCAGTCATTCCGCGCACCTATGCATTTGAGTAAACCCTATTGGGAAGGGAATTACCTAATTATTAATGCAGTGAATCCTACGGCCGGTTTGTTTCCGGGAGATAGCATTGATCTCGATCTCCGTGTGAGAAAAGATGCGAGCGTCGTATTTACGAGTCCGAGTGCAAGCCGGATTTATCGAGGAAGGGTAGGAGTTGTGCGAGTTCATCAGCATTTCCAGGTTGAAGAAGGTGGATGGCTGGATGTTTTTCCAGAGTTACTTATTCCGCACAAGGGCTCTCATTATGTGCAAAATACTGTGATCCATCTTAAAAGTCGATCGGGACTCTTCTTCACAGAGATGCTGGCTCCTGGCCGGTTAGCATTTGGAGAAGCATTTGATTTCGAAAAGATTGAAATGCGGACTGAGTTACGGATTGCCGAAGAATTAGTTGCATTGGATAATTACCGGCTGATGCCTACGGATGGGAGCATCCGTGCGTTACGTATCCTATATGAAAATTCGTACTATGCGGCTTGTTTTTTATTCAGCGAACATCTTCCATCGCTAGTGGATTTTCAGCAATTAGCCCTTTCCCACCCACAAGCTACGGCAGCAATTTCTTATTTTCCGCAAGGAGTTGCTGTAATTAGGATTATTGCAGGTGACAGTATCGCTTTGAAAAGGATCATTTTTGCAATTCGGGCCTTCGTTTACAGAGAAATCGGCAATCGATTGCCGATATTAAGAAAACAATAGAATTCATTCTTTTAAAAAGAAATTTAATTTTCTGGGTGGTATTTGCTTATTCAACTGTTAAGTGAAGAAAAGTCTATTTTTGTATAGGTTATTCGAACATCAGACAGTTGTTTTCTTTAAAAACTGAAATAAGTTCCATGATTCAGAAAATTAATGGATCTGGATAAATAGAATATAAATAAAAATGCTATGAGTATAACTATTACTAATCATGTTTCTCAATTCATTCCCAATGGTTTGAATTTTACTACCGGACATCAAATATTTAATTATCCTGCTTCTTCTACGGAAGCAATTAAGCAAGGATTAAGAGATCTGGGACAACATATTAATGACATAGTGTCAAGAGGGGGAAGAGAAGTGAGTCCGGGGGTTGTTACGAAGCTGCGTATACGTACGGAGGAATATCAGGGATTGAAAAGGGTGCTTGAAGCACTTCAAAGAGATTTTGATGAAATAAAAGACCTTATAGGAAACGATGATCGTGAATTTATTCAAAGCGAACTCAGGAAATTAAGTGATCGGGAAGTGCTCGAGGTCAACCCGTCGACTCCTCAGCCTCCTTCGGAGGGTGTGGTACGCGAAGACCAAATAGGAAGCGATGCACTTGAATTGATTCAAAGAGAACTCAGAGGATTCAGTAATTGGGAAGTGCGCAAGGTAAACCCGTTGAAGGATGGCCACATTTCCTCAAGAGTAATGACTGCTGGAAAATTATAAGAGGAGGAGTCACTGATATTGAGACCAGTGAGTTGGTCAAATTGATTCCATATTATTCCGGAATCATCATGGAGTGGTAATATCCATAAAAATGGAGATCCCCCAAGGTTCCGGAGTAATATTCTTGCATTCCAGACACTCCCTGGAATGTCTGCTTCTGTTAAAATAGTTAAGGAAGTTTGCTCATACGGGAAACGCTATTTATTTTTTTCGGATGGCAAACCTCTGCCGGGAAGGTGTTGAGAGCAATATTCCTGACCATCCGCCGAGACTCGAAAATCCATATCCGGCGCGGAAATTTCGGTGGCTCCACAAACATGACAGCAGTGAAGCGTCGGTTCCTCCGGTTGAGATGCCTGGACGAATTGTTCGCGACGAGTTTTCGCTTTCTTTGCGTGGCGAGCTTCTCTCCAAAGAGTGGGACCAAAGAAAAGCCAGTAGTTTGAAAAGGAGAGAAGAAGAGCGGCCTTTCCCAGCCAAGGAGAAAGTACAAATGAGATGGCAAGAAATACCGCACTGATCCACGCCAACCATTTAGCCTTAAGCGGGATAAAGAAGAAATATACCGGATGGTCAGGATCTAGCGTCGCGAATGCAAATAGAATGGAGAGATTCAAATACCAGTTAAATGTACCTCCACCCGCACCAATCAGAAAGGCACCCAAGGTGCATCCTATTACCCCCAGCCAGAAAAAGACATTGGAACGAAATGTGCCCCAAGCTGTTTCCAAAAAATCGCCTAAAAACCAGAGCCACAAGACTGCGAAGAGGATCCAAAAAAAGCTCAAAGTTTGCGGTACCAGCATCCAGGAAATTAACCGCCAGACCTCTCCATGAAGAATCGCAGTCGGATTCAGGGTGAGATAGCCCAGGTAGCCGGGCACCAGTTTTGCCAGGATAAATACCAAGAAGTGAGCTGCTGCCACATAGCGAATAAGGCCAGGGATAGCAATCCAGCTCATCCGTCGTTCGATTCGATCTTTCCAGTCCATGAGAAGCTTTGTCCAATAGGGCATCTGAGCCCGACTTGCACCTGTTTTATGCAGTGATTTTTCGATTGCTCGAAAAATAACGGTTGAAAAACCTGAGTCAATCTAGCAGGACACTCATAAAGAGTGTATTCAAATATGCCCCCTTCATCCTCAAATCCGCCATCGCTAGTTTATGATGGTGACTGTCGCTTCTGTAGACAATGGGTGGCTCGCTGGCAAAAAACAACTGGAGATCGCGTGCAATATGAGTCCTATCAAACTGCAGCGTGGAGGTATCCGGAAGTCTCTGAGTGCGAGTTTGCTCAGTCCATTCAATATTTTGAAGAGGGAAAAGGGAGACGGCATGGGGCGGATGCTGTGTTTCACGCTTTGGCATGGAGTGGTGGATGGAACAAGCTCCCAGCTTTTTTATATGATAAAATCTTTCTATTTGCTGCGGTCAGTGAATTTTTCTATCGCCTTGTTGCTCGTAACCGCAAATTTTTTTCCCTGCTGACTCAGGGAATTTTTGGAGACGATGTCAGCCGGCCGGAATTTGCGGTGGGCATGCGAATTTTTATAAAAGGACTCGCACTGATTTATCTCCTGGCATTTGTATCCTATTTGATACAATTCCCCGGACTGGTGGGGAGTCAGGGAATTTTACCTGCTTCGCAATTTTTTGATGTTGTCGGACAGATGCCAGGGAAGTTTTGGTTAGCTCCTTCTCTCTGTTGGTGGTGGGGAGGGATGGGAGATGTTTCGTTGAACTTACTTTGTGGCGCAGGGTGTGTGTTATCGCTTCTTGTTCTATTCGGTATTACGGAAGCTCTGGCTTTGTTCGGAGTATATGTGATCTATCTCTCGTTGTGTACTGCGGGACAGATTTTTTATCTTTTTCAGTGGGATGCTTTGCTACTCGAGGCTGGTTTTGTTGCAGCGATTGGAGCTTCGTGGAAGGTGTGGACAGGAGGTCGAGCTGGCGAGTCTTCGCGCATAGCTCACTTTCTCATTCTTTGGTTGCTATTTCGTCTCATATTTTCCTCCGGGATGGTGAAGTGGTTAGAGGGAAGTAAAGAATGGAGCGACTGGAGTGCTTTGGAATTTCATTATTTTACTCAGCCGCTTCCTACTCCTCTTGCATGGTGGGCGCAGCAATTGCCTGATTGGTTTCAGCACGCCAGCGTCGGCATGATGTTTTTCGTGGAAATTTTCTTACCCTTTTTGCTTTTTACTCCGGCACGACTCAGACTGATTGCCGTCATAGGAATGATTGCGCTCCAGTTGATTATTGCAGCCACGGGAAATTATGGGCTCTTTAATTTTCTCACTATTCTGCTTTGTCTGGCTTCTCTGGAAGACCGGTGGTGGCCAGTTTGGGTGCGCCAGCAATTGGGTGGGGCGGGAAGTGCCCTGCGATTACCGCGTCCGATACTTGCTACGGTATGTGCTGTTTTTCTGATTTTGGGATTAGGCTCAATGGATTGGGCCGGAGGAATTTGCAAGAGGTTCTTTCCAGCTTATGCCGCTTTGCGCCCTTTGCAATTGGTGAACGGCTATGGCCTCTTTGTGCAGATGACTACTTCTCGCCGGGAAATTCAATTAGAAGGAAGTAGGGATGGTTTTTTATGGAAATCCTATGTGTTCCGATATAAGCCAGATAGCCTTTCCCGCCCTCCTCCCTGGGTAGCTCCCTATATGCCTCGACTCGACTGGATGATGTGGTTTGCTGCGCTGGGTACAGTGGAACAGAATCGATGGGTGATTCCGTTCATGGAACAGATTTTAAGAGGTTCTCCGCAAGTGTTAGCTTTACTGGGTCCCAATCCATTTCCCAATGATCCTCCCCGGTATCTACGTGCCCCTGTAGATCATTATGAATTTACCACACTGGCGGAACGTCAGGCAACGGGAGATTGGTGGAAATCCCAGCCTCTTGGATACTATATCAGCAAGGTTCGTCTTAAATAGAGACTGTCCTGAAGTTGTAGAGCAAGTAATTATGGGTATGTAGAGGCAAATTTTTCGTTTTCAGGACAAGCTCTAAAATACTGATCTGACATGCTCAGGGAACTTTCCACGATGTATCTTGCCGCAAGTACAACGCCTTTGCATGACTCGGTGTTCGATAACTTCATAGCGTAATTCCGGCATATCATATACTTGCCGGACTTCCACTTCGGATAATTCGGCTTCCCCTAAGGATTTGCTGACATGCATCACATTTCGGCTGCGCTAGGTGCTCTATGATCTCATCGGGGGTAGCTACTTTTTGTAAGGTTCTGCCTTCATGCCCCATTTGCCCTCCAGATGGCCGCTTCCCTACCTCTCGTAGCGAATTCGGTTTCGGCTTGTTATACCGTCTGTGGATGGCGGTTTGCTGGAATTCTGGCTGTTCAGCCCAAGTCGCCCTTCCAGCTCTGCTACCCGCTCTTGCAGTCAGCCGTTTTCTGCCATCAGCTCTTGTACTTGCACAAAGAGTTGACCTATCAGTTCCTCCTTCTCTTCATCCCTTAGTTTTCCAAGCTCCGGCAGCCTCTTTTCCATTGTCCACCATTATACCATATTTTGCATGATCCGCATGGGCTGAGTAGGTACGAAGTTTTACAGTAAAATAATTTTACGAATAAATATAACCCTATGATCCTCATAGCACTGAAGATATTGCTTTTCGAGGCAATATGCATTATTCTAGTTTGCTCCCTTTCTAAGGCGGGAGATACCATTGATTCCCACCATGTACCTTCTCGTCAAAAATATCCTGGAAATACCCGCCAGTGGTATAAAAGGAAGACAGATTTTAATTAATTTTACCACATTAGCGGTTGTTTCAGTGAACCATCGAGTACTTGAAGTGGCATGAAGCTGCAGTCAGAAATTCCCGCCCCAGAAGTTTCGAGTTGCGATGCGGATTATATTATTTCCGCGAAAAACATCACCAAACGTTTTCCTGGCGTATTGGCTTTAAATAATTGTCGCTTCGATCTTAAGCGTGGTGAAGTGCATGCCTTGATGGGCGAAAATGGCGCTGGCAAGTCAACCTTCATGAAGGTATTGGCGGGTATATATCAAATGGATAGCGGCCAAATCCGTGTGGATGGACAACGGGTCGAAATTGCCTCACCGCGCGCTGCGCAAACCTTAGGTATAGGTATTATCCATCAAGAACTTGCTCTGATGAGTCATCTGAGCGTCGCTCAAAACATTTTCATCGGTCGTGAACCACGACATTGCGGTGGCTTGTTTCTTGACGAAGATACTTTGAATCGCCGAGCTAAACAGATTTTCGACCGCATGCGTCTGGATCTTGATCCACGCCCGCTAGTCAGCGAGTTGACAGTAGGCAAGCAGCAGATGGTGGAAATTGCCAAGGCCTTGTCCTTCAATTCACGAGTATTGATCATGGACGAGCCGACGGCAGCCCTCAACAATACCGAGGTCGAAGATTTATTCCGCATCATCCGGCAGTTACAAGAAGATGGTGTGGGCATCATTTATATTTCACACAAAATGGATGAGTTACTGGAAATATCCAACCGTATTACCGTGATGCGTGATGGCCAGTATATTGCGACCGTACCCACCTCCACCACCTCGATAGAGACTATTATTAGCATGATGGTCGGACGCGAATTGGATCATAGTAGGCCGGTGCCTGTGAATGTTGCTGCAAACGACGTTGTGCTGGAAGTAAGAGGTTTACAGCGAAAGAAATGGATTAAGAATGTCAGCTTCACTTTGCGAAAGGGCGAAATTTTAGGTTTTGCTGGCCTCATGGGTGCCGGCCGCACTGAGGTGGCACGCGCGATTTTTGGTGCCGATCCCATCGATGCTGGCGAGATTTTGGTGCACGGAACCAAGACGCCTATCAAGTCACCATGCGACGCAGTAAAGCACGGGATTGGTTACCTTTCGGAAGACCGAAAGCACTTCGGGCTTGCAACCGGGATGGACGTTAAGAGCAATATTGTGATGTCCAGCATGAACCAGTTTTTAGTCCAGGGCTTATTTGTGGACCAATCTGCGATTCGTGATACTGCTCAGGGGTTTGTTCGCCGGCTTGGTATTAAGACACCGTCGGTAGAGCAACAGGTTCGATTGCTCTCGGGCGGCAATCAGCAAAAGATTGTAATTGCCAAATGGTTGCTGCGCAATTGCGACATCCTATTTTTCGACGAACCCACACGCGGTATCGACATCGGTGCCAAGAACGAGATTTATAAGCTGCTCAATACGCTGGCGCAACAGGGCAAGGCGATTGTCATGATTTCATCAGAATTGCCTGAGGTGCTGCGGATGAGCCACCGTATCTTAGTAATGTGCGAGGGCCAGATCACCGGGGAACTTACGGCAGCACAAGCCTCTCAGGAGAAAATTATGCAGTTGGCCACCCGTCGTATGGCGGTACTGCCTTAATACTCAAATCCACCTATTCAAAGTTATAGAAAAACATGGCAAATATTCAGGATTCCCCCTTGCAAGTCACACAGCCCATCGACGGAATGGGGACGCTCGCTCCCTCTGGTCTTGGGGCCAAAATTTTTCGTTTTACTCGGCAAAAATTGTTGGTGTTTGCCAGCTTAGTGGCTTTGCTAGTATTTTTTAGCATCGCTTCACCGAATTTCCTGGAGATTGATAATTTGGTGAGCATCCTGCAATCGACCTCCGTAAATGGCGTGTTGGCGATTGCCTGTACCTTTGTCATCATCACTTCCGGTATCGATTTGTCCGTCGGCACCTTAATGACTTTTTGTGCGGTGATGGCCGGCGTGTTTCTTACCTTTTGGGGGATGCGTCTTTCCATTGGCATTATGGCTGCGATAGTCTCTGGCGCCTTATGTGGTTGGATTTCCGGCACGCTGATAGCTAAGCTGAAAATTCCTCCTTTTATCGCCACCCTGGGGATGATGATGTTGTATAAAGGCTTGGCGTTGGTCATCTCGGGAACCAAGCCGATTTACTTCAATGATACGCCAGGCTTTTCCAGCATTTCGCAGGATTCATGGATTGGTAATTGGATTCCGAGCATACCCATCCCGAATGCGGTGCTGATTATGTTTCTTGTGGCGATTGTAGCTCATATTCTGCTCAAAAAGACTCTCTTCGGTCGCTATACCTTTGCGTTGGGCAGTAATGAGGAGGCATTGCGATTGTCAGGCGTCAATGTCAATTTCTGGAAGATAGCTGTATATACCGTTGCTGGTGCTATCTGTGGGATCGCCGGTTTGTTAATTGCTTCCCGCTTAAATTCAGCGCAACCGGCTCTGGGACAGGGTTACGAATTGGATGCGATTGCCGCAGTGGTGATTGGCGGTGCTTCTCTGTCTGGTGGTACCGGTACCATCGTCGGCACTCTCCTGGGTGCTTTTATTATGAGTGTTCTGACCAATGGTTTGCGTATGATGTCAGTAGCGCAAGAATGGCAGACCGTAGTGACGGGGTTGATTATTATCCTGGCGGTTTATGTGGATACTTTGCGCCGACAACGGCGTGACTAAGTGATGTGACGCAAAAAAGGAAACCTTGTAGGCTAAAATGGTTTTTTTGCTCCCAGAGCTCCTAAAAATGCGTAACGTTAGTTACTAAGTGATGTGACGCAAAAAAGGAAACCTTGTAGGCTAAAATGATTTTTTTGCTCCCAGAGCTCCTAAAAGTGCGTAACGTCAGTTACTAAGTGATGTTTGAACAGATGGTTCAGATGGATAGAGAGAGAAAAAATCCTATGAAATGAGTTCGACTATACCGTTATTTTTGCTATAGCCCGCAGTACTTATAAAAAATAAACCAAAAAAATGATAAAAAAAAGATTCATCAACATAGCCATTAGTTTGGCACTTGTATTTGGATGCAGCGCGTCCGCGTTAGCCGAAGACATTTATATTCCCATCATCTCAAAAGGTTTTCAGCACCAATTCTGGCAATCGGTGAAGGCCGGTTCGGAACAGGCTGCTAAGGATTTCCATGTCAGGGTTTCTTTCGAAGGCCCGGAAACAGAAGCCATGGTCGACAAGCAGATCGATATGCTTTCGGCTGCATTAGGCAAGAATCCCAAAGCGATCGGTCTTGCTGCGCTGGATACCCAAGCTGTCTTACCTTTACTGAAAAAGGCCCAGGCCGCCCATGTCATTATTGTTGCCTTTGATTCGGGCGTCGATAGCAATATCCCAGTGACCACTGCTGCCACCAATAATCGGGCGGCGGCAGCGCTGGCAGCTGATAAGATGGCGGAGCTGATAGGCAAAGAAGGGCAAGTGGCTGTGGTGGCACACGATCAGACCAGCCTTACCGGAATCGATCGCCGTGAGGGTTTCGTCGACCGTATCAAAGCTGCTTATCCGAAGATCCAGCTTGTCAGTATTCAATACGGCGCTGGTGATCAGTTGAAATCGACTGAAGTTACGAAGTCCATCCTACAAGCCTATCCGCACTTGAAAGGTATTTTCGGTACCAATGAAGGTTCTGCTATTGGCGTATTGAATGGTGTGAGGGAAATGAAGCGTAAACTGGTAGTTATCGGCTTTGACTCCGGCAAACAACAGAAGGACGCGATTCGCAACGGCAGCATGGCTGGCGCAATCACTCAGAATCCTGTAAGCATCGGCTATAAAACGGTGGAAGCTGCAGTGAAGGCTCTGAAAGGCGAAAAATTGCCTAAGACGATTGATACCGGATTTTATTGGTACGACAAAACCAACATCGACAATCCTACAATCTCCGCCGCATTGTACGACTAGTCTTCTCGGGCTCCCGCTAGCTTGGCGGGAGCCCGAGCGGCTGCTTTGCCCCATAACTGTCCGGTCCTTTTGGGGGCATTCATCTAAATTTATAATAAAGGATAATGAAGGCGACGGCAATTGCGGCCGCTAGAAAACGGTAGTTTCCGATTCCGCTCCATCCTGGCGAACGGATACAATCCAGTGGTCGTTTCCAAAATAGTTGTTCCGGATCTTCATGGGCAAGTTTCGGGAGACAGAGTGTAAGAATGATTTGAAGGGATAAGCAGGTAACGAACATATAGAATGCCATGATCAGGAACGGGGTTTGATACACGAAGGTAGGCGCCCAACTTATCCAATTAGGCTGCCATTGAGAAAGGATCTTGAGTGTGTAGAAGGCGGCACCTAAAGCTGAGCCCATCCACATTGTCCACTTTGCTCCCCTTGCGGATGCCGCTGGCCAAAAAATCCCCACTAAGAAGACACAGGTGATTGGAGGGGCAAGATGAGCACTGATATCGTTTGCTCCGGAAAAAATGCTTTCGTAACGATCCAGCAATGGAACCAGGCCTATTCCCAAGGCAAATGCGACCATAGAAGCGATTCGCCCAATCCAAACCAATTGATGGTCGGGGGTATTGGGATAGAATCTTTTCCAAATATCGTAACTGAATAGTGTGGCGGTTGAATTCGCCGCACTGGCGAGATTGCCCATAAGAGCCGCCATTAATGCCGCAACCATAATTCCAAATAGGCCATGAGGAATTAATGTCTTCATCATGAGGCCATATACTTCTTTGCTATTAGAGACCTCCAGACCCGGAAATTGATTTTGCTGAAGAATGGCAAAAAATAAGAGGCCTGGCAGGACAAAAATAAAAACAGGAAGTATTTTAATAGCTGCACAAAAGAGGGCGCCTATGCGGGCATGGTTTTCGTCCTTAGCTCCTAAAACACGCTGTACAATCGTTTGGTCGGCACACCAACACCAAATACCTAGCACTGGACAGCCTAAAAACATCGCATACCAGGGGAATTGCGGATCGACTGATGAAGAATGAAGCATGGATAGCTGAGTCATTTCACCATTGGCCTGGAGTGTCGCAACCATGCCTTCCCACCCGCCGGCTTTATGCCAGGCGAACCACGTGATCAAAACTGCTCCGCCTAATAAAACCAGCGCCTGTATCATTTCCGTAATCACAACGGCTGCCAAACCACCGAATACCGTGTAAATAGCGGTGAGAATACAAACTAAAATAATACAGGTCCACTTATCGATACCAAATACACTATGAAGAACTACCCATCCGGTAACTAATGGAAATGCAATATGAAACGTGATAGCAGCCACCATCGAGACCATCGCCAGCCAATCCCTACATTCGCGAGAATAACGACGTTCTAAAAAATCCGGCAGAGTTGCGATTTTGGAGCGGATATAAAAAGGGGCAAAGACTAAGGAAAGGAGGATTAATATGAATCCAGCCATCCACTCGAAGTTGCCCATGAGCAGACCTTGGTCGTATCCTGCTTGAGCGAGACTCACCAAATGGACACAGGAAATATTAGTTGCAAAAAGGGCCAATCCGATCGCCGGCCATCTTAAACTGTGGGAAGCTAGAAAATATCCCGTGGCTTTGCTCTGAGATCGATCCTGTCGCATCCCGGCCCAGAGACCGGTTCCAACGATTGTACTCAAATAGAAAGCAATGACGATGTAGTCTACCGTATTGAGTTGGATTTGCATGATTACAAACTGATGTGACACTGACGCGCGACAATGATGAAATTGCTGAGAAACGGCTATTTTCTACAGTGAGTTTTTATGACTTCGAGGTACGTTGCCAGTTATTTTAGAGAAAGAACTGACAATTGATCCACAAGGCAACACCATTTTATACAGGTAATTAACGGGTTGCGTCGCGGATCCATTGTCGATTGCCTCACCTCGCAGGCAGGCATACCATTAAAACCTCTTCCTTACGCCCCTTGCGTGCCTTTTTCTTAGTGCAAGCTTTTCAGTATTTTCAGACCTACCGTTCTCCTACCTGGACTGCTAAATTCTTGGATGCTTGGTGTACAAAAGTTGCCCGCACTCTCATCTCCCACCGCTCTCTTCTTTTAAATTACTTTCAGGCTCAATGCCAATATTCCAGCGGTGTCGTTGAGCGCCTCAATGCCAAGGTCAAATTAACGCTAAACCGAAGCTATGGGTTTCGTACCTCCGATGCTCGTGAAGTTACTCTCTTCCCCTTCTCTTGCTCATTTACCGGAAGCAAATTTTACCCACAGTTTTTTTTAGGCAGCCAGTTTCTACATACTATGGCAAAGCACCAATAATAAGTTGGGTGTCAAAAAAATAAATCGTCTGAAAAAAACGGATTCTGTTCACTAACTTTAAATGACCCGCAGTGCAGGTCCATTATTTGAAATGGGTATAGATTTGTTTTGTGTCGAGAAGTTGCGCATTTTCTCTTTGTGAATTGCTAGTGGCCTTTGGTTTGGCGATCACGTTGTTGGCGATGGCCGCGGAATGGGTTTTATGGATTAGAAATGGACAGTTTTTAAATCTGACAGCGACGAGGGATCTGCTGCGGGTTCGGTATTTCCTGGAAATACAGTGTCCAGAAATTTTGCGAGAAAAGATAAAGGAGGAGGAAGTGCCAGAAGAGTCTTTTTTCGTAGTGGACTCAAAAAGATGGCGGGCAATTTCGAAACAACAATTTCAGCAGGGCGTGGAATCTGCGAGAGAGGCGACGCTGATCCAACTGAGCTATGTAGTGCCAGCAAAGACAAGCTTGTATAGGATATTGCCAGTGCGGTTACGATTGGTGAGTCCGAGCCATTTAAGACAAGAAAAGAGGCGAACTTATGAGGTGCATGGAATGGTTTCCTTGTTTTAAGGGCGCTCTATTTCCCAAGCAGGAAAAACGTCTGTTTGTCTGCGGAAAGCAGGGATTCACGCTTCTGGAAATGATGGTCTCTCTCGCTCTCATGGGAATTTTTATGAGTGCGCTGACAGTCTGTATGTATCAGGTAGTGGAATTTGCAGCCATCGTTGCGGAACGGACACGATGTTGTCAGGAAATCCGAACATTTTATGAAACATTCACAGCGGATTGTGAAAGACTGTTTTTTTCCAAAAACGAAGAGCCAATAGTATTCCATCTTCCGTCAAAGGGGGATGGTGCATTTTCTCTCGTATTGCTTAAGCGGGTTTCCGGCGGGTGGGAACGTTCGTTTGTCACTCAAGACCCTGGAAATTCGATATGCGCAGTACAATATCGGTTTCATTCCGGCATGATTTCGCGGCATTTGTGGAAAGCCGAAACAACCGTCGCCGCCCTCGCGAGCCGTACGCCTCTGATGCAAGCCCTTTCTAAGAAAGATGCTGTTCTGAGCCGAAATCTTATTCGCAATGTATCCTACTTCCAACTGCATTCCATTGATGAGCGGGGACAGAAGCAAGCACAGTGGATACCAGGAAGCAGTGTCGGATTGGAATATTCAGTGACTTTCCTTCCTTTCCGGCAGCATATGCCTCAGACATTTCATGCGAGGATTCCTGTTCCAAGAATGGGAAAGTGGATTCCAAGCCCGTGAAATCTTCTGTCGCCTGCAAGGGTTCGGCATTGATCTGGGTCCTTCTTTGCATGGGTTTGGTGGGAGGAATATTAATGGTTGCTTGGATAGCGATTAGAGTGGAGAGGAGGGCTATTCTTCATCGTCAGGAGGTTCTGAGAGCAGAAACTGCGGTTCAAGCGGCTCTGGCGACTGCTCAATCTTTGCTTTGTGAAACTATTACCCAGTATCCGGATTCTGTTTCTGTCTGGGAAGAACGTTTGCCGGGACTAAAAACCCCCGGAACTGCGCTGCACATTTTTCAAAGATTCGATGCCAATCAACCGGCTCATATTCTGGTGCTTCCTTTAATTTCCGGCATCCGAGAAGCGCGAGAACTTGGGGAAACGCCCTTTGATTCTCCTCCTGAGCTTTGTGATTTGAATCGACTCTCTCCAAAAAATTGGATGGCCCCCCCAGGGAGGGAAGCCGTATCCATTTGCGCCCCTTGGATCCCCTTATCTCCTGATAAGGAGGCCCCCTTGCTCGCCCGATTTGCTTTCATGCTGGAGGATGAAAGTTTCAAGCTGAATATCCAAGAGGCATCCTGTGATGGCTCTCCGATTTTACTGGCCGCAAAGGATATTTCGCTGCAAGCCATCCTATCACAATTGCCGGATGTCGGCCACGAAATGCGGGAAGAGTGGGCGCGCCGATTGGTTGCTCTCCGAGAGCAATTAGGAGGGTTTGGGGATTTGGGACAGTCCAACTTGGTCTTGCGTCTGACTCCGGATCAATGGGAGCGGTGGAAATTCCTCTGCACGGTGCACTCAGAATCCCTCAATTTTACCAGACGGGGGTTTCCGCGAACAAATATTCACAAATTATTCGTTCCGACATTGTCTCAAAAAGAGATTCGAAAGCAATTGGACCGCTTTATCTCAGCCGTGCAACGAGAAAGTCCATACTTCGGGCAACGCTTTTATCGTCCCATGACATCTCTAAATCATATCCACCGAATTTCAAAACGACATGAAGAAATTTACCTGAATAAATTGGCGGTCAATGTACGGGATTTTCTGCTTCCGGGCCCTAATCCTACGCGAGTACTCAATGCAGAGAATTTTCCTGTCTTATCTTCCACAGATACCAGGATACTGCGTCCTACAAAAGGATTTGGACCCAATCCTATTGCCGCCATTGGAAAAAAGAGGATCCCTTACTTGCAGGAATATGCTTTGGCGGCGCGCCTAATAAGCATGCATCCATTCTCTAATTTTACGGCTCAGTCTTCTGAGGGAGCGAAGTTTGAAATGACCCTCGACCATTTCCTGGAATTTTGGAATTTGAGTAATGAGCCCATTCGAGTGAAAGATCTGGGACCCGGGGCTCGATTGATCCTCAGAAATCAACCGTCATGGGATTTGAATGGAAGGGGTCTTCAGGGTACTGGAATTCCATCTTCGGATGAACGCGACATCGAAATTCCACTCGTGAGCTTTAAATCCTTGAAGGGGGCTCCCCTTGTTTTTCAACCCGGCACTGCGACAGTTCTGACCACATTTCCTGATGAGCTTCCAGTCACTTTATTTCCTAGGGGAGCGCAGTTTTTTAGGACCAATGAGTTTCCGCAATGGAAACGGCGGTTTTCGGGAGTGACCTATCGGATTCAGAATGGAGTCAAAACAGGATTATATGAAGTGCGCACCAAGTTGCGGAATGGAGGAAATGCCGATCATGAAACTGAATACCTTCTTGTCAATGATCATGGTTGGATTGATGGATTTGGTTATCTACCTATTAATCAGAGTATCGCGATGAGAGAAAATAATGGACAAAAGGAAAACGATATTTTCTGGTATATTCGAAGTTCCGGTCTGCAGGGCGAGCTCAACCAAGCACACCAGATTGGCGACCCCCGTACGCTGAACGAACAGCTGCTCCTCGGAGAACAGAATGCCACTGCAGGCAAAAACGCAGCGATGGCTGATGCTCTCAACTTACTCCATAATCCTGTTCCGCATACACGCTTTTTACAGAATGTGGGAATAGAGAATTTTCCTGGCAAGGGTTCGCTGGGAACTGTGCGCTCTGCATATATCAATTTTAAGAAATGGGCGGACCCAGTTTTTTCTGAAAATACCGAGCAAAATACCGAGAATTTTGCCCCAGCCGTATTTCCCGACACTCCTTTAAAAACCATCGCAGATTTGGGCTCGGTTTTTGATCCAATCAGAGGCTCCCTCTCGCAAATCGAACGAGATAGGGGTGGTGGAAAAAGTTTACGGATCGGGCAACCGGAATTTCACCTTTCGGACCAGACGCCGGCTGTTTGGGACAGGGATCCTCTTGCACCGAGCCGGGAATGGACTGCATGGCGGTTATGTGATATTTTTTCTGTGTCCGACGACCGCTCACTGCCAGGTTCTGTCAATATTAATGGAGTCCTGCGCGAAAACGGTGCTGTTTTGAAAGCCTTGCTGCACGACTTTCGGTGGAGTGGCAATGAATCCAGAGGTTTGGAAAGCGAAGATATTCGGTTATTAGTCCATCACTTTCAAAGCAGACTTCTTAGTAAACCTCCCTACCAAAACCGAGGCGGGGCTTTTTTCGAACGAGGAGAAATTTCTGAAATAGATCTTTTTAATTCCCAAGATGTTTTCCCTA
>JAHFTB010000030.1:23891-33409 GCA_023269545.1 Verrucomicrobiota bacterium | reverse complement strand
GGAGTTGTTCAAGTCGTCGGTAACAACCCGTAGAAATCCAATTTTAATCTTCCTTGCCAACCTTTAACTTCTAACCTCATTTAACACAAAAAGCCCTGTCCTCCTTTTCGAAGACATATCATAGTGGTTTGGCTCATGTACGCACCGCGGTGTATTTTTGACTGCCTATACTATGGAAGCCCCACCGTGGAAGAAGAGTGCCTTGGGCTAACGGAAAAATGCACCACTGTAAAGCCTTCTGTCTCTTTCTGGCCCAATTGTCGGTTCTTTCTCTAAAATAACCGGAAACTTACCTCGAATCCATAAAGACTCACTGTAGAAAACAGCCGCCTCTCAGCAATTTCATAATTGTCGCTGATGGGTATTTTTAATTGTCGCGCGTCACTAATTTACCGGAGCCAAATTTTACCCACAGTTTTTTTAGGCAGCCGTATTTAAGTGAGGCAACCACGAACCATTCCTTTCTCACTTGAGATTAATATAATTGTAAGTATATTACACGGCCAATCTCTTATATGGCCTATACCCATCTTCCGCTCTCTTCCTCACGTGCCTCTCTCGCCTCTTCATTGGTTCATGAAGAAACTGCAATAGCGCTCTCCGAGACAGAAACAAGTCAACAAGATCTCAAGAGTGAGGATTATTCTGTTAAGTACAGTAATCAACAGCAATTAATCGAACGTAATTTACTGCATTATAGTAGAGTAAAAAGAGGAGTCACTCGTGAAATAGAGGCGGGTAATGCAATCTCCGAATCTCAAGAAGCAGCCCAAGAAAGACATCCAATTACTGTCGATGAAATATACGAGATATTTCAGGAGAGTACAAAAAACAGGACTCGCGCTCTATTTACCCAAGAGCAAAGTAATAAAATTCTTACTTTCTACCGTCAGGAAAAAGAGAGCTCTTATATTTCCACCTATGATAAAATAATGGATCACTATAATAAATTGGGTGATTTTAAGGAGCTTGCCACTAAATTAGATCCGGAATTTAAGCCAATTTTTGATATAATAAGAAATTCACCATCCCCCATGCAACCTCTGAAAACTTATGTGGAAAAGCAGAAAGGGGAGCGTTTGGCGATTGCCGAACAATTGTTGATAAAAATAAAAACCGCATCCCAATTTTTTACTGATCTATCGTCACAGGATATCATAATACCAACCCACATGCTACCGCTGATTTTTGGAAGCGAATACGATCAGGGAAGTGTTGCAAGTATCATTGATACATTAAAATCCATACGGGAAAATGGAAAAAAAATCGCACAGCTTTCACCCGGAAGGGATTGGCAAGAGTATAATAATAAATTAAAAAATGAATTATTGACAATACGTGATAAAACAGAAAAATTCATTTTTTTATTTAAAAAATATTCAGATCTTATAAAACAGACGGAATTTCTTTCCGCTCCGCTCCCTACAAAAGATCATTTTATAAATATTTCAACATTTATAAATCACGAAAAAATTCGTCCTTGGTTAAAATTTCAAAATTTTAAAAAAGAATTTGTTTTTAATCTAAGTAAATTTTTTGATCTGAAAAAATTATCAAGACCAAAGGAGCGAGACAATTTTCAAGGGGCTGATTTTGAAAGAATTGATGAATTAGTTAAAGATGCCATAAAAAAATTTAAAGTTACTCTAACTACGGATCATCAGGGATATTCCGATCTTGAAATTCGAGTTTATAATGAGGATAAAACTAATTATATAACAATTGATTGGTCCAAGATAAAGCATTGTGCGGAGCGACATTATTCCCCCACATTTAATCCCTCTACAAAAAAAATATATAATACTAAATTTAAATCCGAAATCACTTTAGAAAAGATAGTGAAAATTATCTATGAACAAGTGGAAGAGGAGAAGCACCGTATATTTGAAAGTTTGGATGAGCATCATGCTATTACGTTTTTGTTGGATCGGCAAAAATATAATATTGGAATCTCTATTAATGGAAATAAAACAATACAAAAAGGAAATGAATTAATATCCAATGGATTGGCGAAGATAAATGAAGGGGCGGAGAAAATAACGTCATCGAATTTGATTACGGAAGAAATAGAAAAAGCCCGTGAGAAAGGAATCGGACAGAAATTAAAAAAATTGGGTGAAAAAAATAAAACAGAGGGTGAAAAATTAGTAAGCGAAGGGTTACGGAAGAAAAACATGATCGGATCGTATACCTTTGATCAGTTTTATCCGGAACCAAGAAATGCGGTGGTATTTGTTATGTCTTCTCAGGAGATCTCTCATCCGGAAAACATCTTACATTTAAGGCAATCCATAGAGGCTTTTGGCAGAAGATATAAGGGATATAAAACTCCTATGGAATATTATGCTTTGGTTTATAATGAACCTTCCAGTGGAAATTTCGGCGAGCAGTCGTATTTTTCCATAAAGCAACTGACTTCGGATCCGTGCCTTGCTGCCAGTTCTGATTCAACTCTCACGACACAGAAAAAGTGGGCCTGGAGATCTCTTTCGGAACAAAGCCTTAATGGTGTTTACACCAAAGTGACTTTGATGGGCTATGGGAGTCATAGCCCGGAAGGAGGAATGGTTGTCCAAGGAGGGAGCGTGGATGTCCGACACTCGATCGAAGCCAATAAAGTAGGGCAAGCATTTACCACCTTATTTAAAAATGATACTGAAATTCAGCATCTTCGATTACTTGCTTGCCATCAAAAACCAGAGGTATTTGGACTTGCTATTCATAAATCTCTTACAAAAAAAGGTATCAAAATTGAACGGATTATTGGTTCTGAATCTGAGGTTTATTTATCGAATAAAGAAGTCAATTCGAAAATTGGGATCAAAGCTGCCAGTAAGTTTTATGACGCATCTCCGAATGCATTATCCGACCTTCCCGTAACTGAGCCTTCAATTTCTCAAATAGAGAACTCACAAACTTCTAAAAAAATCGTCCGTGGAGTTGAGGAGGTAAAATGGGTGCTTGAAGTTGATACCGAAGGACATTTGAAAGGTGTGGCAAAGAGGGTGACATCGCATGGAAATAATGCCGATAGCACCCTGGATATTGCTGTTCATGTGGACGAATTCTCAGGCCCATTCGGGAAGCATGCGACGGAAGTGGCGCTACAACTCCAGCAAGCAACTCAAGATTATTCCGCAGCTAAGAAACAGCTCAATGAAGATTTATTAACTATTAATACTGCGATCAATGAGGCAAAAAATACGGCGACCCGTACTTTAAATTCCACTCAATCAAAATGGGTGGCGGATATTGATAGCCTCCGTATGGAAGGTGATCATTATTTTGTCTCAGTTGTAGAGAAAGAGTCGTTGACTCGACACAAAATTCTTCTTTCACAAGAAAGAGGAGCTGCATTTTTTGCTGTCAAGGAACGACTAAAAGGTGTGTATGAAATTCTGCAACCCCATTTTGAAAAGACCCCGGAAGGGCACTTGCGTCCGAAATCCGGTGTACAACAAACAGGCAATTCGGGAACCCTCAATGTAGGATTTTTAGCTAAGGCGCTGATAGAAGGAGTAGCAAATAAAAATTTGGAAATACCATGGGATCTTAAAATTAGTATTTATTTGAATTTATCAGGATCTACCGTAGCTGTAGGAGGGGATGTCTTGGAATTTACTCGGCTGGTTGTTCCGAATCAATTAGTCGAGCGCTCACTTCAGATAGTGGGACGTGCTTTCGAAATAGGAAATTTAATTTTTACAGCAGGTGGTATTTTATGGGACACTTATCAAGTATTTTCCACAGATGATCCGGTAAAAAAGGCGGAATTAAAAATTAGCCTTGGATTTAACTTATCTATACTTGGACTTCAGGGA
Source organism: Verrucomicrobiota bacterium (assembly GCA_023269545.1). Taxonomy (GTDB): domain Bacteria; phylum Verrucomicrobiota; class Verrucomicrobiia; order Chthoniobacterales; family Xiphinematobacteraceae; genus Xiphinematobacter. The sequence goes on along the minus strand of JAHFTB010000030.1, from coordinate 29,588 downwards.
GCCGGTTGCTTTATCCCGGAGGTTGCGGAACTCGGACCATTAGCGATTCCTCTGATGGGATTAGGATTTGGATTTTCCGCCCTGGGAGCACAACTTGCTCAGCATAATACAGAAGTAAATCAATTTTATGATTTTTTTACGGAGTACTACAAATCTGTGGACGAGGGAGCATATAGAAACCATAGAGATGCGCTCCTCCCAGTAGGCAATGTGCCCATTGCGGAAATCAATTTTAGAGAAGGAATACTCACCTTTGCTGATGTACAAATAACAAAAACTCGCCCGGCTCAAGGTTTGATTCAAACAGCCTCCGGAGCCACTCCTCATCATGTATATGCTCCCGGACGAGGATTCGAGTATTTTAATGCGTTGACCGAATCGGAAAAAACCATCCCATTGGATATCAATCCCCCCATCATTGCTTTATCAGCGGTCCCACCCATGCAAATCGATACTCAATATACAAATGTAGATTGGAGATTCACTGAAGCATATTTTTGGGAATGCATTGAGTTTTTGATGTCGCCTATATCCACATCAGGGGACCAATGGGATAACTTCCAAAAAACAGAGAGGAGGATTGCTGAACAAAAAAAAGTTATTAATAGGCTAAAAAATGTATCGGGAGAAAATTTTGAACCGAGTAATTCGCTGGGTAATTTGAAAGTGAAAGCCCAAACTAAATTTATAAGCTCAACACAGAAAATAATTTTAAATGAAAAATCGAGAGTTCTTTGTTTTCCTCCTAAGCAAAGCGATCTACAGATTGCAGGAAAAGTTCGCTTTGAGGTGAAAGGAGGTGGAGGGACCACTGTATTCAGAGGCTTGCACTCGGAAATAAGTCTAAAAATGACAGATTTGGCTGATGTTCCATCCTCGTACATTCTGGAAGTATCCGGAGAAAATTTAATAGGAATAGATGATGTGGCCATTATTGGCGAAAAAAATAGCAAGAAATTATCTATTAAATTCCAATCGAGAACTGTTTCTATTGATATCAGCGGCTTAAACATTGACTCAAAAATAATGGTTATTGGGAGTGGGGCCAGCTGGAATGTGAACCTAAATTCCGGAAAAATCCGAATGTTTTCCCTCGATCTCAGAATGGTGCCTCATTTAATGAGTCTTAATTTGCATCTGTCTTATCTCAATGATCTTACTGACAAGGGGCGCACCGAAGATGTCATCCGATTGACGCAAGGAAACCTGCTACCGACATTGAATCAAAATGCCACTGCCGAAGAAAAAAAGGCCCACTGGCAACGACTGAAGGAAGAGGACCGCCTCTCTACCCACAGCGCCTATGATAGTAAGAAAAAGAGAGTGATTCAACCGGGATCCCCTCTACATAATACAGGGTATTTACAAAGGAGTAAGTTGGTTGGTATCACAGAAAAACAGGTATTCTTTTTCCATGCGGAAAAAAATGCACTATGGCATATGGATCGCGAGAATTTGCATCCTACACATTATGAATTGGGATTTATAAATGAGAATACTCGCATCGAATCCGTTGGAAAAATTGGAGATCAAATTGTCATCAAACAAGTCAGTTCGTTAGATTCCGATCACCCAACAAATGAAGTCGCTCTTTGGTATACTGTCGAAGGGGAAAAAAATCGCTTCGTGCACCTTAATGGTTTAAATGGCCGACAGTTTAAAAAGATGATCAGCTTTTTGCAGAATTTAAAAAAAGAGGAATCTTCGCACTTCTTGGGGCATCATTTCCTATATGATTCAAAATATGCTTTTGGCCAGGCCACTCAGCTTAGGGCGGCGGTAAGGCATTCCTTAAGAAGTCCTATTCCATTCCGAAATATGGATATGGCCGAATGGCTTGCTCTAGAGGGAGTCGATGAAGATGGGTTTTCACAGCGCATATTAGCTGACTTTAAGAAGGGGTATATGGTCCGGTTAAATCGTTACCAAATCTCTCATCTCCAGGTTGTGAAAAACTGGGCGCGGGAGGGAGGCGCTGATAATTTTCTATTTTGGTCTCCTGAAAATAAAAAGGCTTATTTTGCTCGTGCCGAAGCAGGTGTCTCGGAGCTTTCACTCTCAGAGATTGATGTCGATGGTAAGGAAATAGTCTGGCATGGACCTAATGAAGACCCCGACAAGGTAGATTTTATTACCGAAGGGGGGAAAGATGTCATTACTGTGGATAGCGGGGGCACCGTAATGACAATAATGAGGACATGTTTGCCTCTTGAAATTTCGTAGAACACGGTAAAAAGTACTTTTGTAACTGAGGTGCAACCTTTTTAGGGACCTGCCGTTCTCCTATCTGGGTTGCGAAATTCCTGGATGCTTGGTGTACAAAAATTGCTCGTACTCATCTCATCCCTCTTAAAAAAGTTGCCCGTACTCTGATCTCCCACCGCTCTCTTCTTTTAAATTACTTTCAGGCTGAATGCCAATATTCCAGCGCTGTCGTTGAGGGCCTCAATGGCAAGGTCAAATTAACTCTAAAAAAAGCTACGGCTTTCGCACTTCTGATGCTTGTGAAGTCGCTTTATGCCAGACTCTTGCTAATTTACCGGAACCAAATTTCACCCACAGTTTTTTCTAGGCAGCCACCAATCAGACACTTCCCCCCAAAAAACTCCCTCTGATTCTTCCGAGAAACGAGATGCTCCGATAAAAAAATTGCAGACTTCCTCCGAAACATCTCTCTTCATCAAAAGAACTTCGACAATTTGACGGCCATGATAGACTTTTTACAAATGGAGCACCCCTTTGATCGTATCACTCAAAACCCCGCCATCATGCAGGCTCTGCGCTACGCCGCATGGCGTACAGAAGAACGAGAGGTCGTACTGGCCAGCACATGAAATTGCTGGTTGATATGAATCTATCGACGCGTTGGATTTCCACGCTTACCGATGCAGGCATAGTTTAAAAAGGGAGTGGTACCATTTGTCAAAAAACAGGACGTGTTAAATTATCGTCCCAGAATCGATTTTCATCCTGAATCTGGATCACAGAATGCTTTGCCTGTTGGAGTAAATCCAAAAGAATGGATTACGGTAGCCGAAGCTGCTGCTATATGAGATGTCAGTCAATCGATGATTACAAAGCATGCCACCGGAAATCGTATTCGAGGTATCAAGACTGGTGATACTTGGCTTGTTGATCGCAAAGACATTGTGAATTTTAAAGATAAACCCCGATCAGGCAAACCGAAAAAAGTAAAATGAGTACCAGATCGACGCTTGGAAATCGTGTGGTGAAAAGCTGTGAGGAAGGACAAAATGCTGTCACTTATCTGGCATTGAATTTCAGAATTTTTTTCTGATAACACAAAAGGATTTGTCACTAAATGAATAATGCATATTTATTTGAGTCTTATCAATGCGATTTGTAATTTAGTTACTTGCGATATGTGTTTGCTGGCATACATTTAGGTTACTCCTTCTGTGGACAAATTTATTTCTCAGAAATACCTCACCATAATTACATCTGCAATATATTGATTATTAATCAGATCCATATTCTGGTGAAAAATCCGTGTTTTTTACGTAAAAAAAATCGGTGTTTTTTCAGCAATGTTTCTAGTTTGGGTTAAACTAAGCTTGAAGTATTGATTACATGCACCCACCAAAGAAAAAAAATATTCTTAATAAGCAGCCAGGATTTCAGCGATTTTTGCCAACAAACGATTGCATACCCAAAAATATACTACTATCGCGTGTAAGCTGCGAAAAAGAAGGAATTGTCAGTTATGGCAATCCTACTGATATTGTCGGTATTGGAGGGGGCGGTGCTTTGGTTTTAATTTTCTTTCTGATATATATTTTCTGTAAGTGCCTCGGAAAAATTCGTCCTCTTCCTACGGATTCATAATGACTCTGTGATGTGACGCAAACAAGAGAAACCTTGTGGGTTAACTAATGGTTTTTTTGCTCCCGGAGCTCCTAAAAATGCGTGATGTCAATTAATATATAAATATAACATACTGATAATCAACTCATAGTATACTTAAGAGAAGAGTAAAAATCAAATCGATCAAAGTGCAAGAGCATTTGTAAAAGCCCCTGTTGAATCACAGCCTCTCTTAAGCGAATTCGAGGCAAACGTCCTTCTCCAACAAAAATGGAAGATGCTTCCACGATTTTTTGAGGAACCTCAGGCAGACGAACCAATCGAAATCGATTCCAAACAGCAGGGTCTTCAATGTCTCCAATGGGATAAAAAACATTAATGAGAAGATCCAGCGCACGCTCTTCTCCCAATAAGAGACATCCTTGATGAGGCTCTAAAAAGAATGAGGATCGAACCTGCCAAAAGGGATGCTGGAGGGATTTCATGAATTCCATAAAGGGCGCCTCCTTTTGAGCATGTACCAATTCTTGAAGAAGAGAAAATTGCCTCGCAATGAGGGTGAGCGCTCCTATCCGCCGCTCAGGATAATTCGAGGGTCGAACAGAAGTTCTTCGCCAAAGTTGTGAGGACAATTGTTTGGGAGAGAACTGATCCCGATAACACCACCAAAGATCCCAAAGATCTCGAAGATATTTTCTGGCACTCGCCGAAACCCTCATGAATTCTTCTCCACGCAAAAAACCAGCCACTCCAAAAAGAAGCGCTTCTCCCAAAGGCGAAGCGGCATTTTCGATGCCCACACGACGAGCAAGGACATGAAAAGGCAGACTGTTGGGACGATATCCCAGTGCGCTAGCTATCGCTTGAAAAAGGGCTTCCGAGCCTCCGGAGAGAAGCACCTTTCTGCGCAAACCCTGTTGCTTGCGCAACATGCGAAACCGCGCGGCAGCTTCAATGAGTTTGACGGTGTCGGATAAATCGACCGCAGCGAAAATCGGACATTCTGTCCGCAAAAACGGAGAGACCTGTACCTGATCGGGATCCAAAAGGACTTGTCGGATCTGCCTTCCCTCCACATCGCGAGTGAAGGCAACATGTTTGGCCGGTTTTTCAAAGAAAAAATGGACTAGCACATTCCTGTATGCGCCATTTTGCGCATGATTGTGGCGCTCCCAATCCCGAACATCTCGGTCCAATTCGAGATCCCCTCTTACAGGGGCCTCTCTTCCAAATTTTACTAGCGCACCCATAAAATCAGGACCTTCCTCGCGATTGCACCTACCAAAATGCAAGATTTCTACCACTTCTCCATCTTGAGTCACCCATCTGGACCCCAGCCGATTCTGAGAGAGATATGTCTGCCAGCGCTTTTCAGAAAACCTTTCCTCTGTTTCGCAACAACATTCCCCCTCCTGTGCCTCCAGCCAGTCCCAGTAATGCTTCAACATCTGCAGTCCTCTTCCCTGATTGATTGTAAGTGAGGGGTTCTCTGACGGACACACAGAGGAAGCAGTTGAGTGGAGGATGGTCATAAAAGAAGAGGTCCCTCTCTCTTTAGGCTAGGTCGATGTAAAACTGAATAAACAGAGACATCAAAAAAAACATGAAACAGCCTCCCATTCCCTATTGATGTAACAGGAAGCTCCACTTCGCCTTCAGGAAATTTTAAATCCGCACTCTCAGTCCATCGTAAGCCAAGAGAATCCCTGGTGGCAAAGAAGCCTCCGTGTCCTTATGCTTCAAATCATGGCTCATGTGAGTGAAATAGCAGGTGGCAACCTCCACATGTTGAGCCACTTCCAGAGCAGCTTCGACTGTGAGATGGGTCGGATGAGGCACATGCCGCAATGCATCCAATACCAGAACCTCGAC
>JAHFTB010000030.1:0-23881 GCA_023269545.1 Verrucomicrobiota bacterium | reverse complement strand
CGCAGCATCTGCTGCGGCGGGAGGAACCTCTCCACAGTCAGTATAGTAGGCCAATACTTTTCTTTTTCCCTGATAAAAAACAAATCCTATCGTCGTAAATTTACCATGAGGCAGGGGCACTGGAACAATTCGAAGATCCCCGAGAACAAATTCTCCGAGAATTTCTCTTGGGAGAGCTCTCATGTAATTTTTGAGAAAGGAGTGACTGCCATCGAAGGCATAGCCAAAAATACGTTTCAGATCGGTCAATGTTTGAGGAACTCCATAAACGGGGAGGTCGGAATCCGACATCTCACAAAACCGACGCAGGTCGTCAAATCCCATGATATGGTCAGTGTGCGTATGAGTGTATAGCACCGCATCCACACGTCGAATGTCTTCTCGTAAACACTGCGTGCGAAAATCAGGTGGAGTATCTACAATAAGATGCACTTCCTCGGTTTTTAGGAGAATTGAGGCTCTCAATCTGTGATTCCTGGGATCACAAGATATACAAGTATCGCAATTACAACCAATTATAGGAACTCCTTGCGAAGTGCCTGTCCCCAAAAAAATAATCTCAAACTCCCCCATGTCTTTATTTTAGGCGTATAAAGTGCCATACTTCCCCCATGTCCGCAATGTTAGTATCCCTCCGCATCCGTAATTTGGCCTTGGCAGAGGATGTGTTTTGGGAACCCTCGCCCGGATTTAATACTATTTCAGGCGAAACAGGTGCGGGAAAATCTATGATCCTAGGAGCACTCAAGCTGATTTTAGGCGACAGAGCGGATCGAATGACCATTCGCTCGGGTGAAACATCCTGTACTATCGAAGCGGAATTTCAGGTCGATGATCCCCTCCACTGGAATGAGCTACTCTCTGAGCGAGGAGCCGAACCTTGCCAAGAAGGAATCTGTTTGGTGCGCCGCATATTCACTTCCCATGGTACTTCCCGAAACTTTCTCAATGGCTCGCCTTGCACGCTTTCACTATTAAAGGAAGTGGGCAAACACCTGGTGGATCTTCATGGCCCTCATGATCATCAGTCTCTCTTTTCGAGAGAAGAGCAAAGCCGCCTTTTGGATGCCTTTGCAGGTGCTTTGGAACAAAGAAAGCAAGTTGCGCAAATCCGACAAAAAATTTTGCGCCTTTTGGAGGAGCAGACTCGACTGGCGGAAGATCAGCAAGCGATAGAACGGGAAATAGACCTCCTACGTCATCAAACACAGGAAATTTTTTCCGCCCACCTCATTCCCGGCGAAGAAGAAGAACTCCTCTCGCAACAACAAGTCGCATCCCATGCGAAACGGATTGGGCAAATTGCAAGGGAATTAGAAGAGCAACTCACAGAAGGCGAGCGATGCATGACCTCTCTTCTTTCGGAAATGCTTCGGAAACTTCGTGAATGGCTGAGATGGGATGCGCGTGCTACCATTTTACTAAAATTACACGCCGAAATTTCCGAAAAAATTAAGGAATGCTCCTCCCATATCCGCAACCTGAGTCCTGAAGAAGAACCTGATCTTGCCAGTTTGGCGCAAATGGAAGAGCGGCTCGATACCCTCCAATCCTTGAAACGCAAGTATGGTTCTTCCACATCCGAAATTTTGACTTTCGCAAAAAAATCTCAAGCACATCTCGAAGAACTTATGAATAGGGAATCCAGAAAAAATAATCTGCGAGACTTGCTGCAGCAGGAAAAAGAGAACATGGAACGGGCCGCTGCCAAGCTGAGCCAGCAACGGCAAGCTGCTGCCCCCAGGCTCGAAGAAATCGTCAGGCGCCAATTACACGAACTTGGTTTTCGCCAAGCGGAATTTTCCATACAACTCCATCCTCTATCTGAAGTGAGCGCCGGTGAAAAACCGGAATTTTTCTTTGCTCCTCATCCCGGAGAACCTTCTCTCCCCTTAAAATCCATCGCTTCGAGCGGAGAAATCTCGCGCATTCTGCTCGCTTTAAAAACTGCTCTTGTCGAGGAAGATCAGGTGCCCATCCTGGTTTTCGATGAAATCGATTCCAATATTGGGGGCGAAATCGCCACTATGGTGGGAATAAAAATAAAAAATATTGCCGCAAAAAAACAAGTTCTCTGCATCAGTCATCTTCCCCAAGTAGCTGCCTCGGCCTCCACCCACTTTGTAGTTGAAAAGAAAGTCATGGAGGGACGCAGCCACTCCGTCATTCGCGAAGTACGGAATAAAGATCGCGTAGAAGAACTTGCTCGCATGTTAGGAGGTAAAGCAGCTTCTGCGGTAGTTCACGCACAGTCCCTTCTTGAATCGACTTTGCCATGAGAATCCTATTTTTTAATAGCTGCGCAGCCCCAATTGGAGGAGGCATGAACCAATATGTGCTCGATATTACCGCCCGCCTTCAGGAGGCCGGTGAAACCATCGCTCTTGTTCACTCTCGTCTGCCTCGTTCCGAATTCCGTGGCACCGGCTATATCCTCGATGGTCTCCAGTCCCCTAAATCGGCTCCCGCTTGCCTCAGAGAAAAGCTAGAAGCTATTCTCGAGGATTTTCAACCGGATATTATTCAACTTCACGGCGTTCAAAATCCTTGGCTGGACGAGACGCTCCCCCAATTCTGCCCCACAGTTCGTTTTATTCATACCCATGAATTTTATTGCTCCGGAATCAATATGACCACATTCCGGCCTTTTCAACCTTGTGAACGTCCGCATTCTCCCAGTTGTTTGGTTGCGCATGCACTCCAAGGTTGCGGCAGCTGCAACCCCTGGAAAAATTTGATCCGCTATCAAGAAGTGGCCACCCGACTCAGAAGTCTCCATCACTTGCAGGGCATTCAGGTAGCCACCAAAGCTCTTGCCAAAAATCTTCGTGCCAACCACATCCCTGAAAATAAAATCTCTCATCTCCCCCTGTATGCAGCCGAACCAAAATTCTGCATGATCTCCACGCCACGTCGCCGAAACCTCCTTCATGTAGGAGGATTACTTGAAAAAAAAGGCGTCTGGCTCGTGGTTCGCATGCTTCGCATTTTGCCAGAAGATGTGGAAATTGTCTTTGCAGGTGGAGGAGAAGAACAAGATGCACTGGAACGTCATGTTCGCACTCGTGGATTAAGCAACCGAATTCGTATTTTAGGAGATCCTTTACCAGATCAATGGCATCAGCTCTACGCTGCTGCCACCTTTGTGATTTTGCCCAATCTTTGGAATGAACCCCTGGGATTTAGTGCACTGCAGGCACTCGCTTATGGCAAACCGGTCATAGCATTTCGCGGCGGAGGCATCACGGAATGGATCGAGGACGGAATTAATGGGATGACCATTCCCTTCGGAGCCCGCGCCCAATTTCAACAGACAATCGTTCAACTACTCGAGCAACCAGAAAAACTTAAAATAATGGGAGAAAACGCGGCGAAGATTTGGAAGACACGATTCCATCCCACCGATCATCTCACTCGCCTCCGCGCTTTCTATGCTGGTTTTTTAAATATACCTTAAGTATCTCATTTAAATCCCCAACACGGCAATATCCACCGTTCTATCGTGGGCGGCCTTCCGGTGTTCAAAAACAAATACTCCTTGCCAGGTGCCCAAAGTCAGCCTGCCCTCGGTAACCGGAATGGTTTCTCCCGTGCGGGTCAATGCTCCGCGCAAGTGGCTGGTAGAATCATCCGGTCCCTCTAAGACATGTACCAAATAAGGATCATCTTCGGATACCAGGCGTTCAAAGTAGGAGTGCAAATCCTTACGAGCTGTAAAGTCCGCATTTTCGTAGATGACTAAGCTGGCACTGGTATGCCGAATAAATATGGTGGCCATTCCTGTTTGAACTTTGGATTTACGAACGATTTCTTGAATTTGTTCAGTGATTTCGTAGGTCCCTTTTCCTCGGGTCGAAACTATCAGAGAATGATGGAATGCTTTCATGGACGGTATCTTGTAAATAAAAGAGTCCCCCATCCCAGTAAAAAACCAATGCCACCGAAGGGAGTCAAGGCACCCAACCATTTCTGACCAGTCAGAGCCAAGAGATAAAGGGATCCGGAAAAAATCACTATCCCGACTATCCAACAAATAAATACCATTCGTCCTAACCGACTGCGAGCTCCCTCCCATCCTCCCAGCCATAATAATCCCAATGCATGTACCGCCTGATAATTTACCGCGGTTTGCCAAATCATTGTAGTGCCTTTATGTTGTAGCACTTCGCGAAGGGAGTGCGCCCCAAAAGCCCCTAAAGCCACAGCCAACAAACCAAAAAATGCAGCGGTTCGTACCATGCGATTCACGCAGAAGAAGGGAATCATCTCTTGGATCCAAAAGTCAAGGAACTCATTGTCGAAGATGCCCCATTTTCACTCTTGCCAGGCTGTCAAAGCGATGCCATGCTCTTTCATTCATATCACACAAAAGAAGATAAGAAGATTATGTCCAAAGTAGACAGTCTCGAAGTAAGCCAACTTCGGCTCCATGAAAAAGATACGGGTAGCGCTGATGTTCAGATAGCACTTCTCACGAAGCGTATCCTGGAATTAACACAACATCTGAAAAAGCATACGAAGGATCACTCCTCTCGAAGAGGCCTGCTGAAACTCGTAGCGGATCGTCGCAGCTTGTTAGATTATCTGAAGCGCACTGCTTCGGAACGCTATCAGGCTGCTCTTGAGAAGCTGCAACTTCGCAAGTAGTTGCCTCCTCACTTTATTTGGAAATTCATTCTCGATACGCAGAGTATCTTCTGTATACCCGTCCCGTTTTTTTCGGGACAAACTCTTACTGACTCATGTCGCATTCTGTCACCCGCCAAGTCGGGGAAACCACAATCACAATTGAAACAGGCAAGTTAGCAAAACTCGCCGATGGTGCCGTCACCGTATGCTGCGGTGAAACTATTATATTAGCTTCCGCCGTTTCCTCAACCACTCTTAAGGAGGGACAGGATTTCTTTCCTCTCACCGTAGACTATCGGGAAAAAGCCGCCGCCGCTGGTAAATTCCCAGGGGGATACTTCAAGCGAGAAGGACGCCCCACAGAGAAAGAAACTCTGACTTCCCGCATGACTGATCGTCCTCTGCGCCCCCTATTTCCCAAGGGGTATTTTTATGATACCCAGATCATCAGCATCTTATTAAGTGCGGATGGAGAAAATGATCCCGACATTCTCAGCATTAATGGAGCATCGGCCGCTTTAACAGTATCCGATATCCCATTTGCCGGCCCCGTAGGCGCTGTGCGCATAGGGCGAGTCAATGGGAAATTTATTGTCAATCCTCGGCATGCGGAACGCGTTCACAGCGATCTCGACCTCATTTATGTGGGGGACAGTAAGAAAGCGATTATGATCGAGGGTGCTGCGGAAGAACTTCCGGAATCAGAATTTCTAGCGGCGCTGCACTTTGCCCAAGAACATGTCTGCATTTTAGTCGACGCTCAATTAGAACTTCAGCGTTTGGCCGGTAAACCCAAACGCATCGCTCCTCTCCTCACCGTAGATAATTCCATCCTGGAAATCGCTTATCAGGTGGCGGGAGATCGTATCGAAGCCGCCATTTATACTTCCGGAAAGCAGGCACGCTCAAAAGCGGTTGAAGCACTCAAGGAAGAAGTCAAAAATACGGTTCTCGCCAGATACCCGGAAGCAACTGCTTTTGAAATTTCACAAGCATTTGATTACCTTCAAAAGAAAGCATTCCGAGTCAGCATTCTGGATCGGAAGCAACGTTGCGATGGACGCGGACTCCATGAATTGCGTCCTATTTCCTCTGAGGTCGGGCTCATTCCCCGGGCCCATGGATCAGCACTCTTCCAACGCGGTGAAACTCAGGCGCTGGCATTAGCCACCCTGGGCACCACTGACGAAGCTCAAACCATCGATGCTTACGGAGGAGGAGAAGTCACGAAACGTTTCATCCTTCACTATAATTTTCCTCCCTTCAGCGTGGGAGAAACAGGGAGATTCGGCGGCAGCAACCGTCGCGAAATTGGCCACGGCGCTCTCGCCGAACGTTCCATCGCTCCTGTCATTCCGTCAGAAGTAGAATTCCCCTACGCTATCCGAATCAGTAGCGAAGTCATGGAATCCAATGGTTCCACATCCATGGCATCCGTATGTAGCGGCACTCTTGCTTTAATGGAAGCCGGCGTGCCTATCAAACGACCCGTAGCAGGCATCTCCGTAGGTCTGGTCACTGAATTTGCCGATGATGGATCTCTGACCCGTTATACCACTCTCACCGATATCCTCGGTTCCGAAGATCATTTCGGAGACATGGATTTCAAGCTTTGTGGAACCTCCGTAGGTATCACCGGATTTCAGCTGGATCTCAAACTGCCCGGAATCAGTCACGAAATTTTAGTCGAAGCCGTCGCCAAAGCTACCGAAGCAAGAACCAAAATTCTTGAATCCATGGCTGCCACTCTCTCAGCGCCTCGTTCAGAATTAAATCGCTACGCACCTCGCATCGAAACCATCCGAATTCCCAGCGACAAAATCGGATTGCTAATTGGTCCGGGCGGAAAAACTATCCGTGGCATTGTGGCGGAAACCGGAGCTGAAATTAATATCGAAGACGATGGATCCGTACATATCTACTCCAGCAATGGAGAAAGCCTCAATCGTGCTAAAGATATTATTCAAGGAATGACCAAGGAAATTACTGTGGGAGATCTTTATCATGGCAGAGTCGTTTCCATTAAGGAATTCGGTGCCTTTGTCGAACTGCTCCCAGGTAAAGACGGACTCGTCCATATTTCCGAACTCGCAGATTTTCGAGTGAAAAAAGTAGAGGATGTTCTCTCCGTCGGAGACAGCATTTGGGTAAAATGCATTGGAATCGACGATAAAGGTCGTATCAAGCTCAGCCGCAAAGCTGCTATGCAAGAACGCGATGCAGAAGTCGCAGCAGCCCCTACTCCCTAAATTTCATATCTAACTCTCACAGCAAAGCCATCCTACGCTAGCGTAGGATGGCTTTTTTGTTGGAGCCTATGCAATCAGCAAATACGCTTGGATTCTCGCTTCTCAAAAGTCGATCTATTTTTGGAAAAAACTTAAGTAGGATCTCGGAAATTTTAAAAATCAATCGACATTTTTGGGTAAGAAAAGCTCATTTATTTCAAATGACGACTTAGTTAGTCATGTATTTTATGCCGCCAACCTTTAGCCCATATTTATATGACTCCAAATCTTCGATTGAAGAAGCAGAGGCGGATCGAGGCCATTTTCACACGCCCGATTGGTATATTACTGACCACTTCGGTTTTTTACGGTGCTGTCCCAAAAATAAAAGCATCTCCAATCACAGATAAATCCGAGAATCTCGGATGGTCATCCTTTTATGACCAACCACCAATATTAGGACCTTCCGTAAAATTCATTAAAGCCCACACCGGGCTCACTATCAAAGGGCTTTCCAAAAGCTTTTTCTACGGAAATGTGGCAGGGGGGAAAAATATGGGAGCTGCTTGCGATCAGGAATTGAAGCTTTCCGCTATCTACGATTTTGGATTTCTTAATAATACCTTGAAAGGCTTGACGTTAAACGGAGATATCCGTTTGCGCGAAGGACAAAATCCTAATGGCTTTGTGGGCGCCACAAATTTATTTCAACCTAGCAATATTGAAAGCGGAAAGTACTTCCGTGCTATGCGGCTATACTTCACATATACTACCCCGCGCCTTTTCGGGATAAAAGAATTTCTTACAATATCCGGCGGCTGGGAAAACCCTCACGACACCTTCCTTCAACAACCTCTTTCCAAGCTATTTACTAACAATACGCTCGAGTCCGCAAAGGGATTATCAGCCAATATCCCTTGGACCACCAGCTATGCGGGATGGGGTGGATATATGAAAATCAAGCCCACTCATTGGTATTATTTCCAAACAGGGCTCTACATGGCAATTCCTAATGCGCCCGCTAACCACAATCACGGTCTATATTTTGCTGGCCATCATGTACCGGGACAACCGGACAGTCTCTATGCACTGGTGGAAACTGGATTCACCCCTTCGATAGGTCCTTCCCAGCTAGCCGGTAAATATGCCTTCGGCAGTTATTGGTTCGGAATTCAAAACACTTCTTGGGGAGGGACTCCTCAACAAGGCCAATATGGATTTTATTGGCAAGCAGATCAGCAACTTTATCGAGTACCCTCTGATAGCACGGTGATCCACGAAATACTAGGCACTCAATCCACAGTATCCACGTCTTCCCCGGCCCCCTTATCTGAAAAAGGTTTATACTTCTTCAGTATGTTCACCTATGCTCCTCCGTATAATAATACACTGTCTTTCTATTTTCAATCCGGGCTAGTTTATGAAGGGCTCATTCCTACGCGAGATCACGATAAACTCGGAATCGTCTATGGTTATGGAAGTTACAGTGATCAGTATGCAAATATCAATCGTTCCAAACATTTGCCATACGCCACGAATCAATCCATGGTGGAAATTGATTATAATATGGCACTGACAAAATGGTTGAATTTCAGACCATTTTATCAATTATTGATCAATCCCGCAGCTGACAACACACAGAAAAATGCAAATGTCTTAGGATTTGCAATCTTCGCAACATTCTGACATGCAATCATATAAAAGATAATTATTGCCGTATTCTTCTCGAAAGAATATAGCGGAATTTGTATGAAAAGTGCATCTCATTGACATCGGACTAAAGGCTGCAACAGGCATATGGCTTGCCAGTTCAATTCTTTGTCATGCCGCACCCCCTACTGAATGGACTGCAGCTAATTTTTTAGAATGGAAATCTTTTACTGACATCCCACCCCTCGTCGGACCTATCGCTCACCTTTTCAACGAGTACACAGGCCTTCGGATCCAAGGCGTTTATAGAGGATTTTTCTATGGAAACGTAGCGGGAGGAAAATCTACCGGAGCCGCTTGGGATCAAGAGATACGGTTGACAGGAACCTACGACCTTGGTTTTCTGACGAAAAACCTCAAGGGGCTGACACTTACAGGGGGTGTGCGTTGGCGCGAAGGACAAAACCCAAACAGTTTTGTCGGGGCTACACGCTCCTTTCAACCCAGTCACATTGAAGGGGGAAAATACTTTCGCTTAAGACCTTTCTATTGGACATACGTCACACCCGAACTTTTGGGAGTGCCAAACTTGCTGACCATTTCAGGCGGTTGGCAAAACCCCTATGATATTTTTCTGCAACAACCTCTTTCCAAGCTCCTCACCAATTATGCAATTTACACCGCCAAAGGCTTGGGTGCCAATATCCCTTGGACGAGCAGTTATGTAGCCTGGGGCGGATATACCCAAATTAACCCCACTGACTGGACTTATGCTCAAGCGGGACTTTATATGGCGATACCTGGGTCCACCCTGACCCGGAACCATGGCATGGACTTCCGGGGATCGCAGAACCCTAGAGATCCCAATAGCTTATTTGTCATTGCAGAAACCGGAGTGACTCCAAAAATCGGCCCCTCTCATCAGCTTCCGGGCAAGTATGTTTTTGGAGGATATTGGTACGGTGCGCGTCCGGATGACCCGATAGGGAAGGACCATCGTGGCCGATATGGATTTTATTGGCAGGCTGATCAACAGCTCTTCCGAGTTCCCTCTGACCCCCGTATTTCCCAGCACGCAAGCAATAGACATCCCGCTTCTCAATATCACCTTTCTGAAAAGGGATTATACTTTTTCAGCATGTTCACCTACGCCCCCTCCTATCACAATACCCTCTCATTTTATTTCCAAGCAGGGCTAGTGTACCAAGGGCTGATTCCGATACTCATCGCCGATCAATTGTGCCTGGCCTATGGATACGGAACTTATAGCCATCGATTTGCAGATCTGAGCCAATCTCCCAATTGGGCTCGTCCCACCCATCAGTCCATTTTGGAAATAGACTATAAAATAGCGATGACGAAATGGCTGTCGTTCAAATGCTTTTACCAACTCCTCATGAATCCCGCAGCCGATAATACCTTCGAAAAATATTTTAGCAGAAAAATTCCTTGCGCATCAGGGCAGCTGGAGCTTGGATGTTCGCTTGTCCTTTTCCAGTGTAGCTCAGCGGTAGAGCGACCGGCTGTTAACCGGTTGGTCGTAGGTTCGAATCCTACCACTGGAGCCAAGCTCTCAATCAAGAGCCTGTGCTCTGTCCGTTCTAAAATCAAAAATCCTCCTCTTTGCGCTTCTTTTGAAGAAACCCGTTTTCCTATTACCCTATTCCCATTTTAGAATTAAAACCCTCGGTCAGGGTGGTTGTAACAGAAAAGCGCATCAATGGAGCAGGTCAATGATTTCCTCCTACTTTAAAACCTTTCGACTAAATATTCAGCTCCGTTTTCCGATTAATTTTTCGAAGAGGCGGATTACTCCGGCAACTTAAAGAAGTGCTATTTTATGAAATTCCTTTCGTAAAGACAGAAATTTGTTGGCACCATTAAATTGCCGGAGCAACAGTGATCTTGCAATCATCCCGCAGAAAGCCATCAAGAGTATTTTATACCCTTTGTGCCAAGCGGGATGCTAGAGTAATATTTCCTGTAACCCCAGGATCTGCTCCGGCAGGATTTCCCTTTGGATTAGGGTATTTAATAGGATTGCAATAGTGTGCTAATAAATTTAGCAGATGCTCCATTTCAGCCGGAGAAGATGGCGGCGAAGATATTAATCCAGTTCTAATGTATGCTATTACTTGCCGTCCCTCTTCGGGGAGGTCATTCCATATGTTGCCCACTATCCAGTCCACTGCCTTCTTAATTTCCTGTGGATCATATTTGCCAGTCTGCGCTATCTGCTTTGCCAAAGCGGCAGCCTTGTCGGCCTCCAGTGGAAATATAGGTCGTTTCGGACTGTTAAACGATGGATCTTTAATTGCGTCATTATATTGAGGTTTGTCAATATTGCCAGCGGACTGCTGTGTAGTAGGTAATGATATTAGTGATGATATATTATTGATAGTGATCATAACATGCTCAATTAGCTCCATGATGTCGCCCATTGCAAATAATAGTTAAAGTAAATTAATAAGATATTTATATATAAATATCGCATTATATTGCAATGCATGTCTTTTTTTAACTGTCGGGAAAATTTGCCTGAGCATGATGTTTGAGGGAAGATGTATAGATAATAGTCTGGAAATAAGGTAATTGCATGTGAATACAAGGACCTGCTCAGATAAAAATGTGTTTGAGTATCCAGCGTTTGGGTAGGATTTTAAATCCTGAAATGCTGCGTTTACCCTAAACTCCTCGGCTCAATTAAGAATCCGATGAGATCACCAAAGGCAGTAAATAGCTTATGGCATGTTGCTTATAAATTAAGTATGAGAGGTTTCAAAAATTTCCTCAATATGAAGTGGTGTCGAAAAAATGGACACGGGAGATATAGCGGAATTCCTTTAGAGCCTGGGATTTTTGATTCCGGAGAGGCGCAAAATGGAGGCCATATCTGAAGATACGGCTCCTTTTTGTAACAAAGGTGGGAGTGAAAATAACGGCGCAGTCGTTCTCGTTTTAAAGGAATTCCGCTATAAACTAAAAAAAGCCGTGAACGCCAAAGAAAATAAAAATAATCGAAGATTTGACAACGGCTTCAAACGAATCGCCATAGAGCTAGTGGAAAGAGGAGATCGAAGTACTGAACTAGTACATCTTTCCAAACCAAAGGCGAATTTTTTGCAACCTTTATCTCTTCTTTAAAAGAAGGAAAAAAGAAGCACGCAGAATTTTTATTAAAAACAAAAAACCTTACTATGTATGATATCTTTCAATGCATCCTATATAGCAAAACAACAAATAAAATGGAAATGACTAAATTAGTGATTGATAATGATTTTAAGGTAAATAGCAAAGACATAGCAAATCTCACTCCATTATCTTTAATTGTGATATCATGCCATGCATGTGGTGATGAGAATGAAGTCATTCAATTACGTCAATTATTTAAATTATTTATTTATAATGAGGAAAATGTAAATTGATGTTATCAATACGGGTATGGACCATTGCATTTCGCTGGTATAAATAAAATAATTGAGTGAGCGGAATGCCTTATTTCGAATGGTGCAAATATAAAAGATATTAATAATACTGGAGACGGAATACTGCATATGGCACTGTATGGTAATTCAAACAATATTTTTCCATCAAGATGGTTATGAATTAATTGATACTTTAATTAAAGATGGAGTACCGCCAGATCAGAAAAATGAGGAAAAAATCCCCCATGGATATTGCGAAAATTGCTCGAATGAACATCCCTATCAGCAGGAAATCATTGATTTACTTTGTGATGCCATCAGTAAACAGGCTGGCACAGAAAAGAAAAACTAAGAGAGTTTCTCTGCTACAGCCTTTACGCAAGTGTCTTAATAAAATGACTATCAAACGAGCCTCCAAAGAGAGCCTAAGATACAGTTCTACACCACAAATAGTTGCACGTGAATTTCTGCGCGGAAACCACCTGCTCTATCAAGCACCAAGATAAACTTCTTGGATACGTGGCGCGCCTAATAATTCCTCGCCGGATCCTGTCAATACAAGCTGTCCGGTTTCCAATAAGCCGGCGCGATTTGCTATTCGAAGAGCAAGATTAGCATTTTGTTCTACCAAGAGGATGGAAACCCCCATGCGATTGATTTCCGCGAGCACCCGATAAATTTCTCTTACCAGCAAGGGAGCTATTCCCATTGAAGGTTCATCCAAAAGCAGCATTTGAGGTCCGCTCATGATGGCTCGCCCCAAGGCAAGCATTTGTTGTTCACCGCCAGACAATGTACCTGCCTGCTGTTGAAGTCTTTCCTGCAAGCGCGGAAAAATTTTCATCACACGTTCAAGATCTGCTGCAACGGCTTGGCGATCCTTTCGAACCCATGCTCCTAATCGAAGATTTTCCGATACTGTCAGATTTCCAAAGATTCCTCGCCCCTCCGGCACGTGAGCCAAGCCTCGAGCAACAATGGCTTCAGCTGGAATTCCTACGAGGTTCTTTCCCATGAATGAGATATCACCACGAAACTTACAAATACCTGAAATGGCTCGAAGAGTGGATGTCTTTCCGGCTCCGTTTCCTCCGATAAGGGAAAAAATTTCACCACGCCGAACTTCAAAGGAAATACTCCTTACAGCTTGAATGTCGTCGTACCAAACTTCCAAGTCATGTACCCACAGTACGACCTCACTCATATTTTCCATCCTCTCCCAAATAAGCCTCAATCACTCGATGATTGGAGCGAACTTCTTCTGCGGTTCCCTCAGCAATGGTCACCCCAAAATCCAACACCGTAATACTATCACAAATTTTCATCACGAGCTTCATGTGGTGCTCAATGAGCAGAATCGTGACTCGGAAGGCGTCTCGCATCCACTGGAGAAATTCTCCTAACCGTTCTGTTTCGACTGGATTCATCCCTGCAGCAGGCTCATCCAAGAGCAGAATGGCAGGACGCAGAGCTAGGGCACGGGCAATTTCCAATCGCCGCTGAAATCCATAGGGAAGATGTCTTGCCACAGTGTGCTCGTAACGCTCCAATTCTAGTTTCCGCAAGAGTTCCCTGCTTTCGCACAAGGAATCCGCTTCTCCCTTGCGAGCTCTTCCGAAAGAAAGCAGAGCTTCCCAAGCGGTATAACACAAATGGGTGTCAAACGCGATTCTGACATTGTCCAAAACGGTCAGATCTTTAAAAAGTCGAATATTTTGGAACGTGCGCCCGATTCCTCGCTGTGCAATTTGGTTGGGTCTCAAACCCGTGATATTCTTTTCATGAAATAAAATTTTTCCTTTGGTGGGACAATAAATGCCCGTGATGAGATTGAATACGGTGGTCTTACCCGCACCGTTGGGACCAATCACTCCATGAGTCTTCCCCTCAAACACCTTAAGCGAACAATCGGTAACGGCCGCAAGGCCACCGAAACGTTTAGTCACTCCTTGAAGTTCTAAAAGTGACGTCATTTTTCTTTCCATTCCCTCCTAGGAATAAAAATTTTCAATTCGCGCATTCCAAAGATCCCTTTGGGACGGAATAGCATGAGTAGAACTAGCAGAAGCGATAAAATGACCATCCTCCAAGTGCCGAGCGGTTGGAGGATTTCCGAGAGAAACGTAAAGATCACCGCACCAAGCAGAGAGCCTGAAAGTGACCCAATTCCGCCCAGATAAACCATGACCAAAATCTCGGTGGATTTCACAATATCGAAAGTCGATGGATTAATGAATAAAATCTGATGAGCAAAGAGGGCGCCTGCAATACCTGCAAAGAACGAAGACACAACAAATGCGAGAATTTTTGCTTCTCGTGTTCGTACCGCCATAGCATTTGCTGCTATTTCATCTTCGCGGATCGCCACTACAGCCCGTCCGAATTTGGAATAAATGAGATTCCGAATAGACCAGAGAGTGATCACCACACACGCAAACGTCCACCCCAAGGTGGTCAGATGCCGAATCCCCAACACTCCTCTGGGGCCTCCGACAAATGGCAGGTTTTCAAAACCCGATTTTACAATCATCAAAAATGCGAGAGTGATAATGGCCAGATAATCCCCTCTGGTATTAAAAGAGAGGAGAGCGAGAAAAAATCCGATTACAGCTGCCACAATTCCTCCCGCCACAATAGCGGGTAAAAAAACGGCAGGCCCTGGCAAGCTGGGCAAAATCTTCGTGGTAACGATTGCGGAGGTATAGGCGCCCAAGCTCATAAAACCCGCATGCCCTATGGAAAATTCCCCCATATAACCATTCACCAAATTTAAGCTCGCGCAAAGAATGACATTCACGCCAACCATAATTAAAACATGCTCAACATAGGAATTGATCCAACCCAGCTGAGGGGCAAGAAGCGCCACAAAAAAACCAAGAACTACCAAAATTAACATACTCCTCCCGGAGGGTGAAAGAAAACGGTGGTTCATACCTTCTGATGAGGAGGATGGCCAAGAAGGCCATAGGGCTTAAACACAAGAATTACGAGAAGTAGCGAATAAACAATTAAATCGCGATACGTAGAAGGAAGAAAGGCCACCGTCATCACCTCCACAGCCCCCAAAATATAAGCACCTATCACTGCTCCCCTCAAATTGCCAATTCCACCCACCACCGCAGCTACAAACGCTTTCCATCCCACCAAAACTCCCATCGTTGCACTGACCACAGGATAAGCCGCACTATAAAGCACGCCTGCCGCACCCCCCAATGCCGCACCCAACATAAAGGTCAAACAAATGATGCGATTGGAGGAAATGCCCATCAAGGGAACGGTTGTCACATCAAAAGAAACCGCACGCATTGCCATTCCAAAAGGCGTCTTACGTACCACAAAATCCAGCACCAGCATGAGCCCCATCGATACCAGGACGATCAGAATTTGAAGAGAGGAAAAACTGATCCCTCCAATTGAGAAAACAGACACCTTGATCAAAGGAGGCATCGCCTTCGGATAGGGATAAAAACTGAGCATCGTATTCTCTAAAATCAGACCACAGCCTAAAGCAGTAATGATTGCAGAAACACGAGGTGCAGAACGTAAAGGACGATAAGCAAACCGTTCGATCAAACCTCCCAATGCCGCCGTACCGACCATCACTAGGATCAAAATGACCACGAATGGCACAGGCAAAGAGAGAGCCAAAAACAAACACAAAAATGCTCCCACCATAAAAACATCACCGTGCGCAAAGTTGATCATGGTCAGGACGCCGTACACCAGACTATAGCCCAGGGCAATCAATGCATAAATAGATCCCAGTTGGATGGCATTGATGCCTTGTTGGAGGATATATTCTGTCATTCACGCATGTCCAGTGAACTTCCGACCCCAAAAAAATAGGATAACGAGCCGGAAGTCATTTGTACAGGATCGCCCATGCTATTTTGAATCAGAGAGTATGCCCACTCATTTGATACTTGCTTCGCTATATGGAATGTCTGCATACTCCACCCCATTTTTGCAAGAATTTTTAAGGCTTCACATTGGTAACCCAGACAAACTTCCCATTTTGAATGCGCAGTATGACTACACTCTTAACGGGATCTCCTGAACCTGGTTCAAAATGCAGGGAACCGGTGATTCCTTCATAATCACGAATTTTGGAAAAAGCATCACGGACTGCTGAACGATCCAATTTTCCAGCAGTTTGAATAGCTTCGGCCAGCAGATGGAAAGTATCATAGGTCAGAGCAGCAATATCATCGGGCTCTTGTCCAAATTGAGCAGTATATTCAGACATAAACTTCCGCGCAATAGGCGTAGCCAGTTGTGTGGAATAGTGATTACTGAAATAGGCTCCTTCAACATTCTTTCCAGCAAGCTTGATAATTTCAGGCGTACTCCAAGCATCGGAGCCCAGTAGCTGCTGGTTCAAGCCTAGCTGGCGAGCCTGTTGTGTAATGAGCGCGACGTCGTTATAGTATGCTGGAAGGAGAATCAAATCGGGCTGACTGGCTTTGATCTTAGTCAATTGAGCCGAAAAATCACGATCGCCGGTCGTATAGGTTTCAAAAGCCGTAATCGTACCCCCTCTTTTCTTAAAAACCTCCCGGAAAAGTGTCGCCACAGTATTAGGGTGTTCAGAGGCTACATCGTAAAGAATGGCCACTCGCTTCGCTTTCAAAGTGGCGAAAGCAAAATTCGTAAGAGCATTCACTTCAAAACGCTCCGTAAAACAGGCACGAAAAACATATCGCTTCGAAGCCCCGGTATCCGTTCTCGTAGTCTTGGGATTAGTAGACCACGGAGAAATCATGAGACACTGCAAACTTTCAGCAATTTCTGAAGCAGGGATGGCACAGGCACTGACATTGGGCCCTACCATTGCTAATACATGATCTCCGCCGATCAGCCTTTGGGCAACAGATACGGCTTGATCTGGCTTGTCAGCATTGTCTCCCACAAGCAATTGAAGCGGAATTTTTTTGTCGCCCACCTGGATTCCCCCGGTTGCATTAACTTGCTCAACAAAAAGGGAGGCAGCATTTTTACAGGAAGCCCCAACTGCTGGGGATTCCCCTGTCAACTCCACATTCAATCCGATTTTGATTCCAGAACACTCTGAACGACCGCATCCACTTATAAAAAATGCCAGGATTCCACAGAGAAAAAAAGTTACCAATTTCATCTGCCAACAGGTGCTAGCAAATATGGTGCCGAAAATATATATTTTAAAAAAATTTTACGGCTGAGCATTACATACCCACATAAATTTTCCATTTTGGATGCGCAGAATGACAGCGCTTTTCACAGGATCTCCCGAGCCCGGTTTGAACTGAATGGAAGCAGTGACTCCTTGGTAGTCTCGAATTTGAGAGAAAGCATCGCAAATGGCTGAACGGTCCGCTTTTCCAGCAACGCCAATCGCTTTTGCGAGGAGCTGAAAAGTATCGTACGTCAGGGCGGCAACATCATCTGGTTGATGTCCGAATTTAGCGGTATATTCGGACATAAATTTCTGTGCGGCAGGCGTGACAATTTCTGTGGAATAATGATTACAGAAATAAGAGCCCTCAATGTTTTTACCGGCAAGCCGAATAATTTCGGGCGTACTCCACGCATCACTTCCCAAAAACTGTTGATTTAAACCCAGCTGTCGAGCTTGCTGCGCAATGAGGGCAGCGTCATTATAATATGCTGGCAAAAAGATCAGATCCGGCTGACTGGCTTTAATTTTAGTCAGCTGGGCTGAAAAGTCGCGGTCCCCGGTGGCATAGGTTTCAAATGCTGCCACCGTACCGCCTATTTTTTCAAAATTTTTCCGAAAGAGGGTAGCCTGGGTATGAGGCGCTTCAGAAGCTACGTCGTAGAGAATTGCCACTCGCCTTGCCTTGAGATTATCGAAGGCAAATTTAGCAAGTACGCTCGCTTCGAAAGGATCTGTAAAACAGGCGCGAAAGACGTATTTCTTCGAATCCCCGTTTGCCGTCTTCGTGGTTTTGGGATTGGTGGACCATGGAGAAACCATGAGACATTGCAAACTTTCAGCAATTTCCGATGCGGGAATAGCACAAGCACTCGCGTTGGGACCCACCATTGCCAGTACATTGTCTTGGGCAATCAGCTTTTGAGCGACGGATGCGGCTCGATCTGGTTTGCCACCATTGTCTCCAACAATCAACTGGATGGGCAATCTTTGGTTGCCCACTGGAATGCCTCCGGATGCATTCACTTGATCCACAAAGAGGGAAGCAGCATTTTTACAAGAAGCCCCAAGTGCCGGATTTTCTCCCGTCAACTCCGCATTCAATCCCACTTTTATGCCCAGACGATCCGAACGACTACATGCTCCCATGACAAAAGCCAAAGCAAGGCAAATAGATAGCATTCTCATATTCCTCTCCCCCAATGCAATATTCAGTCCAAAGCTGCAAGCCTAGTCTTTGCATTTCTCTAAATTTTTAGAGCATTATCTTTCTCACAACTCATATTCCCTTCCTCCGTTATGGCTTTTGCGTAAGCTCCTCCCTCTGTCATTGGACTCTGGATCTAAATGTCGTTCTCGAGTGATAGTCGCGCATTCTCCTTTTACTGATATAGTGGTCCACGATTTTGACACATCTTAGCGGGTGGCAAACTCTGATTCCGCGTAGTTATCCGAAGCGTGCAATGGGTTGAGAGTACGATGATTTTTTAAATGAAAACATTGGGTGGGCAAGTAGCCTATCTGCAAATCATCTGAACTGTAAATTAATCTAATGGACTCAACCAAAATTAAACAGCAAAGACCCGCCAACATCCCAGCGAATAAAAGTACATCTCTAGCGTATCAGGATAATATCATCCAGCAGGTACCATCCCCATCTCCCAGAGTTTTTGATGATAATTTTGATGATAATTATCTCGGAAGATTCTTTGATATTGCGATAAATAATATTTCCATTCCTGATGAGGACATCCAATTAATTCAAACCACTGAAGAACTCAAAAAGCTTCAAGAAAAATTACTTGCATGTAATAGTAAAGCCTTTGCAGTCGATACAGAGACTGATCTGGATGGGAAGTTAGCTAAGATACAAATTGGATGGGCTATTAATGATGAATGTCTCTCGTTAATAGACGCAACCCGCGATATGTTATATAATAAATCCTATAAAAAAACTTTCATAGATATTATAAATATTATCTTTAAAGAAAGGGTCTTATTTCATGGTGGACAGGGAAGAGATATTTCGGACATTTCTAAGATTAGCAATAGCTGGCCCGATAAGATTTGGAATACAGAGACCGCTGCGAGGGTAGCTGGACTTAATCAGTTATCATATAAGGATAATGTGGCCCTGTTTCTACCAGACGCAGAGGATCTTGCGCCGGGGAAAGAAGAATTTCAAAAACGGGACTGGGGATCTCCATCTGAGCTTCCAGCAAAAGCGAAGAGATATGCGCTAAGCGATGTAAAGTATCTTCTACATTTATATGAAAAGCAAAAAGCTTTACTGAAAAAATTGCCGCTGAAAACACCTGGAATATTAAGATATGAAATTCAAAAAATGTTACTTCTCAGCAAGAGAGAGATAAATAAATCTCAAGAGTTAAATGAAGCTCGAAAAGCTCAAGGATTAAATGAAACTCCAATCACTATCACTACCGAAAAACTATACTTTTCCGATCCGGAGGAGATCGCAGGTATTATTGAAAAATTTATTACTGCTGGCAAGAATTTGACAGAACTAAATGAAGTAGAATGTAATGAAATAATTGAGAAAATCCTAGTTAAAAATACGACCGGAAGACAGTTGGATGCAGATAATCTTGAACAGAGTGAAGCATTTAGTAGTTTAAGAAAAGAGATTTTGGATAAATTCCCTTCTTTTGAAGGAGATCTGCAACAAATGAGAATGCTATTAATAGACTGGAAGAAGAAAAAAAACGAGACTCTCTCCCCTGAAAATCAAATATCCTTTTCCAATCCGAGTAAGCTCGCAGATCAGATAAACGATCAGCTGAAAAAGGGTTGGCGGGATCCAGAAAACAAGACGATAAGGAATGCTATACGGCAGCATATATATGATCAAACTTTCGTTTCGCATACGACCGAAAGGCCATTAGTCTTATCTCAAGATAAGATACACTTGAATTCTTTACTAGAAAATCTTCAGAGCAAGATCGATTCTGCCAAAAAATTCGAAGAAGTAAAGCACCTACAGACAAATCGTGTGGATATGGCATACGAATTGATGAATAAAGAGCTCGAGAATCTCAAGGCGCCAGAAGATGTTAAAGATGTTGAAGATGTTGAAGATGTTGAAGATGTTGAAGATGACACAGAAGGCCTATCTATCAAAAAAGAAAAATCTATTAGATCAGAGTGCTTTGACGAATATCTATTAAAGAATATAAAAGCCTGGGAAAAGGAAAGAAACAATGAGCTTCTACATAACGATAAACCTAAAATAGATTTTAACTATCAAGAACTCAAAAAGATAATCTTTTTCGAAAGAAACAGTCATGATTCTCTAAAGCCGAGTCTGCCATCCAAGCAACAAAAAGAGACAGCTAACGAGAAAAAGTTTTCCAAGATATCTGATCAAATTTGCGATTGTATAAATGCAGACATAGGGGAGTCTGATTCAGAACAAAATCAGGAACTACGTGCTTCTTTACAAGAGAAACTTCTTTCTACTAAATCCGAGGATGGAAAGATTGTAAAAAAAGGAGTGATTCTGGAAGCCGAAGAGCTGGCAAATCATGCAAATGTAATGTTAAGAAAATTGAAGAAGATGAGGGCATCTCGAATGGAAAAATTGAATGCGATAGGCGCTCCAATACTTCTCAGTGAATTGGGTGTTCAATGCAATAAAAAACATGGAATGAACCAGCTTGCGCCAAATAAAAAATTGCACGCAGTGGTGCTTAATCAGCTTATAGATCAGCAGATCTCTTCATCTCTTAGACTCCCACAAAGTATAAGTCTATTGCTGAGGATCACAAAGGATGCAGATATTGATAAAAGTATGGCTAAAAGAAATTTGCATAAAAATAATAAAAAGTCATCGAATTAGGTCGCCTAATATTTGGGGAGTCATAGTAAATTATAATCTGCCGTTACGTACCCACTCCGTAAGAAGCAACGTTGTTCCCCACGTATGCCGTCCAGGAACTGGGTCTTTATTAGGGCGGTTAGGCGCCTAAGGCATCTTCATTTAAGAGTGATGTGAATACATAAATGCAAAATGCTCTAAATTTCTTCGGATTCCGAAGGATTCTTTTTATATGTCAGGCCTCTCAGCTTGCCTTCAATGAAAGGCTGGATTGCTCCATCCATCACGTCCTGTACATTGCTTGTGTGCACACCCGTGCGCAAGTCTTTCACGAGTTGATAAGGCTGAAACACATAAGAACGGATTTGATTTCCCCAAGCGATATCTCCCTTTTCTCCATATTGCCGGTCAATTTCAGCCTGTTTTTTATCTGCTTCCAGCTGATAGAGTTTGGCTTTAAGCATTTTCATCGCCATATGGCGATTTTTGAGCTGACTCCTCTCATTTTGGCAGGCGACCACGATGCCAGTGGGAATGTGTGTGATGCGTACGGCTGTCTCCACTTTGTTCACATTTTGCCCTCCTTTTCCACCGCTTCGATAGGTATCCAGTTTCAGATCTCGTTCTTCAATGGAAATCGGAGCATCTTCAATTTCGGGTACCACATCGATACTGGCAAAAGAGGTGTGGCGACGCTTATTGGCATCAAAAGGTGAAATACGGACCAACCGATGTACCCCTCGCTCGGTCTGAAGGTATCCATAGGCATAATTCCCAGTGACCCGTAAAGTGGCATATTTGATACCTCCCTCCGCTTCCTGAAAGTCGATTTCCTCATATCCCATGGAATTCCGTTCCATCCACCGGGTATACATGCGTAAAAGCATGCGCGCCCAATCACAGGACTCCGTGCCGCCAGCTCCGGCATGGACAGTTAAAAAAGCCGGACTTTGATCAAATTCTCCGGAAAGAAATTGAAGGAGTTCAAAGCGCGAAATGTCTTCCAACAGCCGTTGATATTCCTCGTTGACTTCTTTGAACGCATATGCCTGCGATTCTTCGGACGTTTCTTCAGCTGCCAGCTCTTTAAGAAGTTCCAAATCTTCCAATTGTTTTTGAAGGGCATTTAGCGGTCCTAATTTGGAACGCAACTCCGAAGCCTTTTGAACAATGGTCTGAGCTTTTTCACGATGATCCCAGAACGTTGGAGATGCCATTGCTATTTCCAAGTTATTTAGACGCTGAATTAATTCAGGCGAGTCAAAGAAACCTCCGCAACTCACCTAAACGTGTGGCAAGTCCGGAGGTATCAATTAATTGGAGGTCTTCGATCATAAATCCCGTTTCGAGAGTTTCTAGTTTTGTTCCCAGTGATGATTTTTGATCGTTATTTCTTACCATCGAGACGGAAAATGGTTTCTCCCGGTTTCATCAGGTCCAGTTTGTCGCGAGCAATGGTTTCCAAATAAATAGGATCGGATTGTAAGAGATGGACCTCCCGTGTCCGCTTTTTTTGAAGTAGAATTTCCGTCTGCAATTCTTGTTTTTTCATTCTCAAGGTCTCGTCGAGTTCCCTTGTTTTATTTAAAATAGGGATGAATGAAATACATATTGCTCCTAACATCACTCCCACGATGGCGAGGGTCAAAAACCGATTGACCGTATGCAAACGCTCGACATGGCGTTGACGGCGTACAGTCGACCTCATGGCATTAGATCATCTTAGCGTATTTTCCCACCGTATAAGGCCTCATCTCCCAATTCTTCTTCAATACGGAGGAGCTGGTTATATTTTGCCACACGATCGGTGCGGGAAAGCGATCCGGTTTTGATTTGTCCCGCATTAGTTGCAACGGCAATGTCTGCGATGGTAGTGTCCTCAGTTTCGCCAGACCGGTGACTAATTACGGAGGTGTATCTATTTTCCCGAGCTAATTCGATAGTATCGAGAGTCTCAGTAAGAGTGCCGATTTGGTTCACCTTTATTAGAATAGAATTAGCAACTCCTCGTTCGATCCCTTTACGGAGAAAATCCACATTGGTGACAAAAAGATCATCTCCCACTAGCTGAACTTTGTCACCTAATGCATCAGTCAGCAATTTCCAGCCTTCCCAATCGTTTTCAGCACAACCATCTTCAATAGAGATAATGGGATAGTCCGAGCAAAGTTGTTGATAGTAGGCAATCAGTTCCTGAGCGGAACGCTGAGACTGGTCTGATTTCTTAAAAATATATTGCTTGGAAACTGCATCGTAAAACTCGCTGGAGGCCACATCCAAAGCAATGAAAATTTCCTTACCGAAAGTATAACCTGCATTCCCCACTGATTTTTCGATAGCATCCAAGGCATCTTTAGCCGAAGAGAGGTTAGGGGCAAATCCTCCTTCATCGCCCACTGCGGTGGAAAGGCCGCGGGACTTTAATTCGCTTTTCAGGGCGTGGAAAATTTCCGTGCCTGCCCGGAGGGCTTCTGAAAAACTAGCCACTCCCTTGGGCATAATCATAAATTCTTGAAAATCGATCGGGGCATCCGAATGCGCTCCTCCATTGAGAATGTTCATCATCGGAACAGGAAGGACCTTTGCATTGGGTCCACCCAGATACTTGTAAAGTGGAATACCAAGCTGTAAGGCTGCCGCCTTTGCTACAGCGAGAGAAACCCCCAAAATCGCATTGGCTCCTATCTTGGCTTTATTGGCAGTTCCATCAATGGCCCGCATGCGCTTATCCACTCCCACCTGATCCAAGGCATCCATCCCTTGAATTGCAGACGCGAGAAGATGGGTTACATTGCGAACTGCTTTTTGGACCCCCTTGCCAAGGTAGCGTTTTTTATCTCCATCACGCAACTCCCAAGCCTCATGCTCGCCAGTGCTAGCTCCACTCGGTACTGCGGCCCGGCCTATCGCCCCTCCGGATAATACGACATCCACCTCCACGGTCGGATTCCCCCGCGAATCT